>JYOD01000074.1 GCA_000955785.1 Burkholderiaceae bacterium 16
TCGGATCCCGAGGGGGTGTCGCTCCATCCGGCGCGCCTTCTTTGCCTACTTTCTTGGCAAGACAAGAAGTAGGTCGCCCCCCGCAGGGGGGTGAAATTGCCTTTGACTTTAGGTTTTAGGTTTCGAAGTCCATATCCCCATGCATTCCGAGTCAGCCATGTCCTACCGCATCCATCTCCTCGAATCCCAGCAATCGTTCGAAGCCGGCGCCGGCGAAACGGTGCTGGACGGCGCCCTGCGCGCCAATGTGCAGATGGCGCACGACTGCCGCTTCGGCGGCTGCGCCACGTGCCGCGTCAGGCTGGTCGAAGGCGCGGTGGCCTATGACGAGTACCCCATGGGCCTGACCCCGGAAGAAGAGGCCGAAGGCTTTGCGCTGGCATGCCAGGCCCGGCCCACCAGCGACCTGGTGATCAGCACAGCGCGGCCTGGCGAGCCATGCGCCGAGCCCGCGCGGCACACCGCCATGATCCGCAATATCGCGCCGCTCAGCGCCGACGTGGTGCACCTGACGCTGGAACTGCCGCAGGCGGAAACGCTCGACTACCGCCCCGGCCAGTACCTGAAGATCTTCACCGGCGACGGCATCGCGCGCAGCTTCTCGATGGCATCGGTGCCCAGGGACCGCACGGTGGACCTGCACGTGCGCCGCATTCCCGGCGGCTACTTTACCGAACGCCTGCTGGCCAGTTTGCGCTCGGACGACCAGCTCGACGTGGAACTGCCTCTGGGCGGCTTCTATTTCCGCAAGGACGACTATCGTCCGCTGGTGATGGTGGCCACCGGCACCGGCCTCGCCCCGATCAAGAGCATCCTCGAATCGCTGATGGACGATCCGGACTGCCCGCCGGTCTCGCTGTACTGGGGCATGCGCACCGCGGCGGATCTCTACATGCACGAGCAGATCCAGGAGTGGGGCGCGCGTCTCTACGATTTCCAGTATGTACCGGTGCTGTCGCGCGCGGACGATGCATGGAGCGGACGGCGCGGCCACGTGCAGCACGCCGTCGCCGCCGACCTGCCGGACCTGTCCGAACATGCGATCTACCTGTGCGGCTCGCCGGACATGATCCGCGACGCGCGCGAGACTTTCCTCGCGCTCGGTGCCAGCGGCGCGCATATCTACGCGGACAGCTTCACCTTCCAACGCAGCTGAACCCTTGCGCGCATGGCGGGCCAGGCGCTCGCCATGCCGCGCGGCCATATGACGAACATGTCCGACCAATCCGGCAGTGTTCCACCGGGCGCCAATCCGGCGTTCTCCGGCGAAAACCTCGGCGCGCGCCATTCACCACTGTTCGCGCTGGTAACCGACACGCTGCGCCAGCGCATCGTCGGCGGCGTCTACCGCCAGGGCGACCGGCTGGTCGAGCACGCACTGTCGGCCGAGCTGGGCGTGTCGCGCGTGCCGGTGCGCGAAGCGCTGCGCGCGCTGGCGGCCGAAGGGCTGGTCAGCATCGAGCCGCGCCGCGGCGCCTCGGTGGCTTGCCTGTCGGAGCATGTCGCCAGGGAAATGGTCGAAGTGCGCGCCACCCTGGAGGGCCTCAACGCCAGGCTGGCCGCGCAGCGGCGCGACCCGCGGCTGGTCGCCGAGTTGCAGGAGGTCCTGCGCCAGGGCAGCGCGGCCGCCCGCGAGGACGAGGCCGAGCGCCTGCTCGCGCTCAACTTCCGTTTTCATGAAGTGCTGGGCACCATCGCCGCCAACAGCGTGCTGCAGGATATGATGCGCTCGTTGCGTGAGCGCACCGGGCTGGTATTTGCGCCGGCCCACCACCTGCGCGCCCAGCAGAACTGGGACGAGCACGCGCAGATCCTGAAGGCAGTGATTGCCGGCGATGCCGATCTTGCATCGCTGCTGGCCACGCGGCACGTCTATAGCGCCGCGGAGTCGGCGACGCCCGCCGGCGGCTAGTCAGCCCCTCAGCCGTGCAGCGCGGCGGCGATGGCGTGGTCGAGATGCTCCATGCCGAAGGTCACGTCCTGTATCACCCCGTTGACGAAAAAGGCCGGCGTGCCGCGCACATGGCTGACGATGCCGCTCTGTTGGTGCTCGCGCACGCGCTGGAGGTAGGAGTGGGACTTCATGTCGTAGTCATAGCGATCAAGATCCAGTTCCAGCGCGGCGGCGTACTGCCGCAAGGCCGCGGGCTTGAGTCCGTGATGCTGCTCGAACATTTGCTGGTGCATCGGCCAGAACTTGTGCTGGGCCCCGGCCGCCTCGGCCGCTTCGGCGGCGCTCTCGGCCTGTGGGTGCCAGGCGGCCAGCGGGAAATGGCGGTACACAAAGCGAACGCGGTCGTGGTAACGGCTGAGCAGGATCTTCACGCCGCCATAGGCCAGGTGGCAATACTGGCATTCGAAGTCACCGTACTCGACCACCGTGACGTGGGCCGCTGCGCGCCCCAGTACGTGATCGGTCTGGTTAACGGGAGTCGACAGCATGGGATTCTCCTTCCGGGATTGGCGTGTCTGGACTGGCTTGCGGCAGCGCCTTCATTGCCTTCATCGCCTTCAGCGGCGTTGCCGCGCGTTGGCCGACGCTCTTCAAGGGATGAACAGCTTGTCGATATAGCACCATCGCCAGGATTCGCCCGGCTCGAACGACTGGATCACCGGATGCTCGGTGGCGAGGAAATGCAGGGTGGCATGCCGGTTGGGGGAATCGTCGCAGCAGCCGACGTGGCCGCAGCACAGGCACAGGCGCAAGTGCACCCGCAAGTGCACCCATTCGTCGCCGCTGCGCAGGCATTCCTCGCAGCCGCTTGCGCTCGGAGTGACAGGGTGGCTCAGCGCAAGATGCGGACACGCCGTCGTCATCGCGAATCTCCCTCGTTGACGCAGGCCCGGCAAGCCCGTGCCGCGCGGCACGGGGACATCCCAGGGTCTTTCATTGTAGGCGGCGCGGGTGCGAAGGGAAGGGCGGCGCCGTCGCGCGGCACGCTGTCGTCGCCTAGACTCAAGCGGATGGGCGACACGCATACCGTGTGCGCGCGCCCCGCGCCGGCGATGATCGGTGCCGGCTACTTCTGTTGCGGACGTCCTCCGGGCGCCTGCCCCTTCCTACATTCAGGAGCATTGTCATGACCTGCAAGATTCAGGTGGTCTTCTACAGCATGTACGGACACGTCTACAAGATGGCCGAAGCCGTGGCGGCAGGCGCGCGCGAAGTTGACGGCGCCGAGGTGGCGCTGCTGCAAGTGCCGGAACTGGTGCCAGACGCCGTGCTGGAAAAGAGTGGCGCCAAGGCCGCCCGCGCGGCCTTCGCCCATGTGCCGATGGCCGTGCCGGAAAAACTGGCCGACGCCGATGCCATCTTGTTCGGCACGCCCACGCGCTTTGGCAATATGTGCGCGCAGATGCGCAACTTTCTCGACCAGACCGGTGGGCTGTGGATGAGCGGCGGGCTGGTTGGCAAGGTGGGGAGTGTCTTTACCAGCACGGCGACCCAGCATGGCGGGCAGGAAACCACCATCACCAGCTTCCACACCACGCTGTTGCACCAGGGGATGGTGATCGTGGGCGTGCCGTACGCCGAGGCCCGCCTGCTCGACATGAGCCAGATCACCGGCGGTTCGCCTTATGGCGCGTCTACCCTGACCGCGGCCGATGGCTCGCGCCAACCCAGCGAGAACGAATTGGCGATCGCCCGTTACCAGGGACGGCATGTCGCGGGCATTGCCGCGAAACTGATGGCGCGCTAAGCGCGGCTGCCGGAGCCCGGCCCGAACCGGCACTCGTCAGGCGGCGCCAAAGCCACGCGCCCGCGTAGCCGGAATCAGGAAACGTTCCCGCAAAAATATAAGGCGGGCAACAGGGGCAGAGTATGCGAAGATGAAGGCACAGCGGCGCGCCAAATGTGCGCGCCAGGCTGTGTCAGCACCGGGTCCTCAGTCGCGCCACACTCCTTTCCGCCAGGGCTCTCGGTTCCAGTGCTTCCCCGAAGCATGCTGCCATCACCTGGGCCCTGGGCTGCCGATGGTTGTCATGCCATTCTCATCGCTGCGTCTCTTCCCACAACGAATCCGCAACGAATCCGCAGCGCTGCGTGGCCGTACACGGCAGGTCATCTTCTTCCCGGACGGTTTCCGGGCGCTGGATTGGATTCCCGCTTGTCGCACATTCCCGGCGGCCCGGCGGCGCCACACCACACTGTCCGTCATCGTACCGACAACATACCCAATCAATGGCAGGGTGACGTTAGCGGTCAGGCCCATGCCAAGTGACGCGAAGTGGCGCGGCTACCTTTGCCTCGGGCTCGAAGATTCCGGCCCCCTGGCGAGCAAGCTGCGGAGGCCTGGCCGAAACGCGGAGTCGGAAAGGGAGCGTTACATGTTAGGAACCGTATTGCTGGTCGTGCTTGTATTGGTCTTGTTCGGCGCCATGCCGACCTGGCCGCATAGCCGTTCCTGGGGCTATATGCCTAGCGGCGTGCTAGGCGTGCTGCTGCTAGTGGTGGTTGTGTTGTTACTTATGGGTCGCTTATAGGCGACAACGTTCTCGTGAGCGCAACAGTCCGCGAAGCGATCGCGTGATGGCCGGCAAGCGCGGAGCTTGCCGGCCAGCCGTTTTCAAGGAGGCGAGCCCGTCTCCCGATCCACGTTGACAACCAAGGCGCGCATGTATTCAGCTCTAGGCCGTACGTTCGAGTATTCCCGCTCGCCTTCGCCGTGGGACGACAAGGCACCCGTACGGGAGGAACTGTTCGGCATCGAGCGGCTGGAGCAGCATGCGCAAAGCCTTGCCGCCGCCCAGCCCGTCACGGCAACGCCGCCGCGTGTCCGGTCCCTGCGCAGCCGCCTCAATGACAATGCCGCGGTCTTGCTGGCGGCCTACCGGGCCAGCGCGGCGGAGCTGGAAAGCGGCAGGGCGGTTGTGCCCGCCGCCGAATGGCTGCTCGACAACTATCACCTGGTGGAGGCGCAGATCCGTGAGATACGCGACGACCTGCCCCCTGGTTACTATCGCCAGTTGCCCAAGCTTGGCGAGGGGCCCTTCGCCGGCTACCCGCGCGTCTTTGGCCTTGCCTGGGCCTTCGTCGCGCATACCGACAGCCATGTCGATCCTGACACCCTGCGGCGGTTCATTACCGCCTACCAGCGCGTGCAGCCCCTGACCATCGGGGAACTGTGGGCGGTGGCCATCACGCTGCGCATTGTCCTGATCGAAAACCTGCGGCGGCTGGCGGAGCAGATCACTGCCGGGCGCATCGCACGCGCGGACGCGGACGCCTTGTCGAAGCGGCTTCTCAAATCGGGTTGCGCCCGCTCGGCGCTCGATACGGATATCGCCTCGCGCGCGTTGGCGCCCTTGTCGGAACTGTTCGCCGCGCAACTGGCTAAGCGGCTCAGGGACCAGGACCCCCGAACCACGCCAACGCTCGGCTGGCTGGAGGAGCGGCTCGGGCTGCAGGGCGCATCGATCAACGACGTGGTGCGGCACGCCCAGCAGCGCCAGGGCGCATCGAACGTCACCGTGCGCAATGTCATCACCAGCATGCGCTTGATTTCCGACATCGACTGGGCTGAGCTGTTTGAGAGCGTGAGCCTGGTCGACGAGCGGTTGCGCGCGGGCAGCGGCTATGCCGCGATGGATTTCGCCACCCGCAATCTGTACCGCAGCGCCATCGAGCAACTCGCCCGGGGCTCGCCGGCTTCGGAGCTCGAGATCGCCGATCTTGCGCTGGCCACCGCGCGCGCCGCGTCCGCCGGCAGCGCAGGTGTGGCACAGGCGGAGCGCATCGGGGATCCGGGATATCACCTGATCGCCGAGGGCAGGCGTGCCTTCGAGGCGTTGATCGGTTTCCGTCCCCCTGCACGGCTGCGGTTTAGCCGCATCAATATCGCGCTTGGGATCGGCGGCTATGCGGGCGCGATCCTGCTCGTCACCATCGGCTTGCTCGCCGCTTCGCTCTGGTTGCTCGCCGCGGTGGCGGTTCCCGCGCTCTCCGGCGGCTGGCTTGCGCTGGTGGGCCTGCTAGGCCTTGTGCCGGCCAGCGAGGTGGCGACGGCACTGGTCAATCGCGGGATCGGCTGGACCTTTGGGGCATCTATCCTGCCGGGGCTTGAACTGACCGAAGGCGTGCCGAGTTCGCTGCGCACGCTGGTGGCGGTCCCCACGCTGTTGTCGAGCGAAGCCAGCCTGCGCGAGCAGATCGAGCGTCTTGAAGTCCACCACCTCGCCGGCGCCGGCGGCGACCTGACCTTCGCGCTGCTGACCGATGGGACCGATGCCGACGACGAGACCATGCCGGGCGACGCCGCGCTGCTGGCCGTGGCCGTCGAGGCGATCGGCGAGCTGAATCGCCGCTACTGGCCGGGCCCCGCCGGCAACCGCTTCCTGCTGCTGCACCGGCGCCGCGTCTTCAACGCGGGTGAAGGCGTGTGGATGGGCTGGGAGCGCAAGCGCGGCAAGCTCCATGAACTCAACCGGCTGCTGCGCGGCGCCACGGACACGAGCTTTGTCCCCGTCGACGGCCAGCCGCCCCAGGTACCGCCCGGCGTGCGCTACGTGATCACCCTCGATGCCGACACGCGCCTGCCGCGCGACGCGGCGCTCCGGCTGATCGGCAAGATGGCCCACCCGCTGAACCGGCCACGGTTTGACGAACAGCTGCAGCGCGTCACCGGCGGCTACGCCATCCTGCAGCCGCGCGTCACGCCTTCGCTGCCGGTTGGCAGCGAAGGTTCGCTGTACCAGCGCATATTCTCGGCACCGGGCGGCATCGATCCTTATGCGGCAGCCGCATCGGACGTCTACCAGGACATCTTCGGAGAAGGTTCGTACACCGGCAAGGGCATCTATGATGTCGACGCCTTCGAGGCCGCGCTGCGCGGCCGCGTTCCGGAGAATGCGGTGCTGAGCCATGATCTTTTCGAAGGCACGTTCGCCCGGGCCGGCCTGGCCTCGGATATCGAAGTCATCGAGGATTTCCCTGCGCGCTATGACGTCGCGGCCAAGCGCCAGCATCGCTGGACGCGCGGCGACTGGCAACTTGTCGACTGGATTTTCCGCGGCCGCGCGGGCAGCGCGGCGGTACCGATGCTGGGCCGCTGGAAGATGCTGGATAACCTGCGGCGCTCGCTGCTCGCGCCTTCGCTGCTGCTGGGCTTTGCCGCGTGCTGGCTGCTGCCGCCGGGCGCCGCCTTGCGCGGCACGCTGCTCTTGCTTGCGGCCATGGTCATTCCTGTTTTCTTTCCCGGTATGTTTTCCGTGATTCCCCACCGCGCCGGCATCCGGCTGCGCAATCACGTCGGGATGCTGGCCGGCGATCTACGCGGCGCCGCCACGCAGGTCCTGCTGACGCTCGCGTTCCTGCCCGACGTGGCCTGGCGGATGGCCGATGCCATCGCCAGGACGGCGGCGCGCCTGCGATTCACGCGCCGCCACCTGCTGGAATGGACCACGGCCGCCCAGTCGATGACCAGTCCACGGCTCGACCTGGGCGGCTCTTACCGGCAGATGGCGGGCGGGGTATCGCTGACGCTGGCGGCGATGGCCGGCACACTTGGCTTCGCCCCCGTTTCCTGGCCGCTTGTGCTTCCCCTTGGATTGCTCTGGCTGACGGCGCCGGTGCTAGCGCTGTGGGCAAGCCGGGCGCCGAAGGTCGGCAGGCGGCTGGTAGTGTCGGACACGGATACGCGCGAGCTGCGCCTGACCGCGCGCCGCACCTGGCGCTACTTCGAGACCATGGTGACGCCGGCGGACAATATGCTTCCGCCCGACAATTTCCAGGAGCAGCCAAGACCGGTCGTCGCGCACCGGACCTCCCCCACCAATATCGGCCTGTACCTGCTCTCCGCCATTGCCGCGCGCGACTTTGGCTGGAGTGGAACGGCGGCGACGGTCGAGCGGCTGGAAGCGGCGTTCTCCGCCATGCGCAAGCTGCCGCGTTCCCATGGCCATTTCTACAACTGGTACGGGACGCTGGATCTGCGCGCGCTGACGCCTGCCTATGTCTCATCGGTGGACAGCGGCAACCTGGCCGGCCACCTGATCGCGCTGGCCAACGCCTGCGAAGAATGGACCGATGGCGCGGCGGCGCCGGAGTTCCGGCTTGGCATGATGGACACCGTCAGGCTGGCGCGCGAGGCCATAGCCGGACTGGCCATAGCCGGCAGCGAGCGCGCCGGCAAACTCAATGAACTGCTTGAGCAGGTCGAAACCCAGCTCGATGGCACGCAGGCAATGGCCATGCTGATGCCCGCGCTCAAGCGGCTCACCGAGAAATGCGCGGGCATCGCCCACGACATCCTGCCGGCGACGGGCGATGACAGCCTCGCGGACCTGGCGTTCTGGATGGAGGCCCTGCGCAAGACCGTGGCCGAACATGAGCAAGACCGGGTTCAGCGGATCGACGCGCCGGACTTGCTCCGCACGCGCCTGAACGCGCTGGCCGGGCTGGCGCGCGAGATGGCGCTGGGGATGGACTTCGCGTTTCTCATCGACGAGGAGCGCAAGCTGCTGTCGATCGGCTATTCGCAGGACGAAAACCGCCTCGACGTCAGTTGCTATGACCTGCTGGCGTCGGAAGCGCGGCTCGCCAGCCTGTTTGCCATCGCCAAGGGCGATGTGTCCACGCGCCACTGGTTCCGACTTGGCCGGACCGCCACGCCGCTGGGCAATGGATCGGCATTGATTTCCTGGTCCGGGTCCATGTTCGAGTACCTGATGCCCTCGCTGATCATGCGCGCGCCGGCAGGCAGCCTGCTCGAGCAGACCAACCGGCTGGTGGTGGAACGCCAGCAGGCCTACGGCCGCTCGCTGGGCGTGCCGTGGGGCGTGTCCGAATCGGCATACAACGCCCGCGATATGGAGTTTACGTACCAGTACTCCAACTTCGGCGTGCCGGGGCTGGGCCTGAAGCGCGGGCTTTCCGACAACGTCGTGATCGCTCCGTATGCGACCGGTCTCGCGACCATGGTGGACCCGCAGGGCGCGCAGCAGAACTACGCCCGTCTCGCGCAGATCGGGGCAAAAGGACGTTACGGCTTCTACGAGGCCCTGGATTTCACCCGCTCCCGGCTGCCGGAAGACGAGGAGTTCGCCATCATCCGCAGCTACATGGCCCATCACCAGGGCATGACCATCGTCGCCATCGCCAATAGCCTGCACGGCGGGCAGATGCGGGAGCGCTTCCATCGCGAGCCGATGATCCAGGCCACCGAACTGCTGTTGCAGGAGCGCATGCCGCGCAATGTCGCCATTGCGCATCCACGCGCCGAAGAGGTAAAGGCTTCCACGGTGGAGGCCGGCAACGAGGATGCCACGGTGCGCAGGCTCTCGGGGGCGCCGGCTGGCGCGCCGGTCACGCATCTGCTGTCGAACGGGCGCTACGCGGTGATGCTGACCGCGGCCGGCGCGGGCTACAGCCGCTGGCGCGATCTTGCCGTGACGCGCTGGCGCGAGGACGCAACCCGCGATGACGCTGGCAGCTTTATCTTCCTGCGCGATACGCAGAGCCGCAGCGTCTGGCCGGCCGGCGCGCAATTCGCCGGCGGGGACGCTGAAGAGAGCGGGCAGGGCAGTGAAGTGGTCTTCGCGGAAGATCACGCGGAGTTCATCCGGCGGGATGGCAGCCTGACCACCACGCTCTCCATCCTGGTCTCCGGAGAGGACGACGGGGAAGTCCGGCGTGTCTCGCTGGCAAACAGCGGGCGCCGTGCGCGCGAGATCGAGCTGACTTCCTATGCGGAACTGGTCCTGGCTGTGCAGGCCGCCGACGTCGCGCATCCGGCCTTTTCCAAGCTGTTTGTCCAGACCGAATACCTGGCCGAGTTCGGTGCGCTCGTTGCCACGCGCCGTCCGCGCTCACCCGCGGAGCCCGAGATCTGGGCCGCGCATTTCACGGTGGTCGAGGGCGAGGTGGTTGCGGATCCCCAGTACGAGACCGACCGGGCGAATTTCCTCGGACAGGGGCGTGCCGGCAGGATCGCCGATGGCATCCGGGATGGCGACCCCCTCTCGGACACAGTCGGCACGGTGCTCGACGCGATCTTCTCGCTCCGGCAGCGCGTGCGCGTCGCGCCGGGCCGGGTTGCCCGGATTGCCTTCTGGACGCTGGTGGCGCCGTCGCGCGCCGCACTGCTGGACCTGATCGACAAGCATCATGACCGCAGCGCGTTCGAGCGGGCCAAGACCCTGGCCTGGACACAGGCCCAGGTCCAGTTGCGCCATCTCGACGTCAAGGCGGACGAGGCGGCGGATTTCCAGCGCCTGGCGGCGCCGATCCTCTATGCCGACTCCCGTTTCCGCGTTCCGTCGGAGGCGATTGCGCAAGGGGCGGGGCCGCAGTCCGGGCTCTGGCCGCATGCCATCTCCGGCGACCTGCCGATCGTTCTGTTGCGCATCGACGAGATCGATGATATGGCGCAGGTTCGCCAGCTGCTGCGCGCACACGAGTACTGGCGCATGAAGCGGCTGGCCGTCGACCTGGTCATCGTCAATGAACGTGCCTCTTCCTATATCCAGGACCTGCAGATCGCCATCGAGACGGCGGTGCGTAGCAGCCAGTCGCGGCCACGCTTCGGTGACGAACTGGCGCAGGGCTCGGTCTATACGCTGCGCGCGGACCTGATGCGCGTCGAGGCGCGGGCCTTGCTCCTGTCGGTCGCCCGCGTCGTGCTGGCCGCACGCCGGGGCTCCATCGCCGAGCAGCTAGCCCACTTGCCGCAGCCGCCGCAGCGCGCCGCTCCCGCGCGCGGCCAGGCTCCGCGTCCGTCGCCAATGCCGCCGCGGGCCGCGCCGGACCTTGAGTTCTTCAATGGGCTTGGCGGCTTCGACAAGGACGGGCGAGAGTATGTCATCGTGCTCGATGGCGCGGCCTCGACACCCGCGCCGTGGATCAATGTGGTCGCCAATCCCGGCTTTGGCTTCCAGGCCTCGGCGCAGGGCAGCGGCTACACCTGGGCGGAGAACAGCCGCGAGAACCAGCTCACGCCCTGGTCCAACGACCCGGTGCTGGATCCGGCCGGCGAGGCGATCTACGTCCGCGACGAAGACAGCCTCCAGGTCTGGAGCCCGACCGCGCGGCCTATCCGCGACGGCGGCGCCTACACGGCCCGCCATGGACATGGCTACAGCCGCTTTGCGCACCAGGCCAACGGCATTGCGCTTGACCTGCTGCAGTTCGTGCCGCTCGAAGACCCGGTCAAGATCTCACGCCTGACCTTGAGCAACCTGTCCGCCGGGTGCCGCCGGCTTTCCGTCACCGCTTACGTGGAGTGGGTACTTGGTACCGCCCGCGGCGCCTCGGGCCCGTTCATCGTGACCGGGATCGACGAAGCCACCCATGCGTTGCTGGCGCGCAATCCCTGGAGCACCGCCTTCTCCGGCCGCGTCGCCTTTGCCGATCTCAGCGGCAGGCAAACGGCCTGGACCGCCGACCGCACCGAGTTCCTGGGCCGCAACGGCGGCACCGAAGCGCCCGCGGCGCTGCTTGGCGCCACGCCATTGTCCGGGGCGGTGGGCGCGGGCTTCGATCCCTGCGCGGCCTTGCAGTGCTTCGTGGAACTCGCTCCGGGCGAGACGCTCGAAGTCGTTGCCTTGCTCGGAGAGTGCGGCTCGGTCGGTGAGGCGAGGGCACTGGTGCTGCGCTATCGCGCCGCCGATCTCGACGCGGTGCTCGATGCCGTGACGGGACACTGGGACACACTGCTTGGCGCGGTCCAGGTCAGGACGCCGGACCGCGCGATGGACATCATGCTCAATGGCTGGCTGCTGTACCAGACCCTTGCCTGCCGCATCTGGGCGCGGTCGGCTTTCTATCAGGCGAGCGGCGCCTATGGCTTTCGCGATCAGCTGCAGGACAACATGGCGCTCACCTTTGCCAGGCCGGCGGCCACGCGACAGCATCTGCTGCGGGCAGCGGCGAGGCAGTTTGCCGAGGGCGACGTCCAGCACTGGTGGCTGGCGCATACCGGGCAGGGCGTGCGTACCCGGATTTCCGACGATTGCGTCTGGCTGGCTTTCGCCACGGCGACCTACATTTCCTGCTCGGGCGATGCGGCGGTGCTGGATGAGCCGGTGCCTTTCCTCGACGGGCCGGCACTTGGCGCCGACGAACATGACACCTTCTTCCAGCCAATGACCGCGCAGGATTCGGCCTCGCTGTTCGAGCACTGCGCCCGAGGCATCGAGCGATGCCTTGCCTTGACCGGGGAACACGGCCTGCCGCTGATCGGCGGCGGCGACTGGAACGATGGCATGAACCGGGTCGGGGCCGGCGGCAAGGGCGAGAGCGTCTGGCTTGGCTGGCTGCTGGCACGCACCCTCGCGCTCTTTGCGCCGCTGGCCGATACACGTGATGCCGCTCGCGCCGCAAGCTGGCGCGCACACGCGGCGGCGCTGGGCGGGGCGCTGGAGCGCCATGGCTGGGACGGCGGCTGGTATCGCCGCGCCACCTTCGACGACGGCACCTGGCTGGGCTCGAAGGCAAGCGCGGCTTGCCGGATCGACGCCCTTGCCCAGTCGTGGGCCGTGCTGTCGGGCGTGGGCGATCCCGCGCGCGCGGCGACGGCCATGGCGTCGATGGCGCAATACCTGGTGCGCCGCGATGAGGGGCTGGCGTTGCTGTTCTCGCCGCCATTCGAGGGCGCGTCACCCGATCCCGGCTACATCGCAGCCTATCCGCCCGGCGTGCGTGAGAACGGCGGGCAGTACAGTCATGCCGCGATGTGGTCGGTTCTCGCCTTCGCCAGGCTGGGCGAAGGCGCAAAAGCCGTCGAACTGTTCTCCATGCTCAACCCGATCCACCACGCAAGCACGCCCGCTGGCGTCGAGCGCTACAAGGTCGAACCCTATGTGGCCGCGGCCGACGTCTATTCCGTCGCGCCCCACACCGGACGCGGCGGATGGACCTGGTACACCGGCGCGGCCGGATGGATGTATCGCGCCGGGGTGGAGGGCATCCTGGGCATTCGCCGCGAAGGGGCCTGGCTGGTCGTCCAGCCGAGCATTCCGGCGGCGTGGCCGGGGTTTGACGCTGCCATCAGCCTGGGTGCCTGCCACTACGAAATCCGCGTGGAGACGCTCGCGCCCGGTGCTGGCGGCGGGCATGCGGTCCTTGACGGGCTGGCGATCCGCTGTGGCGAAGGCACGGTGCGCGTGCCGCTGGATGACGGCAGGCACAGGCTCCTGCTATGCATCCGGCCGGCGGTGGAGTAGGGCGCATACGTGGCATATCGCGCGGCCGGAAACGTCTTTTTGAATTCGCTTGACTCCTGGTCCAATGAGCCTATGATGTGTCCAATTGCTGCAACGCAGCAAAGGTGATGCCGCCCACGGAAAACTCTTCGAAAGCGTTGGATCATCCTCAGGAGTTATTACATGGCACAACCCTCGCAAGCCCAATCCCAAGCCCAGGCCCAAGCTCAGTTCTTCGGTTTCCAGCAAGCTAACCTGGACCTGTTTGTCGCGCTGGTCGGTCCCCTGGCCCGCGGCGCCGAAAAAATCACCGAGTTGAACATGCAGGCGGCCAAGGCAAGCCTGGCGGACGGCGCGGAATACGTGCGCGAAGCCAGTCAGCAATCCGTTGGCGGCGTGTCTGGCTTCAAGCCGGAACTGACCAATGCGTTTGGCCAGAAGTTGAGCGCCTACGCCGGGCACATGAACGAAATCATCACCGCCACCGGCACCGAGTTCGCCCAGGTAGCCCAGCGCCAGATGAGCGCCTACGTTGCGCAGACCCAGGAAGCACTGGCATCGCTTGGCCAGAATTTCATGTCGAACACGAACGGTTCGTTCCCTGGCGCCGGTGCTCAGGGTTGGGTCGCAGCCTACGAGACGGCACTCAAGCCGATGCGCGAGGCCATGGAATCCGTCACCGCTTCGGCTACGAAGTAAGGCGGCGCGCCGGGCACTGCCCGGCCGCTGCGCGGTACAAGACTGCTGCTGAAAGAATCTGCGCCCGAGTGGCGCATTTTTTTTTGGTTCATCGCCGAATTGCGTGAGCGCCAGGAATTAAGAAGGGCCAGACAGCTACCGATGTCAGGGTGTCGTGTTCTTCGCGGTATCGGCAGTGGGGGGAGTCGCATCTGGAGGATGCCTGAGAACCCAGGCTAGTCGCGCCGACGCGCCAGGACGGCGGCAACCTGCTGGCGCAGTACCGGCAGCAACTCCCTGGCGAACCAGTCATTGTGCTTGAACCACCCCTGGTTGCGTGGCGACGGGTGCGGCAAAGGCAGATAGCGTGGTCCATGCGCGGCAAAGCCCGCCACCGTCGGCGTCACGCCACCGCGCGCAGCGGCGCCAAGAAACCGCCGCTGCGCGTATTGTCCGACCAGCAGTGTCAGTTCAATATCCGGCAGGCACGCCAGCAACGCGTCCATCCACAGCGGCGCGCACTCTTTGCGCGGCGGCAGGTCGCCGCTGGCGCCGCGGCCCGGATAGCACAGGCCCATCGGGATGATGGCGATGCGGGCGGGATCGTAGAAGACTGCCTTATCAATCCCCATCCACTCACGCAGGCGGTCGCCGCTGGGATCGTCCCAGGGGATGCCGCTGGCATGCACGCGCGTGCCGGGCGCCTGGCCGACAATCAGGATGCGCGCCGGGCTGGCGGCTTGTACTACGGGGCGGGGGCCAAGCGGCAAGTGCGCTTCGCAGGCGCGGCAGGCGCGCACGCGCGCCAGCAGGGCATCGAGGTCCGGCAGGCTGGCGGCTTGCGGAACAGTTGCGTGGATGTGGGAAGGGTGCTTCATGCTTTGCTACGGCCCATTACGGGGGGACGCCAGACCATAGCATAGCGCGCGCTGCGATCGGCCATCTGCCTTCGTCCCTGGAAATAGGCATGCCGGATGGCGTCCGGCAAGCGCGCAGTGGCGTTCGTCGCCATGAAAGGAAACGGCCGGTCAGCAATGACCGGCCGTCATGTATGTTCACGATTGCGCTGTGCGCCTTGCGCCGGATCAGAACCGGTGCCGCACACCCACCCCAAAGCTGTCGGCATGCGACTGGTCGCTCAGCTTGTCGTAGAAGTAAGCAGCATAGACATCGGTGCGCTTGGACAGGTTGTAGTCATAAGCCAGCCCAACCGTATTGCGCTTGAAGTCCGCGACATCGTTCTTGGTCTTGTCGTAGGCGTACGAGACCAGCACGTTGCCGTTGCCCAGCGGCAACGAGGCGCCGACCTGGCCGTTGGCGTGCTTGATGTCGCCGGTGGCGTTGTTGACGCTGCTCTTGATGTACTGGCCCTGTGCGAACAGCTTGACCACCTTGAAGTCGTAGCTCACGCCCACTTGCACGGCGTTCTGCTTGTCGAAGCCGGACAGTGCCGCGGGCGAGGTCACGTCGCCCGGCACGCTGTTGAACTTGACCTGCTGGAAGGCCACCGTGGCGCCGAAGTTGCCGTTGAAGTAAAGCACGTTGCCGCCCCACTTGTTCTTGCCGACGCTTCCCGCCTGCTCGCCGAAGGCGTAGATGGCATTGGCGGTGAGGCCGCCGAAGTTCGGCGTGGAGTACACCAGCGAGTTGCTCCAGCCCGAGTCGCCGATGATGCCCGGGTCATACACGCGGCCGTTGCTGGCCGAGAAGTACGTATGGAAGATCGCTGGCGAGAACACATAGGAGTCGACCAGCGGGTTGAAGAGGATGGTCGAGAGGAAGTAGGGGGTGGTATTGCGCCCCATCTTGACCGTGCCCAGCGTGGCGCTCTGCAGGCCGACGTAAGCATTGCGGGTGAACAGCGCATCGCCGTCGAAGCGGCCCTGCTTGCCGGTGTCCGGACGCAGGAAGCCGTTGAGGTCGAAGATCGCCTTGAGGCCGGTGCCAAGATCCTCGGTACCCTTGATGCCCCAGTACGAGGTTTGCATGCCGCCGCTGTTGACGCCCCAGGCGCGGTCCGCGCCGCCTGCCTTGGTGGCGCCCACGTAGGCGTCAACCATCCCGTAAAGCGTGACGCTGGATTGCGCCATCGCATGGCCGCAGAGCAAGGCTGCGGCCATGACCGCCAGTTTCACGACCGGCTTGAACTTGTGTTGCATAAAGACCTCCATGGTTGACCCCGTTCTCTTTCGTTGCTGGCTCTGTCGAGTTCTCCGGGCACGACAACGCCCCCGCGGGGACAGGCCCCGGCTATTTAAAACGTGCGTGATCTGGAAATGGCTGGCGCGGGAATGCGCCGGTGGCTAGCGGCGCTGGCTCATGCTTGTTGCGGGATTCTCATCTTGCTGTCGTTGCTTTCGTAGGTGTCCGGGCCGGGCCGGTGGCGCCTGGCTTGACTGCACTGAATGTGCGATGGATGCAGTTTGCGGCAATTCGATTGCATACAACCAGCACTTATTTCTTCTCATGGCGCACGCAAATTGTGTGCACTCGCCGGCGCGCGTGGCGGCCGCGGCGCCGGTCAGGCCGCGCATCAGGCCGCCTCGGCCAACGGCCGGTGCAGGCCCGTCAGCGCTGCCTTCAGGTGCTCGGCAAATGCCGCCGCCGGCGGGGGCAAGTTGCGGCCTTTGCGGGCAGCCAGCACCAGCCGGCCGCCGCACAGTTCGGGGTCGGACAGCGGCACGGCGACCAGCGTGCCCTGGCGCGCCGCGCGCAGCGTGCCGGCCTGGAACTGGAAACAGATCGCGCCGGTCTGGCGCGCAAAGCTCATCAGCATCTCCACAGTGGTCGCCTCCAGCATGACCCGAAGCGACAGCCGGTTGCGCGCGCAGATCGCCTCGATCAGCCGCCGGCTGCCGAAGCTCTCGGGCCCGAGCGCGACCGGATAGGGCTGGCAGTCGGAGAGCCGCAGCGAGCGCCGGCCAGCCAGCGGATGGTCCGGGCGCATCATTGCGCAGAAGGGTTGCGCGGATACCGTCAGCTCATGCAGGCAGGTGGTGGGAGGGGGATCGTGCGCCAGCAGCAGGTCGGCCTCGTCCTCCCTGAGCGCGGCCAGCAGGTCGCCGGTGTTGCCCACCGACACGCGAAACTGGACGCCGCGACGGGTGGACTGGTAGCGGCCGATGACTCCGGGCAGGAAATCCGTGGCGACTGACTCGACCGTCGCAATGCGCACGATGCCGCGCACGAGCCCGCGCAGTTGCTCCATCTGCGCGGCGGCGGAGTCCAGGTCGGCCAGGCTGCGGCGCACGGTGGCGATCAGCACTTCGCCGGCGGCGGTCAGCCGCACCCCGCGCGGCAGGCGCTCGAACAGTGGGGTACCGACCTCTTGCTCCACCTCAAGGATTTTCCGGTTCAGCGCGGTGGAGGCGACGTGGAGTTGCTCGGCGGCCTTGCGGATCGAGCCGTGGCGGGCCACGGCATCCAGGTAGAGATAGAGGCGAGGCGGGTGGAGCATGATGGCTGCGCTCGGGCGCTAGTGAGATCGATCCGCTCTCAATAGCAAGGATCGTGCGCAGGCACATGCCGGCCGTCGCCGGACCGTTTGCGGCGGAGACACCGCCCTAGGCGGACCGGTAGGCGCCCCATACGGCCTGGTACACCTTGCCGGCTCGCTTCGCGTCGCGAGGCAGGTGGCCCGCTGGCGGGCCACAGTCAGCGGCGCTCAGGGCACGATGGACAGGAACAGGTAGGCCGCCAGGATGACCAGGTGCACTACACCTTGCAACATGGTGGTGCGGCCGGAATGCAGCGTGAGCGTGCTGACCAGCAAGGTCAGCGCGAGCAGCACGGTTTCGGTCGGGCCCAGGCCCAGCATCAGCGGCTTGCCGACCACGAGGAAGACCATGGCCACGGTCGGGATGGTCAGCCCGATGCTGGCCAGCGCGGAGCCCAGCGCCAGGTTCATGCTGGTCTGAAGCCGGTCGGCGCGCGCGGCGCGCAAGGCGGCCAGGCCTTCCGGCAACAGCACCAGCGCGGCAATCACGATGCCGACCACGGCCGGCGGCGCGCCGGCGCTGGCCACCGCGGCTTCCACCGTGGGCGAGAGCAGCTTGGCCAGGCCCACCACCGCCACCAGGCAAACCAGCAGCATGCCGCCGCTGGCAAGCGCGATCTTCGCGGGCGGCGGCGGGGCGTGCACGCTCTCGTCCGAGGTGCCATCGACAAGGAAGTAGTCCCGATGGCGCACTGTCTGCACGAACACAAAGCTGCCGTAGAGGACCAGCGAGGCGATGCCTGCGAAGGCCAGTTGCGACTGCGACAGCATGGGTCCGGGGATGGCGCTGGTGTAGTTCGGCAGCACCATCGTGAGTACCGCCAGGGCGGCCAGCACTGCCAGCGCGGCGGTGGCGCCCGGTGCCTGGAAAGCCTGTTCGCGATGGCGCAGACCACCTACCAGAAGGCAGATCCCCACGATGCCGTTGCATACCAGCATGGCCGCGGCGAACACGGTATCGCGCGCCAGCCCGGCTTTTTCGGGGCCGGAGGACAGCATCACCGAGACGATCAGCGCCACCTCGATCACGGTCACCGCAATCGCCAGCACCAGCGTGCCGAACGGCTCGCCCACTTTATGCGCTACCACCTCGGCATGGTGGACGGCCGCGAATACCGAGCCCGCGAGGGCCAGGCCGGCCAGCACCAGCAGCAGCGCCTGGCCAGGCGCCGCCATGCCCGCCCCGAGGATGGCCCAGGCTGCCAGTGGCAGCCACAAGGTCCAGGCAGGCAATTTATTGGAAGTCAATGACATCCGTTCTCCCTTTGTTGTGATTGGATTGTGGTCAATTGTGATGGGTACTGCGCGTTCGCTGCGGACCGCCAGGCGGCTCGCAGCGAGGCTGCTGGCCGTTTTCCGGATTGCGTCCTATTGTGATTCATCTTGGCCCGGCGGCAATCCGCCGATGCCGCGCCGCGGAAGTAAGGCAGCCGAAGGAGGGTTCGGTTCCCGGTAATTGCGATAAATTGAGGGAAATTGGCCGTTTATTTGGTGAAATTAGTCGTTAATTCATGAAGTTTGCCTTCTGGCGGAAGATATTTCCCGGCCGGCGGCAGTGAACTCAGGCGGCCATACCTGCGGCACTAACGCTGCATCGAAGTATACGGACGGCCACTTACCGTCTCACCCCCGGCGCGGCGAAGGTTGCGCCACATTGCTTTTCGACCATGGAGAACACTCATGCAAAAGTACGGATCGGCTAAATGGCAGGGCGGCATCAAGGACGGCCAGGGCAGCATCTCGGCGGAGAGCGGAGTGCTCAAGGACGCGCCATACGGCTTCAAGGCCCGCTTCGAGGGAGGGCCGGGCACCAATCCCGAGGAACTCGTCGGGGCGGCCCATGCCGGCTGTTTCTCCATGGCGCTGTCGCTGTTCCTGGGCGAAGCCAAGATGGTCGCCGAGAGCATCGCGACCAAGGCCACCGTCACCGTGGACAAGGATGATTCTGGCTTCACCATCACCGCCGTGCACCTGGACGTGAAGGTGCGCGTCCCCGGTGCCGACAAGGCCGCGGTCGAGAAGGCACTGCAAACGGCCAAGGCGGGCTGCCCGGTCTCGAAGCTGCTCAAGGCCGAGATCACCATGGACGCCACGGTAGAGACCTGAGCGGCGTTTCGCCCGGGCTGGCTTGCGTCCGTCACTCCGCCCTGGCAACAGGTCGGGCGTAGCCAGCCTGGCTACCTATAATGAAGATTCGCCGCTTCGCGCCGTAGTATCGGCGTGGCGCCGCGAGGGCGTTCGCCGGACGGAACGCCGTCTCCTATATCCAGACCTTCAAAGATAAGGCAGACATCATGTATAGCAGTGAAGCAGTCCTGACCCAGGCTAGGGCGGCCATCGCCCACGTGCCCTTTCACAGCCATTCCATCCATCCCACCATCCACCTGCGCCTGAGCGACGGCGCGCTGATTCTCGAAGGCGAAGTGCCCGATATTGTCGACAAGAGCCGCGTCGCCGCCTCGGTGCGCCGTGTCGACGGTGTGTCGGCGGTAATCGATCACCTGCGCGTGACCGACGGCGGCGCGGCGGTTGGCGACGGCGAACTGCGCAATGCGATCTGCGTGCGCCTGCTGCAGGCGATCGATTTCCGCAATTGCCGGATCTGCGCACACACCAAGGGGCGCATCGAACCGGTGCGCGAGGCCGTTGGCGAGTCCAGCGGCGAGATCGAGATCGAAGTCGTCGACGGCGTCGTGACGCTGCGGGGGCATGTGATCAGCCTGTCGCACATGCGGCTGGCCGGCGTGCTGGCCTGGTGGTCGCGAGGCTGCCGCTGCGTGATCAACGAACTGGTGGTGGCCCCGGCGGAAGCCGACCGCGACGACGAAGTCACGGAAGCGCTCAAGCTGGTCCTGGAGACAGACCAGTTCGTCGATGCCGACCGCATCCAGGTACGTACCGAAAACCGGGTGGTCACGCTTGAAGGCTATGCCACCACCGAAGCCGCGAAACGCCAGGCCGAGCGGGATGCCTGGTACGTGCATGGCGTGGAGGATGTGGTCAATCGCATCGTGCTGAGCAATTAAGCAGACGTTTGCAACCTGAAAGCCTGGACGGTGGGGCCGCGCATGGCCGGCGGCCCCTGTCTTGGTGCGCCCGATGCGCTCATGTGCCGCCGGCCGTGCGCGGCATGTCCTCGACGCGCCAGTAGCGCCGCTGCGAGCGCAGCGCGAAGCGCGCCCGATAGCTCGACATCGACATCCCCGTTTCCCGCTGGAACAGCCGGCGGAATGCCGCCGCATCGCTGTAGCCGCAGGCTTCCGCCACGGCTTGCGAGCCGTGCAGCGTCACCTCCAGCAAGGTCTTGGCGCGCTCCACGCGCAGCCCGTGCAGATACTCCAGCGGCGTCGTGCCGGTGACTTGCCGGAAATGCCGCAGCAAGGTGCGCTCGCTCGTGGCGGCCGCCTGCGCCACCAGGGCCAGCCGGTACGGCGCATCGACATTCGCCTGCAGCCAGCGCATGGCGCGATAGACCGGGCTGTCGGCGGTCTTGCTGAGCCAGCGTTGTGACGCCAGTTCCGGCGTAAGCTGCTGGCGCTCGGCCTGGTACAGCAGCATGCGCGAGCAGGTCTGCGCCAGGTCCGGGTCATGCAGGTGGCCCAGCACGCGCAACATGAACTCCGTTTGCAGCGCCGGCGCGACGCAGCCGAACACGCGCTGATGCACGCTCATCGGTTCGCTCGCGGAGAAATCGCAGCGGGGATAGCGCTTGGCCATCCAGCTCTGGAAGGTCCAGGGCGCGCCCATGCGCGCGCCATCGAGCAGGCCAAGTTCGGCGGCGAAGGCGATACCGCTTGCCCCGGCGGCAATCCAGCCGCCCGCCTGCGCGTGGCGCTCCAGCAAGCGCAGCGCCTGGGTCGCGCCGCTGACGATTTCGCCCAGGTGCGGGGCGTTGCGTGCCAGCAGGCCCGGTATGACCACCAGCGCATTGCCATCCGCCGCAGCGCGCCTGCGCCGCCGCGCGGGCTCCAGGCCCAGGGCAGGCAGGGCGAGCGCACGCCCCGACGGGCCGATCACGCTCCAGCTCAGGTCGCGGTCCGCATCCGGGCGTTGCAGCCGGGCCACCCCGGCCGCCGCGCGCAGCACGTCCAGCGCCCCGAACAGCATGCCCGGCATGGCCTCCGGCAGCCATAGCAGGCGCACGTGCAGCGGCACGGGGCGGCCAGCGCCGCAGGCGGCGGGGTTGTCAGAACCGGCGGGCGGCGCGGGGAGGGCAGAGGGGTCAGCGTCAGGCATGGCGGGATCGGCATTCCAATTGGCGGGATTGATCCTACCTTGCCGCGCGCGCAAGGGCTAGCATCGTCGCTCGGCGGGCAACCCGCCTGACCACAATAACGATGCAAACAACAGGAGACTTCATGCAGCCATCCCTGCGCCGACTTACCCAGACCGCTGTCGCCGCGCTCACGCTGGCCCTCGGTGCCGCCGGCAGCGCCCGCGCCGCCGATGCGCAACTGCTGGACGCGGCCCGCGCGGCCGAGCCCGCGCTGATCCAGTCGCTCAAGGACATGGTGTCGATCGAGTCCGGCAGCGCCAACGAGGCGGGCCTGGCGCAGATGGCCAGCTTCACAGAAGGCCGGCTCAAGGCGCTGGGCGCCAGCACCGAGCGCGTCCCGGTCACCAAAGGCCCGGGCACCATGGTCAAGGGCACGTTCACCAGCACCGGCAAGCGCCGCATCATGCTGATCGCCCACATGGATACGGTTTACGGGCCGAACACGCTGGCGACGCAGCCCATCAGGCTGGATGGCAACCGCCTGTACGGTCCCGGCATCGCCGACGACAAGGGCGGCATCGCGGTGATCCTGCATTCGCTGGCGATTCTCAAGGCGGCCGGCTGGAAGGACTACGCCGAGCTGACGGTGCTGTTGAACCCGGATGAGGAAGTGGGCTCGCCCGGTTCCGGCGACACCATCGCCAGGCTGGCCGAACAGCATGACGTGGTGCTCTCCTGCGAGCCCTCGGCCGGCTCGGTGGTGATGAAAGGCCAACCCCTGCTGCTGGCCTCCGCCGGCGTCGCCACCGCCACGCTGGATGTCAAAGGCCGTGCCGCGCATGCCGGCGCCGCACCGGAGCTGGGCCGCAATGCGCTTTACGAACTGTCATACCAGATGCTCCAGACGCGCGATGTGGCCAAGGACGTGCCGGGCGCGGCGCTGGTCTGGACCCGCGCGAGCGCCAACGGCCCGCTGAACCAGATCACCGAGAAGGCCGAGGCCGTGGGCGATGTCCGCCTGACCCAGCCCGGCGCGCTGGAAAAACTGCAGACGGCGCTGCAAGCCAAGCTTGGCTCCAGCAAGCTGGTTCCGGACACCGAAACCACGCTCAACCTCACGCCTGGCCATCCGCCGTACGTGGCCGACCAGCGCAGCCGCGCGCTGGCAGCGCGGGCGCAGGCCATCTACAAGGAAATCGACCGTGACCTGACGCTGGTGCCGCAGACCGGCGGCGGCACCGACGCGGGCTACGCCGCCCGCTCGGGCAAGCCCACGGTGCTGGAGAGCTTCGGCCTGGCTGGCTTCGGCTACCACGCGCGCGACGAGTACATCGAAATCGATTCGATCGTGCCGCGGCTCTACCTGATGTCGCGCATCCTTCAGGAGATCGGGCGCAACTGACGCGCACCTGCCGATGACTGGCGGCGGCGCGTTTGCGTTGCCGCCGCCAGCGCAAACTGACAAGAACGAATCCACAAGTACAAACATCCTCAACGGGAGATTTCATGCATTCATCCTTGCGCCGGCTTACTCATGCCGCCATGGCCGTCCTTGCCCTCGCCACCGGCAGCGCCTGCGCCGCCGATGCCCGGTTGCTGGACGCGGCGCGCACCGCGGAGCCGTCGGTGATCCAGTCGCTCAAGGAGATGGTGTCGATCGAGTCCGGCAGTGCCAACGCCGCGGGACTGGCACAGATGGCCAGCTATACCGAAGGCCGCCTGAAAGCGCTCGGCGCCGGCACCGAACGCATCGCCGTGACAAAAGGCCCCGGCACCATGGTCAAGGGCACGCTCACCGGCACGGGCAAGCGCCGCATCATGCTGATCGCCCACATGGACACGGTTTATCCGGCCAATACGCTGGCGACGCAGCCGATCAGGCAGGAAGGCAACCGCCTTTACGGCCCCGGCATCGCCGACGACAAGGGCGGCATCGCGGTGATCCTGCATTCGCTGGCCATCCTCAACGCGGCCGGCTGGCAGGACTACGCGCAACTGACCGTCCTGTTCAACCCGGACGAGGAAGTGGGCTCGATCGGTTCCGGCGAGACCATCGCCAGCCTGGCCGACCAGCATGACGTAGTGCTGTCGTTCGAGCCGGCGGCCGCCAAGGCGGTGGTCAAGGCCGAAGCCCTGTTGATGGGCGCCAGCGGCACCGCCACCGCCATCATGGAGGTCAAGGGACGCGCCTCGCACGCCGGCGCCGCGCCGGAGCTGGGCCGCAATGCGCTGATCGAGCTGGCCTACCAGTTGCAGCAGACGCGCGACGTGGCCAAATCGGTGCCGGGCACCCAGCTCAACTGGACCACCGCCCAGGCCGGCGAGGTACGCAACCAGATTCCCGAGCGCGCCACCGCCATCGGCGACGTGCGCATGACAGTCAAGGACGGTCCGGCGAAGCTGCAAGCCGCGCTGCAGAAGAAGGTCGAGGAAGGCAAGCTCGTCCCCGACACGCAGACCACGGTGACCATGGAAGCAGGCCGCCCGCCGTTTGTCGCCAACGCACGCGGCCGCGAATTGGCGCAGCGCGCGCAAGCCATCTACGCCGAACTCGACGGCCGCCAGCTGGCGCTGGTCGAAGGCACCGGAGGCGGCACCGACGCGGGCTTCGCCGGGCGTTCCGGCAAGGCCGTAGTGGTGGAGAGCTTTGGCCTCGCGGGCTTCGGCTACCACGCGCGCGACGAGTACATCGAGATCGATTCGATCGTGCCGCGGTTGTACCTGCTGACGCGCATTCTTCAGGAGATCGGGCGCAACTGATCCTGTCCCGCAGGGGGGGGTCGGCGGGTTTGCAGGCAGGGTGGAAGACCTGCCTGCAGCCTGCCCGCAGGGCAGGATCTCTTTCGTTAGGACGGGGCCGTCTCAACGCCTCCAGCCGCCGGGTCGGGCTCGGGTGGCCATGGTCGTTCAGTCCGGCGAGTTGGTGGTCGAGAAGATGTAGCGGGCGAATCGCCACTGACCATCGGCTTCGCGACGCAGCAGGAACAAATCCTGGTGGCTTCGGGCCCGGGCGGGACTGCATTGCCCAGCCGCGTCACCGTGCCGCGTGAGCGGGTACGTGCATAGGCCCACTCATCCGATAGCAGGCGGATCTCATCGATCTCGAAGCGCACATTGAGCTTGATCGAGTCGAAGACATGCCCATAAGCGCGCAGGACCGCCTCGCGGCCCACGGCCGGCGAACCGTTTTGCGGCATGAATACCGGGTCGCGGGCATAGAGCGACATGATCCGCTCGATGTCGGCACTGTTCCGCGCCTGCTCGTAACGAGAGAGCTGTCCGGATATGGCCGTACTCACTGCGGCTTCCGATGCCGGCGTGGCTCCCTGGGCAGCAAGCTGGAACAGCATGGACGGCGCAACCGCAGCCAACGGGACATGAAGTATGTTAAGCATGATGCAGTCCTCGGAATCGGTCCCGACTAAAGTCGCACGACGAGCTTGCCGAGGGCCCGGTTGTTGGAGCGTTCAGTGCGTGGAACCAGGCTCACGGACGCTGGGGCGCGCCTCTATGAGCACGCCAGTCGTGGCATCGAGGCCCTGCTGGAGGCGGAGCAGGCCGTCATGAGCGACCAGACACGCCTCAAGGGACGGCTGAGGCTATCGCTACCGCCGTCATTCGAACCCTGGTGGGACCTGCTTGCGGTGTTTAAACGCCAGTGCCCCGATATCCGCCTGCATATTTTCACGACCGACCGGCGCGTCGATCTCGTCGAGGATGGCATCGACGTTGCGCTGCGCGTTGGGACAATTGCACACGAGACCATGGTCGCGCGGCGCGTCCTGTCCTATCGTCATTTCCTGGTCGCAAGTCCGGCCCTCGTCGAGCGTCTTGGCATGCCGGAGACGCCCGAGGCTTTGCATCGCTTTCCCTGCGCGGTATGGAACCAGGGCTCGAATGCTCCAACTGTCTGGCGCCTGGGTTCGTCCGAACATAGCCCCGCGGCGGTACTGTCCGCAAATGACTATGCGCACCTGCGCAGCCGGGCGCTTGCCGGTGAGGTCGTCACAGAACTGCCCCCATTCATGGCTGCCAGCGCCATTCGGGAGAAGAATCTTGTGACCCTGCTGCCAGAACACCCCTTGCCTGTGCAGGAACTCAACTTGCTATATCCCTCGCCTCGTCATCCGTCCGCAATCGTCCGGTCCTATTTGGACTTTTGCCAGGTGCAGTTGCCATCCTTCCTCTAGGTCCAGGCATCGGCACGTCCCATGGAGTACCAATCGGCAGGACGAACAAAATGCTGTTGCGTAGCCCGGTTGTCCATTCTGGGTCGACCTCCATTGGTCGATGGCAGCGCGACCAGGGCATTGCCTCCTTCGCCTGCGCTGCGTAAGCTGGCCGCACGCAAATTGGCCGCGCATCAGGTCAGACGGATTTGCGGGCAGTGCCGAAGGCCTGCTCGCAACAAGCCAGCCAGGCCCGCGCAGCGCGCGACAAATAGCCTTCCCGCCAGACCAGCCCCAACTCCCACGTCAACTGCGGCGCAACCAACGGCCGGATCGCCACGCGTGCCGGATCCAGCTGGCCCGCTATCGGCGCCGGCAGGATTGCCACGCCCACATCGGCCGCCACCAGTTCCCCGATAAAGTCCCAATGCCGGCTCTGCCCCGCAATCTGCGGCGTAAAGCCAGCAGCCTCGCAAGCGTCCAGGATGACCCGATAAAGCACAAAGTCATCTTCATACATCACAAAGGGCAGACCAGCCAGATCCGCCAGCCGGACCGAGCCGGCTTTGCGCGGCGCGCGCTCGCCGGGAAACACCGCGACCAGCGCCTGGCGTGTCACAGTCAGGCTGGCCAGGCCCGCCACGGCGGCGGGCAGCACCGTCACGCCCAGGTCCAGTTCGCCCGTGGCCACGCCTTCTTCCAGTGCGCGCCCGCCTTGCTCGCCCAGCCGCAGCTTCACGCCGGGGTACTGGCCGCGATAGGCACCGATTACCGGGGCAAGGTAACGCCCGGCCATGGGGGGGATGCCTACCTTCAGTTCGCCGCGCGCCATGCCGTCCACCTCGGCCACCTCCTGGCGCAGCCGCGCCACTTCGGCCAGCACCGCCTGGCTGCGCGCGAACACAACCTCGCCGGCGTCGGTCAACCGCACCGTGCGGCCTTCGCGCAGCAGCAGCGGGCCGCCCAGTTCGTCTTCCAGGCTCTTGACCATCTTGCTGATGGTTGGCTGTGTGACATGCAGGGTTTCGGCGGCGCGGGTGAAGCCGTTCTGGCGGACGACTTCCACGAAGTAACGCAGGGCCCGGATATCCATGGTGCCTCCGATGGCATGTGCGATGCTGGATTTGCCATTCCAATCTGGCATCGATTCGATAATTTATATTCATTTTATATATCGAATGGCTCTCCGTACACTAGCGTCACTGCCACTTCGTCCCGGGCGCAAGAGACTGACTCAAACCATGCAAAGCGCTGTCCCCTCCACCCCGGCCGCCGCCTCATCCGTACCGCCGCCGATGCCGGCCTTTGGCCGCCTGCGTGCGGGCGCGATCGGGCTCACCCAAGTGGCGGCGCTGTCGGCGCTGTGGTTGCTGGCCGACTGGCTGCGCGCGCGCCTAGGGCTGCCGTTGCCGGCGGGTCTGCTCGGGCTGCTGGCGCTGGCGGCGCTGCTGTTCAGCGGCGCGGTGCGCGGCGGCTGGGTGCGGCGCGGCGCGGACTGGTTGCTGGGCGAGATGCTGCTGTTCTTCATCCCGGCGGTGCTGGCGGTGGTGCAGTATCCCGATCTGGTCAGGCACCAGGGTTGGCGCATCTGCGCGGTGATCGCCCTGAGCACGCTGGCGGTGATGGTGGTGACGGCGCTGGTGGTGGAGCAGGTGTACCGGCTGGAGCTCAGGCTGGCGCGCCGCGCGAGCAACGCCGCCCGCAACGGGCAGCAGCGTCATGCATGACACCGTGCTGGCGGCGCTGAGCCTGGTGGCTACCGTTGCCTTCTATTACTTCAACAAGCGCCTCTATGCGCGCCGCACCCGCCTGTGGCTGATGCCGCTGCTGGCTACGCCCGTGGTGTTGATCGCGCTGGTGCTGGCTGCCCATATTCCCTATCGCGACTACATCGCGGACACGCGCTGGCTGATGTGGCTGCTCGGCCCGGCCACCATCGCTTTCGCGTTGCCGATCTACGATCACCGCAAGCTGGTGCGCCAGCACTGGCTGTCGATTTCGCTCGGCGTGCTGGCTGCGGTGCTGACCTCGGTGTTCAGTTCGGTCTGGCTGGCGCGCGGTCTCGGCTTGCCGGTGATGCTGCAGAAGGGCCTGGCGGTGCGTTCGGTGACGACGCCGTTCGCCGTGGATGCGGTGCGCGCGCTGGGCGGGCCGCCTGATCTGGCCGCGATCTTTGTCGTGATCACCGGGCTGACGGGCATGGCCATCGGCGAGACCGTGCTTGCCTGCCTGCCTTCGGTACGCAGCCGGCTTGCGCAGGGCGCCATCTTCGGCGCCGCCGCGCACGGCGCCGGCACGGCCAAGGCGCGCCAGCTTGGCGAAGTGCAAGGCGTGGTGGCATCGCTGGTGATGATGATCGCCGGGCTGGTCAGCGTGTTGGCGGCACCGCTGATCCGCAGCGTGTTCTTTTGAGGCGGCTTTGCGTAGTACTGCGCGGTCGACGGAAATGCACAGGCGAAACCGCTGAGTAGTACTGCGTAGCCAGTCACCTTGTGACCGCTTCGGGCACAAGGTTTTTAGCGGGGCGGCCAACGTCCTGCGCGAAATTGGCGCAGAATGCCGGACTTGCGCAATCGTGCCGGCGCGCCGCAAAGCGCCTTTCACATGCACGCGGCGTGCTGTCCTTCTCGCTGCGGCGTGCGCAACGTCCATCTCCGCCGGGCGCGCAAGCTTCGCCGATCTCTCTCGTCCTTCAATAACAACATCATGCGATTACCGCTACTCGCGCTGGCTGCCGCGGCCTTTGGCATTGGCACCACCGAATTCGTCATCATGGGGCTGTTGCCCGATGTCGCCGCCGATCTCGGCGTCTCCGCGCCCGCTGCCGGCATGCTGGTTTCCGGCTATGCCATCGGCGTGGCCGTGGGCGCGCCCATCCTCGCCATCCTCACCGCCAGGTGGCCGCGCAAGACCGCGCTGGTCGGGTTGATGGGCTTGTTCATCCTCGGCAACGCGTTGTGCGCGCTGGCGCCCAACTATGCACTGCTGATGGCCGCGCGCGTGGTCACGGCGTTCTGCCATGCCGCCTTTTTCGGCATTGGCGCGGTGGTGGCCGCCGAACTGGTCCCGCGCGAGAAGCGCGCGCAGGCGGTCGCGCTGATGTTCACCGGCCTGACGGTGGCCAATGTGCTGGGCGTGCCGTTTGGCACCGCCTTCGGCCACCTGATGGGCTGGCGCTCCACGTTCTGGGCTGTCACCGTGATTGGCGTGGCCGCTGCCACGGCGCTGGTGGCATGGCTGCCAAAGGCCATTCCGATGCAGGCGGGCAGCATCCTGCGCGAATTCCGCTCAATCGGCGCGGCCCAGGTCCAGCTTGCATTGCTGATCAGCACGCTGGCTTCGGTCAGCATGTTCACGGTGTTTACGTATATCGCCTACATCCTGCGCGACGTGACCGGCTTCACCGCGCAGCAGGAGAGCATGGTGCTGCTGCTGTTCGGCGCAGGCATCACGGTGGGCGGTCTGGCCGGCGGCAAGCTGGCCGACTGGAAGCTGATGCCGGCACTCGCCAGCCTGCTGGCTGCGGTGGCGGTGGTGCAACTGGTGTTCTCGTGGACCAGCCATTTCCCGGTGCCGACGCTGTTCACGCTGTTTGTCTGGGGCATGGTGAGCTTTGCGGTGGTGCCCGCCACGCAGGTGCGCGTGCTCGACAAGGCCAAGGGCGCGCCCAACCTGGCTTCCACGCTGAACCAGGGCGCCTTCAACCTGGGTAACGCCACCGGCGCGTGGCTGGGCGGGTTGATGATCAGCGCGGGCCTGCCGCTGACCCAGTTGCCCTGGCTGGGTGCGGCGGTGGCCGCGCTGGCATTGCTGGCGGTTGGTGTGTCGGCCTCGCTGGACCGGGGCCGGCGGGTGGCGGCGTAAGGCCGCTGCAAGGCCGTGGGTTGGGGGGGCAGCGGCGCCCATCGCGCGAAACATCCGGCCGAGCGTGCGCAGGTATTTGCTCGGCGCCGATCCGGCACAGGCGCTGCGGGCGGTGCACGCCGGGCCCTGTAACGATGCCACCGGGGCACCGCGCCGAGCCATGTCTCGTTGTACGATACGCGGAACCCGCTGGCGGCCCGGATGTTGTCCGGCCCGCGGCGGCCCGGAACAGAGCGGCTCGGCGACCCCGGCATGGACTACGCACACATCCTCCAACGCATCCACCGCGACATCGCGCCCCTGCTGGGCCAAGGGCGGGTGGCGGACTACATCCCCGAACTGAGCAAGGTGCCCGCCACGCGTTTCGGCATGGCGCTGGTGTTTGCCGATGGCCGCAGCCATTGCGTGGGCGACGCCGCGGTGCCGTTTTCGATCCAGAGCATTTCCAAGCTGTTCGCCTGCACGCTGGCTTTCCAGTTGCTGGGGGAGGACCTGTGGCAGCGGGTAGGGCGAGAGCCTTCGGGCAATGCCTTTAACTCGCTGGTGCAGCTGGAGTACGAGCAAGGCAAGCCGCGCAACCCCTTCATCAACGCCGGCGCGCTGGTGGTGACGGACGTACTGTGCAGCCGCTTCGTCCAGGCGGAGACCGCGCTGGTGCAGTTCATCCGCCGGCTCTGCAACAACCCGGCCATCGACTACGACCCGAAGGTGGCGCAGTCGGAGCGCGAACACGCGGACCGCAATCGCGCCATGGCTTACTTCATGAAGGATTTTGGCCGGCTGGATATGCCGGTGGACAAAGTCATCGACGCCTATTGCCGCCAGTGCGCCATTGCCATGACCTGCGAAGATCTGGCGCGCGCGGCGCTGTTCCTTGCGCACGGCGGTGTGGTGCCATGGAGCGGCGAGCGCGTGCTCGGCGCCAGCCCTGCCAAGCGGCTTTCGGCCCTGATGCTCACCTGCGGCACCTACGATGCCGCGGGCGATTTTGTCTACCGGGTGGGTTTGCCGGCCAAGAGCGGCGTGGGCGGCGGCATTGTGGCGGTGCTGCCGGGGCGCTGGGCGGTGTGCGTGTGGTCGCCGGGGCTGGACCACAGCGGCAACTCGCTGGCGGGTGTGCAGGCGCTGGAGTGGCTGACTACGCTAAGCGGGCATTCGATTTTCTGAGCCCGGCCGGGCCTCAGTTCTGTACGCGGCGGAACAGCGCCAGTCCGCCCGCCAGCGCCATCAGCGTGCCGCCGGATACGCGATTCAGCCAGCGCATGCCGTCGCCGTGGAAGGCGTGCACGATCCTGGCGCCAAGGGTCGCGTACACCAGCATGGCGAGCAGGTTCAGCAAGCATTGCGCGACCGTCAAAACGGCGTACTGTGGGAGCAAGGATGCGCTGGTGTCGATGAACTGCGGCAGGAACGCCGAAATAAACAGCAACGCCTTCGGGTTGGTGGCGGCTACCAAGAAGCTGCGTGAAAACAACACATGTGCCCGGCCACTATCCACGGCCGCCGCGAATTCCGCCGGTGCCGTGGCCGGTACATTGCCGGAGCGCAGCAGTTTCCATCCCACATAGGCCAGGTAGGCGGCGCCGAACCATTTGATCAACTCGAAGGCCATCTCGGACGCTGCGATTACTGCGCCGAGCCCGGCTGCAACGGTGGCGATCAGGATGATATCTGCTGCGATCGCACCCGCCATGCCCCACGATGCCTTGCGCACGCCATACCGCGATCCGTTATTCAGGGCGAGCAGGACGGTGGGACCGGGCGTGGCAATGGTCACGGCGGAAGCAAAGAGAAACAGGAGCAGGGTGGCGAGTGTCATGATCTGATCTGGCGTGCGGCAGGGCGGTGACATTGCCTGGCATCATAGAGCAGACATACCAACTTTTGATACGATGGCGGATAGATTCCAACGATAGCCCGCAGGCGCCATCGCGCTTGTGACGGGCACGATTCAACGAATGGCGTGCCCTTGGCGACGTTGCGATTCTCCAATAAGAATCGGAGACAGCGATGATCAAAGAGATTGCATGGAAGAAGCGGGTTTTTGAGACACACGAGGTACAGGTGCAGGTACGGCCCAGAACGCCCAACGTCTGGGAATACACGGTCCGAGTCTGCCGCCCCGGCACGAATATCCGGGCTGCGGGGACCTTGCTGGAGTCATCGAAGGTGACGGACCTGTTCCCGACGGCGGAGGCGGCCGAGGTGGCTGGCTTTGCCCATGGTGCGGAGTTGGCCAAGCGGCTGCTGTAGGTTGCGGTTGAACGGCTTTACGGCATCGGCATCGTTCTGATGCATGTGGCGGTTGATCAAGGCCGGGGTGTGACTTTTTGTTGCGGCCAGTTTGGGCTGCGCCACCCCACGCTATACTTCGCACGTCGCTGCAACCACGGCGGCCGGGTTTGACAGCCCGAAAAGAAGGCGGACAGCCGCCACCAGGCGGCATTTTTATGTCCGTCGCGCCTTTGCACGCCCCTATGGGTGGGCCTGGGCGGGGGAGCCTTCGGGCTCGCCGGTTCCTTCTTTCCGGTCTGTCAACCTCGCCTTGCGCCCGCCCACCCCGATTGACAGCGGGGAACGGGGTTGAAATCGCTTAAGAAGGAGGCACTCTCATGCCCCAGTCTTCGTTCGCCCATTCCGGGCAACTCGCCTTTCCCAACGCTCCCGTCATCTGCCAGCGCCCGAGCGCGTCCCAACGGAGGGCGCACGATGTATGACTACCCGCGCTACAACATCACCGCCCAACGCGCAGGCCGCGACACGTTCCTGACCGCGCATGCCGCATCCGAAAGCCCGCTAAGCCTCGCAGCCGAGAAAACCGCGCAACGCAACGCACTATTGTCGGTGGCCATCGAGAACGCCGCCGGCGGCACCTTTTGCAACCTGACTGAGGAAACGCAGGGCCATTTGCTGTCGCTGGCGACCGTGCTCGCGCACGAGACGCTGGTGCTGAGCGAACTGGCCGCGTTGGATGAGCAGGGGGAGGGTGGCGAGGGGTGATCACTCAAACAAGGCCGGCAGGCTCGTAAGGGCTTGCCGGCGGGGACATCAAGTCCGCGTAATCGACGCACCCCCATCGACCAGCGAAGCCGTACCGGTCACGAAGGCCGAGTCATCCGACGCCAGGTACAGTACCGACCGTGCCAGTTCCTCGGGCTTTGCCACGCGCTTGAGCGCGTGGAGGTTGGTGATGAAGCTCTGCGATTCCGCGGTGTCGTTCATCGTGCGGTACATCTCCGTATCCACCGCGCCCGGCAGGATCGCATTGACGCGCACCCCTTGCGGGCCGAATTCGGCCGCCAGCGCCTGCGTCAGCCCGATCAGGCCGGACTTGCTGGCCGCGTAGGCTGCCACCCCCGGAAAGGCGAAGGTGTAGCCGACGAAGGTGGACGTGAAGATTACCGAGCCGCCACCATTTCTGAGCATCTGCGCGATCTGGTGCTTGGCGCCCAGGAAGGCGCCAGTCAGGTTGATGGCGATGGCGTCGCTCCAGCCCGTCTCCGACACCTCGGTGCTGGGGCCGCCTTCTCCCAAGGTTCCCGCATTGTTGAAGGCGATATCCAGCCGCCCGTAGCGCTCGACGGCCAGCGCTACCAGCGCCCTGGCATAGTCCTCCGAGCGTACGTCGCCGGCCAGCGCCGCCGCTTCGCCTCCGGCTGCGTGGATTTCCGAGACCAGTTGGTCCAGTTCGCTCGCGCGGCGCGCGCCAACCACAACCCTGGCGCCCTCGGCGGCGAACAACAGCGCCGTGGCGCGGCCGATGCCGGAACTGGCTCCGGTGACAATGGCGGTTTTTCCGGACAAGCGTCCCATTTCGACCTCCTGGTTCGCGCCTGGCGACAACGTCGCATGGGGGCGCATTGATACATAGGGGTTTGCGTTTCGAATAATCAGCATAGTGAGTCGCGGCAACGCCGGATCACCTTTCGCTTTCGATACCCAGTATGGTTCGCCGTGGCTGTTCGCGGTAGAGTGCGAATCACGGAACTGCTTTTCGGGAAAACCGGACAATGTTGAAACTTGAGGGCGTCGCCAGCTTCGTGGCCATCGCGGAGTCCGGGTCGATCAGCGAAGCGGCGCGCCGCCTGCAACTGTCGAAATCCGTTGTCAGCGAGCGGTTAGCCGATATCGAGCGGCAGCTGGGCACCACCCTGGTGCACCGGACTACCCGCAAGCTCAGCCTGACCGAAGACGGCCTGGCATTTCTGGCGCGCGCGGCACGCATCATGCGCGAGGTCGAGGAGGCCACCTCCGACATGGCCGAGCGGCGCGGCAGCCTGACCGGCCCCTTGCGGATCTCCGCGCCGGTGACGTTTGGCCGCATGCATCTCGGCCCCGCGCTCTATCCCTTCCTTGCCAGGCACCCGAAGCTGGAACTGACGCTGGACCTGGATGACCGCCGCGTGGACGCGGCCGCCGAGGGCTACGATGCCGTGGTCAGGCACGGCGCGCTGGAGGATTCGCGGCTGGTGGCGTGGCAGCTTGCCCCAAGCCGGCGTGTCCTGGTTGCGTCGCCGGCCTATCTGGCACGTCAGGGCACGCCTCGCGCCATCGAGGACCTGCAGCAGCACCGTGGCATCTTCTACGTCAACCGGGGCGTGGCCGACTGGCGCCTCGCGGGCCCGGATGGCGCGCTGTCGGTTCGCACGCACGTTGCGTTGCGCGTCAATAATGGCGACATGATGCACGACGCCGCCCTGGCGGGCCTGGGCATCGCGTTGCTCCCAACGTTCATCGTCGGCGCATCGATTCGTTCCGGTGCGCTGCAGGTGATCGACGCGGGCGTTCAGGCGGTGGCGGAATCCATCTACGTGGCGCACCCCGAGGGCCAGCGTGCTTCGGCCAAGCTGCGCGCCTTTGCGCAATGCATACGGGAGGCTATCGGCGACCCGCCGTACTGGGATGCAGGGGGCCGTCCAGCGGAATGACCGCATGCGGCGCGATAGCATTCGTGCCTGGCGGTGGCGTGACTTTGCACCGCGTCTTTCCGCGCTGCGGCCCGCAAAAAGGTTCATCACCGATTTCCGGGGAAGGCTGCACGGATCTTCAGGAAGAAGTAAGTGTCGTCATTGTCATTGGCCCTGAGTACATGGAGGGAGGATTACCGTAGTTTGGTCGACGCCCTAAGTCGAGAACTCGATGCATTCGCAAGAACGACCCTGACGGAAAATCCCACGGATGACGACGAGTCCGGTCGACCTAAACTGAAACAAGCAAAAAACTAATGTTTAACACAACCTTTGTTGGCGAAACTTTCCCCAATATATGTGCAATCGATTAGCCCGGCTCGCTTGCGAAACCGAGCTACCTGGCACCCGTGGGAGGCGTACATTTTCGTCCTTATTGTGGACCGCCGTTTGGTCACTCCGACCCTGAACGTTCAACATGATTCCGCCACGCTCCTGAGCGGATCTTTCGGCCAATTTGTCGTTCGACTCGCCGCTACCAGATCGTAGCGATCGCCGGGCGATGACAGGGCCTGGAAGTTACACGATTCGCAGTGAAGGGTTATCGACTTGCCGCCAGAGGAAAATTATTGGGAGTAAACCAGGACGGTATCGCAGGCCGGACAAAAAGGCCCAGGTACCGGTTGGATGAGCGCCAGCGCCAGATGCGCCGACGTTGCATGAGTGTACCGGACTGATATGTTGTTAATACATGTCAAGGCGCGTCTAAATGAATTTGGCTAGAGACAATAATCCCACCGCGGGAGACTGGCGTACGAGTCACGCTTTAGCTTATTATTGGCGCTGCCTGAAAAGAAGCGAGGCCGCTCGCCAATTGGGCCGGCAGAAACCGAATAGGCGGGGCGGGTAAACAATCGCAGCGACGCGTAGAAATACAGCAAATATGGGAATCCCTTTCAAGATCAGGAAGCTACACCGGCATATCGCGTTGCTAATGGGCGGGTTCCTGTCCGCCGCGTCGTGCCTGGCGATGGACGCCGGCGAGCTCTATGAAAAACGCTCACCCAGCATCTGGCTGGTCAGCGTCTACAACGCGCAAGGCCAGCGCATCAAGTTGGGCAGCTCGGTCGTGATCGGGCAGGAAGAGCTGGTCACCAATTGCCACGTGCTGGCGCAGGGAAAGGCCATCTCCATCAAGCATGAGAACACGTTGCACGAGGCACGTCTTGTGCATGCCGATGTGGAGCGGGATCTGTGCATCATCCGAGCCAAGGGCCTTGTTGCCCCGGCGGTCAATATTGCGCCGGCTTCGACGCTGAAGGTCGGTCAGCGGGTATTTGCCATCGGCGCGCCGAGTGGGATGGAGTTGACACTGAGCGACGGCTTGGTGGCGGCGCTGAATCGGGACAGGGATGACAAGCTGTCGCGCATCCAGATCAGTGCCCCGATTTCCGGCGGATCTAGCGGTGGAGGGCTGTTCGATACCGAAGGCCGCTTGCTCGGCATACCTTACCTCACGATTCGCGAGGCGCAGAATCTTAACTTCGCCATTCCGGCGGAGTGGATCGCCGAGGTGCCAGCGCGGGCAAAAGTGGCCCTGGGGAAGTTCCGCGCCGAGAGCGTTGCCCCTCCTGCGCCGATCGTGGCGGCCAGCAGCCCCAGGGGCCCAGCAAGACCCGCGGCCGAGCCGGGCCAACGGTTGTCCGGGGATGATCTGAGCAGCCATTTTGCGAATCTGACGCGCATCGTCGCCATCTCGCCAAATGGCACACCGCTTGAGCTTGAATTCAAGCAGAACGGGGCTTTCGGCGTAACCAACATGCAGACGCGAGGCTATTCCGATGGCCGCTGGCGCATTATGCCGGAGAGCAATGAAGTCTGTTTCGACATGGGCAACCCCAAATTCATTGGGATGCAACATTGCTACCAGCTCGTCAGGTACGGGCAGACCTATACCATGCGCTCGGTTTCCAGCAGCTATTTCTTTACCTATTCGATGCAGGGATCCTGATCAATGAGTGGCACATCCCGTGGTTCGCTGGTCTCTATCCTGTTTTTCGCCACGCTGGTTGTCAGCGCCTGCGCGGCTCCCACCGTCGCGGTCACCAATCGCGCGATGGATTACCAGGGGCGGCCGGTCCGTTTATATGTGATTTCCAGCGCTGGCATGGGCTGGGGCCCGGAGTTCTCCGGTGCGTTTCGTTCCAAGTTCCAGCAGATTGCCAGGCAGTGCGGGACAAATACCAGCTTCGAAGAGGTCTCTGGCCTGGAACTGGACCAGAACGGACCATTAGCCAGGGCCAATGCGTTCGGCGCCGACACCATCCTGACGATCAGCCATGGCGGCGGCGTCGTCAGCGGTCAAGGCGGCGCGCGCCTTTCTGCCAGCTATGGCGCCACGCTCAGGGACGTCAAACAGAGCCGGGCCGTGTGGCGGGGAAATTTCTCCTTCAGCCGTGGCGGCACCGCGATCGCTATTGAAGAGCGGGGGGCGGTGCTGGCCATAGATATCACCAACAGCCTGAAAAAAGACGGCATTCTGCCCGGCTGCAGCCAGATCACGCTTGGCCAGAATGGCCGGCTGGACCCCGCCGCCGTCCCCAAGCCTGGGTCGGGCGCTCCCGGCCTGCCAGCCGCGCCGGTGTACTCTTCGCAAGCACCAAACGCGGCTCCCAGCTTGCGAGACCTGCAGGACTTGTTGCCTAAACAGTAAGGCGTGGTGCGACTGCTTTATTGCGTCAACCCTGACCAAGTGATTTCGGTCGCATCAACCTGCAACGTTTGTCCGGGCTCCGTAGCGTATGCGTAAGCACGCGTTGCCACAGCAAACCACGATGCAGCGTCTGGCGTGGTCGACTCCAAGGAGATCGACCTTTCGGCGTATTCAAAGGCCAAACTCAACGCCGTGGCGAGGCGGTTGAATGGGCTTCCGCGGGAAACCCTGAACTATGAAAGCCCCGCCTAACGATTTCTTCAACCTGTTGCATCGACCGGTTGAATCCACAAACCGACTTCAGCCGATCGTCGAGCAGATCGTGAGACGGTCCGCGACCTTTAAAAGTAACGCTTCTTCTTCACGTTCATCACGAAACCGGCAAGACGCTTGCCGCTTTGGCGGCAAGCCAGGCTTCAGCCAATGAGATCGGCACCTGTCGTAAGGACAATCTTTCCAAAGTGTGTGCCGGAATCGATCAGCTCGTGAGCGCCGCGAGCGTCGGCAAGCGCAAAGGTCTTGTAGACAACCGGCTTGATCTTGCCGCTCTCGATGTGCGGCCAGACCTGCCGCTCCAGTTCATTGATGATGGTCGCCTTGTCCGCGGATGTGCGCGATCGCAATGTCGAGCCCATATGCGTCAGACGTTTCGTCATCATCGGCACGACGTTGAGATCCTTCGCCGGCCCCTTGATCACGCCCACCTGGAGGATCCGTCCGTCCATGGCTGCGGCGTCATAGTTTCTAGCCACGTAGTCGCCGGCAATGATGTCGAGGATCACGTCGGCTCCCTTTCCATCGGTAGACCGCTTCGTTTCGGCGACAAAATCTTCCTCGCGGTAATCTATCGCGAGGTCTGCGCCTAGCGCCAGGCTGGCCTCCCGATGCGCCTGCGAGCCAACTGTCGTGATGATTTTCGCAGCGCCGAATGTCTTCGCCAGCATGGTCGCCGTGGTACCGATACCGGACGCGCCGCCATGGATCAACACCGATTCGCCGGCAACCAGCTTGCCGCGCTGGAACAGGTTCAGCCATACCGTCATAAACGTTTCGGGCATGGCCCCCGCTTCCACCAACGTCAGGCCTTTGGGGATATGCATCGTGTTGCAGGCGTGCGCGACTGCATATTCTGCGTAGCCACCACCGGGAATCAATGCACACACCAGTTCGCCGATCCGGAATTGGGACACGTCGGAGCCAACGGCGACCACTTGACCTGCCACTTCCAGCCCCGGAATGTCCGAAGCGCCGGGGGGCGGATCGTACAGCCCTTTGCGCTGGAAAACGTCTGGACCGTTCACGGCAGCCGCGTGGATGCGGATCAGAACCTGATCGGCGGCCGGGATCGGCACCGCGCGCGTAGTCGGCACCAGGACCTCAGGACCGCCGGGCTGTTTGATCTCAATGGCCGTCATGGACGACGGCACACGATAAGTTGAAGCAGACATGGATACCATTCCTTCTACAGATGAGGCTCGATTGATCCGGGCGGATCATTGAACGAGGAACTCTTGCGTTCAGTTTAGGCCTCGACGTTGATGAATATGTGCAGCATTATTCATGCTGTCAGATGCAAATTTGCATCAGGAGGGCGGCACGATGAACTGGGATGACGCGCGAGTGTTTCTCGCGGTGGAGCGCGAAAAAACGCTCCGTGGAGCGGCCAGGACGCTCAATCTCGATCAGGCGACGGTCGGCAGACGGATCGCGGCACTAGAGCACGCCCTACGTGCAACGCTCTTCCTGCGCACCTCTGAGGGTTACGCGTTGACCGCCGCAGGCGAGGCCGCGTTGAGATCCGCGGAGAAAATGGAACACTCCGCACACGAACTCGTCAGACGAACTCAAGGCACGGATACACGGCTTGCGGGGGACGTAAGAGTCACCAGCACCGACTCGATTGCGCTCGAATTCCTGCTTCCGGCCATCGAACGCCTGCATGCTGCGCATCCCGAAGTGCGCGTCCTGCTGGACACGTCGACGCGCGTGCTGAATCTGGCAAAGCGTGAAGCGGATATCGCGGTCCGGTCAGTCAGGCCGGATAATCCCGATCTTGTCGCGCGGCGCCTGGCTCGCTGGCCCATGGCGCTCTTTGCATCAAACGCTTATCTCGAACAGCACGGCAAGCCCGCCGCTGGCTCCGCCTTCGCGGGCCACGATCTTGTCGTCTATCAGGGAAACTGGACCGGTCATCGATCACCGACTCTTGCTGGCGAACCGATACACGCGGGGCGCATCGTATCGACTTTCAATTCCAGCCTCATGCTGCGTACCGCGGTAAAGGCCGGCCTCGGCATCGGTGAGCTTCCGATACATCTGGCTGAACACGACGGCCTCGTGCAGATATGGCCGGAACCCGCACGTGGAGCGGTCTACGAAATCTGGCTCGTCACGCATCAAGACCTTCGGCATACCGCGCGCATCGCAGCAATGATTGACGGCATCGTCTCCGCGTTCGAAGATCACACGACCCACACAAAATAGTCACGCACGACGTAGCTGCGGCGGCTGCGTGTCGCGTTACATGCCCGAGCGCCCGATTTATGCAGAATGTCAGCCGTTCAATGCGACATCGCGACCGTCGCCTCATGGCCGGCATGGGATCTCGGCGCGCCGCTACCCGGTCGTCTCTTCCCAGAGCGGTCATTCGATCGCGTCTACGAAATGACTACTCGTTGGGCTTTTCCAACGATTCCCCATAGGAAACCGCTATGGCCGGACAAGCGTTCGTGTACCATTTTTCTCGTCGGACCTCGGACGAAACCGCCTGACGTAGATCCTTTCCCATACGCGCCATTCTTCTTCTTTGTTTAGCTATCGGCATACCCTGCGTAAGCATCGCGCAGGAAAATTCGATGACTGGCCGGAAGGCAGCGCCATAAATTCTGGGTTCGACGTGATTAGCAAACGAGAATATTTCACCAAACTGCTTGCGAAGAAACACTTGGAACTGGTCAACCCTAGTGGGCCAGGACCGAAGTAATGCGGACGAACGCCTCATCCAAGCGCTCAACGCCCACAATAGAGCTTGGCTCAAGTACCGCGCGCACGAATGCGAGCTTATCGGTTCGCTTTCCGGCGCAGGTGGTTCCGGGGCAGTCATACGTACCAATGCGCCAATTCGATTTGCTCTGGTTCCGTATCTGATGTGGCCAAAACTGGCGCAGATGAGAATATAAAATCACGAAACTCACTCAATTCGTCTCGTACATCAAGCCGGCGGCTATTCTTTTTTATTAAACGGGTGGATGGTCACAACACATCAATCTTCCGCTTGCTCCCGTGCCCCATGTATTTTCTTCAGGACAAACTTTCTGACTTTCTTCAAGAGGATCATATCCCTCCGGGAGCAGGACACAGTTCGGACGAGGCTTGGGTCGGTCAGATTGAGCGGCGGGATCCGCGGTAATTGAACAACTCATATTGTTGCTTCGCAAGCAGAAGGTTTGGTCCTGACTAGCGCTCGACGCCTGTTCCGAAGTGGGTTTCAAGTGCGGAGTGGTGCACCCGCTAATGAGCAAAACCGAAATATAGAAGCATGCCGCAGAACCAATTTGAGCAAGTCGCATTTCTTTTCTCTCTCTAAAAGAAAAACATGAAGCGTACAGGACATGAGAACAGAAATTGCGCACTTTGTCATGGCCAATGAGGGTCTGCTCTTGGCCCGGTTGCGGTCATATTCCCCGTGCGCATTCCTATTCAATTCAAGTTTCCCCTCCATCCCCCTTCGGTTTGACACTAACCCAAATCCCGGTCCCATTTGGCTGATCCATAAGGAGATCAGGATACGTCCGCACCATGTCCGACAATGCCGCATGCCCAAATGCCTTGGGTGAAAATGCAGGATCAGTCCGTTTAAGATACTGTCCCAACGCCCCAAGTCCAACCCGTCCATCAGGCGTGCCCCCAGCCAGTAATGCGACCGCATTGATCACTGCCTTCGGACGGCGCTTTACAGGTGGTTTAGGCGCAACAGGTATCTTCGGCTTGGCGGGATCTGCCGGTTCGCCTGCCGGCTCGGGCGGAACCCATTCGAAAAACTGGTCGCTGGCATTGCGAAGCGCGTCGGGTGTCTTTGCTTCCCCCACGATATGCACCGTAGCACCACGCTCCCGCAGCTTCCGGCACAGGTATGCAAAGTCCGAATCGCTGGTGACCAAGCAGAAAGTATCGGCGCGGGAATCGAACATGGCTTCCATCGCGTCGAGTGCCAAGGCAATGTCGGCTGTATTTTTCCCGGCTGCATACTGGTATTGCAGGCAAGGCGTGAAGGCCAGACGCACGAGCGCATCCTGCCATTTGTTAGCCAGCGTGGCATGGTTGCCATAGCCTCTGCGCATCACTACGCGGCCAAACTGCGCGACTACGCGCAGGGCGTGTTCGAGAATCTCAGGTGTCGTATTGTCGCAGTCCACTAGCACCGCGACACGCACTTCCCCCGTGGTTACTTGATTCGCCATTTGTCTCTCTCACTTTTCGTCTCGCTCACCAGCCAGCCTGAAGGCGGAAGCAGCATGTTTGTTCCTGGAAGGAAGGGCGCATGTTTTGGTCGAAAGCCGGTTTTCGGCCTGGTAATTTCCGCACCCATGGCAGCATGGATATGATTTTCGGTCGCCAGGCTCCGCTCAGCGGCGGCTCCAAAGTGGGGTGCCAAGGACAATATCTGAGAATTGGTGTTGGGCGTCCCCTCTTGTGCCTTGCGCAAGGTTGCGCCTAGCGCTGTTGAGCGATACTGGCAGGAGTCACAGCGACAGCATCTGGAGGCAGTGCAGGGCTAATCACCGAAACATAGTCCCCAAGAATGACCGTGAAATCGACATCCTTGGATGTATACCGCTTGATAGGAATCCCCGCCGACGCGAGCACCTGATCCTTCTGCGCATCACGCTTGCGAGCCTTAGCGGACCCATGAGAAGCCCCATCAAGCTCAATGACATACAGCGGCCGCATTGTCTTACGTTCGCAGACAAGATAGTCCACATACTTTTGCGAAAACATATTCCGTGCAGCCTGCGCCTTGCCCTTATGCTGAACAAAGGCCGACATGGACACCTGAGGAAAGACATGTGCGTTTCTCAGCGCCATAACGAGCCTGTCATATAACTCAATCTCATCATTACGCATGAACGGCGCTCTCCGGGCAAACAGATATCCCGAAGATGCTGTGGCAGGGGCACCTCCCCGTTTCACCTTGAGTAGTGCGAGAAGAAACAGCCCGACCGCGAACAGTATCGTGACAGCGAACAGCGCTTTCATTTGACCCCCGGATTTTTTCTTATTCGGGAGATATTAAATCAGAAAGCTGACAATGCCGCTATGGCCTGGGTGCGAGCGAAGGACCGCTCCTGCCCGAACTCAGCCGTCGGACCGATCCATGGACTATACCGTTACCCCGGCCGCCTCGGTTCTCCCGTCTCGCAATGCGGCGAAGAGCAAAAAAAGCTGGTCCGCCCGGGAAGACTTCCTATATTAGTTTGGCTCCGCGCGCGAGGCGAACTGCGCGCGGCTTCCCGCGAGCGCACATGGCGCGCAATCCGAAACACTGATCTCGGCGAGGCTGCCTCGCCTGAAACCTGCTGTCCCCGGAGAGCATCGTGACGAATTCCAAGCTCGAAGTACTGACCCCACAGAACTGCCAGCTGATCTTCATCGATCACCAGCCGCAGATGGCATTCGGGGTGCAGTCCATGGACCGCCAGGCGTTGAAGAACAACACAGTCGGGCTGGCCAAGGCCGCGAAGATCTTCAATATCCCGGCCACCATCACAACGGTGGAGACCGAGAGTTTCTCCGGCTTTACGTATCCGGAATTGCTGGATGTATTCCCTGGCCAGAAGCTGCTCGAACGCACATCGATGAACTCCTGGGACGACCAGAAGGTGCGTGACGCGCTCGCGGCAAACGGACGCAAGAAGGTGGTTGTCTCCGGGCTGTGGACCGAAGTCTGCAACAACAGCTTTGCCTTGTGCGCCATGGCGGAGGGCAATTTCGAGATCTACATGGTGGCCGACGCCTCGGGCCGTACGTCGAAGGAAGCGCACGATTACGCGATGCTGCGCATGATCCAGGCGGGGGTGGTCCCGGTGACGTGGCAACAGGTCATGCTCGAATGGCAGCGCGACTGGGCGCACCGCGATACCTACGATGCCGTGATGAAGCTGGTGAAGGAGCATTCCGGCGCCTACGGCATGGGCGTGGACTACGCTTACACGATGGTGCACAAGGCCGCGCAGCGCACCAGCGGCAAGCACGATGCGCTGGCGCCGGTGCCCGCGGGCTAGCCAGTTCGATCCATCCGATTCCTGCTGCGAACACGCAGCGGGCAGCGCATCGCCGTGTTGGACGATGCGCTGCCGGTATTTGTCCGGCGCCGCCGCCTCATTGCACTGTCGCCACCGCCTGGCATGACTGGCGGTGTGGCACGCAACACTACCAAGGAGGAAAGTCATGAAGCTCTATCTGGTTTCGCTGGGCGCGGGAATCCTGGTTGGCATCATCTATGCGCTGTTGCAGGTCCGCTCGCCAGCTCCGCCCGCCATTGCCCTGGTCGGCTTGCTTGGCATGCTGATCGGGGAGCAGGTTGTGCCGACCGCCAGGCGCATCATGGCGGGGGAACCGATCACCGTGGCGTGGTTCCGTTCCGAGTGCATCCCGAAGATCAGCGGTGCGCCCCCTGAGTCTCCGAAAGTAGTGACTGCGGCGGAGCCCACTGCGGGAGAGAAGGACGGCACGTGATCCGGGCGACGCGGCGTTTTGATTTGCATCAGAGAAGAACAATGCCGGGGTTGTGATCCCATGCGCCGCTGCTAGAATGAATTTCCCCTTTCAGCATGCAGGAGCGCAGTCATGGCGACATACCAGCGCGGCGATCTTTTTATCGTCACTTCTGTCGAGGAACTGCCATGGGGGCGTTACCGGGGCTTTGTGACATTCACGGCGGGCGTACAGCCGGAGGCCTCCTCGCGGCACACCTGCACCAGATGCTGGGACAATCCGCTGCAGGCGCATGAGGACGCCGATGCCGAGGTCGAGTACGCCTACAGGCACTATCTGTCCGATCACACCGACTGGAGTTCCAGGGCCGGCAGTACCGAGCATTGACCGGCGCACCAGGTGCATCCCCTTGCCCGCTTGCGTGACTTGCCACGCTTACTTGAAGTTGTCGCGCCAATAGGTTTCGATCTGCTTGACCAGTCCGGGTGGCAGCGCCACATAGTGCTCCGCAGCGGCGTCGGCCTGCCCGTCGTTGAGTGCCCATTTGAAGAAGGCAAGCGCACTCTGTGCGCTTGCCTGATCCTTCGGGACTTTCGGCATGATCACGAACACGGCGCCGGCGATGGGCCAGGCCTGCGTGCCGGGCGCGTCCGTGATGACCTGGTAGAAATCCGTTTGCTGGGCCCAGTTCACGGATGCCACCGCCGCGCTGAAACTCTCGCGTGAAGGACTGACGTACGCGCCGTCTCTGTTTTGCATTGCTGCGTAGGGCAGTTTGCGTTGCAGGGCGTAAGTCAGTTCGACATAGCCAATCGCCCCTTTGACATTCTTGATATAAGTGGCCACACCGTCGTTGCCGTTGGCCCCGACGCCGGCGGGCCATTTGACTATCGTGCCGGCCCCCACGCTGTTCTTCCATTCGCCGCTGACCTTGGACAGATAGTCGGCCCAGTTGAACGTCGTTCCCGAACTGTCACTGCGATGCACGACCAGGATCTTTTGGTCGGGGAAGTGAATGCCCGGGTTGATTGCGCTGATGACGGGGTCGTTCCAGTTGGCGATCTTGCCGAGGTAGATATCCGCCAGCAACTGGCCGGTAAAGCGAATCTGGCCCGCCGCGACGCCATCCAGGTTCACAATCGGCACCACGCCGCCGATCACCAGCGGAAACTGCAGCAGCCCGGCAGCGCGCAATTCATCCGGCTTGAGGGGCATGTCCGAGGCACCGAAGGTGACATTGGCCGCTTTGATCTGCCGGATGCCGTTGCCCGAACCCGTGGGCTGGTAGTTCACCTCCTGGCCTGTCTTGGTGTGATACGTGGCCGCCCATTTGACCAGCAAGGGGTAGACAAAGGTGGAACCTGCGCCGGTGATGTCGCCAGCGTGCGCAGCGAGTGCAAAGCCCGCGAGCGTGCATGCGAGGGTGGCTTGGCGCCACGTGTTCCGAAAGAACAGGGATCCAGTCATATCGCAACCTCCATGCCGGCGGATCGGGAGTGGGTAACGAGTAACGGAGAACGGGGAATGCGCCGGTGCATGCTCCGCCGAGGAGGTCACTTGCTTATCCTAGCACCTGGTCCCGCGCAGCCGGCAAGGCGTTTTTTTCGAATTCGCGCGGCGCTGTCACGAAACTGTCATACGCCGTGTTCGAATTCTTGCTGTTGTGCGCGTATCGGACGTATAGCGAAAAAATCGTGCAAAGGTGTTCGCGCATCGGATCAAACCTGGTGCACCGGCAAGCTCGCGCCGCGCGCTCCCCGATCCACCTCGCCGCCGCCTGCATCACCTGCGGCGTGAAGCCGTCAAAGCCGCGATACGCCTTCCGCCCAAGTTCTTGCGGGCAGGCCGGGCATGGCTGCGCATTCCCTCCGATCTGCAGGGCGCGCCGGAAATCGCCGCCTGCCCGGTCCGCATCAGGTACCTAGGGAAATCCCCCAGTTCGAATGGTCCAAAACGTTGCCAATTTATCGACAAATCGTGGATATACTGCACGGGCATTTCCACTCGTAATGGCACACATCATGGCAAACGCAATCCTTCCCCGCTGGCAGTTCTGGATCGACCGTGGAGGCACCTTCACCGACGTGGTGGGGCGCCGTCCCGACGGCACTCTCGTCACGCACAAGCTGCTGTCTGAAAACCCGGAGCAGTACCGCGACGCGGCGGTGGCTGGCATCCGCCACCTGCTGGGCCTGGCGTCGGGCGAGCCGGTGACGGCGGACCTGGTCGAATGCGTGAAGATGGGCACCACGGTGGCCACCAATGCCTTGCTGGAACGCAAGGGCGAACCGACGCTGCTGATCACCACGCGTGGCTTCCGCGACGGGCTGCGCATCGCCTACCAGAACCGGCCGCGGCTGTTCGATCGCCATATCGTGCTGCCGGAACTGCTCTACAGCCGCGTGATCGAGGCCCAGGAGCGCATCGGCGCGCACGGCGACGTCGTCGAGCCACTGGACCAGGACCACCTGCGCGAGCGGCTGTGGGCCGCCTACGATGCAGGGCTGCGCAGCGCGGCCATCGTCTTCATGCACGGCTACCGCTATGCCGCCCATGAGCAGGCCGCGGCGCGCCTGGCACGCGAGGTCGGCTTCACCCAGGTCAGCACCTCGCACGAGACCAGCCCGATGATGAAGTTCGTCAGCCGTGGCGATACCACCGTGGTCGATGCCTACCTGTCGCCGATCCTGCGCCGCTACGTGGACCAGGTGGCCGGCGAGATGCCAGGCGTGAGGCTGCTGTTCATGCAGTCCTCCGGCGGCCTGACCGATGCGCAGGCGTTCCAGGGCAAGGACGCCATCCTGTCCGGCCCGGCTGGCGGCATCGTCGGCATGGCGCGCACCGCGGGGCTGGCGGACCAGGCGCGCGTGATCGGCTTCGACATGGGCGGCACGTCGACCGATGTCAGCCACTACGCGGGAGAATTTGAGCGCGAGTTCGAGACGCAGGTGGCGGGCGTGCGCATGCGCGCGCCGATGATGAGCATCCACACCGTGGCGGCCGGCGGCGGTTCGCTCCTGACCTTCGACGGCGCGCGCTTTCGCGTGGGGCCGGAAAGCGCGGGGGCCAACCCCGGCCCGGCCAGCTATCGGCGCGGCGGGCCGCTGGCGGTCACCGATGCCAATGTGATGCTGGGCAAGATCCAGCCGGCCTGGTTCCCGCATGTGTTCGGCCACGGCGCCGACCAGCCGCTCGACGCGGAGGTGGTGCGCGAGCGTTTTGGCACGCTGGCGCGCGAGAGCGGCCGCCAGGCCGAGGAGGTGGCGCACGGCTTTATCCAGATCGCGGTGCAGCAGATGGCGAACGCCATCAAGAAAATCTCGGTGGCGCGCGGCTATGACGTGACGCGCTACACGCTGCAGTGCTTCGGCGGCGCGGGCGGCCAGCATGCCTGCCTGGTGGCCGATGCGCTGGGGATGACACGCGTGTTCGTGCACCCGCTGGCCGGCGTGCTGTCGGCCTATGGCATGGGCCTGGCCGATCAGAACGTGATCCGCGAGCAGGCGGTGGAAACCCGCCTCGACGCGGCGGCGTTGCCCGCGATCGACGCGGCCCTGCGGCAACTGGCCGAGGCCGCGCAGACCGAGTTGCGGCGTCAGGCGGCGGGGGACGCGCCGGTCGCGGTGCACCGGCGCGTGCATGTGCGCTACGAAGGCAGCGATGCGTCCCTGGTAGTGCCACACGGCGATCTGGACGAAATCGTGCGGGGTTTCGAGTCGGCATACCGCCAGCGCTTCGCCTTCCTGATGCAGGGCAAGGGTCTGGTGGTGGAGGCGGTGTCGGTCGAGGCCGTGGTGCCGGGCGATGCGCCGGCCGAACGCGCACACCCGCTGCATCCAGTGCGCGAGGTGCCGCGGCGCGGCACCGTGCCGATGTTCACCGCGGGCACCGACGGCGCGCCGGCGTGGCAGGATGCCGCGCTGGTGGTGCGCGAGGACATGCGGCCGGGCGATGTGCTGGCCGGCCCGGCCATCATCGCCGAGAAGAACGCCACCACCGTGATCGAGCCCGGCTGGCAGGCCAGCCTGACGGCGCTGGACCACCTGATGCTCGAACGCACGATGGCGCGGCCGGCGCTGACCGCCGCCGGCACCACGGTGGACCCGGTGCTGCTGGAGGTGTTCAACAACCTCTTCATGAACATCGCCGAGCAGATGGGGCTGCAACTGCAGAACACCGCCTACTCGGTCAACATCAAGGAGCGGCTGGATTTCAGCTGCGCCCTGTTCGACGCCGCCGGCAACCTGATTGCGAATGCGCCGCATATGCCGGTGCACCTGGGTTCGATGGGCGAGAGCATCAAGGCGGTGATCGACGGCAACGCCGGCCGCATGCGCCCGGGCGATGTCTACGTGCTGAACGACCCCTACCACGGTGGCACGCACCTGCCCGACATCACCGTCATCACGCCGGTGTACATAGGCGAAGGCGCCGAACCCACCTTCTATGTGGGATCGCGCGGGCACCACGCCGATATCGGCGGCACCACGCCGGGCTCGATGCCGCCGTTCTCGACGCGCATCGAAGAGGAGGGCGTGCAGATCCAGAACTTCAAGCTGGTCGAGGCAGGCCGGCTGCGCGAGGGCGAGATGCTGGCCCTGCTGCGCAGCGGCGAATATCCGTCGCGCAATCCGCAGCAGAACATGGCGGACCTGCGCGCGCAGGTGGCGGCCAACGAGAAGGGCGCGCAGGAACTGCGCCGCATGGTGGACGAGTTCGGGCTCGACGTGGTGCAGGCCTATATGCGCCATGTGCAGGACAACGCCGAGGAATCGGTGCGGCGGGTCATCACGCGGCTGCGCGACGGCGAGTTTACGCTGCCGCTGGACAACGGCGCGCAGATCCGCGTGTCGGTGCGGGTGGATGCCGCCGCGCGAAGCGCCGTGATCGACTTCACCGGCACCAGTGCCCAGCAGGCCAATAACTTCAATGCGCCGCGCGCGGTGTGCATGGCGGCCGTGCTTTATGTCTTCCGTACGCTGGTGCAGGACGATATCCCGCTCAACGCCGGCTGCCTGAAACCCCTGCAGGTCGTCATTCCGCCGGGCTCGATGCTCAATCCCAATCCGCCGGCTTCGGTGGTGGCGGGCAATGTGGAAACCTCCACCTGTATCACCAATGCGCTGTACGGCGCGCTGGGGCTGATGGCGGCGGGGCAGTGCACGATGAACAATTTCACGTTCGGCAACGCGCGCTACCAGTACTACGAGACCATCTCGGGCGGCAGCGGCGCGGGCGGGTTCCATGACGAGACCGGCCAGCTGGCAGGCGGCTTCCACGGCAGCAGCGTGGTGCAGACCCATATGACCAACTCGCGCCTGACCGACCCGGAAGTGCTGGAGTTTCGCTTCCCGGTCCGGCTGGAGAGCTACCGCATCCGCGAGGGTTCGGGCGGCGCCGGCCGCTGGAAGGGCGGCAACGGCGGCGTGCGCCGGGTGCGGTTCCTGGAGCCGATGACCGCCAGCATCCTGTCCAATGGCCGCCACCACGGCGCCTTCGGCATGGCCGGGGGGCAGGCCGGCGCGCCGGGTATCAACCGGGTGGTGCGGGCCGATGGCCGCGTCGAGCCGCTGGACCATATCGGCCAGGCGGAGATGCAGCCGGGGGATGTGTTCGAGATCCACACCCCGGGCGGCGGCGGCTTTGGCGGCGGCGCTGCCTGAGGGTGCGAGCGATGAGCGTGCTCTTGTAACCGGTTTCCAACCCTTCGGCGCCGACAGCATCAACTCATCGTGGGAAGTGGCGCGGGCCCTGGACGGGGTGCGCATGGGGAATGCGCGCGTGGTTGCGCGCATTCCCGACAACGCGGTCCACCTGCCCATCGACCGGCTTTTCCACCCTGCCGATCAAGCGGATGGCCGCCGCGCTGCCTCCGGGACCGGACGCCGCTATCGGTTACGGCGCCCTTCATTGAATTTATTGTCGTGCCCTTTGCCGTACGCGGCGTTTTTTCCGGAGATATCCCCATGTTTGTGAAGCAATGGCTGGCCGCGTGTGCCGCTTTCGCGACCTTGTGCGCGCCCGCGCTCGCTGCCGATTTTCCCACCAAGCCGGTGGTGATCGTGGTGCCTTACGCGGCTGGTGGCGCCGCCGATTTCGTCGCCCGCACCGTTGCCGCGAAGCTGTCGACGCGGTTGAAGCAGCCGGTGGTGGTGGAGAACGTCGGCGGCGCCAGCGGCACCATTGGCGCCGCCAAGGTGGTGGCTGCCGCGCCGGATGGCTATACGCTGCTGCTGGGTTCCGGCAGCGAAGTGTCGATCGCGCGCCTGACCAATCCGAAGATCCGTTACGACGGCCAGCGCGACCTTGCGCCGGTGGCGCTGGTCGGCACCCAGCCCCTGGTCCTGGTCGGCAGCAACAGTCTTTCCGCGCGCACCATGGACGAGGTGCTGGCACTGGCCCGGGCCAACCCCGGCAAGCTGAACTACGGCACTGCCGGGGTTGGCACGCCCCAGCACCTGATGGGCGAACTGATCAATCTCGACGCCAAGGTGAAACTGTTCCACGTGCCCTACAAGGGTGCGGCTCCCATCATCAACGACCTGCTGGGCAAGCAACTGGACCTGGCGGTGGTGACCTTGTCCGGCGCCCAGGCCCATGTGAAGTCCGGCGGCATGCGCGCCATCGCGCTTAGCGAAAAGCGCCGCGCCGCTGCGATGCCGCAGGTGCCCACGGTCAGCGAAACGCGCGGGCTGGAATCGGTCGACATGGGCGTCTGGTCGGGCCTGTTGGCGCCGGCAAAGACGCCGCCGGAAGTGGTCGATCTGCTGAACCGCGAAGTCGGCCAGGTACTGCGCCAGCCCGATGTGCAGGCGCGCCTGACCGAGGCCGGCTACCGCATCGTCGGCGGCAGCCCCGCATCATTTGCCGAGTTCATCTCCGCGGAAACGGAAAAATATCGCCGCATCGTGCAGGCGGCTGGCATCCAGGCCGAGTGACAGCGCCTCACGGGCAGGCGCGGCACTGCGCGCCCCCGGGAAATTAACGGGTAACGGGTAACGCGCCGGCGCATGATCCGCCGGGGATGTCACTTGCTTATTCTGACGGGTACAGCGCCAACCTCGCGCCTACCGCTCCCCAATCCAGCTCGCCACCGCCTGCACTACCTGCGGCTCGATGCCGTTGAAGCCGTGATACGCCATGGCTTCGCAAGGGTCGCCCACGTTGTTGCCGCCGTCGAACTGGATCAGGCCGGCCTTGGGCGTCTTGGCGAGCTTGTCCATCAGTCCCTGTACTTCGCTGAACGGGCAGAGCTTGCAGCCGTCCTGCTCGTGGTGCACGACCAGCACGGGCACCTTGATCTTGCCGAGTTCCATCGCTGGCACCGGGCGGCCGCGTTCCTCGCGCAGGATGGTGGAGGTCAGCACGATGCCGTCGGGGCCGCCGCCGTCCGCGAGCCGGATGGCGATGGCGGCCACCGACTGCGTACCGCGGCTGGTGCCGGCCAGCCAGATGGGCAGGCGGGTATGGCTGCGCATCCAGGCGATCACGGCCCTGGCGTCCTCGGCATGCTCGGCAGACTGGCGAAAGCCGTTCAGGAAGGGGGAGGTCAGGTGGTCGCTGGGTGCGTCGATGACCGCAACCGCCAGTCCGTTGTCGACGAAGAGCTGGCGTGCGCGCACCAGGAAGTTGTCGGCACCCCAGCCCAGGCTGCCATTGGGATAAATCTGCAGGCCGCCGTGGCCGCCCGCGTAGAGGATCACGGCAGCCTTGGGCTGCGCGGGCGCGAGGTAGAGGAAGCGCTGCGTCACGCCGGGACGGGTCGGGATATCGATGACCTGTGCCGGCGCCGGCTGTGCCCGCGCCACCAGCGCGCAGAGCAGCAGGGTGGCGCAGAATGCGGCTTGCCGCAGCAATCCCATCGGCGTGTTTGCGTGGCGGCAGGGCATGGGCTGGGTCTCCGGTTTCTGTTTGCTTTCCGTTTGCTTTCTGTTTGTCCCCCGGCAGCCTATGCCGCGGCCCTGACACGGTACACGCAGCGGCGCGCATTGCTGAGCAGGTGTTCCTCACGCGTGACCGTCGCCTCGCTGCCCGCGACTTCCTGGAAGATCCGCAGCTCGGCCCGGCAAAATCCCTGGCAGGTCTGCGCCGCGGCGCAGATCGGGCAATGGTCTTCGATCAGCAGCCAGTCCGCCCCGTCCTGCTCCAGGCGCGCCATATAGCCTTCGGCCTGGCGTAGCGCGGCGAGGGTCGCCAGCCGCTGCACGAGCTGTTCCTCGCCGGCGACGGCGGCGAGGTATTGCTGGCGGGTTTCCGCTTCGCGCTGGCCGATCAGCTTGTCCAGCCCTTCCTCCCCGAACAACTGCCGCACCGAGCCGATCAACTGGATGGTGAGCTGCGCATGGGTATCGGGAAAGCGCCCGTGACCGCTGGCAGTCAGGGTCCAGTCCTGGCGCGGCCGTCCGGCACCGCTGGCGCTTTGCTGGCGGCCTTCGATCAGTCCGGCGGCGAGCAGCTTCTGCACCTGCTGGCGCGCGGCTTCCGCGGTACCTCCGAGCGCCTGCGCGATCTGCGTGGTCGAGGCCGCGCCCTTGGTCTTCAGCAGGAACAGGATGCGATCACCCGGAGAACCAGTAGGGTTATCCAAGCTTTCAGTTGTGTAATTCATGCGGTGCGCCTAATATCCAAAAACGTTCTTGGATATTAGGGCAGGCGGGCAGCCTTGTCGAGCCTGTCCCGCATCCGGCCAAGCAGCGCATTGCCACCGAAAAAGGAAACTGCATCTATGTCAGCCTCACTCACGCATCCCGCCAGGCGCCAGCTCACCATGCTCAATCCCCTTGGTCTCTACGATCCGAGCGCCAACGGTTACTCCCATGTGGCGCTGGTGGCGCCCGGCGCAAGCCTGATCTGCGTGGCCGGGCAGGGCGGCGAGCGGGCGGACGGCAGCTTGCCGGACAGTTTCGAGGCGCAGGTGCGGCAGGCGCTGGACAACCTGCGCGTGGCGCTGGCAGCCGCCGGCTCGCACTTGCACCAGGTTGCCAGGCTGACCGTACTGGTGGTGGATCACGATGAGGCGCGCCTGCGCGTGCTGGCGGAGGTGCTGGATCGGGCCTGGGGCGATGCGCCCAAGCCGGCCTGCACGCTGATCCCGGTGCCACGGCTGGCGCTCGACGGGATGTTGTTCGAGGTGGAAGCGCTGGCCGTGGCGGATGCGTCCAACGTGTCCGCCAAGGCAAGCGCGACCTAGCCCGTGGCGCGTTCAGGCCGCCAGTTTGGGCGGCTGGGGTTGCCGGGCCGGCCCCGCCTGTGTTTCCCCGAAATGCGGATGGCGCGCGAACAGCTCGGCTGCCCAGTTGACGAAGACGCGCACCTTGGCCGACAGGTGGCGGTTCTGCGGATACATGGCGGCGATCGGCAGCGAGTCGGTGGGCCAGTCGGTCAGCACCTCCACCAGCCGGCCGCTTTCCACATACGGCAGCGCCATCACGCGGGAAATGCGCGCAATCCCGTGGCCTTCCAGCGCGCAGGCCAGGTAGACGTCGGCGTCGTTGGTGGAAATGGCCGAGGGCAGCAGCATTTCCGTGCGTTGCTCGCCTGCTCCCATCGGCCACGGCATCTCGCGGCCGGTGCGATTGGACAGGTAATTCACGGCCTTGTGCTGCACCAGGTCGCTGGGCTGGGTGGGCGTGCCGTTGCTCTTGAGATAAAGCGGCGAGGCATAGAAGCCCAGCCGGAGTTGCCCGATGCGGCGCGCCACCATGGTGTCGTCCACCGGATCGCCCACGCGCAGCACCACGTCCACTCCTTCCTTGAGCAGGTCGATGGGCTTGCCGTTGATGGTCAGCTCCATCTTCAGCTCGGGATACGCGGCGAAGAACTCATGCAGCCTGGGGATCAGCACCAGTTGCGCCAGCCCGGCGGTGGTGTCCACGCACAGCGTGCCGCGTGGCGTGTTGTTCTGGTGGGTGAGCGATTGCTCGGCCTCTTCCACGTCCGCCAGGATCCGCACGCAGCGTTCGTAATAGGCGGCGCCGTCGGTGGTGACGCTGATGCGCCGGGTGGTCCGGTGCAGCAGCTTGACGCCCAGGTGCGTTTCCAGGTTCTGGATCAGGCGTGTGAGCGTGGCCTTGGGCAGGTCCAGCGACTCGGCCGCCCGCGCAAAGCTGCCTACATCCACCACGCGGGTAAATGCCTGCATTGATACGAGACGATCCATGTTCACTCCCCCGGATAAGGAAACAGGCAGGTCTGGCCGGCAGGGCAGGCACCCGAATGGGGTGCGCCCCGGCCAGGCGCATGACGGGTTGCGCGTGTGGCGCGGCTGCGGAAGTGCGGGAGTGGATCACAAAACGGATGACCTTGCACGGCGAAGGGTTTCCCGATCGCGGAAACCGCGATTATTTCACCTGAGAAACAGTGCATTGGCAAAGCCTCGCTTTATCCCACCTTTATCAACCACCATAATTCGCTGCATCGCAATATGCAATGGAGGCGCCGTTAACGTACCCGTTAGTGCACCCGCTAGTGCACCCGTTAGCGCGCAACAACTTACCGCCATGTCGCCCAAGCAACCGAAATCCGCAGCAGCAGCCTCCGCAGCCGAACTGGCCGAGGGGCACACGACCGAGCATACGGTGGAAAGCAGCGGCCGCACGATCGCGGTGCGCCTGAGCTACCCGCCTGGCTATCCGGCGGGCAAGGCGGCGCCGCTGCTGCCCTGGCTGATCTACCTGCATGCCGGTGGCTTTGTCGACGCCAGCCTGGAGAAGTCCCAGCGCCTCGCACGCTCGCTGGCCGGCACGGTACCCGCGGTGGTGGTGACGCCGGCATACTCGCTGGCCCCCGATTTCCCGTTCCCGGCGGCGCCGGAAGATGCGTTCCATACCGTCGAGTGGGTGTTGCGCCATGCGCGCCGCCTCAAGGTGGACAAGCTGCGCTTTGCCGTGGTGGGTGAGGAGGCGGGCGGCAACCTGGCGATCGCGCTGTCGCAGATGCTGCGCGACCGCGGCTTGCCGGAGCCGCGCGCGCAGTGGCTGATCCGCCCGGTTACCGATCCATGCCTGCAGCACGCATCGTGCGCGGTGGGGCAGGGCGGGCGCGGCGTGCCGCTGGAAATGCTGCAGCGGCTGGCCGGCTACTACCGCGATTACCTGCCTACCCCAGCCGCCAGCGTGCACCCTTACGCGGCCCCGGCCCATGCCTCGCGGCTGGCCGGCCTGCCGCCCACGCTGATCCAGGTGGCCGAGGAAGATGCGCTGCGCGCCGAAGGCGAAGCCTTCGCCGGCCGCCTGCTGACGGCCGGCGTGCCGTCCGAAGCCCGAATCATGGCCGGTGCCTGTGGCGCCGGCGTGGAAGAATCCCACGACCGATGTCAGGTGTGGATAAACGAAGGCGCGCGCTACCTGCAAGACTATCTTGCCGGCGACGACGACGCCTCGCCCAAGGCCGAACGCCAGACAGGAGCCAGCCCGCCCGGCTGATCGCGAATTACAAAGCCAAGCCGGCCTGCGCATAGCAGGCGTACCGGGCGCGATCCTTTGCGCGCGCCGGCGGGGGCGTTCGTCCCATTTTTTGCTTTCCAGTTGAAGAAAACCGCAGACGGAATACGGAGTCAAGAAAATGAATCAGCAATATCGACGCACCATGATTGCCCTGGCCATCGTCGCTGTGCTCGGCGCTGGCCTGGCCACCTCGATCTTCAAGCCCTGGCACGCCGGCGAGGCGCAGGCCGTGCCCGCGCCGGCAGCGCCCGCCACCGTGGACGTGGCAAGCGCGCTGGGCAAGACCATCACCGAATGGGATGAGTTCTCCGGCCGTCTCGAAGCCGTGGACCGTGTCGAGATTCGCGCCAGGGTCGGCGGCACCATTGACGCCGTGCACTTCCGCGAAGGCGCGCTGGTGAAGAAGGGCGATCCGCTCTTTACCATCGACCCGCGCCCCTACGCCGCCGAAGTGGCGCGCGCGGAGGCCGCGCTGGCCGCCGCGCAAGTGCGTTCCAGCCACGCGCAGACGGAGCAGGCCCGCGCGCAGCGGCTGGTGCAGGACAACGCGGTATCGCGCCGCGAGTTCGACGAGCGCGACAACGGCGCCCGCGAAGCGGTAGCCAATGTGCGCGCCGCGCAGGCCTCGCTGGAAGTGGCGCGGCTGAACCTGGCCTATACGCGGATCACCGCCCCGGTCAGCGGGCGCGTATCGCGTGCCGAGATCACCGTAGGCAACCTGGTGGCGGCCGGTGCCGGCACGCCGGTGCTGACCACGGTGGTGTCGGTGTCGCCGGTGTACGCCAGCTTTGAACTCGATGAGCAGACTTACCTGCGCTATACGGCTAATACGGCCAATACAGCCAATACAGCGGATAAGGCGGATAAGGCGGATACAGCCGGTGGCGCGTCCGGCGCGCAAGGCGGGCAGTCCAGGTTGCCGGTGTTCCTGGGCCTGGCCAACGAAGAGGACTATCCGCGTGAGGGCCGCATCCAGTCGGTGGACAACCGGCTCGACACCAAGAGCGGCACCATCCGCGTGCGCGCCGTGTTCGACAACCCGGACGGCCGCCTGCTGCCGGGCCTGTATGCGCGCATCAAGCTCGGTGGCGGCTCGCCGCACCCGGTGGTGCTGATCAACGACCGCGCCATCGGCACCGACCAGGGCAAGAAGTTCGTGCTGGTACTGGATAGCGGGAACAAGCTGGCCTACCGCGAAGTCACGCTCGGGCCGTCCTACGAAGGGCTGCGCGTGATCCGCCAGGGTTTGAAGGCCGACGAGAAGATCGTGGTCAACGGGCTGCAGCGCGTGCGTCCCGGCGTCACGGTCGCGCCCAAGCCGGTCGATATGGCGTTCAAGCGCGAGCTGGAGCAACGTGCCGAATCGGCTGACCGCAAGCAGGCGGCCACGGAGAAAACCACGGACAAGGCAGCCGATGGAAAACCGGTGACCTGAGCCGATCCTGCAAGAACCGCATGAGCTGAATCTGCCAAGGGTTTGCTCCCTCTCCCGCATGGCGGGAGAGCAACCGGGGGAGAGGACAGGCGCATCCACAGTGCGCCGGCATTGAAACTACCTCTCCCCCGAGGCCAAACCATATTTAGCTTCCCCGCTCCACATGGCGCCTGCATGCCAGGCCGCCAGGGGGAGCCTTTTCGCCAAGACTGCCGAGACTGAGATGAATCTCTCGAAATTCTTTATCGACCGGCCTATCTTTGCCGGCGTGCTATCGGTGCTGATCTTCCTGATCGGCGCCATCTCGATGTTCAAGCTGCCGATCTCGGAGTATCCCGAGGTGGTGCCGCCGTCCGTGGTGGTGCGCGCGCAGTATCCCGGCGCCAACCCCAAGGTGATCGCCGCTACCGTGGCGTCGCCGCTGGAGGAGCAGATCAACGGCGTCGAAGACATGCTCTACATGTCGTCGCAATCCAATAGCGATGGCCTGCTGACGCTGACCGTCACCTTCAAGCTCGGCACCGATCCGGACAAGGCACAGCAGCTCGTGCAGAACCGGGTGGCGCAGGCCGAACCGCGCTTGCCGGAGGACGTGCGCCGCCTCGGCATCACCACCGTCAAGAGCTCGCCCGACCTGACAATGGTGGTCCACCTGGTCTCGCCGAACGACCGCTACGACATGACCTACCTGCGCAACTACGCGGTGATCAATGTCAAGGACCGCCTGGCGCGGATCCAGGGCGTGGGCCAGGTGCAGTTGTTCGGCTCGGGCGACTACTCCATGCGCGTGTGGCTGAACCCGGAGAAGATGGCCGAGCGCAAGCTGGCCGCCGCCGACGTGGTCAAGGCGATCCGCGAGCAGAACGTGCAGGTGGCCGCCGGCGTGATCGGCGCCTCGCCGTCGCTGCCGGGCGCCGACCTGCAGCTTTCTGTGAATGCGCAGGGCCGGCTGGAAACGGTCGAGGCCTTCGGCGACATCATCGTGGCGACTTCGCCCGATGGCGGCGTGACGTACCTGAAGGACGTCGCCCGTATCGAGCTGGGCGCGTCGGAATACGCGCTGCGCTCGCTGCTGGACAACAAGTCCGCGGTGGCCATTCCCATCTTCCAGGCGCCGGGTTCGAACGCCATCCAGATCTCGGATGAAGTCCGCAAGACCATGGAGGAACTCAAGCAGAACTTCCCCGATGGCGTGGACTACAGCATCGTCTATGACCCGACCCAGTTCGTGCGCCATAGCATCGAGGCCGTCACCCACACGCTGTTCGAAGCCATCGCGCTGGTGGTGCTGGTGGTGATCCTGTTCCTGCAGACGTGGCGCGCTTCGGTGATTCCGCTGCTGGCGGTGCCGGTGTCCATCGTGGGTACATTCGGGCTGATGCACGCGTTTGGCTTCTCGATCAACGCGTTGTCACTCTTCGGGCTGGTGCTGGCGATCGGTATCGTGGTGGATGATGCCATCGTGGTGGTGGAGAACGTCGAGCGGAATATTGCCGAGGGGCTGTCTCCGAAGGAGGCGACGTACAAGGCCATGCGCGAAGTCAGCGGCCCGATTATCGCCATCGCGCTGACGCTGATCGCCGTGTTCGTGCCGCTGGCCTTCATGACGGGCCTGACCGGCCAGTTCTACAAGCAGTTCGCGCTGACCATCGCCATCTCGACCATCATCTCGGCCTTCAACTCGCTGACGCTGTCGCCGGCATTGTCCGCGCTGCTGCTGCGCGGCCACGATGCGCCGAAGGACTGGCTGTCGCGCGCCATGGATCGCGTGCTGGGCGGCTTCTTTGTCCGCTTCAACCGCTTCTTCGGCGCCAGCGCCGACCGTTACGGCAAGGGCGTGAAGGGCGTGATCTCGCGCAAGACCGCAGTGTTCGGCGTGTACGCGGTGATGCTGGCGCTGACCTGGGGCGTGTTCCAACTGGTGCCCAAGGGCTTCGTGCCGGCGCAGGACAAGCAGTACCTGGTGAGCTTCGCCAAGCTGCCTGACGGCGCCACGCTGGATCGCACCGAAGACGTGATTCGCCAGATGTCCGACATCGCGCTCAAGCAACCCGGCGTGGAATCGGCGATTGCCTTCCCGGGCCTGTCGATCAACGGCTTCACCAATAGCCCGAGCGCCGGCATCGTGTTCGTGTCGCTCAAGCCGTTTGAAGAACGCAAGACCAGGGAGCTGTCGGGCAATGCCATCGCGCAGCAGCTCAACGGCAAGTACGCTTCGATCCAGGATGCTTTCATCGCCGTGTTCCCGCCGCCGCCGGTCCAGGGCCTGGGCACCATCGGTGGCTTCAAGCTGATGATCGAGGACCGTGCCGCGCTGGGTTACGACGCGCTGTTCGACGCCACCAACGCATTCACCAACAAGGCGCGCGCTACGCCGGAGCTGGCAGGTATCTTCACCAACTACCAGGTCAACGTGCCGCAACTCGACGTGAAGCTGGACCGCGTCAAGGCCAAGCAGTTGGGCGTGCCGGTGACGGACGTGTTTGATACGCTGCAGACCTACCTCGGCTCGGCCTATGTCAACGACTTCAACAAGTTCGGGCGGACCTACCAGGTCAAGGTGCAGGCGGATGCGCAGTTCCGCGCGCACGCGGAGGACATCCTGCAACTGAAGACGCGCAACACCGCCGGCGAGATGGTGCCGCTGTCGTCGCTGCTTACCGTCAAGCAGGGGTTCGGCCCCGACAGCGTGGTGCGCTACAACGGCTTCACCGCCGCCGACATGAACGGCGGCCCGGCGCCGGGCTTCTCCTCGGGCCAGGCGCAAGCCGCGGCCGAGCGCATCGCCGCCGAGACGCTGCCCAAGGGCATCAAGTTCGAGTGGACCGACCTGACCTACCAGGACATCCTGGCCGGCAATGCGGGCGTGTGGATCTTCCCGCTGTGCGTGCTGCTGGTGTTCCTGGTGCTGGCCGCGCAGTACGAAAGCCTGACGCTGCCGCTGGCCGTGATCCTGATCGTGCCGCTCAGCCTGCTGGCGGCCATGACGGGTGTGTGGCTGACCCGTGGCGACAACAACATCTTCACGCAGATCGGTTTCATCGTGCTGGTGGGGCTGTCGGCGAAGAACGCGATCCTGATCGTGGAGTTTGCGCGGGAGCTGGAGCATGAAGGCCGCTCCATCGTGGCCGCGGCGATCGAAGCCAGCCGCCTGCGCCTGCGCCCGATCCTGATGACGTCGTTCGCGTTCATCATGGGTGTGGTGCCGCTGGTGGTGTCCTCCGGCGCCGGCGCGGAGATGCGTCACGCGATGGGCGTGGCGGTGTTCGCGGGGATGCTGGGGGTGACGTTCTTCGGGCTGTTCCTGACGCCGGTGTTCTACGTGGCGCTGCGCATGCTGGCGACACGCGGCGAGCGCCGCAAGGTGTCGGACGCACCGTCGGCGAGCCACAAGGCTATCGCCTCCGCTGAATAAGGATGATCGAAATGAACGCAACCATGACATCCAGGATGACATCGCTACTCCCCGCGGCACTGCCGCGCCTGGCCACGCTGGCCGTGGCCCTGGTCCTGGCGGGCTGCTCGCTGGCACCGACCTACAAGGTGCCGGAGAGCGCCACCGCCGCCACGCCCGCCTACAAGGAAGCCGAGGCCGCGCAGGCGGAAGGCGCCCAGTGGAAGGTGGCAACCCCGTCCGAAGGCGCGCAGCGCGGCGAATGGTGGAAGATCTTCGGCGATGCCGATCTCGACCGCCTGATCGCCGCGGCGACCGAATCCAACCAGGATCTCGCCATTGCCGCGGCCCGCGTCAAGCAGGCGCGCGCCTTCACCGGCGTGGCCGAGGCCGACCAGTACCCGCAGCTCAGCCTGGGCCTGGACGCGTCCCGCACGCAGCTCTCGGCAGCCTCGCAAGGGCTGCCCGACGGTACGCCCGTATCGCCGCAGACGGTATTGAGGGCGCGCGCCTTCGCAGGCTACGAGGTGGACCTGTTCGGCCGCGTGGCCGACAACGTCAAGGCGGCACGGGCGGAGGGCGAAGCCGCTGAAGACCTGTACCGCTCGGTGCAGCTCGCGCTGCAAGCCGACGTGGCGCAGGCCTACTTCGCGCTGCGCACGCTGGACAGCGAGCGCGACCTGCTCAACGCCACCATCACGCTGCGCGAGGATGCGCTCAAGCTGCTCAAGCGCCGTTTCGACGAAGGCGAGACCACCGATCTCGATCCCGCCCGCGCCGAAGCCGAGCTGGGCACGGCACGCGCGGACCTGGCCGGCATCGAGCGCCGCCGCGCCAACCAGGAGCACGCGCTGGCGGTGCTGACCGGCGCGCCGCCGGGCGCCTTTACGCTGGCTGCGCGCCCGCTCGACGCCGCGCTGATCACGGTGCCGGCAGGACTGCCTTCGGACCTGCTGGAGCGCCGTCCCGATATCGCGCAGGCCGAGCGCCTGATGGCGGCGGCCAACGCGCGCATCGGTGTGGCCAAGTCGGCGTTCTTCCCGCGCATCACGCTGACCGGCTTGTTCGGATTCGAATCGAACGACTTGTCGAACCTGTTCAAGTGGTCGTCGCGTGCCTGGATGCTGGGGCCGCTGATCGGCAGCACGATTGCGCAGCCGATCCTGGACGGCGGCCGCAACAAGGCCAACCTGGCGGCGGCGCGCGCGCAGCACGAGGAAGCGGTGGCGGGCTATCGCCAGAGCGTGCTGACGGCGCTGCGCGAGGTGGAAGACAGCCTGGCCGATGTGCGCTGGCTGAGCCAGCAGGCCGGTGCGCTGGACGGCGCGCTGGGCGGTGCCCGCCGCGCGGCCAGGATCTCGCGCAGCCGGTATGAAGCCGGCGCGGTGGATTACCTGACGGTGATCGACGCGGACCGCACGGTGCTGCAGTCGCAGCGCGAGGCCAACCAGGTGGCTGGCCTGCGCGCTTCCGCGACGGTGGCGCTGGTGCGCAGGCTGGGTGGCGGTTGGGGGCCCTTGCCCGCGGCCACACCCGAGATGGCACAGGCAGGCCCCGGCCCGCTGGCCGCGAGCCACTAAGCGCGCCTGCAAGCCGCGGCAACCGCCCTCGCGCGGTTGCCGCGCTTCACCCGATGCCGGCCCGACGCGGCCGGCAAAGCTGACTAAACTGGAAGCATCGCGGCCACACGCGCCGGAAGGGCCGCCGGCATTGCCGCAGTTTTCCTGCGCGCCATCCTTTCACGTTGCTCACCATGAGACCGCACCGGCCCCTTTTTGCTACGCTGCTCATCCTGGTGGGCGCGGCCGCCATACTGCTGCTGCCTGTGCCCGGCGCCTGGCGCGACGTTACGCATATCGTCAACGAGGTGACGATCGCGCAACCCGACGCGGTGGTGTTCGATTACGTCTCCACGCCCGCCAACTGGCCCGACTGGCATCCGTCTTCCCTGGCGGTGGCCGGCGCGGCGGACCATCCGCTGGTGCCTGGCGAGCAGGTTACCGAGACCTTCCTGGTGGCCGGGCGGCGCGGCAAGGTGGTGTGGACCGTGGTCGAGCGCAGCCGCCCCTCCGTCTGGATGATCCAGGGCACCATCGACGGGCGCGAGGCGGGAACGGTGCGCTACACGCTGGCCCCGACGCCGCAGGGCACGCGCTTCCGGCGTGACTTCAGCTACGCGGCGCCGAACCTTCTTTTTGCGCTGACCAACCGCCTGCTGCTGCGCAAGCGCATCGAGGCCGAATCCACCGAGGCGGTCACCCGGCTGAGCGCGGTGCTGGAAGCCCGCAAGCCTGCGGCCGGGACGGGCGGCTGACCAGGGCGCCGCCTTTGCCGCCGGGCTTGCCGGTCCGGGTCGTACCGTATACTGATCGGGCAAATCAATCGGAGCAGATGGTGTCGGAAGAGAACCCGGCGTCCAAGGCAGGACGCAACCCAGAAACAGCGAACGCGCCGGAGCCGGCAGCGGCGGCCGCGGCATTACCGCCCAGGCCTGTTGCCCCGCCCACGCCGGATATCAACGATTGCTGCGGCAATGGCTGCGAGCCCTGCATTTTCGACCTGCACGCCGAGGCGATGGGGCGCTATCGCGCCGAACTCAAGGCGTGGCAGGCGCTCGCCGGCCAGACGGCGGACGCCAGCGCGGGTGGCCCCGTCTTCTGAGCCGCCGGCGCCGGTTTTCCTGGCGAATACGCCACACGCAACGCACAAGGAGCCTTCCCCGTGCCCGTGCCCGTTACCGACCAGCCTGTCCTGGCCGATCTCCATGCGTTCGTGCAGGGCCATCCCCGCCTGCTTGTACTGACCGGGGCCGGCATCAGCACCGATTCCGGAATTCCTGGCTACCGCGACGCGCAGGGCAACTGGCAGCGCACGCCGCCCGTGCAGGCGCAGGACTTCTTCCGCTCGCACGCGGTGCGCCAGCGCTATTGGGCGCGCAGCATGCTGGGCTGGCCGGTGCTTGCCAATGCGCAGCCGAATGCCGCGCACTTCGCGCTGGCGCAATTGCAAACCGCCGGCTTCCTGCGCCAGTTGGTGACGCAGAACGTGGACGGCCTGCACCAGCGCGCCGGCAGTACCGGCGTGATCGAACTGCACGGCCACGTTGGCAGCGTGATCTGCCTGGATTGCGGCACGCGCCGGACACGGGCCTCGCTGCAATCGCAGCTGGAAGCCGAGAATCCCGACCTGGCGGCGTTGCGCGCCTTGCCCGCCTCCGATGGCGACGCCCATCTTGAACTGGCCAGCTTCGAGGCGGTACGCATTCCCGCCTGCGGACAATGCGGCGGCGTGCTGAAACCCGACGTGGTGTTCTTCGGGGAATCCGTGCCGAGGGAACGCGTGGGTGCCAGCATGCAGGCGCTGGAGCAGGCCGATGCACTGCTGGTGATCGGTTCGTCGCTGACGGTGTTCTCGGGCTACCGCTTCTGCCTCGCCGCCGGCAAGCTGGGCAAGCCTGTCGCCGCGATCAACCTCGGGCAGACCCGTGCGGATGGGCTGCTCGCGCTGAAGGTGGATGTGTCTTGCGCGGCGGCGCTGACGGACCTGGTAGCGCGGCTGGACCTGCCCGCAAGCGTCGCCGGCCACTGAGCGCCCCTGTGCAAAGGCTACGGCGGCGTGGCCGTCGGGCAGGCTTCAGGGCGGATATAGAGCGTGCGCAGCGATACCATGCCGCGGGCGCGCATGCCGTGCTGCACGCCCGACGGCATCCATAGCGCGCGCTGCGGCGGAACCAGCCACAACGACTGGCCGGCCGTGACTTCGACCACCCCGGCAACCGCTACCGGTGGGACCAGCCGGGGTGGCCGGTGGATGCGCCAAGGCAAGCTAGGGAATGCCACTACAGCACTGGCGCGGATATTGCATAAAATCGCTCTGTTAATTCTGTGAAATTTCACGAGGCGATAAACATGCATTTGCCAGAGCCGGACCGATCTGTTCGGGAGCAGGTTTGACGGAAGGGGCGCAACACCGTGGGGCGCGGCCGGGCCGGGGTGCCGCGCCATGAACACGCGCTTCGTCGAAGCCTTCATGTGGGTAGCCCGCCTTGGCAGCTTTCGCGCGGCGGCCGAGAAGCTGCACATCACCCAGGCCGCGATGTCCAATCGCATTGCCTCGCTGGAGCAGGAAATCGGCGCGCGCGTGTTCGAGCGCGAGGCGCGCGACCTGCGGCTCACGCCAGTGGGCCTGCGCCTGCTGGGCTACGGCGAGCGGCTGCTGGAACTGCAGCGGGAGATCATGGTGCTGGGCCGCTCGGGCCATGAGTTGCTGGGGCTGGTGCGCATCGGCGCCATCGAGAGCGTGGTGCATACCTGGCTGGTGGATTTCCTGCGGCATCTGCAATCGTCCTATCCCGGCATCGAGGTGCAGATCACTTCGGAAACGACCGAAGGCCTGCACAAGACCTTGCGTGCCGGCGGCATCGATATCGCCTTGCAGACCGATCCCGCGGTGGGCGAGGGCATCACCAGCACGCCGTGCCTGCCGATGGCGATAGGGTGGATCGGGCCGGCCGGGACGGCACAGCCGGGCGAAGGAAAATTGGCCGCGCTGCTGCAGCATCCGACTATCACCATGAGTCCCGGCTCGCAGCCGCACCTGGCGCTCAAGGAGTTGTACCGCAAGGCGGGGTTGCCGGTCGGCAAAGTGCACTGCGTCAGTTCCATCGCGGCCATCGTGCGCCTGGTGAAAGCCGGCTTTGGCAATGCGCTGATGCCGCTGGCACCCGTGCGCGAAGAAGTCGAGCGCGGCGAGCTGCGCGTGATTGCGTGCGACGTGCCGCTGCCGCATCAGCGTCTGGTGGTAAGCCATCTCGATCACGCCGCGTCGGAGGCGATCCGGCTGGTCGCGGAGCTTGCGTGCCGCGAATCGGATCGCTTCGTGCGCTCGCTGCCCGCACCGTTTGCGCCGGAGTGATGCACCGCAGTGCGCTACGCTGGTGCGCGAACGCGGCCGGGTCGAACAGAAAAACTGATCGGAAACACGAAGAAAAACCCGTTTGTCGCGCGCGGCGATCGCGCCGATCATCAACTCACCGCTTTGGAATCAGCGTGGCAACCGGAGAGTTTGATGAGCGAGATGTTTGCATGCGAGAGTTTGGCGACGGAACGCCTGACGGGGATCGCCCCGCAGGGCATGTTGTTCGTCGCGTCGAATGTGGACGCGGCCGATGAGGCCGATTTCAATCAGTGGTACGACCGCGAGCACGTCGAGGAGCGCGCCCGCATCGAAGGCTTTATCTCCGCGGCGCGCTATGAGGCCGTACAGGGCGGCCCGAAGTATCTCGGCCTCTATCGCACCGAGTCGCTTGCGGCATTCACGTCCGCGGCCTACCAGGCGGCGTTCCGCCGCCAGACGCCGTGGTCCGTGGCCAACCTGGCGCGCATGCGCCAGCCGATGCGCCGCGTGAGCGAAGTCACCGCCACGGTCGGGCAGGGCAGCGGCAGCTGGCTCGCCGTATTGCCGCTGGCGCAGCCGGAGGACGCGCTGGCGCTGGTCGATCTCGCCGGCGAGGTGGGCGGGCAACTCTCCGCGCGGGCCGGTTTCGTCCAGTCCTACCTGCTGATGCCGGACGCGGAGCTGAGCCAGCCCTTGCCGGAGGAAAGCCTGGCGGACCGGCAGTTGTTGCCCATCCTGGTGATAGAGAGCAGCGCCGCAGCCGCGAGCGAACTGGCACTGCAAGAAGCTGCTGAGCGGCTGGGCGCCTCGGTGCAGCAGGCTGCCCGCTACGCACTCAAGTGGAAGCTCTTCGCGCGGGAGGTGGTGTGATGCACAACGCCAACACGATTTCCGCCGCGCCGGGCGCATCCGATGCCGCCGCTACCAGCACCGCTGTGCCGAAGATGGGCCGCCTGGCCGCGGCCAGCACCATCGGCACCACGCTGGAATGGTACGACTTCACCGTCTATAACCTGATGGCCGCGCTGGTGTTCAACGCGGTTTTCTTCCCTTCGTTCGATCCGCTCACCGGCACGATCCTGGCGTTCTCCACCTATGCGGTGGGCTATGTCTCGCGCCCGCTCGGCGGCGTGTTGTTCGGACACCTTGGCGACAGGCTCGGACGGCGCTTCGTGCTGGTCGCCACGCTGGTCCTGATGGGCGTGGCCACGGGCCTGATGGGTTTGCTGCCCACCTACATGTCGTGGGGCATCTGGAGCCCGATCTTGCTGGTGGCGCTGCGCTTCCTGCAAGGCGCGGCCATCGGCGGCGAATGGGCGGGCGCGGTCTTGCTGTCGATGGAACACGGCGAGCAGCACCAGCGCGGGCGCAATGCTTCCTTTACCCAGGTGGGGCCGTCGTGCGGCACGCTGCTGGGCACTGGCTTCATCGCCGTGGTTTCGCTGTGGCTGAGCCCGGAGGACTTCCAGGCTTGGGGCTGGCGCATTCCGTTCCTGTCGAGCGTGCTGCTGGTCGTCTTTGGGTTGTGGTTGCGCAAGGGCGTTGAGGAAACGCCGATGTTCAGGGAGATGGAGGCGCGCAAGAGCACGGCCAAGACCCCGATCAAGGAAGTGTTCGTGGATCACTGGCGGCGCCTGCTGCTGGCCGGCGGCGTGCGCATCGGCTCCGACGTGCTCTATGCGCTGGTGGTGGTATTCACGCTGACCTACGTGACCAGCGTGCTGCACCTGTCCCGGCCGCTGGCGCTGACCGCGACCATGATCGGGGCGGCGTGCAACGCCATTGCGGTGCCTTTGTTCGGCAGCCTGTCGGACCGGCTCGGGCGCCGGCCAGTGTATATCGCCGGCGCCTTGCTGGCGGTGGTGTGGGCCTTCGTCTTCTTCCGGCTGATGGACAGCGCGCAGCCGCTGCAGATCTGCGCGGCAGTGGTGGTCGGGCTGATCATCCACGCCATGATGTACGGCCCGCAGGCGGCCTTCGTGACCGAGCAGTTCCCCACGCGGGTGCGCTATGCCGGGTCGTCTCTGGCCTATACGCTGGCCGGCATCGTGGGAGGCGGCTTCGCGCCGCTGATCATCGCCAGCCTGTACAAGTCGTATGGCTCGACGCTGGCAATCTCGCTGTATGTCAGTGCCGCCTTGGCGTTGACGCTGGTGGCGTTGCTGGCCGCCCGGGAAACGGCGAACAAGCCGCTGGAGCGCTAAGCCTGGTCCGCCGCCGCGAAGACGGTTTCGCGGCGGCCTTGCAGCAAGGACTGGCGAAAAGAAAGTACATGCGCCGTGACCGCGCTGGCCGCCGCCGCGGCATCGCCGTCGCGCAGCGCCTGCAGGATGGCGCGGTGCTCGGCGCCGACTTCGCCCAGGTGCCCTTCGGACGACAGCGAGATGGCCCAGAAGCGTTGCGAGCGCGCGTGCAGCACCTTGAGGATCTCGATCAGGATCGGATTACCCGAAATTTCCGCGATCTGCTCATGGAACAGCCGGTCCAGGTGGGTCACCTGCGGCAGGTCGCGCTGCGCCACGGCATCGTCGACCTGGCGCAGGATGGCCTCGAGCTTCTGCAAGCCGGCGGGGGTGATGCGCTCGGCGGCCAGCCTGGCGCACAGCGTTTCGTTGGCCAGCCGTACGTCGATCAGGTGCAGGGCGTCGTCGATGGAAAGCGGCGCGACCACCACGCCCTTGCGCGGCAGGATCTGCACCAGCCCTTCGTTGGCGAGCCGGTGCAGCGCCTGGTTGATCGGCGTGCGGCCAATGTCGAGATCGTCCACCAGGGTGGAGATATTGAGATGCTCGCCGGGACGGTAGACCAGCGTGGTCAGCCGCTCCCGAAGGCCGGTGTAGGCCCGCTCATTCTGCGATGGTTCTTCGGTCCTGGTCCGGGCGCGCGATGAGCCGGCGCTACGGCGATCCACTGATGGCAAAACTCTCTCCCGACAACACGGTAATGCTTGCAAGGGCGATATCGTACTACCAAAACCCGGCGCGAACGCCTAGTCTTGCGCTCACTGTGCCTGGCGATGCCGAAGACGTTTTCCCACGTGGATGCCGGCGCCCGTGGCGAAAGCCTTTGCCTGTGCGTTGGGCGGCCGGGGGCGTCATCGTGGAACGCGACATGATCGAATTTGCCGAGGCGCCCGACATCCGTGCGCTCGGCATGAGCACTGCCGCGCAAGCCCATGCGGTTAGTGCAGCCGCCACTCGGCCGTGCCAAGACGCTCTGGATCGGACTGCTGCGAACGATGGATGCTGCCGCCACGATTCAGGCTCTACGCAATGAGGGCGCATGACTTCTGTATAAGGAGATGCCTATACCTCGCCGGTCAACCAGTACGTCGCAGAGGGCGAGCGGCGAATCGACTGGTTTGCCAAGGTTGGCTCAAATAGAGCCGGATGTTGGGCTCTACGCTGAATACGCTGATCGATGCGGAAATTGCGATCCGCCGCGTTGAGGAGTTCGCACCGTCACCGGAACGTGAGCGGTTCATGATGCTGTTGATTTCCGCGCAGCACTTGCCATGATCAGAATAGCGCTGCGCCACGTCTCCTCCGCCGTGTGTTCATCGAAATCACCGGGATGGCTGCCGAGGACTTGTGTCAGAAACCGGCCTGAGCCGGCGTTACTTGTCGCCGTAGTGGAAGCGGCAACTGGCGATGCGCAGCAAGTCGTCATCGGCATCGTAGACCAAGCGGTTCGCGTCGTCGATGCGGCGCGACCAGAAACCGGACAGGTTGCCCTTCAAGGGCTCTGGCTTGCCGATCCCCGTGAACGGGTCGTGCTGGCACTCGGCAATGAGTTGATTGATGCGTCTGAGAATCTTCTTGTCTTGGGTCTGCCACCAGACGTATTCGTCCCAGGCGTTTAGTGCAAATAGGACTTTGCGCGTCATTCAGCGTCCGGGTCGATCAGGTCGTGTGGCACGGCCTCGCCCTGGCGCAGTTGTGCGATCGACTCCATCAGTCGCTTCGCGTTGGCCGGATTCGACATCAGATACATCGTTTCCATCCAACTGTCATACTGTTCCTGGGACATGATGACGGCATTCGGCGCGTCGCGGCGCGTGATCAGAATGGCGTCATGATCGTCGATGGCCTGGTCGATGACCGCCTTCAGGTTGTTGCGGGCATCGGAGAAATGAATGGTGCGCATGGCACTTCCCCCCACAGAACTTGTTCAATTACTTGGACAAGTATAGCACCGGAAGGATTCGGAGTGCGCTGGCTGCTGTTAGACGGCGATCGTCAACGCGTTCGGTCACGATTGGCTCTCTCCCAGCAGCCCGGGGCTGACAGGGAACTTGACGCCAGTTGTACGAGAGCCTGCCAAACCGGGGGCTAAGCGGCGACACTGCGAACGCATTCACGGGGATCAGAGCCCCGGTGGCAGCGCAGCGTGCACTGGCCATCACGGGATCTACGCCGTGATGTGCCAGAACGGCGCCCATCGGTGAACTCGACATGATCGAGTTCACCGAGCCGCCCTTAATCGAGCTTGATGTCAGCCGCGGTGATCACCGTCTTCCACTTGGCCACCTCGGCCGCGGTGTGCTGGTTCAGCGCCGCGGACTTGTAGGCGGCTTCGGGCAGCAGCTGGATGCCCTGTTCTGTCAGCTTCCTGGAGAAATCGGGGTCGGCGATGGCTTTCGCGAACGCGGCGTAGTTGCGGGCCATGATGTCCTTGGGCGTGCCCTTCGGCGCGTACAGGCCGTACCAGGTGGATGCCTCGAAGTTCGGCACCACCGTCTCCGCCACGGTGGGCACATTGGGGAACTGCGGCACGCGCTGCCTTGCCGTCTGGGCGATGGCGACGACCTTGCCGCCCTTGACCTGGGGCAGGGCCGTGTTGGTCTGGTCGAACATGCCGTCGACCTGCCCGCCCATCACGTCGGTCAGTGCCGGACCGGCGCCTTTATAGGACACCGGCGTCACCTTGATCTTCGCCTGCTGGGCGAACATGGCCGCCACCAGGTGGGAGGTGGAGCCCACCCCCGCGTTGCCGAAGTTCAGCTTGCCCGGGTTGGCGCTGGCGAAAGCGACGAGGTCCTGTACGGTCTTGAATTTCGAGTTCGCGCCCACCAGCAGCACCAGCGGCGTATCGGGGAAGCGGAACACGCCGTCGAAGTCCTTGATGGGGTCGTAGGACAGCTTCTTGTACAGCGACGGAGCGGCGGCCATATAGCCCATGTGCCCGACCAGGAAGGTATAGCCATCGGGCGCGGCCTTAGCCGCCTTGCCCGCGCCGATGGTGCCGCCGGCGCCGGCCTGGTTCTCGATCAGCACCGGCTGGCCGAGGTCGCGCCCGACGCGTTCGGCGATATTGCGGGCGAGCGCGTCGGTGGGGCCGCCGGCGGCAAAGGGCACGATCCAGGTGATGGGGCGGGTGGGGTAGGTTTGCGCCAGCGCGCCGGTGGTACTCGTGGACAGGGCTAGCAGGGCGAGGACGGCGGCGAGTTGCTTGGTCATGGTTGTCTCCTTCATCAAGATTGTTCTGGTTCTTCGGATGCTTTAACGAGGGGCCAGCACGGTGTCCTTCACCACCGCCAGCGCCATCCGCTCGGCGGCACCCAGGTAGTTGGCGGGATCGGTCAGGTAGCGGATCTGCGGCTCGCCCAGGCGTGCCACGATGTCCTGGTTCTCACACAGCACGGCATAGAGGCTGCGCTTGTGCTCGATGGCGTGGCGGCAAGCGTCGTAGACCACGTCGTGGGCCTGCTGGCGGCCGATGGCCGGCGCCAGTCCCATCATCACGGCCTCGGCCACGATCAGCCCGCCGGTGAGGTCGAGGTTGCCGCGCATGCGGGCGGTATCCACCGACAGGCCCTTGAGCATGAAGGCGGCCTGGCCCAGCGCGCCCGATGCCAGCAGGAAGCTCTCCGGCACCGCGCTCCATTCCAGGTGCCATGGCCCGGTGGCGCGCTCGAAATCCTGGATCATGGCGTCGAGCATCAACGCGGCGCGCTCGCGCAGCATCTTGGCTGCCGCCAGCATCAGTTCGCTGGAAATCGGGTTGCGCTTTTGCGGCATGGTCGAGCTGGCGCCGCGGCCTTCCACGAAGGGCTCGGCCACTTCGCCGAACTCGGACGAGGCCATCGTCATCACGTCCAGCGCAATCTTGCCCAGCGATCCGCCGATCGCGGCCAGCAGCGAGACCAGCTCCGCCAGGCCGTCGCGGGCCACGTGCCAGGTAATGCGCGGGTCGCGCAGGCCGAGCTCTTCGGCCAGGTTGGCGCGTACGGTGAGGCCGATATCGGTGTCGCCCAGCGAGGCGAGGGTGCCGGCCGCACCGCCGAACTCCACCAGCAGCGCGCGCGCCTTGGCCTGGGCCAGCCGCTCCGCATGGCGGTTCAGCGACGACAGCCAGACCGCGGCGCGAAAGCCGAAGGTGACCGGCAGCGCATGTTGCAGGTGCGTGCGCCCGGCGGTGACGGTACGCGCGTGCGCCGCCGCCAGCGTCTTGAGCGCGCCGCGCACTTCATCGAGCTGGGTCTCAATGATGGCCACCGCTGCCTTGCACTGGAGCATGGTCGCGGTGTCCATGATGTCCTGCGTAGTGGCGCCCCAGTGGACATAGCGGCCGGCTTCGCCGCACATCTCGCTCAGTTGGCGCACCAGCGGCAGGATGGGATAGCCCACGATCTCGGTCTCGGCGCGCATCGCGTCGAGGTCGATCTTGTCCAGGCTGGCGCGCGCGGTGATCTCGCGGGCGGCTTCGGCCGGGATCAGGCCCGCCTTGGCCTGCGCCCTGGCCAGCGCGGTCTCGGTGTCGATGCAGCGCGCCACATAGGCGCGGTCGTCGAAGACGGCACGCATCTGCGGAGTGCCGAACATGTCGCGGAAGAGAACGGAGTCGAAGACGGTAGTGGCCATGGGGCGGGTTCCTGAAAGAGTCGGAAATCGGGTCAGGGGCGGGCGCCAGGGATGCTGAACCTGTGCCTCATCCAACCTTTAAATATGTCTATCTAAAAAATATGTTTAAACATATTCTAGGAATATGGATTTCGGCCGTCAAGCCGGATCTGCGTCAGGTTTACCCTTTGCGCTTGGCTTGCGGTCCGTCAGGCGCTAGCATTTGCTACGCCGCAAGCACATCGATCGATCATTCAGGGAACCCATGGAGCCACGCCACGCCGAGTTGACCAAGGCGCTCATTCACGACATTACGAGCGGGGTCTACCCTGTCGGGTCAAGCCTGCCGGGCGAACTGGAGCTGGCCGAGAAGCACGGCGTCAGCCGCGGCACCGTGCGTGTGGCGCTGATGCGCATCCAGGAGCTTGGCCTGGTTTCGCGCAAGAAGCGCGCGGGCACGCGGGTGGAAGCCGCCGCGCCGCGCAGCAGCGAATACACGCCCAAGCTCTCCACCATCGACGAACTGGTGCAATACGGCGCCGCCACCCTGCGCACCATCCACGGCGCGCGCGAGATCGTGATGGATATCGAGCTGGCCACCCGCCTGGGCTGCCAGCCTGGCTCGCGCTGGCTCCATATCGAGACATCCCGCACCAATCCGGAAGCGCCATCCCATCCGCTGTCGTGGTCCGATGTCTACGTGATGGCGGCTGACGGCGCCAAGATCCGCAAGCTGCTCAAGACCGACACCAGCCTGATCAGCGATCTTGTCGGCAAGGCAACCGGGCGCCTGGTCAGGGAAGTGCGCCAGACCGTACGGGCGGTGGGGGTGCCGGCGGCGCTGGCCGAGGTGCTGGGTACCGCGCCGGACGCCCATGCGCTGGAATTCGTGCGGCGGTATTACGACCAGTCCGACCGGCTGTTCGAAGTCGTGGTGAGCCTGCATCCGGCCGACAGGTTCACGTACTCGACCGTGCTGCAGCGGCAGGGCTGAGCCTGCGCCGGGCCGCGCGCGCCGCGCGGGCGTGTTTGCGTTTGCCCTGCAGGTTGTGTCATTATGTATAGACATAATAGATGCGCGCAGCAGCGGGTCCGCCCGGTTCGCCCGTTGTGCCAGCCCCCCCCATGACTGTGATCTTCCAGGAAGACGTCGTCGACACCATTGCCGATGCGCTCCAGTACATCAGCTACTACCATCCCGCCGATTTCGTCCAGGCGCTCAAGCGCGCCTTCGCCGCCGAGCCCGCGGGCGCGGCGCGAGACGCCATCGAGCAGTTGCTGGTCAACAGCCGCATGAGCGCGCAAGCCCATCGGCCGATCTGCCAGGACACCGGCGTGGCACAGGTCTTCATGACGGTGGGTATGAACGTGCGGTTTGCCGCGCGCGACGGCGGTCCGCTGATGCCGGTGCAGCAGATGGTCGATGCGGCGGCGCGCCGCGGCTATACCGACAGCGCCAACCCGCTGCGTGCCACCATGGTGAGCTCGGCGCTGGGCGAGCGGCGCAATACAGGCGACAACACCCCGGGCTTCCTGCAACTTGAACTGGTGCCCGGCGATACCGTGACGATGACCGTGGTGGCAAAGGGTGGCGGGGGTGACGTCAAGGCGAAGTTCGCCACGCTCAACCCGAGCGATTCCCTGGTCGACTGGATCCTCGCTGCCATTCCGCAGATGGGTGCCGGCTGGTGCCCGCCTGGCGTGCTTGGCGTAGGAGTGGGCGGCACGCCGGAGCAGGCTATGCTGGCGGCCAAGCGCGCCTTGTTCAGCCCCATCGATATCCACGCGTTGCGCGCCAGGGGCGCGGCGGACGACGCCGAGCGGCTGCGGCTGGAACTGTTCGACCGCATCAATGCGCTCGGCATCGGCGCGCAGGGGCTGGGCGGGCTGGCCACCGTGCTCGATGTCAAGGTGGCGGCCTTGCCCTGCCATGCCGCGACGCTGCCCGTGGCGCTGATTCCCAATTGCGCGGCGACGCGCTTCGTCACGGTCGAACTGGACGGCTCGGGTCCGGCGCGGCTGGAGCCGCCGCCCGCCGACACCTGGGAGGGCATTCCCGCCGCGTTGACAGCGCCGCCAGGGCGCGTGGTCGACCTGGATCGCCTGGACGCCGCGGAGGTAGCGCAGTGGCGGGTTGGCGACACATTGCGGCTGCGCGGCCGGTTGCTGACGGCCCGCGATGCCGCGCACAAGCGGCTGGTGGCCATGCTCGACGCTGGCGAGCCGCTGCCGGTGCCGCTGCGCGACCGCGCGATCTACTACGTGGGCCCGGTCGATGCGGTTGGCGACGAGGCGGTGGGCCCGGCGGGTCCCACCACGGCCACGCGCATGGATAAGTTCGTGCCGCAGTTGCTGGAGCAGACAGGCTTGCTGGTCATGATCGGCAAGGCCGAGCGCGGTCCCTGCGCCATCGAGGCCATTCGCCGCCACGGTGCGGCCTACCTGATCGCGGTGGGTGGCGCTGCCTACCTGATATCGCGGGCGATCCGCAAGGCGCGCGTGCTGGCCTTTCCGGAGTTGGGCATGGAAGCCATCTATGAGTTCGAGGTGGAGGATATGCCCGCCACCGTGGCGGTGGACGCGCAGGGGCGGTCCATTCACCGGATCGCCGCCGGTTGAGCCGGCAGGCTGCGGATGCGCTAACGGCCGCGCAGCGGGTCCAGCAGGCCGGTCAGGCCGTTGTGGTCGAGTTCGTGCATCAGCGCCAGCAGCTTGCCGATCTCGCCGGGCGGGAAGCCCTCGCGCGCGAACCAGTTCAGGTAATTGCCCGGCAGGTCCGCAATAACGCGGCCCTTGTACTTGCCATAGGGCATGGTGCGGGTAAGCAGGAGTGGCAGGTGTTCGGGATTCATGTGACGGCCTCGCGCCGGCATCGGATGGCGCCGGCCGGGGAATTTTACCAGTGTGCCCCAGTGTCTTGCGTGCCTGGGCGGGAAGCGCAGGGTTTGCCGCTGGCCGCCGCGCCGGGGTACGATCGCCACATTACCGTTGACGAGGATAGGCAAGATGGCAAAGCACGGCTCAGGCACTGGCCTGAAGGGAATCGCGCTGTTCGAGGCCGCCAAGGGCGCGGTGGTGATCCTTGCCGGACTGGGGCTCATTGCGCTGCTGCACCGGGATGCGCAGGCGCTGGCCGAGGCGATCGTTGCCCGCCTGCACCTGAACCCGGGGAGCCGCTATCCGACCATCTTCCTGTCGCTGATGTCCGACCCGAGCAATGCCCGCCTTTGGGCCATCGGCGGCTCCGCCGCGACGTACTCGGCCATGCGCTTCACGGAGGCCTACGGCTTGTGGCGCCAGCGGGCCTGGGCGAAGTGGCTCGGGGTATGGTCGGGTGCGATCTATATCCCGGTTGAAATGTATGAGGCAGTGGTTCACCCCAGCGCGCTGCATATCGGGCTGGCCATCGCCAATGCGTTGATCGTGGCCTATCTGGCCAACAGCATTCGGCGCAATCCGGGGGCATCAGCGTAGCGAGGAGCGGCCGGCAAAGCGATGCCACGCGGCCATCGCCACAGTGCCGGCCAGGGCCAGGGCCAGGACCACCATCACCCAGGCATCCACCACGCCGCCACCGCCCCCTTCGCTGGTTTCCCCGCCATTGCCGGCGCCGCTGTTCCCCGCGTTGGCGATTTCCGCGCTGCCACCCGCAACGGCGCTGTTGCCCTGTGCGGCGGCATCGTCGCGCATGGCCAGGTCCACCACCAGCGGGTCGTGGTCGGACGAGCGATAGGCATCGGGCGCATAGAAAGACTGTTGCTGGGCCTCGCTCTTGTGGGCCAGCGGCTAGGCCAGCGCGATCGGCTCGTCGGCATTGATATGCCAGTGGCGTGCCGCGAGGATGCGGCTGGCCGCACCGGCATCGGCAAGCGCGTGGTCGATATAGCCGGCCTCGCCGCCGTAGACGTAGCTGTAGGCGCCGCCGCCCGCACCGGCGAAGCGGGCGATCATGTCGGCATAGCCGCGCTCGGCCAGCAGGCGGATCGGGTCTTCCTGCGCATAGCTGTTGAGGTCGCCGATCACCAGCCGGCCATCGTCCGGCACGCCGGTGGGCGAGGTGGCGAGCCAGTCCGCGATCCGCGCGGCTGCCGTTACGCGCGTGGGGTTCCAGCAACTCTGGCCGTCGCGCTGGTCCGCATTGGCGCCGCGGGCATCGTTGCAGCGCTTGGACTTGAAATGGTTCACCACTACCGTGAGCTTGCGCGGAAGGCCGGGCAGGCGGAAGGTGGCGGCCAGAGGCTGGCGGGTCCGCTGGCCCAGCTCGAGCGTGGCCGGCTTGCCTGCCGGTTCCACGGTGCGGGCGTTGTAGACCAGGGCGACCTTGATGACATCGCGGCCGAGCTGCTCCACGCCGGGGTCGATAGAGCGCCAGTCGGGCCCGAGCTTGTCCGTCAGCCGGCGGATGGCGCTCAGCGCGCCATAGCCATTGTTCTCGATCTCCATCAGGCCGATCACGTCGGCGTTCAGCCCTTGCAGCGCGCTCAGGATCTTGGCTTCCTGCCGGGCAAACTCGGCAGGGGTCCGGGCGCCGCGGTTGTCGGGGTCATCGAAACCCGCACCCCGGCCGTCGCCGTTGAAATAGTTTTCCACGTTGAATGCCGCAACGCGCAGGTCGGTGCGGGCGGTCCGTACCGGTGCGCCCGTGCGCGGGTTGGCGGGCCGGAACACCGGTGGCGGTGCGCCCGGAACGGGCTGCACGCGCCAGCCGCCATGGCGCCGTTCCAGCACGCCCTGCACGTCGGCGACGGTATCGCCGCCGCGCAGCGTATTCGAGGCGCCGAGACCCGGTGCGGGATGGATGACGAGCGGCGGGTTTTGCCGGCTGGAGCCGTCGTCCAGGGTCAGGCGGTTCAAGGCATTGGCGGCGGCCTGGGCCGCGGCGGCGGCGCCCGGCAATGCCACGTTGGTGGGCAACGGCAGACGGCCATGGCTGAGCACCACGCTGCCGTACCGGCCCAGTTCGAAGGTTTCGCTGACGGTGAGGGTCCGCGGCAGCCGCACCAGCATGCCTTCATAGGCCGCCAGCGCGCCCGTGTGCGGCACCGGCAGCGTGACCACGGCCGGGGTGACGGCCTGGGCCGATGCACAGACCGTCGCCTGGCCGGACTGCCTCAGTTGCATCTGGCCGGACCGCTCCTCGACGGTGCCGAGCACGCGGACCAGGTCGCCGGCACGCGCCGCCGCGCGCGGCGCGTGCACGAACAGGCCTTCCGACACGCCAGGGCGGTTCTGGCGCCGGGTGTCGGCCTGCTGCACGAAGTAGCCGCTGAAGCCGCCGGTGCCCGAGTAGTCCGCCGTGACCACCGCCTCCACCGCCACCCTGCGGCCGACGGACGGCGTGCCTTCGCTGGCGTCGCGGAGACTGGCGATCAGCGTGGCCGGCGCGCCGCATTGCGGCGAGATGGCGGCAGGCAGCGTTCGCGGCGATTCGGCATGGCCCACGTCGGCGTGGGCGGACCAGGCGATGCATAGCCATGCCAGGCAGGCTGGCATGAAGCGCGGAAGGAAGGGGCTTGGCGGGGACATGGAATGGGCTCGGCGGATTGCGTGGCATGGGGCCAGCCGCTGTCGGGGCGTGGCGCTTGCGTGACTGGGGCGCCCACGGGGCGCATGGACCGGTAACGGCAAGCTTAGGGGGAATGCCGTGCCCGCATGTTGAGAGAAATCTCATATTGACGGCCGGCAGACTCTGCGAGAATGCTGTCTTGTCTTCAACCCAGCCAACGAGATACCGTGACCGTCCGTGCCGTAGTGTTCGATTTTGGTGGCGTGCTGTTCGACTGGAGCCCGGAGTACCTCTATCGCGAGCTGATTCCGGACCCGCAAGAGCGGGCCCGCTTCCTGTCGGAAGTCTGCTCGCCCGCCTGGAATATCCGCCAGGACGCGGGCAGGCCGCTGCGAGAGGCTACCGAGTCGCTGGTGGCCGAGCATCCGGCGCAGGCCGGCCTGATCCGCGCCTTCTATGACCGCTGGCCGCAGATGCTGCGCGGGCCGCTGGCCGACGGGGTGGCGTTGCTGCGGCGCCTGCACGCCGCGCGGGTGCCGCTGTTCGGCCTGACCAACTGGTCCAGCGAGACCTATCCGCACGCCGTGCGCAGTGGCGATTTCCTGTCATTGTTCCGCGATATCCTTGTGTCCGGCGAGGTTGGCATTGCCAAGCCCGATCCGGCCATCTACCGGTTGATGGAGGCGCGCATCGATACGCACCTGCCGGGGATCGCGGCGCGGGAGCTGCTGTTTATCGATGACAGCGCCGCCAATGTGGCGGCGGCACGGGCCCTGGGCTGGCAGGCCGTGCATCACGTCGGCGCAGGTGGAACCGCCAGCGCGTTACGCGATGCGGGATTGCGTTTCTAGCCACGCCGCCGCCTGGTTCGCTTCTTGTTGGCGAACAGGGAGTTTTCATGCGCCAGAGGATTCAGGAGTTCGCCCCCATGGCATCCACACCAGAACGTCCCAAGCATTTCTCCATGGTCCGCGAGCTGCATCTCGCCGACCTGTTCACACTGGGCAACGCGGCCTGCGGCATGGCATCGGTGTTCTTCGCCATGTTCTACGTCGCCACGCAGTCGTCCGCCCATTTCATGGCGGCGGCAGCGCTGGCGCCGGCGGCCTTTATCTTCGACGTGCTCGACGGCCGCATCGCGCGCTGGCGGCACCAGCACTCCGCGCTGGGCCGCGAGCTGGATTCGCTCGCGGACATCATCTCGTTCGGGGTCGGCCCGGCAACGCTGGCGTTTGCCGCCGGCATGCGCGGTGGCTGGGACATGGCAGCGCTGGTGTATTTCGTCTGCTGCGGCGTGAGCCGCCTGGCACGGTTCAACGTGACCGCCGAGACCTTGTCCGAGGGCGGCGACAAGGTGGCGTACTTCGAGGGCACGCCAATTCCCACCAGCGTACTGCTAACCGGCGTGCTGGCCTTCTGCGCGTGGCAGGGCCGCGTGGGCGATGCGCTCTACGGCGGCGTGTGGGCCATCGGGCCGGCGGACCTGCATCCGCTCGCGCTGCTGTTCGTGCTGTCCGGCTCGCTGATGATCAGCAAGACCCTGCGCATCCCGAAGTTCTAGGGGCTGCACGGAGTTTGGCCGGCACGAATCTGCAAGGCTGGGAAAGTTCTTCACGCAGGCGCCGGTGCTCCCGCCGGCTGCCATTGCTCCCCGATGGCACGGCCACCCATGGCGGGGTCGCTCACCGAGGGCGCGCCGGTTTCCATGCGCCCGGCACAGCGCCGCGCGTAGCCGGGCAGGGCGGCCACGGTCACGGTGAAGTCGTACCAGCCGCTCGACGCGTCCACTGGCCATGCCAGGGTGCTTCTGGTGCGGCCTGCCACGGTAGTGCTGCGGTCCGCGCTGCTAACGTAGGCGTTGGCAGCCAGCATGAAGGTGCAGGGCTGGTCCGCATCGTTGCGCAAGGTGATGCGCAGGCTTTGCGCGGGGATGTCGTAGACGATCCCGATCTCCGGTGCAGGCACTGCGCCGGCGGACCCGGTGAAATGCCGGTGCCAGCCGTTGGGGCCGAGCACCCACAGGTCATAGCGGCCGCCGTCGGCGCGCGTGTCCCAGTTGCCCGCCAGGCGCTTGCCGGCTTCGACCGTATAGCGGCGCGGCAGGCGCTCCAGGTGCAGCCGGTCGTAGACATGAAACACTGCCCCGGCCCGGCCGCTATTGGTAAAGCTCAGGTGCAGCGCGGCACTGCCGGCATCTGCCAGGGCCTGCGCGTGCAGCGCATAGGGGAGCGCCCGCGAGGGGCGCGTGCCGCCGGCTTGCACGGGCAACTCGGGTAGCGCGGGTAGCGCGGGGATGACCGGTGTGCGCGTTCCCTTCAGCGCCCGCGCTCGCGCCGCGCGTGGCGCGGTGGCCGGCAGCGACGCCACGGCGTCGGCATGGTCCGGCGCGGCGAAATCGAACAGCGAGGTGAGATCCCCGCAGACCGCACGGCGCCACGGCGTGATATTGGGCTCGTGCACGCCGAAGCGGGCTTCGATGAAACGAATCACCGATGTGTGGTCGAACACCTCGGAGTTGACCCAGCCGCCCTTGCTCCACGGCGAGATGGCGATCATCGGCACGCGCATGCTGAGACCGTACGGACGATGCAGGTAGCGCGGCAGGTCGTCGGCCTCCACGCCGGTGATCAGCTCGTGGTATTCGCCGCGGGTGTCGGCGGTGGAGGCGCCGGCCAGCGTGGCCCGTGCCGGGTCCGCGTGCCACGCGAGGTACGATGGCACCGCCGGCGGCGGCATATGGTCGAAGAAGCCATCGTTCTCATCGTACATCAGCAGCAGCACGGTCTTGCTCCAGACCGCCGGGTCGGCTGTCAGCGCGTCGAGCACGGCGGACACATAGGCCGCGCCCTGCGCCGGGCTGGACGGGGAGGGATGCTCGGAGCCCTGCCGCGTGGGGCAGATCCACGAAACTTGCCGCAGGCGGCCTTCCAGCACGTCCTGGCGCAGCAGGTCCAGGTTGCGCGTGCCCAGCGCCTTGTCCCTGAGCGCGGCCTGCGCACCCGGCACGCCGCTATAGGCATCCCGGTAGGTCTTGAACCCGACGTTGGCATTGAGCGCATAGTTGTCGGCCATGTCCTGGTAGATCTGCCAGCTGACGCCGGCGGCTTCCAGCCGTTCGGGATAGGTGGTCCAGGCATAGCCGCCATCGGGCTTGCCGCCGCCGAGCTTGTTGTAGGCGTTGCCGATGGCCGGGCCGTTGCCCTTGCCAAGCGGGTCGTTGGTGCCGCTCCACAGGAAGCAGCGGTTGGTATTGGTGCCGCCGAGAAACGATGCGTGGTAGGCATCCGCCACCGTAAAGGCATTGGCCAGCGCGTACTGGAAGGGCACGTCGCCCTCCTTGAAGTAGCCCATGGCGTGACGCTTCTTGAAGGTGGACCATTGCTGCATGCAGCCTTGGCCCCAGGCGTCCTGCGTATTCGACCAGGTGTGCGGCGTGCCGGTGACGCGCATGAGTTCGAACACGTGCTCCGTATCGAGATGGAACGGCGCGAGCGTTGCGGGTGCGGCCGGGTCGCTCACATCGCGCTGGTACCAGACCGTCTTGCCGGCGAGGCCCGGGCCGTCGGCCACCGGTATCGGGAAGCGGTCGGCAAAGCCACGCACGCCCCGCATTGCGCCGAAGTAATGGTCGAAGGCCCGGTTCTCCTGCATCAGCACCACGATGTGCTCGACGTCGCGCAGGCTGCCGGTGCGATGGTTGGCGGGAATGGCGAGCGCCTTGCGGATGGCGGGCGGCAAAAGGGAAAGCGCGCCTGCGCCGGCAACGGTGCCGGCCGCCGCGCGCAGGAACTTGCGTCTGTCAGGCATGGGGGAGGGACGTAGTGAACGGATCGCGTGGCGCGCAATGCCAAAAACAACACCGGCAAATCCGGCAAATCCGGCGATGCCGGCGCATCCGCGATCTTAACCCTCCTGGCGGCGGGCGGGGAGGCGCCGTCGTGCCTCCCCTCGTTCGCCTACTGCCGCAGCGACAGCCAGATCGCCTTGGGCTCGGTGAAGTTGTCGATGGCGGCGTCCCCGTGTTCCCGGCCCAGCCCGGAGTCGCCGGCGCCGCCCCAGGGCAGCCGTACGTCGGTTTGGCCGTAGGTGTTGATCCATACGGTGCCGGCCTTGAGGTCTGCGGCTACCTGGTGCACCCGCCCGATGTCGGCACTCCACACGCCAGCTGCCAGGCTGAATGCGGTGCCATTGGCGATGCGCACGGCGTCGGCTTCGTCCTCGAAGCGGATCACGCTGGCGACCGGGCCGAAGATCTCCTCCTGCGAGACGCGCATTTCGTGCTCGACGTTGGCGAACACGGTGGGCTGCACGAAATAGCCCTTGCCGCCCACGCGCTCGCCGCCGGTCACCGCGATGGCACCCTCGCGCTTGCCGATTTCCACGTAGTCCAGCACGGTCTTCATCTGCGCGGATGAGACCAGCGGCCCCATGGTGGTCTCCGGCGCGGCCGGATCGCCCACGCGGATCGAGGCGGCGCGGGTGGCGAGCTTTTCCACTACCTCGTCGTAGACCTCGCGCTGCGCCAGGATGCGCGAGCCGGCCGAGCACACCTGGCCGGCATTGAAGAAGATGCCGGAGGCGGCCGCGCGCACGGCGGCGTCCACGTTGGCATCGGCAAAGATCAGGTTGGCGGACTTGCCGCCCAGCTCCAGCGTGACGCGCTTGAAGTTGGCGGCGGCGCCCTGCATGATGCCGCGCCCCACGCCGGGCGAGCCGGTGAAGGTCAGCTTGTCGATGCCGGGATGCGCCACCAGCGCATTGCCTACCACGCTGCCCTTGCCGGTGACGATATTGAGCACGCCGGGCGGCAGGCCGGCTTCCAGCGCCAGTTCGCCGACGCGCAGCGCGCTCAGCGGCGTGATCTCGGCGGGTTTGACAATGAGGGTGCAGCCGCAGGCCAGCGCCGGCGCGATCTTCCACATGCCGATCATCAGCGGGAAGTTCCACGGCACGATGGCGGCGACCACGCCGACCGGCTCGCGCACGGTGTAGGTCAGCGCGCCGGGGCGGGTCGGCACCACCTGGCCGTTGATCTTGTCGGCCCAGCCGGCGTAGTAGCGCACGGTATCGATCACCGCCGGCATGTCCTGGCGCCGCACGGCGGCCAGCGGTTTGCCGGCATCCAGGCTCTCGAGCGCGATCAGTTCCTCCTGATGCGCTTCGAGCAGTTCGGCAAAGCGGTACAGGATGCGGCCGCGCTCGGCCGCGCGCAGGCCGTTCCAGACCTTGAGCGCGGCGCGCGCGGCGGTCACCGCGAGGTCCACGTCGGCGGCGCTGCCCTGGGCGACCAGGGCGATCGGCTGTTCCGTGGCAGGGTTGATATCGGTGGAGTATTCTCCAGTGCCGGGTGGCAGGCGCTTGCCGTCGATCAGCAAGTCGTGTCTTGGCAGTTCGGGCTGCGTGCTCATGGTGGCTCCTCGCTAGGATCGATGAAACCTGGCGGCACGTTGGCGAGAAAGCGATGCGGCTTGCTGGTGGCGCCCGTGCCGACTGTCACGATGCAGTTTGGGTGGGCACCGGCTCTAAGTCCAATTAATAGGACGGATCGATTAATACGAAAATTGCATGAATGAGGGGGCGAGGGGCGCGGGCGGGCCGCTCAGTCCCCTCAGCGCCCGGATCGCGCCATGCGGTCCGCGCCATGGCCGGCGGCGGCACGGGGGATCTCCTGGCGCCAGCCTGCATCGCGCAGCAGGGCGGTCATGGCGGTATGCAACTGTTGCGCCACTACGGGCTTGTGCAGCAGTGCGGCGCCACCGGCATGCACGCTGCGCAGGCGATCCGGGGCGGTATCGCCGGTGATGATGACGGTGGGCAGGGCGTGGCCCAGCCGCTCGCGGATCGCCATCATCGCTTCCTGGCCAGTGCGCTCGCCGCGCAGGCGGTAATCGGCCAGCAACAGGTCGGGTCTGAAGGTGTCAAGTGCCGCCAGCGCTTCTTCCTCGGATTCCACCGCCAGGCAAACGGCTTGCCAACTCTCCAGCAGCGCTCTCATGGCGATGCGGATCTCCTGGTCGTCGTCGATCACCAGCACGCGCAACCCGCGCAGGCCGGGCCTTTGGTGCAAGCCGGCGGCGGGCGTCTCGGCGCGGTCTTCGGTCACGGGCAGGGCGAAGCGGAACACCGAGCCGCGGCCGGGCCGCGAATTCAGCAGGACCCGGGTCGACATGGTGCGGGCCAGCCCTTCCACGATGGCCAGGCCGAGTCCGAGGCCTTTGCGCTGGTCACGCTCCGGGTTGCCCAACTGGTGGAACTCCTTGAAGATGGCGCGATGCTGGGACGCGGGGATGCCGGCGCCGGTATCCCAGACCTCGAGCACCATGCTCTTGCCCCGGCGGCGGCATGCCACCAGCACGCCGCCCTTGCTAGTGTAGCGGATGGCGTTGGCGATCAGGTTGCGCAGGATCAGCTCGACCAGCGTCGGATCTGCAAACACGGTGGCGGTGGTATCCCGGGTGCGGTAGAACAGGCCGCGCCCGTCGGCCTGCGGCGCAAACTCGTTCTCCAGCTTGTACAGCAACGGTTGCAGGTGGAACGCGCGCGGCCGGGCGGTGATCACGCCGGCGTCCACCTTGGAGAAATCCAGCAGCGTGTTGAGCATCTCGCGCGCGGCACAGGAGGCGGCCTCGATGTGCGTAAGCAACTGGCGCTGCTTGTCGGTGAGATCGGACCGGCCCAGCGTGACCACGAACAGGCCGAGCGCGTGCAGCGGCTGGCGCAGGTCATGGCTGGCCGAGGCCAGGAATACAGATTTGGCGCGGTTGGCTTCCTCGGCCTCGCGCTGGGCGTTTTCCGCGCGGGCGGTCTGCTCGCGCAATTGCGAGATCAGTTCCACGTTGGCAAAGCGCAGCGCGATGCCGTGGCGCGCCACGCGCGCGTAGTTGCGCGCAAAGATCATCAGCACCGCGAGATAGAGCGGCGTGCCGAGGAACATGGCCAGATAGGCGACATCGCCGGTGGCGATGAAGACCGCCCAGACCGGCACGATGGCCGGCACGAAGAAGCCCACGGCGACCGGCAGGCAGGCGGAGAACACCGCCAGCGCGGCCGCGCTCATGCCGGCGATCAGCGACAGGATGCAGATCACCGTCGCTGGCGACTTCATGTCCATGTACAGCCATGCCGCCAGCCCCCAGAGCACGCCAATCAGTGTGAGCAACGCCGTCATGGCGCGGGCGTAAAGACCCGCTTTGGCCTGGTCGGTGCGGCCGGGCAGCAGGCGCCGCCCGAAGTGCCCGGCGGCGCAGGCCAGGCCCATGGCGAGGGCCCACGCGAAGGCGCCGGGATTCGCGCCGCCCAGCACCAGCCCGAGGGCCAGGATGAAGGCCGCCAGCGCGCAGCCCAGCATGGCGATGCCAAAGCTCTGGTCGATCAGTTCCATTTCCGCGGCCAGCAGGCGCGGTTCGTCGAAGCGGGGGATGAGCAAGGCCATGACCTACCTGCCCGTCTGCACCAGGCCGCGGCGCTGCGCCTCGAGCACCGCCTCCACCCGGCTGATCACGCCGAGGTGATCGAGAATGGCCGCCACGTGAACCCGGACGGTGTTCTCGGAGAGGCCCAGATGGTGGGCAATGATCTTGTTCGAGCGGCCCTGGCTGAGTTGTTCCAGCACCTCGAGTTGGCGCGGGGTGAGCGAGCTGGACTGGTAAGCAATGCCGCTGGCCGCGCCGTCTGGCGCACCGACCGGATTGTCGTGGCTGTCGCTGGCCGGGTCCGGGCCGAAGTAGGTGTCGCCCTGCAGGCAGGCGGCGATGGCCACTTCGATCTGGACGCTGTCCGCGGATTTCGGCAGGAAGCCGGCAATCTCCCTGCGTGCCTCGGCCGGGATGGTCTCCAGCCCGGAGGTGCCGGATACGATCAGGATGCGCGCAACGGGAAAATGGCGGCGCAACACCTTGACGCCTTCGATGCCGTTGAGGCCGGGCATCTGGACGTCGAGCAGGATGATATCCACGGTGGCGCGGCGATGCTCCTCCACCGCGCCCATGACGGAACCCGCCTCGATGATGCTTGCCACGCTTGGGCTGTCAGCCAGCACCAAACGCAGGCCGGTGCGGAACAGTGTGTGGTCGTCGATCAGCAGCAGGTGGGCGTTGAGCATGGTAGGAAGTTGGACGGCGGCCGGCGCGCCGGCAGCGGCCGTTGGAACCACGGTAGTGCGAAAGGAGCGCCGGTTCAAAGCGATCGCCAAAGGCGAATTGGACTAGATTATTACCGTGTTGTCCATTTCCCCACTAAGGAGGGGATACGCAATGCGGGGCCCGGATTGTGTTCCGGGGGTTTGCCGTGCCGCGCCGCGCGCGCCCACGCGGCTTCCGGGATGTGGCCGGAAGGCACGCCGGGGACTGCCTGCGCAACGCAAGGTGGCCTTCTAGTCCGGAAGGATTATTTCGCTCGCGGCCGCGGGGTGTCACCATACGGACGTGGGCGATTTCCGCGACTTGCCCACACCACTTTTATTACCCACATCCACCCGGCTGTGGGTTTTTTTTGTCCGGCCGCCTCCGGGGCGGATCGGGTGCAACCGGTTGCATCCCGATCCGCCGCTCAGTCGATCAGTTTGCCGGCGGCATCGAAGAAGGGGTGGTCGGCACCGAACGCGCCGATGACCGCCGCATGGCTCACCAGCCCATGCGCGGGATGCCACCAGTGCAGCAGGTAGCCGGGCGGCTCCATGCGAAAGCGCGAAGCGGCTTGCGGGTCGAGGTCCAGCGTGACCTGGTGCGCCGGCCCTGGCGCCGTCATGGCCACCGTGCCGCCGAAGCGGTGCGTGATGTGCCGGTGCAAATGGCCGCACAGCACGCGCTCCACCTGCTGATGCCGGCGCACCACAGCCTCCAGCAGTCCGGCGCCGTCCAGGCCCTGCTGATCCATGTGGCCGATGCCGGTGTGGAAGGGCGGATGATGGAGCATCAGCAGCGTGGGCCGGTCCGGCTCGGCCGCCAGCGTGGCTTCGAGCCACGGCAGCGCGGCGGGATCGACCCGGCCGCCAGGCTTGCCCGGCACCGTGCAGTCGAAAGCGACCAGGCGCAACGGGCCGGCTTCCACGCTGTAGTGGATGGGCGCATCGCCATCGCCGGCGGCGAACAGGTAATCGTGATCCGCGAAGACACGGCGCAAGGTAGCTCGGTGGTCATGGTTGCCCGGCAGCAGCCGCACCGGCATCGGCAGGCCTTGCAGGATGCCACGCAGGAAGCGGTATTCCTCCTCGGTGCCGAAGTCGACGAGATCCCCGGTGATGACGACCGAATCCGGCCGCTGTGGCGCGTCCAGCAACGTGTCGATGCAGCGCTGCAGGGCGCCGGCGGTGTCCACCATGCGGTAGGACAGCTTGCCGCCGGCCTTGATGTGCAGGTCGGTGATGTGGGCGAGCAGGTAAGTGCCGGCCGGATCGCCGGGGTTGCCCGGATTGCCTGGAGTGCTGGTCAGGGAGTTCATGCTGCGAGCGCTTCGGAAAGCGTGATCAGGTGGCCGGTATCGAGGCGCAGGCCGACGCGGTCGCCTGCACGCCAGGCATCACGCCGGGTGGTGTCGACGACAAGCGGCGCCGGTGCGCCAACGTCGACCAGCAAGCGCGTGTAGTTGCCCAGGAACAGCGCGGTGACGACCGAGCCGCCCAGGTGCGCCTCCTCGGCCCGGGCCAGCGCCACGTCCTCGGGGCGGAACAAGAGTTCGGCGCGGGCCGGCTGCGCGGCGCCCGCTGCGTTGTCCTGGCGCGGCACCAGACCACCCGGCACACGCCAGGCACCGGCTTCCGGCACCGCCGGCAAGCGGTTCATGGTGCCGATGAAATCCGCCACGAAGGCATTGGCCGGCGCCCGGTAGATCTGCTGAGGCGTGCCGGTCTGGGCAATGCGGCCGCGGTCCATCACGATGATGCGGTCGCCCAGCGCCATCGCCTCGGCCTGGTCGTGGGTGACATAGACGGCGGTGATATGCAGGCTGCGCAGCAACTGGTTGATGTCGGCGCGCAGCGCATCGCGCAGCTTGGCATCCAGCGCGGTCAGCGGTTCGTCGAGCAGCAGCACGCGCGGCTGTACCGCGATGGCGCGGGCCAGCGCCACGCGCTGGCGCTGGCCGCCGGAGAGCTGGTCGATGCGCCGCTCGGCGAAGGGCCCGAGCTGCATCATGGACAGCATCTCGTCCACCCGGCGGCGCCGCGCGGCGGGATCGGTCCGGCGCACGCGCAGGCCATAGGCAATGTTCTCCGCCACGGTCATGTTGGGAAACAGCGCATAGCTCTGGAACACCATGCCCACGCCGCGCTGCTCGATCGGCAGGGGCGTCACATCGCTATCGCCAAACATGACCACGCCGCCGGGATCGGGGAATTCCAGCCCGGCGATGATGCGCAGCGTGGTGGTCTTGCCGCAGCCGGAAGGACCAAGCAGGACCACGGTTTCACCGGCGCCGATGTCGAGGTCGAGGGGTTGCAGCGCCAGCGTACCGTCGGCGAAGATCTTGCCGCAGTGGCGCAGGGTGATTGGGGTTGGTTCATGCATGGCGGGCCTCGGATGGGGAATGCGGATCGGCGCCGGAGATTGCCCCGGCGCCGGCGCTGTCGGCAAGCGGCTGGTGCTTGCGGGCGCGCGCGCCAAGCGCGGAGAGGCCCTGCATCAGCACCAGCAGCGGAATGATCATGAAGAAAAACACGATGGTGTAGGCCGAGCCGATCTCCAGCCGCATCGATGCATAGCTATCGGCCAGACCCACGGGCAATGTCTGCGTGGTGGGCGTATGCAGCATCCAGGTCAGGTTGAACTCACCCACCGAAAGCGTCACCACCATCAGCGCGCCGGCCAGGATGCCCTGGCGGCAGTTGGGCAGCACCACGGTAAAGAACCGCTGCAGCCGGCTCGCGCCCAGGCTGGCGGCGGCGTCTTCCAGCGTGCGGATATCGATGGCCGACATGATGGCCAGCACCGAGCGCACCATGAACGGCAGCGTGAACAGCACATGGCCAACCAGGATGAATACCCAGCTGGTGCGGAACGCCTGCCAGCCGCCATAGAGCAGGATCAGGCCGAGCGCGGTAGCCAGGCCCGGCACTGCCACCGGCAGCATCAGCAACTCTTCGATCAGGCGCGTGAGGCGGCCGCGCCTCAGTGCCATGTAGTAGGCCGCCGGCACGCCCAGCACCAGCGTGCAGGCAAGGCAGGCCAGCGCGATGCCCAGCGACAGGAAGATGGTATTGCGGTAGAGCGACCATACCTCCACCAGCCAGCGCGTGGTCAGGCCGCTGGCCACGCCGATGAAGATATTGTTGGTCAGGCCGGCCAGCACCGACAGCATCACCGGGACCACCATGAAGAGGCAAACCAGGAGCGTGAGCGCGAGTTGCAGCCAGTAAGCATTGCCGCGGCGGGAAGTCGTAGTCATGGCAATCCTCATGCGGTAGCGGCGACGGCGTCGCCCGAGAACCATCGCGCCAGCGCCAGCAAGGCCCAGGTGACAGTGCCGAGCAGTACGGACAGGGCTGCGGCCATGCCGAAGTTGGCGTAGTTAGTGAACTCGTTGTAGATGGTGAGCGGCAGTACATCGAGCTGCGTCGCCAGCGTGAAGGCGGTGCCGAAGGCGCCCATGCTGGTGGCGAAGCAGATCGCGCCGCTGGAGATCATGGCGGGCATCAGGGCGGGCAGCATGACGTCGCGCACCACGCGCCAGCGGCCTGCGCCGAGCGAGCGCGCGGCTTCTTCCAGGGAGGCGTCGAGCTTGGCTACCGCGGCCATCACGGTCAGGATGACGCGGGGGATGGAGAAGTACAGGTAGCCGACGAACAGGCCGGTGAGGCCGTAGGCGAAGGTCCAGCGGTCGCCCGCTAGCCAGTCGCCCGCCATGGCCAGCAGGCCGTTGCGGCCGCCCAGCATGATGACCATGAAGCCGATGACTACGCCGGGGAAGGCTAGCGGGAAGGTCAGCATGGCTACCAGCAGGGCTTTGCCGGGGACGGCGTTGCGTTGGAGGAAGGTGCCGGTGATGCCGGCGATGATCAGGGTTGCCAGGGTTACGGTTGCCGAGAGCAGTACCGTTACCATCAGGCTGTGGAGGTAGCGTTGGCTTGAGATTACGGTCCAGTAGACGCTTGCGCCTTTTTCTCCGGTGATGCTGATGGCCAGGAGTTTTGCCATTGGGAGGCAGAAGAAGGCGGTGAAGATGATTAGGGCCGGGAGGGCGAAGAGGAGGAGGGGGGGGCTTTGTTTGGGCATGATTGGGGATGCTCCCGGGGTTTGAAAATCAACTTCAGATTCAGCTTCAACTTCAACTTCAACTTCAAAAGCCTAAAGTCGAAGGCGGTTTCACCCCCCTGCGGGGGGGCGACCTACTTTCTT
>JYOD01000075.1 GCA_000955785.1 Burkholderiaceae bacterium 16
ATGTGCAGGACGGATTCCTCTCGGTGAAAACGGGCGTGTCGCGCGTCGCGGCACTCGAGCAGTCGTTGACTTCGGCGCGTAGCGCGCTCGCGGCGACAACGCTTGGCCGGGACGTTGGCACCCGTACGGAACCCGACGTGCTGGACGCGCAGCAGCGCGTGTTCGCCGCTGAACTTGACCTGGTTCAGGCACGCTTGGACTACCTCCTTGGCCGTCTGCGGCTTGCCGCCGCGACGGGGGAATTGAGCGAGGAAACCCTGCGTTCGCTGAATGGCTGGCTCGCATCCTGATCGAGAAATCCTATGCTAGGAGAACTGCAGCACTATTGGAGCGGCCCTTTTCTCGCCGCCAACGCGTTCATTGGGCTGAACATGGTGGGCGCGCTGCTGCTCGGCATGCTGGTTGGTTATGAGCGCTCGTACAACGGCCGCGCCGCCGGCATGCGCACCTACGGCCTCGTGTGCATGGCGTCCACGGCGCTGACGGTGTTCGTCGGTCACGCGTCGCTCTGGTACGGCGGCGCCACAGCGCACATCCAGGTAGACCCGACCCATACCATCCAGGGCGTGGTCACCGGCGTCGGCTTCCTTGGCGCCGGGGTCATCATGAAGGACGGCATGAGCATCCGCGGCCTCACGACCGCGGCATCCATCTGGGCTGCCTCGGCCATAGGCGTGTTGCTCGGCGTTGGTTTCTATGCTGCCGCGTTGCTGCTCGCCGTGCTATGCGTGGGCTCGATGTCCCTGTTGCACCGGCTGGAGTCCAGGCTTCCGGGGCGCATGACGCTTGATGTGTCGCTGACTTTCCAACCTGGCGAAGCGCCTGACTTCGATCTACTGATCGCCAGGGCCAAGTCCCGCGGCTATCGCGTGCTGCACGACAGCCTGACCATCACGTTTGCCGACAACCAGGCTGTGTGGCGAATCAGCCTGGTCGCTCCGGACAAAGCGCGCGCGCTATCGCCGGCGGGACTTGCGGCCGAGATGGCTGCAACCCAGGGTGTCTCCCGGTTCAGCATCGTACCGGTGCGCAATTGATTCGGGTAAGCGAACACATCTATTCAAGACAACCAAGATGTTTAGCAGCAGGGCGCGGATAGACGAGTTGACTCAGGTGAAGTGAATACACAGAAATTTTGCCGACCCCGTGCGAACCTCAACTGGAATCCCGATTTGTCGCAGAACGCCTCACTCCCTACTCCATTCCGCCGCCAAGCCCTGCTCTGGGGCGCCGTCGCATTCGGCGTTGCCAGCCTGCTTTGGATCTTGCGTGCCGTCCTCACACCGTTCCTGCTCGGTGCGCTCATCGCATACATGTTACAGCCGGGCGTCGAGTGGCTGGTGCGCCATCGCACGCCGCGCGGCCTCGCGGCGCTCGTGATGATGCTCGTCTTCGCGTTGTTGGCCGCGCTGCTGGTTGTGCTTGTGCTTGCTGTGATCCAAGCGGAAGGTCCTGAACTCACGAAGCGGATTCCGGTCATCATCGCGGAGCTGAACGCTTGGCTGCAACCGAAGCTGATTTTGCTTGGCCTCGGCCAATCGCTCCATCTTGGCAATGTCCGCGACGTACTGACGAGCCAGCTCGATGGCAGCGAGAAGATGATCGCGCTGACCGCATGGGAGTATGTGCGCACGAGCGGCAACATGATGACCACCGTGATTGCCAACGTCGTGCTGGTGCCGCTCGTGCTGTTCTATTTGCTTTACGACCGGCACCAAATGTTCTCGCGCATGGAGAGCCTTGTACCGCGGCGCTGGCTCGGCAAGACGCGGGAGTTTCTGACCGAGATGGATCGGATGCTGTCGCAATACCTGCGGGGCCAGTTGCTCGTGATGGGCGTGCTCGCCGCGTTCTATCCGATTGCGCTGATGATCGCGGGCTTCGCAATCGCGCTGCCCCTCGGCATTTTGACCGGCCTTGCCGTGTTCATACCGTACGTCGGCTTCACGACCGGGCTCGCGCTTGCGCTCATCGCCGCGCTGGTGCAGTTCGGCACCTCGTACGGCTTCGGTGCGGTAGCGATCATATACGGCATTGGCCAGATCCTCGAGTGCTTCTTCCTGACGTCGCGGTTCGTCGGCGAGCGCATCGGGCTGCATCCGCTCGCGGTGATCTTCGCCTTACTCGCATTCGGCCAGCTGTTCGGCTTTTTCGGCGTGCTGCTCGCGTTGCCAGTCAGCGCGATCCTAGCGACGGCGCTGCGCGAATTGCGCCGCCGATATCTGGCGAGCGCGTTTTATGAGAATTGAACCGTCGCAAGAACGGCGACCACTATTGGGTGCGCTAAAGCTAAGTTAGCCTCTGCGCTTTCCCACGGCGAGCGTGCCACGATCCACGGGCAGCCTGCTCGCTAGAGTTGCTGGGGCGCAACTACTGCCCGTACCAGCCACCCCAACCCATAATGAGCAGGACCGCTTATGTTTTCAGGCCAATTGACCCATTTAGGTAACTCCACCGTCGCGATCACGCTGTTGGTGGCGTCGGCGGCTGCATTTGCCGCTCCGCAGACAAGCAGTCTCGCGCTGAATCTAGATACCCAGCGCGGCATTAGTGACGTTCAGAGCGGCGGCGCTCAGCTGGAAACCGCGCCACTTTCACAGCAGAAAATCGCGGGAGTACCGCCGACTTCAACATCCGAGACTCTGCCGGGTAACGGATCGGCGATATATCCTCACATCGTCGTGCCGTACCCGCAGATACCTAGCGTTGCGCCTACTCCTCGTCCGCAGCAGCTTCCCCAACCGATGCTACGTCTGCCATAGGAGGCACGCGAGTCTCGACGGCTCGCTCCGACTCATTGTGAGCTGGCTCAGAATTTGTGCAACATGCCCACCATGACGTTGCGGCGCGCAGGCCCCAGCGCAATGGTGCCGAACGAGAGACTTCCATCGTCATGCGCCAGGCCAAGTCTTGATGTCATGCAGTGTTGCCAGATTCGCCGTGCTGCCGTCGATGGTCACCGAATCGGGTTCGCCATTGTGGTCGACGGCCTTCTCGAAAAAGCGCCATGTCGCAGCCTTGTCGCGCTGGGCGTGCAGCAGGAAGTCGATGGTATTGCCGGCCCTGTCCACCGCCCGATACAGATATTTCCACTGACCTGCGCAAATGGAAAAATATCGATAATATCAGGATGAAATAAAATATGTCTATGACGCGTAGACCTAGTATTGATCAACTTCGCGTATTCCTTGCGGCCGCAGACTGCGGAACTTTTACCGGGGCCGCCAGATCCGCACATAAAACACAGGCCTCCGTTAGCATGCAAATTCGAATGCTGGAGGAAATTATAAATTCAAAGCTATTCTCGCGTGGCGCGCGGCAATTGAAATTGACATCTTCTGGTGAAACTCTCTATGTATACGCAAAAAAAATGATTTCACTGGAAGAAGAGGCGTGGGCCGCGATGCAAAGCAGGGCGAATGCATCTTTGCGGATTGGCGCACCGGATATATACGTACAAAAATTCTTGCCTGAGGTTATTGGGAAATTTCATGAAGCTCACCCTGACGTTCGCATTGAGGTTGTTTGCGCACCCACGGTACGACTCTCAACCCTGATTAGAAACGGAAGAATTGATGCTGCAATTGGAGTGAAGGGTCGCAATTTCGATGGTAATCAATTGTTTAGACAACCGGTCAAATGGGTCGCTCGAGACGATACTTCTGATATTTTGAAGAAACGGTCAGTGCCGATTGCAATTTATGCGACAAATTGTTCTGTGAGAAGTAATATCTTGGATGCACTAGGCCGATCGAGATTCAATTACAGGATTGTGCACGAAAGCTCCTCCACCATGGGAGTAGTTGCGGGAGTGAGAGCTGGGTTCGCCGTGGGGGCAATTCCGGCACAATCCATTGCCATCGGGATGAAAGTCCTTGGGGAATCAGAAGGATTGACAGCCATTGAGCCTCCCGACATAGTTATCGTATCGGAAGATAGAAGTGAGCTTCCGGAGCGCCTAGTCTTTACAGAAATGCTATATCAAGAAGCAAAATTGTGGAATTCAGGTATCTGACATTGTGTCGATATAGCTGGATCGAAACAAACAGTAATAGCAGTTACCCGTGCGTGTGCTCGGGGGAACGAGCACGCACCGCCAAACCGGCGAGCTCAAGCCCCGCAGGCTAATGTTGAAGCTGTAGGTGGCTCATAATTCTCTTGGAGAAGGAGCGAGCCCCCGCCTTGGCGCGCTCTCCCAGAAGGAGGGCGTGCGCCAGGCCGAGGCGCTCGAGCGGCAGTTGCAAGAACTTCGTACCCAATTCTCGACGGACCCGGAGCACACCCGTGAGCAGGTCGCGGTGGCGCAGGAGCGGGCTAGCGCCACCGAGCGTGGCGCGCTGCACGAGATCGACCAGGAGCGCACGCTGCGCCAGCAGGCCGAGCAGGCGCTCGCGGACCTGCGCATCGAACTGGCGGCGGTGCAGGCGAGGGCGCAAGACGCCGCCGTGGTCGGCGCCGAGGAACGGACACGGCTGCAGGCCGAGCGCGACCCGCTCCACCGGCAACTGGCGGAGGCAGAGCAGGCGTTCGAGCGAGGGCAGGTGGCACGAGAAGGGTTGCGGGCGGAACTGGAAACGGCAGTACGGCGTACCGAGCGGGCAGATGCGGAAGCCGCCGCGACCCGCCGGCTGGTCACGGCCAGGCGCCGGGCCCCGGTGACGCGCACCAAGTTCATGCCCGGACAGGCCTAAGGGACGTGATCGGGGCAGGGTGTCCACCGCGCGGTCTGTGGATTTGATTAAAATTCAAGCAGAGAGGCCACCTTGCCCTCCCGCCGGCGCGGATCTCCACAGCAGTAGTCCCCGGAACAACCTCAATGTTCCCGAACGACGGCGCGACGCTGGATCCCGCGCCTCCTCAATTCTATTCACCTGCATCATGTCGATCGAAATCGAGCGCCCGGAAGCCATCACCTGGATCCGCATCCAGATGGCCGAGCATTGACTGAGCCTGGCCGACCTGCAGGCCGCCGCCGGCGCCAGCCTGGGCGATGCCCTACCCCTATGCCCGCATGCTGTCTTGCGATAGTCCAGGATGTTGAAGACGGCTCGGCGCTTTTCGAGCCAAGCTTTCATGCGCATCTTGCGCATCCGGCCAAAGCGCCGGCCGGCTCAACGCAACAACGCACACCGGGCGCGGGTTTTGGGGGATACCCGCGGGGTTGGTCAAGCTTCACTGGCGACAGCCAGCAGCTTGACCTTGCCCCTCCTGAGATGCGGGAAGCCGATGCCGGGATCGAAGACGAGGTCGGCTTGACCGGCCATTACGTCCTGCGGGGCGGGCGCGGAGCCTTTGGAGGGGACGTGCGTAATGGAGGTGCCGTTGCTCTGGTTGAACAACTCTGCGGCGAGATGGGGCGCCGTACCCGTGCCGGACGACGCGATGGTCAGCTTGCCGGGTTGGGACTTGGCCGAGGCGATGAGCTGCTTGACGTCCTTGACTTCCAGCGTGGGGCGGGCAGCCAGATACATCTGGGAGCGCCCGATTGCCATGACCGGGGTAAGGTCGCGAGAGGGCAGCAGGTTGGACTTGAACAGATAGGGATTGGCCGTCTCAACCGAGGTGGGCGCGATGAGAAACGTGTAGCCGTCGGGCGCTGCCCCTGACGACTTCGCTGACCGCCAGGTTGCCGCTGGCACCAGGTTTGTTGTCGGCGATCACGGCTTGCCCCAGCGCTTCGGTGAGCGACTGGGCGATCGCGCGGGCCATCACGTCCGTGGCGCCGCCAGGGGAGAACCCGACCACCAGGCGAATGGGCTTCGACGGCCACGCCGCGGTCTGGCTTGCCTCTGGAAAGGCTGCGCCAGCCAGCATTGCGGCCGCATAGACTATCAGCGAACGGCGCGACCTGGAACGAATGATGTCACTGGACTTGGAAATCATGGGTGTCTCGTGATTTGTGAACGAGTGCCGGTGCGTCAGCAATGCGCTGCACGAATGGCTTCCACCGCCTCGGGGTTCGCCAGCGTGCTAGGTCTCCCACCTCTTCACCGAGCCAGGCGGCACGCACCACACGACGCATTAGTCAGCTTTGAGCTGCGGGTACGCGGCAGGTCCGGAACGAAGACCACTTTGGCCGGTCGAAAAGCCCCTCCCAGTCCCGCGACGACCGCGTCCGACAGGTTCTTGGCTGCGATATCCTGCGCGATGTCCGGTCGCGGTACGCATACGCACACCAGGGCAGTGCCCTTGACAGCGGCGGGCGTTCCGACGGCAACCGCGTCGAGCACGAGTCCGGTGCCCATCAGCAGCGCCTCGATCTCGGAAGGCCCCGTGAGTTTGCTGCAAAGTCTCCATGCACTCCACACGTCTGGCAGTCGCGACCAGTAGCTTTCAAGGTAGCGCTCGCGGTCTTGCCACAGGGCCGTGCGTGAATCCGATGGAGGGAGTGGGCATCACGAGTTCACCCGTGACACCACAACCGACGGCAGCCCCTTCAGCATCAACGATATCAGCGCCTGTTCCCGGTATGGGGCCTGCGAACGCGCAAGGCTTGAGCGGATGGATCACGGTACCCGTCAGGATGCCGCCCACCTCCGTTCCGCCTGAGTAGTTGAGTAGGGGCACGCGCCGCTGGCCCACGCGCTCGAAGGTCCATCGCCAGGCATCGAGCGTCCAGGGCTCACCGGGACGTGGTGACGATCGATGAGCCGCCACAGACTGTCTGGCTGCGGGAAATTGGGCGCCCCTTCAGCCAGCACAATCGTGGCGCCGACCAGCAGGCCGCCGAACACGAGCACGTAGGCAAAGCTGTGGCCGGCACGCTCATCTCGCATCGACTTGCCGACAAATACTTCAAATCAACCGTCCCTGGCGGCGCTTGCAGCCCGCCAGCCGAAGGTAGCAAACTAAAACCTTCGGAAAGCACATAGGTGCCGGATGCCGACTCATCGCCGTTGTATTTTCCCGACACGTACATGCGATACGATACGCGCTCGCCGCCGCCGCCGCCGCCGCCGCCGCCGCCGCGACGCGACGCGAGCGATTTCGGTCGTTTTCGTTTTGCTTTCATTCGTTGGATGCCGTTTCGTTTATCCTGCTTCATCCTCCTTTGCCGCCTAGCCCGATCTCATGCTTAGCCCCCTCGCTCTAATCGGCATCGTAATCGTGTCTTGCCTGATGAGCGTCGCCAGCCTGGGTTCGCTGCTTCGGACTGCAGTGCCGGGTATAGGCCGCTGGTGCCTGGCCTACGCGCTATTGGCCGCGGCATCGTCGTGGGTGTTGATCGCCGGCGGTCAGCCAGGGCAGATCGTGATCATCGGCGCTTCGCTCATTACGCTCGTGGCGGTGCTGTTGCTCGTGCAGGGTACGCGTCAGTTTTTCGGTAAGGGCTCCGCGCGGCACGAGGAGTCGGCGGCATTCGTCATCGTCTTCGTTGCCTTGGTCTACTTTACGTGCGTGTCGCCGAACATCGATGCGAGGGTCGCGCTCATATCCATCTTCCTGGCTTATGCACGGATCGCCGTGGGTACGTTGGCTCTGCGTCACGCGTCGCGTGACGGTGCGCGCTACGCCTATCGATTCGTCGCCGCGGCCACTTATCTCGGCGCGTTGGTCCACGTCGCGCGAGCCGTCGCGGTCGCCTTCGGCATCGCGCCACAGATGTTATTGCTGCGCCGGGCCTGGGAAAAGGTGCCGCGTCGCCAACGGATAATGATCCGTCGCGCCGTTCGACGTTTCGATCCGAACAAGCCCAACATCAAGGTGGCAGCCGCTCAGGTCAACGCTGTGGCGTGGCTGCTCGCGGCGATGCACTGGAGCGGCTGTCGGCATCCCAACGCTCTTTGGTGCAAACCTCTGCATCCGCTTACCGGAGTGGTGCGTTGGCTCAGCGGCTTTGACGTTGTTGAACAGCATGAGCATTCGCGTTGAGATCCTCACGAAGCTGGCGGAAAGGGTAGGGTGCGTCGAACGGCAAAGCCGCCAGATCGTTGTTGCGATGAAGGCCGACCGACAAGTTGTCGCGTTGCTGCCTGAACTGCTGCAGTGACGATTCTTAGTCGTGAGAGAAGAAATGGGCGCTTCCCGCAGCGCGGAGCAACATTACTACGTAAACGTACTACTGTTACTACACTTCACGCCCGACGACGGCTTAGATTTCTATCGAATTCACTGACGCCAAGTTCACAAATTCAGAATCGCCGCGCGGAAGCACCAGCGATTCGAGCTTGGCCACCACATCGGACGGTGTCGCAGTGGACTTAGGTGTATGTGCGTAGATATGCGGACGCCGCTCCTTGCGATCGAACCAGATCGCCTCGCGGCGTACCTGCACTGGCCGGCGGCTGGCCAACCAGACGATCGTGTCGGCGCCCTTTTTATGATCGCGCAGCACGGATTTGAGGATGGCGACGAAGCGCGGCATCGAGCGGTTGACGCTGGCGGTATCAACCCAGCCGGGGTGCATCGCATAGAAGGACTTCTGTGTGCGGGCGAAGACCGCACGCCAATGCGTCATCAGCATCATCTGCGCGCGCTTGGCAAGGCCGTAGGCGCGCACGCCGAGATAGCCGGGGCCGGTGATATTGAGATCGTCGACCACCATCGCGTGGTTGTACATGCCACCCGACGCTACCTCGATCACGGTGGCATCGTCGCGCAGCATATTGCGTCCCAGCAATTCGCGCAACAGCAGATAGTGGCCTAGGATGTTGGTTGCAAACGAGGTCTCAAGGCCCTCTTGGGTGATGATCTGGTCCCGCTTCTGGATGCCCACATTGTTGACCACCACATCGATGCGCAACCCGCGCTGCTCCAGGCGGTCAACCAGCGCCCAGACGTCAGCCTGCAGTGAAAAGTCCGTTGTCTCGATCTGTACCGCTTCCGGTCGCGACACCGAGGCGGCGAAGGCCTTCAGCTTGGCGGCATCTCGCGCCACGCAGATGACGGTGGCGCCGGCCGCGACGGCTTGCCGGGCAGCGGAGGCGCCGATCCCTTCGGAGCCTCCAGTGACCAGCCAGGTCTGCCCGCGGAAATCCGGCTTGATTTTGTGCCAGAACATGCGGCGAGCGTGATAGCCGATCGCACTGTAGCTCAGCGTGAAGCGGCAATAGAACGCGATGATCTTCTTGAGTGGGGTCTTGGCCATGATACTGGAACGGATAGTTGAGCTGGAATGCGTTGCGCGGTGCCGCGGGTCAGCCTTGCGCGTGAGGATCGGCGCTCAGGCCGAGGGCCTTCAGCAGCGTCGGACGGTCGTAGTACTCCCGCCACAGCGAGATCAGCGCGCCGTCGAATTCGAGGATGCCGACCGTCGGAACCGAACGGCCAACACCGTCGATGATGATTTCGTCGATCCGCTCCACGAAGAGCGCCTCGTTGGCGATACCCATGCGCTGGATATGCAGCTTGACATGCTTGTTAGGCTTTGCCGCTTTCTCGATGCGCTCGAGAAATGCTTGCCGTCCCATGCAAGGGTCTAGCATCACCGAATGCAACACGCCGTCCGGGGCGATCAGGCTGGCGCACTTTTGCCAATCCTTTGCTTCCCAGGCTTGTGCCATTTCCCTGAAGATTTCTTTCTTCTGTTCGGTCGAAAGTGTAGATGTGACCATCTGAATTCCTTTTTCCGTTATCGATTGAATTGCCGGCTGCCGCCCCTGACTTGGATAGGTCGCCGCTGGTCCTGCGTGGTCTCGCGCCCGTGCCTCCGCTGCCATCGAATGCTGCTAACCCCGGGGGCGAGAGTCTCTGCAGTTGGATTACAGTGCTTGCTGTGCTGTCTATCCAGATCAATCTGGAAAATATCTCGCATGTCGAGAAAACGACGGCACTACGCGGCGCCTCGCTTCCGCAGCCACTCCCGTAAAGCACTGGCAACTGCTGAGGGTTGTTCGAGCGGCGCCATATGTCCCGCCTGCTCGATCCAGGTCAGGCTGGCGCCGGGTAGCTGCGCGGCAATTTCCTCAGATAACGCAGGCGGTACGACGCGATCTTCCCGTCCGCATATCACGGCGACTGGTATTTGCGCCGCAAGCAATGCCTCACGTGTATCGCGCCGGGACATGATGGAGCGGAGCTGGCGAGCGCAGACGTCGGGACCAAGTGTTCCGAACATCGTGCGCACCGCCTGGGCTGGGACGCTGTCCCCATCATGCGCGGGATGGAGATTGAGCTTCAGCAGCCTGTGCGTCAGCGCTGAGAAATCCGCCTGAATGGCATCGAGCAGCGTCTTCCGGGCGGCCGTCTGTTCTGGACTCTCGGGCCGCATCGACGTACCGAGCAGCGCGAGGTGAGACACGCGCGATGGCGCCTGCGCCAGGATTTCCTGCGCCACGTAGCCGCCCATCGAAAAGCCGGCTAGCGCGAAGCGCTCTTGCTGCTGCGCCAGCACGCTCTGCGCCATTTCGGCAATGCTAGTTTGCCAACTCAGATCTGCAATGCGGGTGTCCGCCACGTCGGCGAGTTCCGCGGCGATCGGCTCCCACACGCTGGCGGTGTTCATCATGCCGGGTAGCAACCATAGTCTGATGCGTTCCAATGCAGCCTCCGTTCGACTCGAGTCTGGGCGTCGCGCGTTGTTCCCCGCTTGCCATGACAGCGCGTTCCATCATCGCAATGGTTCGTGCCAGCGACCGACGCCCCCGTTTGTCCCGATTACAAGGGACGTACTTTCGACCTGCAAGTGAAATTTGGTATATTTGCTCAATGGATGAGAAAAATACTGCTTCGACCCCCGTTTCCGGCACGCAAAGCGCCGCCAGAGCCCTGTCGCTGCTGCGACATGTCGGCGCCAATCATGGCTCCGGCATCCGGCTGCGCGATCTGATCGCGGTGTCAGGACTTGATCGCTCGACGACGCATCGTCTACTGACGTGTCTGATCGAAGAGGGCTTCGTCGAGCGCATCGGTACCACTAAGCTCTACCGGCTCGGAATCGAGGCTCTGCAATGGGGCTTCTCGTCCGCCGGGCTGTCCAGCGTAAGCGACCGTTTTCGCCCGTTGATGCAGCGGCTGGCTCGCCAGACCGGTGACACGGTATTTCTACTCGTGCGCAGCGGTGATTTCGCCGTCTGCCTGTGCAGAGAGGAGGGCGACTATCCGGTCAAGGCCTTCATCGTGCAGGTCGGCGTTCGGCGCCTGCTCGCCACCAGCGCAGTGGGTGTCTCCATCATGGCGATGCTGCCCGATGAAGAGGTTGCGCAAATGCTCGCAAGGAATGGCAAGGACTACAGCCGGCTTGGTATCAGCGCGAGCCAGCTGCGCCAGTTGATCGCACGGGCACGAAAGCTCGGCTACTCGGAGTCGGCGGATCCACATGTCGAAATGAGCGGTGTAGGATACGCGTTCGCGCTCACCCGCAACAGCTATGCAGGGATTAGTATCGCGGCGATCAACTCGAGGATGTCGGCGAAGCGTCGCGCGGAACTGGGCGAGTTGCTGGTGCAAGAAGTCAACGCGTTCGGTTGGCGCGGCGAGGGTTAATAGACTGCTTATACGGCAAGGGGCGGCTGGCCCCGCCTGGTGTCACATCAGCTGACGGGCCAAAGTTTGCAATTTCGGTCCAATCTCTTCCAGCAGCCAGGATCGGTTCATTGGACGTCCCTGGAAGGCGCAGTTAAGCGCCGCGGGCTCACCGCGATCAATCCGGCCGAGCGGCACGGCCACCGCCTGCACATCAGGAAAGATCTCGCCAACCGACACGCAGGCCCCCCAGCGCGAGTACTCGGCCAGGTTGCGGCGCAACTCCACCTGGTGCCGCTGCCACTCCTCCGGCGCGCGGATGCGCAACTGGTTTATCAAGGCCTCGCGCTCCGATGGCGCGCATGACATCAGATAGGCTCGCCCGATCGCGGTCCCAGCGAGGGACTGCCGCGTCCCCACATCCAGCGGATAGACCTTGTGGTGGTGCGACCGGATCGCCTCGATATAGACGACGCTGAGGCGGTCTCGGATGCCGATCGACACGGAGCCTCCCGTGCTTTCAGCAAGTTCGAGCAGGTAGGGTCGTGCGCGCCTGCGGATCGTGAACAATTCAAGCAGCGGGTAGCTCAGCGAGAGCACCGCACTTCCGAGCCGGTACTTGCCGTGTGGCTCGTCCTGGGCCAGATAGCCCATCGCCACCAAGGTATAGGTCAGCCGCGAAATGGTCGCGACCGGCAACTCCAGTCGGCGCGAGAGTTCCTTGTTACCCAAAACCGGCTCTTCCGGCGTAAAGCAGCGCAAAAGCGCGATCCCGCGCGCCAAAGTCGTCGCGAACTGGCGATCTCCCTCGTATGCGAACAGGTCAAGCGGTACGCGGCGCGGAATGGACATGGTCAGGCTGTTTATGACATATCGAAACAAACATCAGTATATCAAAAATATCAGTCGCGTTCCTGAGGCCGATCCCTAGACTAGCGCCATCGATCTTCACCGCCGGAGGCACTCAGTATGCAAGACGACCTGCCCGTCCTCGACAATCCAGCCCTAAGCGGGAACAACGCTGGCATTCAAAAAGAAGACTCCTTTGACGAGCTGCCTGTGATCGGCTGCGTGCCGGCGGATCTGAATGGGCTGTATGTGCGCAACGGACCCAACAACTACTTCCCACCTGACTGGCGCTACCACGCCTACGACGGCGACGGCATGCTGCATGCGGTGCGCTTCCGCAACAGCAAGGTGAGCTATCGCAACCGATGGATCGCCACAAGCGCGTTGCAGGAAGAGAAGGCCGCGGGGCGCGCGCTGTGGAAGGGACTCAAGGAGCCGCTGCGCGCGGACCGGCCCGACGAGCCGCTGAAAAACACCTCCAACACCGATGTGAAGTACCACGCGGGCCGGCTGATTACCATGTGGTATCGCTCTGGTATGCCGTACGCGGTCGATCCCAACAGTCTGCAGACCATTGGCCCCGCCGATTTCGGCGGCGCCATTACACGGATCTCGGCGCATTCCAAACCGGACGAGCACACCGGCGAGTTGCTGTTCTTCGACTATGGCTTGACCCGGCCGTATATGGAATATGGCGTGATCGGACCGGATCGCAAGCTTGTGCATCGCACCGAAATTCCGCTCGACGCGCCAAGTCTTCCGCACGACATGGCCATCACCGAGCACTACAGCATTCTGCACAACTTCCCGTTGCTGCCAGATGCCGAGGCGCAGCGCGCCGGCCGCTACAAACTGCGCTTCGATGTCAGCCAGCCGTCGCGCTTTGCTGTGATCCCGCGCCATGGCCGCGCCGATGAGATTCGCTGGTTCAGCGCCAAGCCAACGTACATGCTGCACGTTGTCAATGCATGGGAAGACGGTGACGAGATCGTGATGATCGGCACGCCATACCGCATCCACGCCGGCCCCGACGGTCAGCCGGACGCGCGCAGGCTGGAGCAGACCATCCATTTGCGGCAGCGCGATTTCCTCCTCTACCGGTGGCGATTTAACCTGAAGACAGGCGAGACGCGCGAAGGCCTGATCGACGACGTGCTCAACACCGAATTCCCCGTCATCAATAGCATGTATCAGGGGCGCAGGAATCGCTGGTCGTACAACGTGGTGTTTCCGCATGGCGGTCACGAAGAGCCCTGTTTCCCGGGGCTGGTCAAGTATGACCTCGATACCGGCGGCTACGTCGCGTATAGCGCCGGCCCGCGCTATTTCTACAACGAGCCCGGCTTCGCGCCGCGCGACAACAGCATGGCCGAAGACGACGGCTACTTGGTCTGCTTTGTCTGGAACCCCGTTGATGCCCGCTCGGAAATTCAGGTGTTTGATTGCAGGGGCGCGAACCTCGCCCAAGGACCGGTAGCGCGCGTGCTGTTGCCACGCCGCGTCCCCAACGGTTTTCACGCCACCTTTGTCAGTCAAGCGACGCTCAATCGTTGGAAGTAAATCATGATCTTGGTATCCAGGGACAAAATCGAAGACTATGTCGCGCGCGGGTGGTGGGGCGAGCGGACTCTTGGCGCAATGTTCGTCGAGACCGCGGTGCGGCAGCCGACCGCCTTTGCGGTCGCCGATCCACCTAACCGACCTGCGCTGTGGGGCAACGAGGCGCAACAGTGGACGTGGGGCGAATTGCTTAGGCAAGTTGGTCGCTACACCGCCTGGCTGCACCGGCAAGGTTTGCGCAAGGACGACATCATTGTGCTGCAGCTGCCGAATTGCGTTGAGCTGCACGCGCTATATCTTGCTTGTGCCATCTCCGGCGTCATCGTGTCGCCTGTGCCGATGCAGTACCGCGGGCATGAGCTGTCCCATGTGCTGAGCACCACCGGCGCTAGGTTCGCCATCACGACGCAGCGCGTCGGTTCCTTCCAAGCGGCCGGGCAGTGGGCCACCTACATGACGCAATGCGCCGCGCTGGAGCAAGTCTGGTGCTATCGGGACGGTTCGGACGACGCCTTGCCGCCCGCGATCGGCGACCTTGACGCCGCGCTAACGGCTACCACTGGGTGGAACGCGGCGGCGCTATGCGCGCACATGGACGCGATTGGCCTGACGGCGCATGACGTCTTTACCATCTGCTGGACCTCTGGCACGGAAGCTCGCTCCAAGGGGGTGCCGCGCAACCACAACGAGTGGTTAGTGGTCGGCCAATCGGTGGTGGAGGCCGGCCGCCTGCAGCCCGGCAACCAGTTGCTGATTCCTTTCCCCTTCGTCAACATGGCGGGAGTGTCGACCAGCCTTGTCGCGTGGCTGCTGATTGGCGGCGGCTTGCATCATCATCACCCATTCGACATCGAGGTATTCCTCACGCAGTTGCGAACCAGCCTGATCGACTATACGGTGGCGGCGCCGGCCGTGCTGAGCCGGCTGCTCAAGGAGCCGGAACGTCTCAGCGAAGTCGACCTGCGGCGTCTGAAACGCATCGGTTCGGGCGGCGGCCCGCTGGCGGACTGGCTGGTGGCGCAGTTCGCGCAGCGCTTCAACGTCGAAATCGTCAATTACTTCGGCTCTAATGAAGGCGCGGCACTGTCGTCGACACCGGAGGACATCCCCGACCGCAGCCAGCGCGCGCTGTACTTCCCGCGCATGGGAGTGCCCGGTTACACCTGGTCGCACTCCAATGCAAAGCGAATCCGAACCCGCCTCGTCGATCCCGATACCGGCGCGGAGATCGATGGGCCGGGCCACGTCGGCGAACTCCGCTTCGAGGGACCGGCGATCTTCAGTGGCTATTTCAACGCCCCGGAGCTGTCGGCGCGCGCCTTCGACGAGCAAGGCTACTACCGCACCGGAGACCTGTTCGAAATTGCTGGGGATCGTCATCAGTTCTATCGCTTCGCAGGGCGCCACAAGGACATCGTGATCCGCGGTGGCATGAATATCTCGTCGGAGGAAGTCGAAAACCTGCTGCTCGGTCACACCGATGTCAGGGAGGTGGCGGTAATCGGCAGCCCCGATCCGACACTGGGTGAACGGGTCTGCGCGGTAGTGGTGCCTCAACCGGGAGCTACCGTCACGTTGCCTGCGCTGGTGGCGCATTTGCGCGCGGAAGGTGTCGCAGCCTTCAAGCTGCCGGAGCAACTGCTGATCACCGCCGAGCTGCCGCGCAACCCGGTCGGCAAGGTGCTCAAGCGGGAGTTGCGCCAGTTGCTGACTAGCGTAAGTCAGAACACGAGTGCGGCGGTGCAGAGGTAGCACTGAATCGCCCGGATCGATCAAATTTCATATAGCGAGTCAACCATGCATGTCGAAGTCGTCGGAGAAATTCACCCTACGCTAGCGCTCGAAGGGCATCCCTATACTTCCGGGCCGTTCACCCCTAACTATCGCGAAGTCAATGCCATTGACCTCGAGGTCGAAGGAACGATCCCGGAACGCCTCAATGGCGTCTATCTGCGCAACACGCAGAACCCGGTGCACCAGCCGCTCGGCAAGTTCCATCCTTTTGATGGTGACGCGATGTTGCACCTGATGAGTTTTCAAAACGGTCGCTGCGAATACCGCAACCGCTTCGTCCGCACCAAGGCGTTCCAGCAGGAGCAACAAGCCGGGCGGGCGCTGTATGCCGGCCTGATTGACAAGCCGAGCTTGTCGGAGTTGCCGGGCTGGGGGGCGCGCGGCGGGTTGCGCGACAGTGCCGCGACCGACGTCATCGTCCATGCGGGCAAAGCCCTCGCGATGTTCTATCAATGCGGCGAGCCGTACCGGCTGGATGCACGCACTCTGGAATTGGAGGGGGTCGATGCCTGGGGGGCCGACGTGTTGCGCGACTGCGGCCTCTCTGCCCATGCCAAGGTCGATCCGCACACCGGCGATCTGCTCTTCTTCAACTACAGCAGGGACGCTCCGTACATGCATTACGGCGAAGTCGACCGCCAAAACCGGCTGGTGCACTACGTGCCGGTGCCGCTGCCGGGCCCACGGCTTCCGCACGACATGGCGTTCACGGAACATTTCGCCATCCTGAATGACTTTCCACTGCATTGGGACAAGAATCTGCTGCCGCAAGGCAAGCACAAGCTTACCTACTATCCCGACAAGCCGTCGCGCTTTGCCATCGTGCCGCGCCGCGGGGCCGCATCGGCGCAGATCCGCTGGTTCGAGGCGAGCCCGACCTACGTGCTGCATTGGCTCAATGCCTGGGAAGACGGTGACGAGGTGGTGCTGCACGGCTATCACCAGAAGACGCCAATGCCGAAGGCCGGATACGACAACACCGGCAACACCATGGGGCCGGACCGGTATGGCCCGACGCTGTACGAATGGCGCTTCAACCTGCGCACCGGCGCTACGCGCGAACGCCGCCTGGACGAGCGCTATCTCGAATTCGGCATGGTCAACATGGAGTACTGGGGCAAGCCGTATCGCTACTCATACAACATGCTTGCGCACCCCGGAGCGTTCCTGTTCGACGGCATCCTGCGCTATGACCACACCAGCTGCGAGTCGCAACAGTACCTGTTCGGCGAAGGCCGTTTCGGCAGCGAATCGCCGATGGCGCCGTGCCACGACGCGCAGGGCGAGGACGATGGCTATGTGGTCAGCTTCGTCACGGACATGAGCACCGAGCGTTCCGAATGCCTGGTGCTGGACGCCCGCGATCTCGCCGCAGGGCCAGTCGCGCGCATTTTCTTACCCCATCGCATCAGTAGCGGCACGCATTCGTGCTGGGCCGACGCGAGGGACATCCAGTCCGATTGGGCTGGCTTGCTGTGAACCCCAACCGAGCCACTGACATGAGCCAATCCGCATACATCCTCGGCGGCTACCAGACCGACTTCGCCAAGGTCTGGTCCCGCCACGGACAGGACATCTCCGACATCATCCGCGACACCACGCTCGGCACTCTGGACGCCTGCGCGCTCGATGCAGCGCAGATCGAGAGCATCCACGTCGGCAACGCGTTCGGTGAACTGCAACGCCAGCAGGCGCATCTCGGCGCGATGGTGGCGCAAGTGGTGCCGGAACTGTGGGGCGTACCGGCCATGCGCCATGAGGGCGCCTGCGCGTCGTCGTCGCTGGCAGTACTGACGGCGATGGCGGAGCTCGAAGCCGGGCGCTATGATTGCGTGCTGGTGGTGGGCGCCGAGGAGTTTAAAAACATCTCGGGCCACGAGGCCTCGAAAAATCAGAATTCCGCCGCGTGGCAAGGCCGCGAAGAGATCGAATGCACCTTCATGTGGCCCGCGGCATTTGGGCGCATCGCGCAGGAGTATGAGCGCCGCTTTGGCTTGGACCGCAAATACCTGAATCGCATTGCCGAGATTAACTACGGTAACGCTCGCCGCAATCCATTGGCGCAGACCCGTAACTGGCAGTTCAACGCCGACAGTTTCACCGACAACGACGAAGCCAACCCGCTGATCGAGCCGGGCACGCGCCGCCAAGACTGCGGCCAGGTGACCGACGGCGGCTGCGGCATTGTACTCGCCTCGCCGCGCTTCGCGCAGGAGTATGCGCGCCGGCGCGGCACATCGGTCGACCAACTGCCGCGTATCGCAGGGTGGGGACACCGCACCGCCGGCCTGCGCTTGCAGGACAAGTTGGAGCGCAGCCGTGACCAAGCCTATGTATTCCCTCACCTGCGCCACGCCATCGAGGATGCCTGGCGACGGGCCAATGTGACGGGTATTGAGGCGATCGACGGGGTCGAGACCCATGATTGCTTCACCACCACCGAGTACGTGGCGCTGGACCACCTCGGCCTGACGCCGCCGGGGCAGAGTTGGCAAGCCGTGGAAGACGGCAGCATCGAACCGGGCGGACGGTGCCCCGTCAATATGAGCGGCGGTTTGATTGGGTGTGGGCACCCGGTGGGCGCCACCGGCGCGCGCATGTTGTTAGATGCCGCGCGCCAGGTGACCGGCACGGCAGGGGAGGCGCAAATCGAAGGCGCAAAGCGGCTCCAGACGCTGAATATCGGCGGGTCGTGCGCCACCGTGGCCAGCTTTGTGGTCGAGCGGGAGGGGAAAGCGTGATGCCGCTTTCTGATCTGCGTGCCGATATGACCGCCGCCATGCCGGTGCTGGCATGGCGGGACGGAAGCTTGGCGCATATTCGCTTCAACCGCCCGGGGGCGCGCAACGCCGTCGACCTTGCGATGGCGCGAGCCTTCCGCCTTGCCTGCGAAGACCTCGCTGCCGCCACCGATGTGCGCGCACTGATCCTGAGCGGTGAAGGCCGGGCCTTCCTGTCCGGCGGCGATCTGCAGGCGATGACCTCGGCGATTGACAGCGCCGCCGAGATCGTCGACGAGATGCACAGCGCGCTTGCCGTGCTGGAGAGTCTAGAATTCCCGAAGGTGGCCGCCGTGCACGGCGCGGTAGCGGGCGGGGCCATTGGTGTGATGTTGGCTGCGGATCTGATCGTCGCCGCGGACGATACGCGTTTCAATGTGGCCGCCGCGCTGGTCGGCGCGAGTCCCGAGTGCGGCACGACTTGGCGCCTGCCGCGCGCCGTGGGGCTGCGCCGAGCGCTGGAACTTGCGCTGTTGTGCGAGCCGCTTTCCGCGCCAGACGCATGCGCTGCGGGCCTGGTCAACCGCGTGGTGGCACCGGCGGAGCTGATGGCTGAGGCCGATGCGATCGCGCGTCGCTTGGCGGCCGGCCCGCCGCTGGCCCTGGCGCTGACGCGGCGCTTGCTGCTCGATGCCAGCCAGCGCGATCTGACGGCCCAGCTACGCGCCGAGGCCGAAAGCTTCGCGCTATGCGCCGCGAGCGCGGACTTCGCCGAAGGCGTGACGGCGATGCTGCAGAAGAGGCAGGCAAACTTTGGCTGACACCAATCGGATCGAGCGGACTGCGGCTCCGCTCGATTAAAGAATCTGGCGACAACATGGACAATGAATTGCAGGACACACACAGCAGTGCAGCCGTCGCGCCATCGCAGCGCTTCCGGCTGGATGGGCGCGTGGTGCTGGTCACCGGCGCATCGAGCGGACTCGGCAAGCATTTTGCCTCTGTGCTGGCGGAGGCCGGCGCGCGTGTCGCGCTCGCCGCGCGTCGCTTAGACAAGCTGCAGCCGATCGTCGAAGCGATCTCCCAAGCGGGCGGAACGGCGTGTGCATTGGCGCTTGATGTGACCGACGCGCAAAGCATCCAGGCATGCTTCGACGCGATACCGTGGGGTACTCCGCAGGTGGTCGTCAACAATGCCGGGGTCGCGCAGACCAGGCCGGCGCTGGAGCAGACCGAGGCGGACTTCAATGGGGTGATTGACACCAATTTGAAAGGGTGCTGGCTGGTCGCCTGCGAAGCCGGCCGGCGCATGGCGAACGCCGGCGGCGGCAGCATTGTCAATATCGCCTCGATTCTCGGCGCCCGGGTGACGGCGGGCGTTGCACCGTATGCCATCTCGAAGGCTGGCGTGGTCCAGGCGACCAAGGCACTGGCGCTCGAACTGGCGCGGCACCGGATCCGGGTCAATGCGCTACTGCCCGGCTACGTGATGACTGAGATGAATGAAGATTTCCTGCGCAGCGAGGCCGGCGAGAAATTGCGCCTGCGTATTCCCAGCCGGCGCTTCTGCCAGCTGACTGACCTGGACGGGCCGCTTCTACTGCTGGCATCGGATGCTGGCGCGGCAATGACCGGGGCGACGCTGGCGGTGGATGGCGGACATCTGGTGAGTCCGCTATGAATGCCGATCTGCCGGCCCGTGCCGACGCCACGGCTTTAACGCGAACACAGCGGGGTGGCGCGGAATGCCCTTAAGGTCCGCTGCTTGCTACGCCGACGAGAAAAATCCCACGATGTGAGCTGTTCTTTTGAAGCTATTTTCCACCGCTTGCGTTGTGCGCTCTAATTCTGCAATGAAGGGAAGCTGGCGCTGCAGGCCCCACCATTCCAGACCATAAGAAAGGCGGCCATGACAGCCGTCTACAGGAGACAAGAGCATGTCCACGAAAACCCGCCGATCGTTCCTCGCGTTCGCTGCCCAAGCCGCGTGTCTTGCTTCGCTGGGCAACCCTGTGTGGGCTCAGTCAAAGCCGGTGGCGCGGATCGTCGTCCCCTTCGCGCCAGGCGGCGGCGGCGACGTGCTGGGCCGCCTGCTGGCGGAGAAGCTTTCCGTTGAGCTGGGCCAGACCGTCATTGTCGAGAACCGGCCAGGAGGCAGCGCCACGATTGCCACTGACGTGGTGGCCAAGTCGGCGCCGGATGGCAATACGATCCTGCTGACGGTGCCGCTGCTGGTGCAGACGCCATCGCTGTTCAAGAAGCTGCCATATGACCCGATCGCAGACCTGACGGCGGTCATTGACGTGGTCACCTCGCCGCTATGGGTGGCGGTCAGTACCTCGCGGACTTCAGCGCGCACCGTCAAGGAGTTCGTGGTGGACGTCAAGGCGCATCCGGGCAAGCATAGCTTCGCCTCGCTCGGCAACGGCTCCTCGGCACATGTGCTCGGGTCGCAGTTCAACGCGGTGGCCGGGCTGGACATGATCCACGTGCCCTACAAAGGCTCTTCCCCGGCGAGCGTGGCGCTGGTCGCGGGCGAGGTCTCACTCACGATCCTGGATATCGTCACGCTGAAGCCGCAACTGGCATCGGGCAAGATCCGCCTTCTGGCGGTCACTGGCGGCAAGCGGTCGCCGTTGACGCCCGAGGTGCCGACGCTGGCTGAGCAAGGCTATCCGGGCTTCGATCTGCCGACGTGGGCCGGGCTGTTCGTCCCCAGCAAGACCTCGCCAGAGATCGTCCGCAAGCTGCACGCGGCGACAGTGAAGATTCTCCATCAGCCTGATGTCGTATCACGCCTCGGCGGCCTCGGCTACATGCCCGGCGGCCAGTCCCAGGAATCGTTCGCCAGGGGAGTCGGCGCCGAGAAGGTGCGCTGGGCCGAGCTGATTGGAAAGGCCGGGATTCAACCGGACTGATCTGCCGCTGCCGGCCCGATGGGGCCGTTCAGTCGCAACAAGGCTGTGACATTTGCCACTGCGCGTACGCGCAGAGCCCTTTTTTTTCTTCCGAATTTGTCGAGGTGATCCAATGACGTGGATTTCATTACCCCGCCGGCGTGCCCTGATGGCGATGCTGGTTCTGCTGTGCGGCCCGGTTGCGGCCCAATCGTACCCCGACAAGCCAGTGCGGGTCGTGGTGCCGTTCCCTGCCGGTGGCGGTACCGATGTGGTCGCGCGCATCGCCGGTTCGGCGCTGCAGGTCAATATGAAGCAGGCCATTGTGGTCGACAACCGGCCCGGCGCAAGCGGAGTGATCGGCAGCGACTATGTCGCCAAGGCCCAGCCTGACGGCTATACGTTACTGTTCACGATTCCGATCCTGCTGCAGACTGCCAGCGCAATGCCGAAGGTCCCGTATGACCCGCTGCGCGATTTCGTTCCCGTGACCACCCTGGTTAGCGCGCCGCTGTGGCTGGCAGTCAGCACCAGCCGCGTAAAGGCCACCGATTTCGCAGCATTCACCAGCGAGGCGAAAGCCACCACCAAAAAGTGGGAATACTCGTCGTTCGGCAACGCCTCGTCGTCGCACTTGTACGGCCACGCATTGAACCAGGCGCTAAGTGCGGGCATGCTCCACGTCCCCTACAAAGGCGGCAGTGCCGCGGTGCAAGCGCTGGCGAACGGGGAGGTCGCCGCGATGTGGACCGATTACCCGTCTGTGCGTCCCTATGTCGCATCCGGAAAGGTGCGCATCATCGCCTCCTCTGGCGCCAAGCGAAGCCGCCTGACGCCCGATGTCCCCACGCTGTCGGAACTTGGCTTACCGGGTTTCGAAGCGCTCGGTTGGGGCGCCTTCTTCGCACCCGCGGGAACGCCCCCGGAGGTCGTCAAGCGCTTGCAGACCGAGATTTCGGCGGTGACGCGCAATCCGGAGGTCGTCAAGAAATTTGCCGACCTGGGCTACGAGCCCGGGGGCAAGCCGCAGCCGGAATTCGCCGGCGATGTCCGCGCCGATCAGGCACGCTGGTCCGCCTTGATCAAGGCGGCCGACATTCGGCTGGACTGAGCCTTCGAAAAGGGCGGCCTATTTGTTGCCTCGGTATGGACCGGGGCTAACCCTGCGTAAGGGAGGGGCTGCGCGTTATCTCATATTTCTGAATTGAATCATCAGAAGCGTTCTTCTGATGGGCCGGCAGGCAGGAAGAATAAGTTGCCGCCGGGAAATGCGGAATTCCCGCAGGGTGTGCATCACATCGATAAGGAGGAGTGTTTTGAGCAAGATTGGACGGGTTCGGTTTCTGGCATCGGTTATGGCGATGGGTGCAACGGGTATGTCGGCGCAGGTCGTATTCGCGCAATCCAGTGTTACGATCTACGGCGTGGCCGATACCTATCTGGAGTACAGCAGCAACAATCGTTCTGCAATTGCGGGAGATAACAGCGCCAAGTCGGCGGTCAAGCTCACCTCTGCCGGCTTGTCCGGCCCGCGTTGGGGCTTGCGCGGCGTGGAAGATCTGGGTGGCGGCATGAAGGCCTTGTTCGTGCTGGAGAACGGCTTCAATATCGACACCGGTACGATGGCCGACACCTCGCGCTTGTTTAACCGGCAATCCTTTGTCGGCATGGAATCGCCCTACGGACGGCTAACGTTTGGCAGGCAATACACGACGTTTTTTGACATCCTGGCCAACTTTACGCCGCTCTACTACTCGGGTACCTACGAACCGTTCTCGGTGCTGCTTGGACCCTTGCGCGTTGATAACGCGGTCAAGTACCGCCTCGCGCTTGGCGCACTGACGGCGCAGGCTCACTACGCGTTCGGCGAACAGCCTGGTTCGATTCAGGCCAGCGCATCCTGGGGCGGCGGCGTCAGCTACGGGTCGGGGCCGTTTGCGGTCTCGGCGATCTATGACCAGGGCAATGGCCCCGACACCGCCGCCGGCATCGCCAAGTCGCGCAAGGCAGCAGTGGCCGGCACCTACGCGCAGGGACCGATCCGGCTCTCGGCCGGCTACCGTTGGGGCAAGGACGTCGCCACAAACGGTGTTACCTCGTCGCGCGACAATATGTATTGGGCCGGCATCGGCTATGAGATCGCCACGCCGTTCCAGCTGACGCTCGCCTACTACTACGACGACATCAAGTCGAAGGCAGGTGTCGCCAACCCGGCCAATCCGCAGCAGTACGTGTTGCAGGGAATCTACTCGTTATCCAAGCGCACCGACGTCTATGGCGTGGCCGCCTACGCAAAAAACTCTGCGCTCAACTTCGCTTCGCTGCAGACGCTCGCACCGGGGAAAACCAACCAAACCGGGGTTGCGCTGGGGATTCGGCACAAGTTCTGAGATAAGGGCGCTGGTCTCGGGGCGCAAGATGTGTAGACCCTGAGTGGAGGCATATGGCCGGGAGTGGCCGTATGCCTTCGAATCTATGACGGCTCGATCGCAGTTAACAAATGGACGCTAGCGAAGATGATGATGCGTAACGCTTTCGACGCCGAGGACAAACATGACTAACAGGCATGATTTCGCCGGCACGGTGCCGGTGCGCGAGCAGCATCAGTTCGACCAGACGGCCCTGGAGCGCTGGATGGAACAGAATGTGGCGGGCTATGCGGGGCCGCTCACGGTCGACCAGTTCAAGGGCGGGCAGTCTAACCCCACATACCGCCTGACCACGCCTGGCCGCAGCTATGTGCTGCGGCGCAAACCGCGCGGCGCCTTGCTGAAGGGCGCCCATGCGGTGGAGCGCGAAGCGCGCGTGATGGCGGCGCTCGGCCAAGCGGATTTTCCGGTGCCGTATATCCACGGGCTTTGCATCGACGATTCGGTGATTGGCAGCTGGTTCTTTGTCATGGATATGATCGAAGGCCGGATCTTCTGGGATGCCAGTTTTTCCGATGTTTCACGGCATGACCGTGCGGCGTACATGGACGCGATGAACGCGACGCTGGCCCGGTTGCATACGATAGATCCCGTTTTCATCGGTTTGAGCGATTACGGCAAGCCTGGCGGTTACGTGGCACGCCAGGTGGCCCGCTGGTCGGGCCAGTACCTGAGCGACGGAGTGGCCGGTCGGCATCCCGCGATGGATCTGCTCGCCAACTGGTTGCCTCGGCATCTGCCTGCCGCCGACGAGGTTGCCATTGCCCATGGCGACTTCCGGGCCGACAACATGATTTTTCATCCTACCGAGCCCCGGGTGCTGGCGGTGCTGGACTGGGAACTGTCGACCCTCGGTGATCCCCTTGCCGACTTTGCCTACCATGTAATGATGTTCCGCATGCCGCCTGATATCCTGGGTGGCATCTCGGGGCTGGACCTGGCAGCCTTGGGATTGCCGGACGAGGCGGCATATGTCGACGCCTATTGCAGGCGTACAGGCCGGGATGGTATCTCGAACCTGGATTTCTACATCGTCTTTAACATGTTCCGCTTCGCCGCGATCCTGCATGGCATCAAGGGCAGAGTTGCGCGCGGCACGCGTCCAATGCGGACGCGCATGCTATGGGCGAACGCTTTGCGCGCGTGGCCGAGCTGGCTTGGGCGCAGGCGCAACGGGTGGATTGAGAGCTGGACCAAGATTTCGTGTTGGCACATTTGCGGCGCGCATTGGTGGTCGCGACCTGGCTGCCCGGCCGCATCGACGCATACGTACCGGCCAGGAAACGGGCCCATGCGTCCCTTCCATCCGCGGGATACGCTTGGGGGAGCCATAGTTTTGACTTCCAGACCGCATTTTTGAAGATGGCCAAATACCGTAGCTTCGAAGCAGACCTCACTGCGGCACCGAATTTTGCAAATAGTGTCCACCCAGATCAAATATTGACAGGCGGGGTCAGGTGCTTGCGCAAGGGCTTCAGCATGTGGCCATGATCACCCAAACCGTCGGCGGCTCATCTTTATCAGGAAGTTCGGCAAGACGTTCAAGAAGGAGCGGCCAAGTGGCGGTAATGTCAGGCAGGTGGAGGATCTGGCGCGCCTTAGCCTGACTTCATACCGAATCTAAGGATCGACACCGAGCTGATGCTCGTTTGCGGCCACCCGGAATCTGGCCGGGGCGGCCGTTCTTTTTTTGTGCAAATGGAGTAAAAAATTGCCGCCCGCCGTGAAGTGTAGTAAAGATG
>JYOD01000076.1 GCA_000955785.1 Burkholderiaceae bacterium 16
CAAGGTGATTCAGGCTGTCGTTGAGCACGGTCTGATGGTTTGGCGCGCGGCCGAGAAGCTGGGACTGTCCCGGCGCCAGGTGGAACGCCTGGTGATCCGGTATCGCGAAGACGGTCCAAGCGGTCTAGGTTCGCGTAAGCGCGGTCACGAGAGCAACCGGCAGTTGCCTCCTGGGCTCGAATCGCGCGTCCGCGGGCTGATCCGCGACACCTATGCCGACTTCGGTCCGACCTTGGCTTGCGAGAAGCTGCGCGAGCGCCATGGCATCGTGCTGGCCAAGGAGACCGTGCGCCGGATCATGATCGACGCCGGCTTCTGGGTCCCGAGGAAGCTGCGGCCACCGAAGGTCCACCAGCCAAGGAATCGGCGTGCCTGCCTGGGTGAGTTGGTGCAGATCGATGGCAGCGACCATGCCTGGTTCGAGGAGCGGGCGCCGGCCTGCACGCTGCTGGTCTACGTCGACGACGCCACCAGCCAGCTGATGCAGCTGTTGTTCGTGCCGACCGAATCGACGCCGGCGTATTTCGAGGCGACGCGGGCCTATGTCGAGCGTCATGGCAAGCCGATGGCGTTCTACAGCGACAGGGCGGCATCTTCCGGGTTAATCGCCAGGAATCGGCCGAAGGGCGCGGCTACACGCAGTTTGGGCGGGCCCTGTTCGAGCTGAACATCGACATCCTGTGCGCCAATTCCAGCCCGGCCAAGGGCCGTGTGGAGCGGATGAATGGCACTTTGCAGGACCGCCTGGTCAAGGAACTGCGGCTGCGCGGCATCAACACCATGCCAGCCGCCAATGCCCTTTGCGCCGGCCTTTATCACCGACTTCAATGCGCGCTTCGCCAAGCCGCCGCGCAGCGACTTCGATGCCCACCGGCCGCTGCGTACCGACGAGGATCTGACGCGGATCTTTACCTGGCGCGAATGGCGCAAGGTGTCGCAGAGCCTGACGCTGCAGTACGACAAGGTGATGTACCTGCTCGAGGATCGGCCCGAGCACCGGCGGCTGATCCACCGCTACATCGAGGTGGCCGAGTATCCGGACGGCCGGATCGAGCTGTGGGCCGATGGCGCTGCCCTGCCCTACACCACCTATGACCGGCTGGCCGAGATCGACCAGGGCGCGATCGTGGAGCACAAGCGGCTGGGGCACGTGCTGGCCATTGCGGCCAAGGTCCAGGCGTTGCGTGACAGCCGGCAAACCGCGGGGCCATCGCGCACGCTGTCGGGCGAGCCCCCGCGGCCACACCAGCCTGCGCTGAACACCAAGCGCCAGCGGCTGATCAATCGGCTGGATCTGGAGCGCGCCATCGCCGGTTCCACCGCCCCACCCTGTGCTGGCCTCTCCCCTTCCGGCCAGCTTGACCGCGTTACGGGTAAACCACAAAAAGCACGACCGCACTGACATTTCTAAATAGCCAGCCCGCCGACATTTAAAAACCGCCTAGACAGGCAGATGTAAAGGCCAAATCAGAATGTCCGCTTCCAGCCACATCAGGATGTCCTCTCCCGGCGCCGTTCGGCCTCCGCGTCATTCCTAACCGAAAATGACCGTAATCCTAGCCTTTAACCTAATTAAGGTCCAATATTGCGGTCTTGACTGGAAAGCCGATGCGGCATAAAATGTTTGCAATCACAATCCATAAACCACTTTAGGACTGCGATTGCAGACAATATGAAACGGAATGAAGCGCCTCTCCTGCCGCCCATTCGTCTCAACGAAGCGCAAGTGCTGGGCGAGCGCATCACCCAGCTACGGCAGGGATTGAAGCTACGCCAGTCTGACGCGGCTGCGCGGGCCGGACTTTCCCGCTCCACGGCCATTCTGATCGAAAAAGGTGATCCCGGACGCACGCTGACGCAGGTACTTCGCTATGTGCATGCCATGGCGCCGGATGTCTCCTTGCAGGCATTACTGGCCGGCGAGGTTCCCGCCCTCGTTGCCTTGCACGCACGCAAGTTGCCGCAGCGTGTGCGCAGCGTGACCAAAGCTGAACTTCGCGATCTCGACTTTTAAGGAGCCATCCCTTGGCAACCCGCCGCGTCCCTGACCGGGTAGCAGTTTTTGCCCATGTTCCCGACCAAGCCGAAGGCTTGCATCACTTCGTGCCAGCCGGTCTGCTGGACCGCGAGAAGGCTGCGGCCGGCCAACAGACGGTCAGTTTTGCCTACGGCACACGCTACGTGAAACGCCCAGAGGCATTCGAGGTGGACTCGCGGGCGCTGAGCCTGGCTAGGGCTCGCGAGAATCCTGGCACTCGGTGGTATCCGCTGCCCGACATCGGTGAATTTGGCGGCATTCGCGACGCCGCGCCTGACGCATGGGGCCGGCGTGTCATCGAGGCCCGGCTCAACGCTGCACCCAATAGCCTGGATGAATTCACCTATCTGCTGGAGGCCGGCAGCGATCGGGTCGGCGCGCTTGATGTGCGAGAACGCCTGGACGCACCACCTCGGCAGGCCGCAGGCAATATGCTGAGCCTGCCGTACCTGCTGCAAGCCGCGGCGGTCGTCGAAGAGGGAGAGCCGATCCCCGCGAATCTCCTCCCCTACCTGGGGGGCGCGCCTTCAGCTGGCGGCGCGCGCCCCAAAGCGTCCGTGCGCGATGAGAAAGGGGGACTTTGGCTCGCCAAGTTTCCCGCCAAGAACGACGCTTACAATATGGCCATTCTTGAGGCAGGTACCCTGGATCTGGCACGTGCTTCAGGTCTGACGGTACCCCCAGTGCAGGTGCTCGCCGTCGGCGACAGTCCAGTTCTGTTGATCCGCCGGTTTGATCGTTACTGGGCGCCCGCAGGCCAGCCGCTGCCAGCCATGGCGCGCGGTTATGACACCGAGCCACAAGAGGGATTCACTGAAGGACGAATTCCGCAGGTCAGCGCTCTGACGTTGATGGCCTGCCCGGAGATGGAATCGATCGCCAAGGGCTACAAGGATCTCGCGCAAACCATCCGCGATCAGGTTCATCCCGATTGCATTGCGCGCGACAACGAGGAGCTTTTCGCTCGGATGGTGCTCAATATCCTCGTGACCAATGACGACGACCACCTGAGGAATCACGCCTTCTCCTATGACTCGCTACTGCAAGGCTGGCGGCTGAGCCCCTTGTACGACGTTGTTCCGCGGCCGTCGGTATCGCAGGAGAGGCGCTTGCATTTGAGTGTCGGAACCCAGGGGAAACTTGCCACTCTGGACAATGCGATGAGCGAATTTGCAGCCTTCGTGCCCGATCGGCCCGCAGCCCTTCGTGTCATCCGCCGGGTCTGGGGCGCCGTTCGAGGCTGGAAGATCATCTTTGAGGCGCAGGGAGCGACGCCTGCACTCATCAACATCCTCGAGCAAGCCATTCGGCCTTTGTCCGAGATTGCCACCCCGGAGCTCGAACGCGAACTGCGCCGTACCCCGTAGAATGAGCCTTCGTAGGCTCTTGTCGACTGTCCATTTTTGGTTATGTTGACAAAGCCATAGGTACTAGTTGCAGCACTTCCCAAGGCCGCGCCAAGAACGGTGGAAGTCCATCCTCCAACCGTTCTCGGCGCTTCGCTCAACCGCCTGCGCAGCGTCGACACATGGCTAGACGATTCCGGCATCACCACCGGGCGCATCGGCAAGATCCACAATTTCGACAGCGACTTCGTGGCCTGGGCATGCTGGCAGCGCTGACGTACAGATCCAGATGTCAGGCAGAGCGTCAGTGCCGCTGCCATCGGTACGCAACTGCCACCGACACCTGGGAAGTCCGTCCACTTCGGCATGGCGGGACCACGCGTTTCGTGACCCTGCGCCGGCGTATTCCGTTTGAGACCTGTCCAGGCCGGATTGCAATGTCCTTCCTTTGACGGCAACGTGGCACGCTCCTTTGACTTTCGAAACCCCCTATCCAATACTGGAACGGCGGTTTTCCCAACATTGTTGCTGGGGACAGGACGGCTGACGCCGTTTCCTCTCGAGGCGGCGCCACTTCATTTGTCCGCGCCATGCGAATCGATGGGGGAATTCGATCGACTGGCTGACGCTATATCAGGGGCGTTCTATTTGCGCGACAGTACCCGGTTTTCGCACTTGGCGGATCCCATGAACGCTGGATGGACCATCATCAGGAGACAGCCATGCCGACGCACGCCCATCTCCACGCGGTGCGGCACGGCGATGGATAGGCCAGTCAGTACTGGCCATGACACGCGATCGCGGCGCGCATGCGAAACCTGCGGCCCGATCCGGGCGACCTGCCCGCGCGCCGCCAGTGTCGCCCCAGCCGCGTTCGAGGCGGCGAAGCAGGCCAGACAGAAGGGGTCTGCGCATGCTGCCCCGGCTTGCCAGTGCGCTCAAGCTGACCCGCCGGCCCACAAGCGTACGCGGCAAGCATCTAGACGCTGACAGTGATCGTGAAGCAATGACGGAGACAATCATGAATAAGAACAATCACCCAAAGCCGTTCTACAGATCCCTCTACTTCCAGGTCATCACCGCGATCGTCATCGGCGTCCTCCTGGGCCACTTCTATCCGCACACTGGCGAGGCGATGAAGCCTCTGGGCGATGGCTTTATTAAGCTGATCAAGATGATCATCGCCCCGATCATCTTCTGCACGGTCGTGGTGGGCATCGCCGGCATGGAGGACATGAAGAAGGTCGGCAAGACCGGCGGGCTGGCGCTGCTGTACTTCGAAGTCGTGAGCAGCGTTGCGCTGGTGGTGGGCTTGTTCATCATCAATATCGTCAAGCCCGGCGCCGGCATGAATGTCGACGTAACCACCCTCGACACGAAGGGCATCGCCGCCTACACCGGGCCCGGAAAGATGCAGGGTACGGTGGATTTCCTGCTGAACGTGATCCCGAGCACCGTGGTGGATGCCTTCGCCAAGGGTGAGATTCTCCAGGTGCTGCTGTTTGCGGTGATGTTCGGCTTCGCGCTGCACAAGTTCGGCGGTCGCGGCACGCTGGTGTTCGATTTCGTCGAGAAGTTCTCGCATGTGCTGTTTACCATCGTCGGCTACATCATGAAGGTCGCTCCCATCGGCGCGTTCGGCGCCATGGCGTTCACCATTGGGAAGTACGGCGTGGGTTCGCTGCTGCAGCTTGGCCAGCTGATGGCGACGTTCTATGCGACTTGCCTGCTGTTCATCTTTGTCGTGCTTGGTACCATCGCACGCCTGCACGGCTTCTCGATCTGGAAGTTCATCAAGTACATCAAAGAGGAACTGCTGATCGTGCTGGGCACGTCCTCCTCCGAATCCGTGCTGCCGCGGATGATGGCCAAGCTGGAGAACCTCGGCGCCCGCAAGTCTGTCGTCGGCCTGGTAATCCCCACGGGATACTCGTTCAACCTGGATGGGACGTCCATCTACCTGACCATGGCGGCAGTATTCATCGCTCAGGCGACCAACACGGACATGACCCTGACGCAGCAGATCACGCTGCTGGCCGTGCTGCTGCTCACTTCGAAGGGCGCCGCCGGCGTCACCGGCAGTGGCTTTATCGTGCTCGCGGCCACGCTGTCGGCGGTGGGGCATGTGCCGGTAGCCGGTTTGGCCCTGATCCTGGGCATCGACCGGTTCATGTCCGAGGCCCGCGCGCTGACCAACCTGATCGGCAATGGCGTGGCCACGGTGGTGGTCGCGAAATGGACCGGCGACCTCGATGTCGAACGGATGCATCGCAGGCTGGACAACGAATCGGACACCGAGGCCGACGAGCCCGAGGTGGTGCTCGATCAGGTCGCGGCCCACATGCCGGTTGCTGTTCCCAGCAATGATATGCCTCGCTGACCTTCACGTTGCCGATGCACGCGCGCTCGCGCTGGTGACTTGCAGCCGCGGGCGTTGTCAGGTTGATTGATCAGTGGCGTAAGATGGCTCGATGAAGAAAACGAAATGGATCTGTCGCTGTAAGCGTTCGGTAGAATGTAGTGGTCTTGAGCTCAGCGCCATGAGCCGGCCATGAATCCGGAAGTCGCGAGGGGCGACCGGGGTCGTCACCCCGAGCGTGGACCATGCCACACAAGCCTCGAAGTGTGCAGCATTGGCAGGGCGGCGCTATGGCCTCTTGCCGCTGAGTTCAGCCTGCATCGCCTTTGCCATTGTTTTCAGATGAGCCCGCGAGGACGCGAGAATCTCGCCCGAGAGCGCGGGATCGTTGATGGCACGCGCTACCGTCAGCGAGCCGATCATGGCGTTCATCAGGTTTGCTGCGTGCTCGGATGCCCGTTCCTGCGAACCGCCGAGTTGGGCGGCGACCCAAGCGCGGCGTCGCAGGTACTGCGCCGTGAAGGCCGCTCTCACTTCGTCGCTTGCGCGGGCGATCTCAGCGCCCAGGGCGCTCATGCAGCAGCTGCTTGCCAGATGCTCCCGGTGCTTGGTGCTCAGGTACACGTCGATGAAGACATCGATCGGATCGCCACGTGTCTTGGCAATGACGCTCGCAAACCGAACCTCGTCCTCGTCGAACGCATGGGCTACCGTCTCTGCAACCATGGCCTCGCGGGAGTCAAAGTGCTTGTAGAAGCCGCCATGCGTGAGCCCGGCCTTTTGCATCAGTTCGGCAAGCCCGATTCCTTGCATGCCGCGCTGCTTGAACTCCTGCGACGCAATCTCCAGGATGCGCTCGTGACTGGCGGCCTTGTCTTCCTTCGAGTAACCCATGCTGTGTATGTCCTGACTGATGTCATCCGCGACGCACTGTCGCCTGCGCTCACCAGTTCTCCTTGAACGGGCGAATCTCCACGTTGAACGACCACGCGCTCCTCGGCTGCTGCATGACATGCCAGATTTCCCCGGCGATGTCTGCCGGCTTGATGAAGAAATCATCCGGCTGGTGCGGCAATTTCTCTCGCGTCCATGCCAGGTCGATGACGGCGTCGATCAGCACGTAGGCGACATGGACGCCTTTGGGGCCGAGATCTCGAGCCATCGATTCGGCCAGGATCCGTTGGGCAGCCTTGGTCGGAGCAAATCCCGCGAAGTTGCTCTTACCCCTTAGCGCGGAAGTATTCCCGGAGGCGATGATAACGCCCCGGCCCGCTTCTATCATCGCCGGCGCCAATCGCTGCGCAAGGTGCAGGAATGCCATGACGTTAGTCTCGAAATTCCTGGCCAGGAACGCCGGATCAATTTCCTGGAAGTTACCCCAGCCGCCACCTACCGCGTTGTGAATCAGCGCTTCGGGCGTGCCGAACTCCGCGCAGACGCGGTCCAGCGTGGCCAGCAGGCGCGGGGTGTCGGTGACGTCGACAGGGAAGGCGCGGGTGCCAGGCAGTTGCGCCTCTATCTGCTGCAGCCGTTCCGCATTCCTGGCGATCATCGCCACTTCATACCCGCCCTCCACCAGGCGGCGGACCACGGACAGACCGGTACCGGGGCCGACACCTGTCACCAACGCACGTTTCGCACTCATGCTCTTGCTCCTTCCAGCGGCTGGGACTGCAATTGCGCCTTGACGAAATTCAGGCGGTCGTTACCGAAGAACATGTGATCGCCGACGAAGAAGAACGGCACGCCGAAGGCACCGCGCTGGGCCACCTCATCGACGAGGCTCGCCATCGATTCCAGAATCGGCGGAGAGGAAGCGCGCTCCCAGAGGTTGTGCGCGTCGATGCCGCGGGTGTCGAGAAATGCTCTGCGCCCCTCTGCGGTCGAAAGGTCATCGGTCCCGGTCCAGACCGCCTCGTAGAGCGCCTCATGTACCCGCTGGAATACCCCGATCTCCTGTGCGACGAGGGCGGCTCGCGACATCATCGCGCCATCGAAACGGCCCTCGTTCATGGCTTGAATGAGCGCCATATTGGGCGCAAACGGGACACCGTAGTGCTCAGCCCAGCGCCGGGCGTCGGCCACGGCGTAGCGCGCCTTCGGCGGGCACGCGGGGGAGGGCTGGTTGTTGACCTTCTTCATGACGGCACCGATGTCGACCGGGCGGTAATCGATATCGGCCTCCCAGGTCCTTACCTGGGTGTCTGCCAGGTAGGAATAGGGACTGCGGTAATCAAAAACGAACTGAAGGGACATGACGGGGTTCCTGATCGATCTTGCCTGTGGGATGAACTGCGTCGCGCATCCGTTCCTGAACGGGTTATGGATGTTAATCATCATCCAGTGAGGATGTCAAGCAACATCCAGAGGCCGGCTCAATCCACGCGGCGCGAGATCGGAACCCAGCAAATGCACTCGGCTAAGTTACGAGGAAAGGGGGCGCGGAGCGGGATGGCAGCAAGCAGCGGGAGGACACACTGAGGTGTGCCGCGGACCACGCGCTAGCACACCGGGGGCTTGCGCCCGCATGAAATCGTGATGGAAAGGGCGCCGGTCAGAGGCGACCGGAACCGGGAAGTACTTGATGGCGGCGTTCTGGCCACCATCAATGTGCAGGATTCCGCCGGTCACAAAGAGTGCCGAATCCAGATACAGGATATCGTCCACGAATTCGCTCATCTCACCCATACGTCCCAACGGATGCAGTGCCCCCAGCGCCGCATGATTTTTCGTCTGAAGTTGTAGGTCGCCCCTCCCGAAGAACATCTCCGGGCCTTTCGATCTACACCCGCTCATCGAAACGACAGCTTTCACATAGCAGTGTGTCGCTTCCATGATCATCCCGATCAACCTTGGCACCGCACTTTGCACGTAGCGCCTGCTCATCGGTTTGGTACGGAAACCGAGTCTTGCTTGCGCGGCGAGTATTCGACGTAAAGCAGTTAAGCCGAGCCATCAAGCTTCCGTGGTGTCGACCATGTACGCGATCAGGAGAAGTCCGTCCCCTGGAAACCGCTTCCCAAGCCTGCAAGTCCCGCCCCACCGCCGATAACCTGTCCATGACCAGTTCAAAAGCATCGTTGCCGAGCAACAGGTTAGTCGGCGGGTGTTCGTTCTCGACCAGCGATAGTAGCGCGACCGCCGCCTTGGCCGGATCGCCTGCCTGCTTCCCGCTTTTTGCCAGACGTGCCTGTCGCACCCCGTCGAAGACAGCATCATAGTCACCGATGCTGCGCTCCGCTCGCACCATCGAACGGCCTGCCCAATCGGTTCGGAACGAGCCCGGGGCCACCGCGCTTACCTTGATGCCGAGGCCGCGGACTTCCTGCGCAAGCGCCTGCGAGATACCTTCGAGCGCGAACTTGCTGCCGCAGTAGTACCTAACGCCAGGCAAGCCAACATGTCCGGCCATTGACGTAATGTTGATGATGTGCCCTGCCCGCCTGCGCCGCATCGACGGCAGCACCGCCTTGATCATTGCCACCGCACCGAACACATTGACATTGAACTGATCAAGGAGGTCATCGAGCGACGACTCCTCCATGATTCCTTCGTGGCCATACCCGGCATTGTTCACGAGAACGTCTACTGGCCCAAACAACTCGGCCGCCTGGTTGATCGTTGGCTCGACCGCCACAAGATCGGCGACGTCCAGTACCACGCCGTGCGCACGTGTCGCGTGCAGGTTCTCGAACTCGAGCCTCGCCGCTTCGCTCCGGAGGGTACCGATAACGGTATTACCGGCTGCCAGTGCTGCCTCGGCAAAGGCGTGCCAAAAGCCTGAACTGACGCCAGTGATTAGAAACACCCGATGACTACGATTGCTCACAGTGCTACCTTTCTGATCTCGTTGACTGCCCATCTATGGATCCGCAGCTAACCACCCTGCGCAAGTCGCGCTAGTGAAGCCTCACGACGGTCGTAACAGTGGCACCTCTCCCAGCCCTTTCCAAGTGAAAAGATCAGATAGGGCTATTCATCAAAACGATAACGTCCTCCCCTCTTTCGACTTGTTCCTGCTACGCAAAGCTCTTTGGCTGCGGCCAATATGCGTTCGCCAGCAGGATTGACTCGGATTGATTCGCATCGGGCCCGTCGGCCCGGCGGGCGGAACGCCAAATGAACTTGCATGGGGGGCGCAATGAGTACTACGCAAAAGGTCGCCGTGACTACGGGCGCTTCCCAGGGAATCGGTGCCAAGTTGGTCAAGGCCTACCGGGAGGGCGGGTACCGGGTTGTCGCGACGGCAAGAAGTATCAGAACATCGGATGACCCGGACATCCTGGCCGCAGCCGGCGATATCGCGGCCCCGGAAACGGCGCCGCGTGATTGGCGCAGGCGTGGCCAACTTCGGCCGCATAGATACGCCGATCAATAATGCCGGCATCTCTATCGGAGTACGCGAAGACCGGCATTCGTGTGAACGCGGTTGCGCCGGGCGTTATCAAGTCGGCAATGCAAGCGCCCGAAACGTATGAGGCGCTCGACGCGCTGCATCCGATGGGCCACATCGGTTAAACGACACCGATCTATGCCTTTCTGGCTTTCCAGCGCCCTATAAATTACTTATCTGGCCTGGCGCTTGCTGAACTTCGACAAGGATCCCATCGCAGCAGCCCGCAACGGGATGCTGGCTTGGCACCTGCCACAGGACAGCGGCAGATCCAGGTGCTCATCAGTACGGCGATTAGAGTGCTTCGTGCGTCAGCCTGCATACCCTGCCTGGAGCGCTGGTCAGGCGCGCGTCCGGCCCCCGTAAGGACGTAAGGACGCGCGCCCTACCCAACCGGTCTATCTGGCACAGGCAAGGTTGACCGTGAGGCCGCCCCAATCCGTGGCTTGGTTGTTGTCTACCTGCACCTGCACTTTGTCTCCATGGTTGACGGCTCCGGCCGGCACCTCCTTGCTGCAGTCCTGCTTGCCGTTGCTGATCTTGCAGCTCAGGTCGCTGATCGGCGTGATGATCGCGGACGCGCCGGACCCCGTTACTTTGTGTACCGAAATGTCTAGCGTGCCTTGCGGCTTGCCGAGCGTGGAGGCGGTGAGCGTGACGCGCGTGCAATCGTAGGGAATCAAGACACCGAGGTCCGACGGCAGCGGAATGGCGCCGCCGGAGCCGGTCATGACATATTGGCCGCGGCTGAGCGAGTCCGGCACATTGAAGTTGCCGTTATAGACCGTGCCTGTCGTCATGGTGACGCCAGAAGTCGGCCACATGCCATCCTTCTTCGGCCCGTACAGTGTCCCTGTCAGGGCATCGAAGTAGAAATCGCCATCGACGCCGATACTGTCGTTCGGCGCACCGCTTCCGGACAGGATGTGGCCGCCGCTGCCGCCACCTGAGCCGCCCGTACCAGCACCGCTGCCGCCGGGCGGGTTGGTCAGCGAGACACCTGCCGGCCACATGTCGTTGGCCTTGGGTCCATACAACGTCCAGGTGTTGGTGTCCAGGTAGTAATCGCCGTTGTTGCCGATACCGTTGCCGGGCGCCCCGGTGCCCGCCAGGACGATGCCACCGCCGGACCCCGACGACCCGCCACCACCCAGCGGAACGCCGACCGGCCACGTGCCGTTCGCCTTGGGCCCGAACAGCATCGACGTTGTGGTGTTGACATAGTAGTCGCCATTGTTGCCGACGCTGTCGGTCGGATCTACCGTGCCCGACAGGATGGTGTTCCCGCTCGCGCCGGTATTGCCGGTGGCTCCCGCATCGCCCTTGGGGCCCGCCGGTCCTGCAAGCGAAACGCCTGCCGGCCAGGCCCCGTTGGTCTTTGGCCCGAAGAACATCCAGGTCACGGTGTTCAGGTAGAAGTCCCCGTCCTTGCCGGTAGCCGCCCCCGGATCGGTGGTGCCCGACAGCAAGGCGCCGCTCGCAGGCGCCGTCGTCGTTGCCGCCCCCGATCCCGCCCCCGCCCCTGCCACCGTTCCTGTTCCGGATCCTGCTCCTGCGCCTGGGGTTGCGGCGGTGCTGGCCGGCGTCGCTTCGCCCCCGCCTCCCCCTCCACCGCAACCGGCGACTGTGATAGCCAGACAGGCGAGCGGCAATACCGCCAGTTTCATGCGGAAGCGTTTCATGATGGTCCCCCCGGACGTTTTCAAACTGCCAGAAATTGATGGCTTTGTAAGGTGCCAGCGATGAGGTCAATCTAGACGGAATCAAGGGGATGGAAAATCGCCTTTATGGACGGGCTGTGTAGGGGCGGAATACGCCCTGCAGGATGATGACAACGCATTGCGCCACAGGCGCGGAGGAGAATACCGAAGTGCAATGCTCGACTTGGCGGACGGGTTCTCGCGGGTCATGCATTTCCCGCGAAGCCTTGATCCATAACGCTTTGGCGCACATCGACAATCGTTCCGGGTGACGCCGGCCGTCACTCTGACCGCCGTTATTCAGCGCCTGGCAAAATGCCGTTAAGCCCAACGGGAGTTGGGTGCTGACAGCGTTGAATGACTAATGAATTTGCATTAGTCGATGCCGCCAGGACCGTCGGACAAAAGGATGTTTCTCGAATGAAACGCAGCGGCGCGCCGGCACGGAAAACACGGCTGCCATCGCGCAGTGAGCGGGTCAGACGCGACGCTGCTTCCTTGAGATCCGCGTGCCCCGATGCTTGATATCCAGATGGGCGACACCGCGCGCTATGATGCGTTTCCACCGCATCGGCAACGGGCGCAGCACGGCCTCGCGCCACGGCCCGTTTTTCCGGTGCGGATCAATCCGATCAACGAAGAAGGAATGCGTCATGGCGCTCGAAAAACCTGCATTGCACTCTGTCTGGCAAAACGAGCAGGGCGACAAATTCATCGTCCTCGACGTGTTTGACCCAGCAGAAGACGCCGAGATGCGCGAGGACGACTATCTGCCCGGCTACTACCTCGTGACGTTTGTTGATTACGAAGAGCGCAACGAGGCCGAACCCTTTGGGGAGGAATTCGACAACGAGCAATGGATGGCGCTGGTTACGTCGCTCGACCTCAAACAGAGTGGCGTGGAGCCCGGTGATTACGCTATTTGACGCTTCCGCACCACGGCGACTTGTCTCGCGTGCGTTGGAGCCCCGTCGAGAATCGGGTAAGCTGCGCAAGAAAAGTGCTACTCAATCACGAGCATTCTGTCCTGCCGGGCGCGGCTTCGCGACTGGTCTGCGCTACGCGCCGCTGCCGTCAGTAGCGTCGGAATTGTCGATCGCCCGCACGATAATCTTCAGCGTGTCATCCAGGTGATGGATGGTCTGGCGCTTAGCGGTTTCGACATCGCGCTGCCGGTATTGAGACAAGATTTCGGCATGCTCGGCATTGCTCTGCGCGATGTGCTCCGGGCTCATGTAAAGCGACAGCGAGATATATGGCGCCGCCGAGTCGCGCAGCGTCTTGACCAGGTTGGCCAGCCTGCTTTGCGCCTGGGATGCCCAGAGTGCCGCGTGAAACTCCAGGTTCAGCTCGGTCCACCGCGTGACATCCTGCGTCTGCAGCATCTCTTCATTCAGCGCCTCGGCCCGGGCGATATCCTCCGGACTGATGCCCCGCATCGCCTCGTCGACCATCATCGGTTCGAGCACCTTTCTGAGCCGGTAGATTTCCTGCACATCGTCCAGCGTGAGACCGCGAACGACCGCGCCGCGATGCGCGTCGAAGAACACCAATCCCTCTGAGATCAGCGTGCGCAGGGCTTCCCGGACGGGCGTCGTACTCATCTCCAGCCGCTTGGCCAGGTCATCCTGGCGCAAGCGTTCGCCCGCCGTCATGCGGCCTTGCAGGATGTCGGCACGCAAGGTCTGCACCGCATACTGATAGGCGGTAAGCCGGCGCGAAGTCGCGGCTTGCACTTTGGACGTGGGAATCGGCGAAGTCTTCACGGCGCTGGCTGCTGGTTGGTGAGCGAATGGCGTGGCAGTGTACCCCACTTCGCAAACGCCTCCGGGATCTGCTGGTGCGGTGTGCCGGCGGCCAGCAGCGCGCCCAGCAGCAGCCGCGCCTTCAAGGGATGGAGCCATTTCGACAGCGTGGCGCCGCGCCGTGCCAAGTCGACTTCAGAGCCGGCGAAACCATAGGTCCGGGAGGCCGTGGACCCGGCCCCGGTGCGGCTGGCGATCACCACGGGCACCACCTTGGCCAGGCGTTCGATATGCTCGGCGAAGCCGAAGGATACGTGCCCGGCGCCGAACCCCGCGACTACGATCGCTTCGTAGCCAAGATCGAGCGCGGCGACAGCCAGGTCGCCATCATCATCCAGGAGCGCCGGGACCACCGCCACCTTTGGAAAAGTCCGCACGGGCCGGCTCGCTAGCGGCCTGCCGACCGGCGGGTGGAAGTACTCGGGCCGCCCCTCCACCACCCGCCCCGCTGGTCCGCCGTCAGGCGACGTGAAGGTCTGGACCGACAGGGAATCCGACTTGCAGACCCATCGCGCCCTATGCACGGTGTCGTTCATGACAACCAGCACGCCACGCTCGCGACTCTGATCGTCTATGGCTACCTGCACGGCGGCCAGCAGGTTGGCCGGGCCATCCGCGCCCACTGACAACGGTGTGCGCATCGCGCCGGTAATGATCAAGGGCTCGGGGTAGCGCCAGTACAGATCCAGGAAGAAGGCGGTCTCCTCGATCGTGTCCGTGCCCTGGGTTAGGACTACTCCTCGCGCACCCCCAGCAATTTTGCCCTCCGCCCATGCCAGACATTCCAGCAACTGTGCCGTGCCCAGCGAAGCGCTCGGCAGCTGAAACAGCGGTTCGGCGGTGAGATCGGCCAGTGTCCCCAGCCCCGGCACGGCCGCGACCAGTTGAGAGGCGTCCAGCCTCGGGACGACACCGCCGGCGGCATCCGACGGCGTCATGCTGATGGTGCCCCCAAGGGAGGCGATGGCAACTGATGGGCGCGACATATGGTTTTCCCGTAGCGTTGAGGTATGCATTATGCATTATATATACTATACAATTCGCAAAACAATCGCAGATTCCCTCACCGCTCAACTGTTACGGAGACGCCCGATGCATAAACACCCGCCGCCAAGCCGGTATCGCTTCACCATCTTCTTCCTGATCGTCGTGATTGCCCTGGTCAACTACATCGACCGCGGCGCCATCGCGTATTCGGCCGGGCAGATCATTGACGAGTACGGCTTCGATCGCGCCGGCTGGGGCGCCGTGCTGGGTTACTTCGGTTATGGCTATATGTTTGGCGCGCTGATCGGCGGCGCGTTGGCGGACCGTCTCGGCGCGAAGCGGGTCTGGGTGATCGCAGGCGTGGCGTGGTCGCTGTTTGCCATCTGTATGGTCTGGGCCGGCGACATCGGCCTGGCGGTCTTTGGTGGCTCGGCGCTGAGCGGATTCGCGATGGTCCGCATCCTGTTCGGCTTCTCGGAAGGCCCTGCTTACTCCATCATCAACAAGACGATGTCGGCATGGGCATCGCCGGGGGAGCGCGGCTTTGCGGTGTCCATCGGGCTGCTAAGCACGCCGCTGGGCGCGCTGCTCACCGCGCCAGTGGCAGTCGGTCTGCTGCTGCTCACCGATAGCTGGCGCGCCATGTATGTTGTGCTTGGCGTCCTGGGCCTGGTCCTGATCGTCCTGTTCTCGCGCGTGTACACCAACCGGCCCGAGGATCACCCAAAGGTGAATGCCGCGGAGCTCACCCTGATCCAGGCCGGACGCGGAGAAGCCCCCAAGGGGAGCGCAAGCGCAAGTGCCGCGTTGCCGTGGTGGGCGTTCTTTAAAAGCCGCACGCTGGTATTCAACGCCATCGGCTATTTCTCTTTTATCTACGTCAACTTCATGCTGCTGACGTGGACGCCGAAGTACCTGCACGACGAGTTCAACTTCACGCTCTCTTCGCTCTGGTATATCGGGATGATTCCCTGGGTTGGCGCCTGCTTTACGGTATTGCTGGGTGGCCGCATCTCCGACTGGCTGCTAAAGCGCACCGGCAAGCTGGTCATTGCGAGAAGCTGGTTTGCCGCCGGCTCGCTATTGCTGACGACGCTGTGTTTCCTGATGGTGTCGCAGGCGCATAGCGTTTGGACCGTCATTGCGCTAATGACGCTGGGCAATGCCTTGAACGCTCTGCCGAACTCGGTCTACTGGGCCGTGGTGATTGACACCGCGCCGTCGCGCGTCGGCACCTTCAGCGGCATCATGCATTTCATCGCCAATATTGCCGCGGTGCTGGCGCCGACGCTGGCCGGAATCCTGTCGGCGCGCTATGGCTACTCCTCGATGTTCATCGCCACGTCGGTCGCGACCGCGCTGGGCGTGTTCGCCATGCTCCAGGTCCGTCCCGGGGTTGGCCCCCGCCTTAACAGCAATTTGGGTGCCGTCGCCGCAGCGGAGTAATCTTGTTCCTGATGCCCTCGCCCGGCCATCCTGCGCCCCCGCTGCTTGAATCCTGCACGACAAGATGCACGTGAACATCGCCCCCCGGACTGCGGCCGCGGTGGTGGTGGTCGAGCGGGAGAAAGCCGGACTTCAGGCCGAACTCGACGCGGCACTGCAAGGGGGAACTGGACGCCGAGCGGCATGGCACGCAGCGGTGGGGCGCCAAGGTGATCGAGCGCTTAGCGCAGGATCTGCGGCAGGCGTTCCCCGACACTAGCGGGCTCTCGCTCCTGCCAGAACTGCGCCAGCACCTCGGTGGGCGTGCCCATGCTGCCCTTGCGCACCAGGCCATAGAGCTTGTTGGCGGTGGGCGTGATGCTCGGCCTGCAACCGCACCCGTTCCTCCGCGCCGGCCACGGCTGCGTCTTGCGCCCTCGCCTGCCCGCCGCCAGCTCAGCGCGCAGGCCCGCGAGCGCCTACTCAGCCTTCTGGCGCAGCGTACGCTCCAGGTTCGTCGAGAATTGGGTACGCAACTCAACCAATTGCCGCTCGAGTGCCTCGACTTGGCGCTTGCCCTCCTCGTGACGCGCCTGCGCGGCCGCGTGGGCCTGGCCCTCGGCGTCCAGTTCCCCTTGTAGCGCCGCGCGGGCTCGCTGGGTGGCGTCGAGCTCTGCCTGTACGGCGGCTGTCTCTTGCTCGGCCACGACTACCGCGACCCGCGCTTGGTCGCGCTGCGCTTCCGCCTCGCTCGCCTCCAACCGCGCTTCGGCCCGCTAGGCGGCCAGCTCGCCGGCGGCCACCCCTCGTGAAGACCTCTATTGGGGGAGGGCAGTCCCGGGGCTACGCGCATCGTCAAAGTTGTGGAGGCTGAGGCTTTTGCATCGGAGTCCGGAAGGAGAGGGCCGCGCGGGGAGGAAGAGTAATGGGGCATGATCCCCCTCTGCTCCGCCCTGCGCTCTCTCTTTACTGCAGCTCGATCTTCGCGATCGCTGCCAGCCGCTTCCAGCGCGCTATCTCGTCCTTCTGGTAGTCGCGAAGTTCTGCCGGCGTGGACAGGATCAGCGAGGTGGACTGGCGCTGGTAATACTCCTTGACGTCGTCGGCGGCGCCGGCCTGGGCGAACAGTTCGCCAAGGCGTTGTGCGATGAGCGCAGGTGTCTTGGCGGAGACCGCCGCCGCCACCCAGTTGTAGGCCAGGAAGTCCGGCACGCCGGCTTCGGCCGCGCTCGGCACGCCCGGCAGTAGCGGCGAGCGCTGGGGCGCGGTGTAAGCCAGCGCGCGCACCTTGCCGCCCTTGACCAGCTCAATCGCGCCGCTGGCATCCACCACGGCGAAGTCCACGTTGGCGGCCATCACACCGTTGATCGCGTCGCCCGCGCCCTTGTAGGGCACGGCAGTCGTCTTCATGCGGCTTTGCTCGTTCAGCCATTCGCTGTAAAGCGTGTACGACACCGAGCCGGTGCCGTAGTTGAGCGCGCCGGGCCGCCTGCGCGCATCCTCCACCAGCGCCTTGAGCGTGTGGTACGGCGAGCTGGCCGGGACGATGATCAGGCATGGCCCACGCGACAGCAGCGTGATGGGCGTGAAGTCGGTCAGCGGATCGTAAGGCAGCTTGCGGAAGGTGGCTGCATTGGTGGACAGCGTGGAGTTGCTGCCGATAAACACCGTGTATCCGTCGGCCGGCGCGCTGAGCAGCGTCTGCACGCCGATAAAGCCGTTGCCACCCGGCTTGTTCTCCACCACCACGCCCTGCCCCGTGAGCTCGCCGATCTTCTTGGCGAACATGCGGGCGGTCATGTCGGTACCGCTGCCGGACGGGAACGGCACGATAAAGCGGATCGGCCGGCTGGGAAATGCCTGTGGCTGCGCCAGCGCGGCGAACGGCGCGCCTGCCAGGCTCGCTGCGACGGCGGTGCCGGTCAGGATGGCGAAGCGGCGCCGGGAACAGTTCACGGTTCGGGTCATGCTGTCTCCTTGGTCTTCCGCCCGGCGGTGGGTTCCGCCAGTGCGGGGGTGTCAGTGGTTCGGTGATTCCGTGATTCGCCTTTACGACGGGCTAACGCTTGAGGCCAAGCAGATCCCGCGCGATAACCCATCGGTGCACTTCGGACGGGCCTTCGTAGATGCGCATCAACCGCGTCTCGTTGGCCATCTGCTGCAACGGCATTTCCTTGGTCATGCCCATCGCGCCAAAGGCCTGCATGGCGTGGTCGATCACGTCCCAGGCCATCTCGGTGGCGAATACCTTGATCATCGAGACCTGGGTACGCGCCTCGTCGCCGGCGTCAATGCGTGCCGCGGCCTCGTAAGTCATCAGACGACAGGCGTGGATACGGGTGGCGGCATCGGCCACCCACCACTGGATTGCCTGCCGATCCGCCAGCGCGGCGCCGAAGGTGCGTCGCTGCGGCGCGTACTCGCACAGCATGTCAAGCGCGCGCTGGGCGCGGCCAATGCACCAGGCCGCCATCTGCACGCGCCGGCTGGACAGCCGTGCCTGCATCGGCGCGAAGCCCTGGCCCTCCACGCCGAGCAGTTGCGTGTGCGGTACGCGGCAGTCGTCCAGCACCACCTCGTAGGTGGAGGCGCCGCCGATCATGGGGATGCGCCGTTCCACCTTGAAGCCGGGCGTGCCGCGGTCGACCAGAAAGGCGGAGATCCCGCCGCGGGCGCCGCGCGTCTTGTCGGTCACGGCCATCACGATGGTCCAGTCGGCCCGGGCGGCGCGACTGATCCAGATCTTGCGGCCGTTGAGCACCCAGTCGTCGCCGTCGCGTTCGGCGCGGGTGGTCATCATGGCCGGGTCGCCGCCGGCACCGGGCTCGGAAATAGCGATGGCGGAGATGGTCTCGCCGCGCGCGTACGGTTCCAGGTAGCGCGCACGCTGGACTGCGTCGGCGGTCTTGAGCAGCATGCGCAGGTTCGGCGAATCGGGCGGCAGGTCGTAGGGCGTGACGGTCTTGCCTAGTTCCTCGTTGACGCCGACCATGGCCACCACCGGCAGGTCGGCGCCGCCCATCTCGGCCGGCGCGTCCAGGCCCCACAGGCCCAGCTCGCGCGAGAGTCCGTCCAGCTTGTCCTGCTCTTGCGGCAGCAGCGTGAGCTGGCCGCCCTCTGCCTCGCGGGCCAGCACGCCCGCTTCGAGCGGGATCAACTGCTCGCGCACAAAGCGCGCCACCAGATCCTTGAGCATCTGGTGTTCTTCTTCCAGTACGAAGTTCATGCAATGTCTCCTTTATTGTTTGCGTGCCGCTTCAGCCGGCGTCCTGGCCGCCCGTCACCTGGGCAATGTCTTCAGGGGCTAGCCCGGCTTCGCGCAGCACTTCATCGGTGTGCTCGCCCAGCGTGGGCGCGTGGCGGCGCAGCGACAGCGGCGTGGCGGAGAAGCGCGCCGTGGGCCGCATCTCGCGCAACGGGCCCTCGGTGGGATGCTCGGTCTGCTGGAACAGACCGACCGCCTCCAGGTGAGGATGCGCCGGCAATTCGTCCGGCGTATAGATCGGCGTGGCGGGGATATCCAGCGTCTCGAACAGCGCCATCCACTCCTTCGTGGTGCGGGTCGGCGTGATCTCCGCGAGGTGCTGGTACAGCGCGCGGATATGGGCGTTGCGCTGCGCGCGGCTGGCGATGTTGTACTTGTCAGCCAGGTCGTCGCGGCCCACGGCGTGGAAAAAGGCTTTCCAGTGGCGGTCCGTGTACGGTAGCGCGCAGATCCAGCCGTCCGCAGTCTGCGCCGGCCGTCGTCCGCCCTGCAGCAGGCGCGCATAGCCGGCCGCGCCTGTGGCGGGCTCGAAGGTCAACCCCGCCAGGTGCTCGGCCATCACGAAGCTGGCCATGGTTTCCAGCATCGGTACCTCCACTGATTGTCCGGTGCCGTGGCGCTCGCAATGCAGCAGCGCGGCCATCACCGCGTTGGCCAGCGCCATCCCGGTGGTCTTGTCGGCGATCAGGCTAGGCACGTACTCGGGCCGGCTGCCGGCGACGGAGCTCAGCGACACCAGCCCGCAAGCGGCCTGGATGATGTCGTCGAAGGCCGGTTTGTCGCGGTGCGGGCCGTCCTGGCCAAAGCCGGTGGCCACGCAGTAGACGATGCGCGGGTTCAGCGCCGCCACCGCGGCGTAGCCAAAGCCCAGCCGCTCGATGGCGGCCACGCGCATATTGTGGATCAGCACATCGGCGCCGGCGATCAGGCGGCGCAGCGCCGCCGCGCCCGCGGGCGTCTTCAGGTCCAGTACCACCGAGCGCTTGTTGCGGTTGAGCGCCAGGTAGATCGAACTCATGCCGGCGTTGCGCGATACGCCGTTGGCGCGCATGAGGTCGCCTTCCGGCCCCTCGATCTTGATGACGTCCGCGCCCAGGTCAGCCAGCGATTGCGTGGCCAAGGGGCCCAGCACCACCGAAGTCAGATCGAGTACGCGAATTCCCTCGAGCGGGCCCGCGCAGACGGGTTTCTGATGTTGCATGCGGCCCCCTCAGCGGCGCTGGAAGACGGGCGCGCGGCGTTCGGCCATCGCCGCCACGCCTTCGCGGAAATCCGCTGTGGCGAACTGCGCGCGCTGCATGGTCAGCTCACGCTGGTTGGCCTCCACGATGCGGTCGGCCAGCCCCAGGCGCAGCGTCTCGCGCGTGCTTTCCACGGCCAGTGGTGCCGAGGCCGCAATATCGTGCGCAAGCGCCAGCGCGCGGGCACGCACCTCGGCCTGCGCCACCAGTTCGTCGGCCAAACCGATGCGCACCGCTTCTTCGCCGTCGATACGCTTGCCCGTGTACAACAGCAGCGCGGCCTGCTGCTCGCCGACCAGGCGCGGTAGTGTCACGCTCATCCCAAAGCCGGGATGGAAGCCGAGCCGGTTGAAGCTGGCGCTGAAGCGCGCTTCGCGGCATGTGATGCGGAAATCCGCCACCAGCGCCAGGCCCAGCCCCGCGCCGATCGCGGCACCCGCAACAGCCGCCACGATGGGCTTGCGGTTGCGGTACAGCTTCATGGCCTGCGCGTAGAAGGCCGATGGATCGCGCGAGACGCTGCCCTGGTCGGCGCCGCTGAAATCGGCCCCGGCGCAGAAGGCGCCCACGCCAGACGACAGCACAACGGCGCGACAGCTGTCGTCCTCGTCAAGTTGCAGCAGCGCTCCAGCCAGCCGGCGCATGACATCGGCGTCGACAAAGTTATGGGGCGGGCGGGAGATCTCGATCTGCGCAACATGCTGGTCGCGTGTCAGGACGATTTCGGGGGTGGATGCCGCGGTCATGGCGAAGGGCTCCGGGAAGTGGAAAGGCACCCAGTATTCGCCGATGCGGATTCCCGCGCTACACTACAATTTCAGATACTGAAATTACTTGCAGCGCCCCGACGCTGGATTGGCGGGCCTGCGGCCAACTACATGCCTGATCCGCAACCCTGTTCCGACCCCGTTTCCCACCCGGATTCCTGCGCCAAATCGCCTTCGAGCCGCGAACTCACGCACAGTACCGGCCGGTTCACGCGGCAGACCGGAGGCAGTCAGTCGCTCGAACGTGGCCTGATGCTGCTGCGCGCGTTCCGCGTCGGCTCTTCCAGCCTGACCAATGCGGACCTGGCAGCGCGCACCGGCCTGCCGCGGCCCACCGTCAGCCGCCTCACGCGCTCGCTGGTGGACAGCGGCTTCCTGCGCTACGACTCCACCGAGCGCGCCTACCGGCTGGCAGCCGTGGTGGTGAGCCTGGCGGACGCCTTCCACCACGCCACCGCGGTGCCCGATATCGCGCTGCCGCTGATGCGCAAGATCGCCGAGGCGGAAAAGGTCAATGTCGGCCTGGCCGTGCCCGACCAGACAGCCATGGTCTACCTTGCCGCGGTGCGCCACAGCCGCGACAGCGTATCGCGCACCCGGCGTGTAGCGCCCGGCACGCGCGTTCCAATGGAACTGACCTCGATCGGCATGGCGTGGCTGGCCGCCGTGCCGGCCGGCGTACGCGACCATTTCCTCGTGCGGATCGCGGAGAAGGCCGGCGACGAATGGCCGGTCTTGCACAAGGAACTGTCGCGCGGCATTGCCCAGGCCCAGACGCAAGGCTATTGCACCGCCAACTACCAGCCGGGTCACCTGACCGCCGTGGGCGCGGCGTTCCGCGGGCCGGACCACCAATGGTACGGACTCAATATCAGCTTCCCGCACAAGCCCAGCGAAAAGCCGCGCGATGTGGCACGCTATGCGCCGCTGCTGCTCGGTCTGATCGAGAAGATCAGCGTGTCATGCGGGGTGGAGGACGGCGTGGAGTAAGCATGACGGCCGGCGGCTAGCGCGGGGCCGGCATGGCGCAGCGAGGTGAGAATCCGAACTGCGCGATGGTTTCCGGTTTGGCCTGCAGTTTGCCAAGCGGCAGATCGGGCGAGCCCGAACATAAGCGTCCCGCAAGGCACCCTTACAAACCGACGTGATGGACCCAGCCGGCAGGGCCAGCGGCCTGGTTGCGCTGAATCTCCACCAGCCGCTCCCTTAGCACCTTGACGGTGTTGCCGGCTGTGCCGTTCCCGATCGCAAAGCGTGTCCGCGCGGACCGCACTTCGCCGATGGCCACCAGCGTCGCCGCCGTTCCGCAAACAAAGGCCTCGGCCAGGCGTCCGCTTTGGGCATCCGCCTCCCACTCGGGGTATGAATACCGGCGCTCTTCCACCGTCATGCCCATCTCCCTGGCCAGTTCGATCACCGAAGCCCGGGTGATGCCCGGAAGAATCGAGCCGCTAAGGGGCGGAGTGACCAGGGTGCCGTCGTCCATCACGAAGAAGATGTTCATGCCACCGAGTTCCTCCACCCAGCGGTGCTCGGCGGCATCCAGGAAGACCACCTGGTCGCATCCGTTCGCAGTGGCCTCGCTCTGCGCGACCAGGCTGCCGGCATAGTTACCGCCGCACTTTGCCTCGCCGGTGCCGCCGGGCGCGGCGCGCGTGTAGTTCTCGGATACCCAGACGGAGACGGCCTTGTCGCCGCCCTTGAAGTACGGGCCCACCGGGCAGGCGATCACGCAGAAAATGAACTCGGAGGCGGGCTTGATGCCGAGGAACACCTCGTTCGCAAACATGAAGGGACGCAGGTAGAGGCTGCCCGAGCCGTGCGGCACCCAGTCCTGGTCGACCCGCACCAACTGCTCGATCGCTTCCAGGAAGAGGGATTCGGGCAACGCCGGCATGGCCATGCGCTTGGCCGACGCCTGGAAGCGGCGCGCATTCTCGAGCGGACGGAACAGCGTTACTGCGCCATCCGCGCCGCGATAGGCCTTCATGCCCTCGAAGATCTCCTGGCCATAGTGGAGCACCGAGCACGCCGGATCGATCGAGAACGGCTTGCGTGCGGTGACCTTGGCGTCCTGCCAACCCTGTCCTTCACGCCAGGTGATCGTCACCATATGGTCGGTAAAGACGCGGCCGAACGCGGGGTCGCGCATCAGTGCATCCCGGGTGGCCGCGTCGAGCGCGTTCGGGTTGGGTTCGAGGCTGAAAGTGGTTTGTTGCGTCATGAGTGCGAGTCTTCCTTCGCTGGCGTTGGGGATTGGCAGCAGGGCGAACACTCCTGTCTGCCGCCGGCATGGCACGTGGCTTTGCGTGAAATCCGGGGCATCGATGATCGCATGCTGGCGCCCAGCTTGTCTTCAATGTCATTGCAAGCCCCCATCGCCAGGCACTCTGCGCCATCGCGGCACAGCTTGCTGACCGTTTCCGCAAGGATGCACTGCTGGTCGTAGGATGCACCTGGCGGAGGCCGAGTCATTGCTGGGCCGGCTGCAGCGCACGTTGATCGAGGCGCAGGTTGCCGACGCGATCGCCCGGACCAGCGTTTGCCCTGCCTGCGGCGCAAGGCTGGCTTGCAAAGGCCAACATCGCTTGATCATGTGCTGGCGGCCAGTTCGATCCGGCGCCAGGTCACCGTGCTCGGTCGCTGGCTGGAAGCGGAGCAGGCCACTGATGCCCGGCAGCAGGTGGAAACGGCGGCGAGCATTCGTTCTCCCGACATCGCGGAACCCAGTCCGGTGCGCGCGATTGGCATTGACGGCGGCTACCTTCGGCTGGCGGGCCGCAGGCGTCGCCAGGACGGCTGGTTTGAAGTGATTGTCGGCAAGTCCATGCGGGATCAGGGTGCCGGCCACAGTTTTGCCTACGTGCACAAACTGGAGCATCGGCCGGCCGATCGTATGTTGAATTTCCTCCTGCGAGAAGGTGTGCACCCGGATCGACCGGTTACCTTTCTCTCGGACGGCGGGGATACCGTACGGTCTGCCCAGTTCGGCTTTGGTGATCGCGGTGAGTGCATCCTCGATTGGTTTCACATCGCCATGCGGGTACAGAACCTCGAACAGATGATCAAGGGCCGGCCAGCACACTGCGATGGCCCGAGCAATGCGACATTGATCGAGGCGCTGCAAGGTGCCAAGTGGCACTTGTGGCACGGTTGCCCCTATCCAGCGTTGCACCGGCTGGAAAACCTGGGCCGGGATCTCGGCGCCGAGGCCAGCTCCGAGGAGGCCGGGCTCCTTGCCAAGCTCGAGGAGTTGATCATTTATCTGGATAACAACAGGGGCTTCATCGTGAACTACGGTGAGCGCTATCGCCACGGGGAGCCCATTGCATCGGGCTTCGTCGAGTCGGCCGTCAACCAGGTGATCAGCAAGCGGTTCGTCAAACGCCAACAGATGGCTTGGCGGCCGCGCCACGCGCACGCACTGCTACAAATCCGGACTGCCGTGCTCAATGACCAGCTCCGATCGCACGTTGAACGATGGTACCCCTCCATCGCCAGAGCAGAGAACCACCGCATTGCCGCTTAGTCAGCCCCTGCATTCGCGCGGTCTCGAACCAGGTGGGTCGAGCTGTTCGGGACTCGGTGGCCGGCCGGGCGCCATTCCGGTCACTTCGACGTAGGCGATTGCCAAAACAAATCGGAAATCTCACCAATTGGCTAACGGGGCGATCCGGCTCTAAGTTGCTGCTACCCGTAGATGCCAAAACTACGTGGCAATCGTTCAATGCCGAGGTGTCGATCTCAATCGACGGCGCACACCCAACGCCCCAGTCTCGCGTACGGCGATGACGATGACCGAGTGTCCTACGTCAATGACCGTCCGGCCCATCGATGCTCTGCACATCTCGCAATACCCACGCGACCAAGCTAGAACCCTCCAGGCTCAACAATTCTTACGCCTTCGTGGCCGTATCAGTCGTCGCGGGATCTGCTTGCGTGCAACCCGCAGTTTGTCGACGCCGGTCGCGTGCATCATTCTTCCCCCCGAAGCCTCCGAACGCACTTTCGGCTGTTTCGTTCGCCATTATAGAACCCGCAGTTTGCGCAGTGCACCATGGGAGCTTCCTCCGGGACTTCCTGCAGCGAATTAGACACCCCGATGCCTTTCGTCGCAAGACCAGTGCTGTCATGCCGCGCGACGGTCAGACGTCGGCTTCGTCCAATAATGCGGCCATTCGACTGACGAGACGAACGTTCCCCCTCAGCGACTGAAGCGGAAATTGGCTCACCGGACGCCAAGCCGGTCATGGTGTTCATCACTCAACCGGCTGGCCGTGGCGAGCACGGGTGGACAGTCATCCACGCCGCTGAACGAATGCAACTCCGCCCTAAGCAGCCTTTTCGGGCGGCCGCACGCCATTGGTGACGCATTGCCGGATCGCCTCAAGGATGCCCAGATCCAACTCCTTCGCGTCAACCACCCCGAAATGGCTGAGCCACTGTTCCACCAGCCTGGAGCGCTCAGGGTCAGATCTGTCGCTTCCAGCAAGTTCTGTATCAGCCGAGCTCAGGCCGGCAGCAACTTCCACTGCGGCCAGTTGGAGCACGGTCGGCGCACCATCCATAAGCTCGCCCATCTGGCGGCCGATCCGGCGATAGTGATCGGATTTGACGTGCGCCTGAGCAGCCGCCTCGCCGGCATAGCGTTCGACAAATACGAATTCACGTGCTTCCTCCGAACGCCACAGCTCGTACGACAGGCACCCGGGTTCTGCGCACGACTCGACGACCAGACCGGCCGCCAGCGTTTCGAACTCGGCCTCCCGGCCTTCCTTCACCTTGATCTTCGCTATGATTCCACGCATTGCCTTCTCCCTCTGTTTGTTGCCAAATGTCTAGGCACGCGACAACATTCCCTGCAGTCGCGTCGCGACAATCTCCTCCGCCTGACGCATGATCCTGTCGATGAGGTCTCCGACCCGGGGAATATCGTGGATGAGCCCGGCGACCATGCCGCAGGACCAGCCGCCCGCATCGAGGTCGCCGTCCCGCATTACGCGCGGATAAACACCGCCGACCTCTTCGGCGATGTCCGAGAAGGTGATGTCCGCCCCCAGGCGCCTTTCCTTCTTCAGCAGGCGCTCGACCCCCGCATTGTTCAGCACACGCTCGGTATTGCGCAGCGGACGCATGACGAGCCGCGTATCGAGTTCCGTTGCCGCAATGATGGCCTGCTTGACCTTTCGATGTACCGGCGCCTCTGCCGTCGCGACGAAGCGCGTTCCCATGTTGATGCCGGCCGCGCCCATCGCCAGCGCGGCGACCAGCGAGCGGCCGTCTGCCATCCCGCCCGAAGCGACAAAGGGCACTCTGAGTTCGTCCGCGGCGCGGGGTAGCAGAATGAAGTTTGGGACGTCGTCCTCGCCCGGATGTCCGCCGCATTCGAAGCCGTCGACGCTGACCGCATCGCAGCCGATGCTCTCTGCCTTCAGTGCATGCCGCACCGACGTGCATTTGTGGATGACCCGGATGCCCGCTTCGTGCAGCGCCGGCAGCCATTGCTGGGGATTGTTGCCCGCCGTCTCGACAATGCGGACCCCGCCATCGATGATCGCCCGCACATAGCCCGGGTAGTCCGGCGGATTGCGCGACGGCAGAAAGGTCAGATTGACACCGAACGGCTTGTCGGTCATTTCCCGGCATCGCCCGATCTCACGGGCCAAGGCGTCCGAACTTGGCTGCGTCAGTGCCGTAATGATGCCCAGGCCGCCCGCATTCGACACCGCGGCGGCCAGTCCCGCGAACCCGACGTAGTGCATGCCACCTTGGATGATGGGATGCTCGATGCCGAACAACTCGGTGATCTGTGTCTTCATCGACGAAGCTCCTTGTAGAAAGGTATTGATACGGTCAGAACTGGTCAGCAGGCAGCGCCATCAGGCAGGCTGCGCCCGTCTCCACACGCTGCCGCAAGACCGGGACCAGCGGCAGTTCACGCGCGAACCAGAAGCGGGCGAGTTCCAGCTTGCGGCGTAGGAAAGTCCCGTTCTCCGCGTCGGGCAGCAGGCCAAGCGCGACGTCCGACATCCGCAGCCACATCCAGGCGGAGGCGACGATACCCATCATGGCCAGGAAATCGCTGGAAGCTGCGCCGGCGTCGTACGGGCTGCGCGACGGGTCAGCAAGCCACTTCCCGCAGGCACGGATATCCTGCGCGGCTTGCCGTAGCGCGTCAGCGTGCGCGCGCAACGGCTCGCGCTGTGCCGCCTCCCATGCGGTGGCATCGACCATGTCGAGAAACCCGGCCAGCGCCCGGCCGCCGCCCGCGGGCAGCTTGCGCAGCACGAGATCCAGCGCTTGCACGCCGTTGGCCCCCTCATAGAGCTGGAAGATGCGACAGTCGCGTACGAGCTGCTCGACGCCGTTGTCGCGGATATAGCCGTGCCCGCCCATCAGTTGCATGGCGTCGTTGGCCGACTCGAAGGAGCGGTCGCTGAAGAATGCCTTGATGACCGGCGTCAGCAGGCTGCCGATCGCGTTCCGGTTGGCGCGCAGTGCTTCGTCGGGTTCGTCGAGCAGCGCTGTCACGTGAAGCGCGAGGGCACGGGCGGCTTCGAGGAAGGACGCCTGCTTCAGCAGCAGCCGGCGCACGTCTGGGTGAACCACGATCGGGTCCGCCGTGCCGCCTGTGCGATCCTCCGCCTTGGCGGCCCGGCCGGCGAGCCGCTCGCGGGCGTAGTTGGCCGCATGGCCGTAGGCGCGGCTTGCCGACGACAGCGCTTGCAATCCGGTGACGAGGCGCGCCGAATTCATCATGTCGAACATGCCGCTCATGCCAGCCGACGACTTGCGTTGCGTGCTGCCCGGCTGGTTCGACTCCCGCAGCGGATAGGCCAGCGCATGCTCGAATGACAACGCGCAGGTCGCGCTACCCTTCAGGCCCATTTTGTGCTCGATCCCGGCCACGACGACGCCGTTCGATCCGCCCAGTGTGCCGCTATCGGGGTCCACCACACGCTTGGGTACCAGGAAAAGCCGGACCGTCGACAGGTCGTCGCGGATGCGTCCATCCTCGCCCGGGACCTTCGCCAGCACGAGGTGGATGACGTTCTCGGTCAGATCCTGGTCGCCGCCGGAAATGAAGATCTTGGTGCCGCTGAGGCGCCAGCTACCGTCAGGCTGCGACACCGCACGCGTCTTCATCAGCCGCAGGTCGGTCCCGCAATGCGGTTCGGTCAGGCACATCGTGCCGGCCCAGCGGCCCTCCACCATCGCTGGGACGACGTGCTCCAGCATCCACGGCTCGCCGGTGCGGCGGACCGTCGCATGCGCGCCGGCGGTCAGTATCGCGTAGAGGCCGAGCGAATTGCAGGCCGACGCGGAGAACTCACGCACGGCCTGGTCGATCCCCTCTGGCAGGCCAGCTCCACCAGATTCCTCTGGGACCGAGACACGGTTCCAGCCTGCCTCGCACAGCGCGGCGTATCCGGCCAAGTAGCCGGACGGCGTCCTGACCGCGCCGTTGTCGAAATGGCAGCCTTCTTCGTCCCCGGGGCCGTCCAGGGGCGCCCAGACCTTCTCGAAAAAGTGCGCGGCCTGTTGGAGCACCTGGCGCGTGTCATCGCGCGCCATGCCACCCAGCGCGTGTGGCGCGGTGGGCGCGATCACGTCGTGCAACAGGAAGACATAGTCGTCAACGGGTGCCTTGTAGTTTGTAGACACGGCGATTCCTATTTGATGAATGCGATCGATGGCCGGACGTCGGCCGGTCAGGCGTCACCCCGGCGATAGCCGATGTCGCGGGCGAACTTTGCCGAGGCGGCGCTGGCGAACAGCCATTTGCCGGCTGTTCGTCGGTTGATGGGTCGGCTCATGGTCAGGCTCCTTCGATATGTCGGACCGCATAGGGAATGGTGAAGCAGCGCAGCGCGCCGGCCAGGGCCGCATCGTCGGCGTCACGCGTCGGCACTCGGATCTCCACGAAGAAGCCGCGGCTGCCCCGGTCCGTGGCCTGCACCTCTGCGCCTCGGCCTATGCCGTCGAGCGCGGCGCGGAACATCCGCTCGATGGCATCGACGCGCAGCAGGTTTTTCTGGATCTTGCCGACCGACGTCTTCGGCATTTCTGGCAGCACGAAGCAGTGCTTTGGAATTGCCGCGCGTTCTGGCATGTGCTCGGCGGCGTACCGTAGGACGCTATCCGCCGAGGCGCTCGCTCCCGGCTTCAGCACCACGTAGGCGACCGGTACCTCGCCGGCATGCGCATCGGGCGCGCCGACCACGGCGGCATCCTGGACCGCCGGATGGCCGAACAGCACCTCCTCCACCATTTTCGGATCGATGTTGTGTCCGCCGCGGATGATCAGGTCCTTGGCGCGGCCAGTGATCCACAGCCAGCCGTCCGCGTCGAGGTAGCCGAGATCGCCGGTGTCCAGCCAGTCTCCGTCGAACCAGCGCGCAGCCTGCTCCTGGCCCAGGTAGCCGGGGAAGACCGAAGGCCCGCGCACGATAACGAGGCCCGGCTCGCCCGGCGCGCAGTCCCGGGCCACGCTCCCGGTGCCGTCCGGCAGCACCACGCGGACCCGCTGGTACGGCAGCCGCACGCCCGAACTGCCAACCTTGACTTGCTCGACCAGGGGCGTGATGCAGGTGACCGCCGTGGTTTCGGTCATGCCCCAGCTTTCACGGATACGGACGCTGGTCATACGATGGAAGGCATCGGCGACGGTAGTCGACAGGGGCGCGGTCGACGAGGCGACGTAGGTCAGCGTCGAGATGTCAGCGCCATCCAGCGGAATCGACAGCACCTGGTTCACCAACGTCGGCACGAGGATCAGCATGTTGGCCCGAAAAGCCTCGACGATGCGCCAGAGGTTCGGCAGCACGGACGGATGGCGGAATCCGGCCGACGTCATCAACACGACTGTCGCCCCCTTCGCCAGCGGGCTGAAACAGCCGACCACCGCGCCGGCGACGTGAAAAACCGGGACACCGACCACTTGCACCTCGGTCGAGTCGAGTCCCCACAGGTACTTTGACGCCCACACCCAGAATACCTGGTTGCGGTGCAGGTTGCGTGCCAGCTTCGGAGCGCCGGTCGTGCCGCCGGTGTGGAAGAGCGAGGCGGTGTCGTCGGACGAGAAGATCCGCCCAGAGACCAGGCGGTCGGAGGGATAGCGTTCGACGGATTCGGCGAAATCGATGACGGGCACGCCAGCGACCTTCGCCGGACCCGCTCCGCCGACACGAATCACCGCCGCCAGCGATGGGAGGCCGCGCGCTACGGCCTCGGCCTTGGCCCAGATCTCGGCGTGCCCGTCGCCACCAAACGCGACCAGTACCTTGGTGCCGGCCGAGTGGAACATCTCGATGAGGATGTCCGGCTCCAGCATCCAGTTGGCCGGATTTACGATCCCCGCAGCCTGAGCACCCCACAGGACGAACTGCATTTCGGGGATCGCTGGCATCAGCACCGAGACGACATCGTCCTTGCCGACGCCGAGGTCGTCCAGCAGATTTGCCGTCTGGTGGACCTTGGCGCGCAACTCGGCATAGGTCACCTGCCGCGCAGTCTCGAGGGGAGGGGCGCCGTCGGTGAAGAAGCGGATGGCAACCTTCGACGGCTCGATGGCGCAGCCGTCCATCAGCATTTCGTAGGTGGAGGCCGGCAGTTTGCGGTCCGCAAGCGGGACCCGTTCGAAGCACGCGACGTCGGCTTCGCTCAACAGGAGGTCAGAGGTCCAGTAGTCTGGCATCGGGGCGTTCATCTTGTTTTCTCCAGTTTTTTTATTTCTTTGGGCGGGCTGCACCCCAAGGGCGCAGTACCCCCGCCGCGCAATGACGTTCGTCGCACGGCGCCGGTTGGTTTCGATAATCGACGGGGAATGCGCCTAGTAGTACAGCTTGGCCAGCGACTCCGCGACGCATACCGGCCTTGCCGATCCTTCCATCTCGAACGTGACGGTCCACGTCACCTTCACACCGCCCTGCCCTTCGTCAGCCACGTTCTCCAGGACGGCGCGGACGCGTACCTTCGCGCCGACAGGCACGGGGCCGGTAAAGCGGACGCGGTTCAGGCCGTAGTTGACGCGCGCACGTACGCCCTCGAAGCCAGTTATCTGCGCCATCAGCATCGGCAGCAGCGACAGCGTCAGGAATCCATGTGCGACGGGACCGCCGAACGGCGACTCCCGCCTCGCCCGCTCGGGATCGACATGGATCCACTGGCGGTCGCCCGTTGCCTCGGCAAACAGATTCACCTCCTGCTGCGTAACCAGATGCCAGTCGCTCGGACCGGCGTCCTTGCCCTGGAACGCCTTCAGTTCTTCGATCGACGTGAAGGTCTGAATGGTAGCTCCCGTATCAGCGGTCATGGAGGTCAGCCGCCTCAGCGCCCCTGGAATCGCGCCTCGCGGCGCTCGACGAAGGACTGGATACCTTCCTTGAAGTCTTCCGTGGCGAAGACCTGCTCGCTCACCCGCGGGATGACGTCGATGGCCGCCTTCTCGCCGTGCTCGATGTAAGTCAGCGCCGCCGCTTTGGTCGCGCGCAGGCCGATGGGGGCGACCTTGCAGATCAGCCGGGCGATCTCCATCGCGCGCTCGCGGTGCCTGCCGTAGGGATGGACCTCCTGGACGAAGCCGCAGCGATACGCCTCCTCTGCCGAGAACTCGTCGCACAGGAACAGGTGGTACATCGCGTTGCCCCACCCGGTGCGCGTCAGGTAGCGGAAGTGAGCGCCGCCGAGCGGGGCGATGCCGCGCTTCGATTCAAGTTGGCAGAAGCGCGCGGTATCGGCCGCAATCACGATGTCGGAGGCGAGCATCTGCTCGATGCCGATGGTATAGGTGATGCCGTGGACGACCGAGATCAGCGGCTTGCGGCAGCGCTTCTGGAGGCCGAACGGGTCGACCTGGTCGTCTGGAATCGGCTTGGCCGTGGCGGTTGGGCCGAAGAACTTCGGCATGTCGAGGCCGGCCGTGGTGTGTTCGCCTGCCGGGTCCAGCACCGCCACCCACAGGTTGTCGTCGTTGTCGAACTCGGTCAGCCGCTGCGAAAGCTGCTGCATCAGTTCAGGGGTGATGGCGTTCTTCTTGGCGACGTTGTCCAGCGAAATAATCGCGATATGGTCCTCGATCGTCATGCGGACATCGGGCGTACCTGCTGCGTTGCTCATGGTGTTTTCCTTTGAATCGGGATGGTTTGGATTCGGGATCGAACGTCTTCAGACCGCGGTCAGGCCGCCGTCGACGGCGAGGATCTGGCCGGTGATGTGCTTGCCCGCGTCGCTCGCGAACAGCAGGGCCGCGCCCTTGAGGTCGTCGTCGTCACCAATGCGCTGCAGAGGCGCCCACTCCGACAGCTTCTCGACGCCCACTTTCTCGATCGTCCCCCTGGTCATCTTTGACGGGAAAAAGCCCGGCGCGATGGCATTGACGGTGACGCCATGCGGGCCCCATTCGCCGGCCAGCGCGCGCGTAAAGTTGACGACGGCGCCTTTGCTGGTGTTGTAAGCAATGGTCGGCTGCCCCTTAGGGCCGTTGCCCTTGAGGCCGGCAATCGAGGCGAGGTTGATCACGCGCCCGAATCGGTTGGGAAGCATCGACAGTCTGCCGATCTTCTGCGTCAGCAGGAAGATTGAGCGCACGTTCAGGTTCATGACCTTGTCCCAGGCGGCCAGCGGGTGGTCGACGGTGGTCGCGCCCCAGGTGGCGCCGGCGTTGTTGACGAGGATGTCGACCTTGCCGAGGCGTTCCATCGCTTCGTTGGCGAGGCGTTCAACGTCGTCCTCCACGGCGTTGTCAGCGGCAATCCAGCTTGCGTCGACGCCCAGGCCGGCCAGATGCGCCTGCGCGGATTGAAGCGCATCCGCCTTGCGCGCCGAGATCACCACGCGGGCGCCCTGCGTGCCGAGCGCCTCGGCGATCTGCAGGCCCAGCCCGCTGGACCCCCCGGTAACGAGAGCCGTGCGGCCCTTCAGGTCGAAAAGGTTTGCCACAGCAGTCATTGTGTCTCCTTGATTGTGGGTGGAACTCGTCACAGCACTTCGATCAGCATCGGCGGCGTGTCCGCCGCCGATGCACATGGTCGCCACGACGTAATTCGCGCCGCGCGGCCTGTCCTCGATCAGCGCGTGGCCGGTCAGCCGTGCGCCGCTGACGCCGTAGGGATGGCTCACTGGAAGTCCTCTCCAGGTTTGAAGCTCTGGTGGCTCTGATTGGTTGTCATCGGCCCCGGGCTCAGCCGGGGGCAGCGGTCCGGACGGGCGCCCGTTGCAGGAAGCGCCGAAAAATTTCCTGTGCCTCGGGCGACTGCCGCAGGGTGTCGAACACGACCGTCTCACGCTGGAGACGGTCCCTGACCAGCATCTCGGTCGCCTCGCGCACCAGTCCGCGCGTCGCCATCAGCGCCTGGCGCGGCTTGGTGGCGAGGCACTTGGCGATCGACAGCGCCTCCGCCGCGACTGTCTCTAGCGGCATCACGCGATTGACGAGTCCAGCCCGATGGGCTTCGGCGGCGGGAATGGTGGTGGCCAGCAGCAGCCATTCGGTCGCCTTGTTGCGGCCCACTACCTGCTGCAGCAGCAGCGTGGAGGCGAATTCTGGACACAGCCCGAGGTCGACGAACGGGAAGCGGATGCGGGCGTCGTCAGAGGCGACGACGTAGTCGCAATGCAGCAGCACGGTCGCCCCGATGCCGACCGCATGCCCGCAGACGCAGGCCACCATCGGCTTGCGCAGTGCGATGACCGCGCGCAGGAACGGCATGGCGGGCGACTCCTTGTGTTCGGTCGTCTGTCCATTGACGAACAAGCCGATGTCGTTGCCGCTGCTGAAGTTGCCGCCCTCGCCACGGAGCAACACGACGCGGACGTCATCGCGACGGTCCGCCTCGGCGACCGCGTCGGCGAGCGCCGAATACATCTGCGCGGTGAGCGCGTTCTTCTTCGCCGGCCGGTTGATCGTCACGACCAGCACGCCGTCGTCCAGGTGCAGCAGCACGTCTGCCGTCATCGTTCTCTCCTTCGTTCCGTCTCGTGTGGAGTCGTGTCGTTGAAGAGAGTTTGGACGTCCGGCGCGAATTCGGCTGTCGGAACTTGCCCTACGCCTTGTCAGCGTTTTCTGAAGATGAGGGATGCGATCAGTCGATCAGCCGATGTTCGACGGCATAGCGCGCCAGCTCGGCGTTGCTGCAAACGCCGATCTTCTTCAGGATGCGTGAGCGATAGGTGCTCACAGTCTTCACGCTCAGGAACATCTGCTGGCCGATATCGGTCAGGCGGATACCGCGCACGATCAGAAGCATGATCTCGTACTCGCGCGACGACAGTTGCTGGTGTGGCGCCACGTCGCTGACCCGGTCAAAGCCGTCGAGCAGGCAGCTCGCGACGGCGGGCGTCATGTAGCGCTTGCCCTTCTCCACTTTTCGGATCGAATCAACCAGCTCCATCGCGTCCATGTCCTTGGTGACATAGCCGGAGGCGCCCGCCTGGAACGCACGCAGTGCATACTGCTCGGCCGGGTACATGCTCAGCACGACCACCGGCATCGTGGGGCGCTCGGCGCGCAGCGAGGGCAGCATATCCAGGCCACTGCGTCCCGGCATGTTGACATCGAGGAGCGCCACGTCAAAGGGCTGCTCGCGCAGGCGGCCAAGGGCTTCGTTCGCATCGCTGGCTTCGGCCACGACATCGAATCCGTCCTGCTCGGCAAGCAAGCGTTTTAGGCCCTGGCGGAAGATCGTGTGGTCGTCGATCAGCAGCAGGCGAATCATGGCTGTCCTCCGTCGATGTGAGCGCCGGGATTGGCGCATTTGTTGGTGTCTTCGTTGACGCCGGACGCGACCGGCACGCCGAGTCGCACACGCGCGCCGGAGCGGGGTCCGGTGTCGAGGACGAGTATGCCGTCGATCTCGCGTGTGCGTTCCTGCATTCCCAGCAGGCCGAGATGGCCATCGGCCGCCACACGATTGATGTCGAAGCCGAGGCCGTTGTCCGAGATCTCCAGCTCCAGGCGATCGGCTACCCAGTCAAGGCTCACGGTGACTTCGGTAGCTTTGGAATGCCTTGCGACGTTGGTGAGCGCTTCCTGGAAGATCCGGTAAATGCCGATCTCACGGTTGCGGTCCAACCCTCGCGCGGCGCCCGTGGCGCGAAAGCGGGTGGCGATACCGTAGCGCCGTTCGAACCGGCCGAGGTCGTGGCACAGCGTGTCGTGCAGGCCCAGATGGTCGAGGGCGCCCGGGCGGAGTCCTTCGGAAATTACGCGCATGGCTTCGATGGTCTCCTGCGTGAGCTGGAGGGTCTGGGCTGCGGTCAGCGCCAGCGAGGCGAGCGCCGGCGCCGCCGAGCCACCTTGCCGCGCCCGTGGCGCGCGACAGCGGTCCAACGCCTCGATGCCCCGCGACAGCCGCGACAGGTCAAATTTGATCGCCGTCAGCATGCCGCCGATCACGTCGTGCAGCTCGCGCGCCACGCGGTGGCGCTCGTTCTCGCGGACGTTGTTGGCGCTTGCGACCAGCTCCTGCAAGCGCTCGCTGGCCTCGACCAGCTCGGCGCGCTGCCGCTCGCGCTCGGTGATGTCGATGCCGAGGCCGACGATTGCGGGGCGGCCGTGGAAGATCACGCGCGTGCCATGAATCTCGAAGCAGCCCGGGTTGCGGGACGAGGTCCGGCGAATGACGAACAGCTTGGAAGCGCCAACGCCCCTGATCTGGCGCTCGTACTGGGCCATCAGCGCACCGCGTTGCGAGGGGTTCGCCACGTCGCAAAGCCGGGCGCCGAGCAACTTCTCGCGCCTGAGACCGCACATGCGCGCGAAAGTTTCGTTGACATAACGGAAGCGGCCGTCCTGCAGGATGTAGATGCCGGCGATGGACTGCTCGACGATGCCCTTGAAAGGGACCTCGTAGTCATCCAGGTCAACGTTCAGCTCGTCCAGCTCGGCCATGGCAGCTACCCGCTATCTGAATGATGGTTGTCATGCTGGAGAATGACGAGCACAATGCAGAAAGTCAAGACAAAAACATGGGATTTGACAGATGGGCCACTCACAGGCGGACAAAGCGCAAAGCAGGAAGCGCATCCTGGAACAGGCCGCGGAGCAGATTCGGGATGGCGGACTCGAATCCGTTAGCGTCGGCAAGCTGATGCGTAGCGCCAACCTGACGCACGGCGGCTTCTATGGGCACTTCGAGTCCCGATCCGACCTGCTGCTGCACGCGCTCGAACGCGCGCTGGATGCCGGGAATGCCGCGTTCGATGCAAAAAACGGGAAGGCGTCGGTCGAGTACAGCGCAACGGTACGCAGCTACCTGAGCCGCAAGCACCGTGACGCGCGCACGACCGGCTGCGCAATCGCCGCGCTGGCGGGCGACGTGGCGCGCGCCGACGAGTCGGCGCGCGAGGCGATGTCGGCCCACATCGAGCGGTTCATCGGCCGGATGGATGCCGCGCTGGGCGGGGACGATCCGGACAAGGCCGTGTTCGCGGTCAGCGCCATGATCGGGGCTCTGGTGGTGTCTCGCGTGATGGCCGACGAAAAGCGCTCCGACGCAGTGCTGGCCGCGGCGAAGCGGGAGTTGCTCGCTTTGCAGCAAAAGGAATGAGCCACGCCGCCGCGATCAGGACGGCCCATGGGTTACTACGGGCTACTTGAGCGCCTGGCCATGGGGGCGCTCATAGACGGTGGTTAGCGTAGCGACCCTGGCTCCTGCCTCGAATACTTCGAGGTCGCACTGGCACAAGGTGCCAAGCTGTTGATTCCGCACGGGCGAAACCGTTAAGGCTTCCCGCACCCGTGCACTCTGCCCAAAGTCCAGGAAATAGCGGATGGTGAGCCATACTGGACTTGTTGCCGCTTCTCCCTGAGAGTACTTGTCGCATAGCCGGGCCACCGCGAGGCACTGTGCAATGTCGTCGTCATGCCATGTCGTCACTGGCAGCATTCCGCTACGCCATGGCATGTAGCTGTTTGACGGTAGCTCTCCATCCAGGACAACATGCGCGCGACCTACGATAGCCCCCGCCTGCCTGAGTTCGGCCAACCATCGCTGCTGCCGACCGTCCCCGTGCTTCAGACGTGCGCCGACGTCGCATCTGCCCTCATACAATGGCCTGCCAACGTGGGCCGTCAGTATGACCGGGCTGAGTGCACCGCACGTCGACTCCATCACAACACTTAGCAACAGCTCCGCCATACCCGGCTGCGCAAGGGTTGCGCGTGGCGCCTGCCCTTGTTGTGCGATTCGCAATGTTTCCCTAGAAGCTAGTGGATCGGACGACGTGGAATCCATTTCTCCCTCCTGCCCTGTTGCAGGCGCCGCCAAGGCGCTTACTGGTCTCGACTATAGCGAGGAGTTATCTAGAAGAGCGATATTGGGGAAAATAGGGAAAAATCTGACACGGATTCGTCGTTAGCGCGTATTCGACAACCAAGCGGGCATGAGGAAGGGCAAGCAGCGCTGGGAGGCAATTGCCTGACTCGACCGTGTAGGATTGACTGCGCCTTGGGCGCGATGCGCCCCCGGGAACGATGGACAGTTTCGGCCGGACACCTCCCGAACGCCGCGAAGAAAGCGAAGACCGTTGTACTTTGAAAGCTGCCAGTCCCAAAGTATCGATGAAAGCGGGACGGACTATCTATAATGGGTCGGTTGCGGCCAATGCGGCCACTCGGTTCAACGGTGGATCCCGCAGCGTTGTCTTGCCGCACCCTGTTTGCAACTCGGTTGCGTCAGGCTAGCGCCCCCGCCCTACCGCACCCCCCTAAAAGCCGCCCACCCCGCACAAACCGCACGCTCGGCCTGACATTTCAAAGTAGCCAGCACCCCGACATTTCAGAAACGCCTAGACAACATCTTGTAGAGGCTAATGTCGTACTTGAGATGAATTCAAATGTCGTGCCCCAAGGCGTGTCAATGCGATTGCCGTGGGCGTGTCGATGGCCGTGACCGCGCTACCTGTACTCGGCGCCATCCTGCGCGAAATGCAACTGAGCGATACCACCGCCGGCCGGCTGGCCGTGGCCTGCGCCGCGGTCAGCGATGCCGCGATCTGGATCGTGCTGTCGTGCATTCTCGCCAGTACCGGCCACGCCGCCCAAAACCCGCTGCGGCTCGTGCTCATAGGGTCGGCATATGTCGCCGTCATGTTCCTGATCGTCCGGCCCCTGCTGGCGGCATGGCTGCCCCACATGCGCGGCGCCGATGCCCGGCTGGCGACGGTGGTGGTACTGATCTCGGCGTCGGCGTACGCGTCGGAACTGATCGGTCTGCACTACATCCTGAGTGGCTTCCTGGCTGGCGTGGCGCCGCCGCGCGGCGCGGCGGCCGACATCGGCAGGCAGCTCGAACCGACCACGGTGGTAGTGCTGATGCCGTTCTTCTTCCTGATGACGGGCCTGCGCACGGACCTGAGCACGGCCGGCGCCGACGCGCCGGTGGTGTTTGCCGTCGCCACGGAGGTGGCCGTGGCTGGCAAGATGGCCGGCACCGCACTGCCCGCGCACATGGCCGGCCTGGGGCGGCGCGAAGCCCGGACGCTGGGCGCACTTGCGCAGACCAAGGGGCTGATGGAAGTGGTGGTGCTGGCGATCCTGCTGGAAAACAGGCTGATTGGCGCGGCAGCGTTCTCCGGTCTCCTGCTGATGGCGCTGGCCGCCACCGTCGTGGCGAAGCCGCTGACGCTGGCCGCGCTGCGGTTACGCGCTGAAGGATTGCCGCGCGTCACGCGAACGGCATCGGGTATCGCCCTGCGCCTTTAGTCCTGCGCCTTCAGAATATCCGTTAGAGTACGTGTATTGCTGCCTTGACCCGCAACGCCAATGGGACACTCACAAGCCTCGAAGCAGGCCACGCACGCGCGCATCGTCACGATTGCCGCGCAGCGCCTGCGCATGCACGGTCTGCGCGGCATTGGCGTGGCGGACATCATGGAGGAAGCCGGGCTGACCGTGGGCGGTTTCTACAAGCACTTCGCCACGCGCGAGGCGTTCGTGCGCGAGGCGATGGCCGAGGCGTTTCTCGACACCGACCATTGGACGCGACGCGCCCGCGCCGACTTGCGGCAGGCCATCCGCGTCTACCTGAGCGAGTCGCATCGCGATGCGCCGGCAACGAGTTGCGGCATCGCGGCGTTTCTCAACGAGGCGGGCACAAGCGGCAGCGAGGCCCGCGCGCTCTACACCGAGCGGCTACGACGCCTGCTCGCGCTGATCGCCTCGGGGCTGCCGCCCGACGCTGGCGACCGGGACGCCCGGGCGATGCTGATCTACAGCGCCTGCGTCGGTGCCCTGACGATGTCGCGTGCGGTGTCGGACCCGAAGTTGTCGCGCGAACTGCTCAACACGGTGGCCGCTCAGCTCATGGCGCTGGTCGCACCGCGCGACACCGCGCCTCCCGACGCCTGAGGCCGCTCCCCGCCCCGTTTCCCCCGACCTTTTCGTTATTGCGCCTGCCATCCGCCGCCGGCCGCGGCGAAGATCCGTACCAGCGACTTGCGCAGGTTCGCATCCGATGCGGCCTGGCGTGACTCGGCATCGAGCAGGTCGCGCTCCGCCACCAGGACATCGAGCAGGCCAACGTAGCCTTGGCGGAACTGCTTCTGCGCCAGCTCGGCGGCCTTGCGGTTCTGCGCCACGCCGGCGGTCAGCGAAGCATTGCGCGCATTCTCGTTGATGTAGCCGGATAACGCGTTCTCCATGTCCTCCAGCGCATCGAGCACGGTCTGCTGATAGGTCAGGTATGCCTGGGTCTGTCGTTGATCGGCCGCGTCGATCTGCGAGCGGATACGACCGAAATTGAGCACCGGCTGGATCAGCCCGGCCCCGATGCCCCATGGCGTGGACGAGAACGGCGTGGCATTCTGCGCGCCGAAGAAGGCCGTCAGCGAGATATTGGGGAACAGCTCCGCCACGGCAGCCTTGCGCGCGGCGATGCTGGCCGCGAACTGCCGCTCGGCCGCGCGTACGTCGGGCCGCTCCCTCAGCACCGTTGCCGGTGCGGACACCACGATGTCCTGGTCGATCGGCTGCCATGCATGGGCATCGGACAGCGACGGGGCCAGCGACGAAGCCAGCGTACCGGGCGTGCGGCCAAGCAGGTTCGACAGCCGGTTCATTGCGCCGTCGTACCCGGTGCGCAATGCTGGTAGCAGCGACTCGGTGGCCGATACCTGCGCGGCGGCACGCTGCACGTCGAAGTTGCTGGCCAACGCGCCACGCATCTGCGCCTGGATCAGCTGCAGTGTGCGGCGCTGGCTGTCCAGGTTCCGTTGCGTGATGTCGATCTGTTGCGCATAGTCGCGCAGATCGAAGTACGTGCGTGCCACTTCGGCCAGCAGCGCCACGCGTACCGCCTGCTGGCTGGCATCGGCCGATTGCAGGATTGCCGTTGCCTGCGCGGTGCGCGCCTGGTTGCGCCCAAACAGGTCGACCTCCCACGCGGCTGAGATGGCAACCTGGTTGATCGTGACGGGATGGTCGTTGGTCAAGAAGCCACGGTTGCTGCGTTCGCTGCTGGCCGTCGCATTGACCTGGGGCGCCAATGCTGACTGCGCCAGCAGGCGCCCCGCGCGCGCCTCCTCCACCCTCGCCTTGGCAATCGCCAGCGACTTGTTGTTGGCCAGCGCCTCGGCGACCAGCCTGTCGAGCGCGGGATCGCGGAACCGCGCCCACCAGGTCTGGTCCACGCTGGCGCCGGCATCGCCGGCCAGATAGCCGCCGCCCTGCCCGTCCGCCAGCTTCGCCCATTGCGGCGCGGCATCGATGCCCGACGATTGCGGCCCCACGGGCGCGGTGCATGCCGCCACCAGCGCCACCGCGGCCAGCGCGATGATTCGCTCAAGCTTCAACATGGTGATGTACCTTCTCGGTCTTGGTGATGCGCTTCTCCAATGCACGCGCCATCACATAGAAAATCGGTGTCAGGAACAGGCCGAAGAACGTCACGCCGATCATCCCGAAGAACACCGCCACGCCCATCGCGTGCCGCATCTCCGCGCCGGCACCATGCGACAGCACCAGCGGCAGCACGCCCATGATGAATGCGATGGACGTCATCAGGATCGGCCGCAGCCGCAGGTGCGCGGCCTCTATCGCCGCGGCGAACGTCGACTTGCCGTGGATCTCCAGTTCGCGTGCAAACTCGCCGATCAGGATGGCGTTCTTGCACGCGAGTCCAATCAGCACGAAGAAGCCGATCTGCGTGAACAGGTTGTTGTCGCCCTTGGTCAGCCACACGCCCGTGATGGCCGAGAACAGGCACATCGGCACGATCATGATGATCGCCAGCGGCAGGAATACGCTCTCGTACTGGGCCGTCAGCACCAGGAACACCAGCAGGATGCAGATCGGGAACACGATCAGTGCGGTATTGCCGGCCAGGATCTGCTGGTAGGCGAGTTCGGTCCATTCGAACGTCATCTCGCCGCTCAGCGTCTCGTCCAGGATCCGGGTGATGGCCGCCTGGGCCTGTCCCGTGGAGTACCCCGGTGCGGGACCGCCGTTGATGTCCGCCGAGCGATAGCCGTTGTAGCGCGACGCGCTCTCCGGCCCGCTCGTATCGCTGATCCTGACCACCGCGCCCAGCGGCACCATCTCGCCTTCGTGGTTGCGTACCTTCAGCTTCAGGATGTCGTCCCGCGACGAGCGGAAGTCCTTGTCGCCCTGCGCGATCACCTGGTACGTGCGCCCGAACTTGTTGAAGTCGTTGACATAGAGCGACCCCAGGTAGATCTGCATGGTCTTGAAGATGTCGTCTACGTCGATGCCCAGCTGCGACGCCCTGGTGCGATCCACATCGGCAAACAGCTGCGGCGTGGTCACGTTGTAGGTGCTGTACACCCTGGCCAGTTCAGGCGCCTTGTGCGCTTTGTCTAGCACGGCGCTGACGGTCTTGCTCAGTTCCACGTAGCCCGCGTCGCCCCGGTCCTCGATCTGGAGCTTGAAGCCGCCGGTATTGCCGAGCCCCTGCACGGGGGGCGGCGGAAACGCTGCAATGAACGCATCCTTGATACCCGCGAACTTCTGCTGCAGGCTGCCCGCCATCGCGGGTCCCGATGTGCCGACCTCGCGCATTTCCTCGAAAGTCTTTTCGCCCAGGAACACCGTTGCCGCCGACGAGCTGTTGATGAAGCCGTTCAACGACAGCCCAGGGAACTGTACCGCGTTGCGGAAGGCGGGTTCCTTTGCGGCGATCTCGGTCATCTGTCGCACGACCGATTCGGTGCGGTCCAGCGTGGCGCCATCGGGCAGCTGGATCAGGTTCACCAGATACCCCTTGTCCTGGATCGGCACGAAGCCGCCGGGCACCTTGCTGAACCCGAGCACCGTTGCACCCAGCAGGACCACGTAGATCAGGATCGATCCGCGCTTGCGGTGCAGCGCGCGCTTCACGCCGCCGCTATAGGCGTCGGAACTTCGCTGGAAGAACCGGTTGAAGCGCGTGAAGAAGCCGCCCAGCAGCCAGTCCATTGCGCGGGTCAACTGGTCTTTCGGCGCATCGTGGCCGCGCAACAGCAGCGCCGCCAGCGCCGGCGACAGCGTCAGCGAGTTGAACGCGGAGATGACCGTGGAGAACGCGATGGTCAGGGCGAACTGCCGATAGAACTGCCCGGTCAGCCCGCTGATGAACGCAATCGGCACGAAAACGGCGCACAGCACCAGCGCGATGGCGATGATCGGCCCGGTCACTTCCTTCATGGCCTTGATCGTGGCTTCACGTGGCGCCAGGCCGCTGGCGATGTTGCGCTCCACGTTCTCCACCACGACGATGGCGTCGTCCACGACGATACCGATCGCCAGTACCAGCCCGAACAATGACAGCGCGTTGATCGAAAAGCCGAACACATGCATCACCGCGAACGTGCCGACAACCGAGACCGGCACGGCCAGCAACGGGATGATGGCGGCGCGCCAGGTCTGCAGGAACAGGATCACGACCAGCACCACCAGCACGATGGCTTCGAGCAGCGTGTGGGTAACGGCCTTGATGGAATCGCGCACGAATGTGGTCGGATCGTAGGCGATGCGGTACTCGAGCCCCTTCGGAAACCGCTTGCTCAACACCTCCATCTTGGCCCGCACGTTGTTCGATATCTCGATGGCGTTCGCGCCAGGCGACTGGAAGATCACCAGCGCCAGGGCCTGCTTGTTATCGAGCTGGGCGCGCAGCGCATAATCGCTGGCCCCCATCTCAATCCGCGCCACGTCCTTCAGGTAGGTCACCACGCCGCCATCGCGCTTGACGATGATGTTCTCGAACTGGTCGACATCGGCCAGTCGCCCCTGCACGTTCACGGGCAACTGGATCTCGACGTTGTCCTTGTACGGCGCCCCGCCGATCACGCCTGCGGCCACTTGGATGTTCTGCTTGCGGATGGCGGCCACCACCTCCTCGGGATTCATGTGCCGCTCGGCCACCTTCTGCGGATTGAGCCAGACACGCATCGCGTAGTTGCCCGAGCCGAACAGGTTTATCTGGCCGATACCGCTGATCTTCGCCAGTTCGTCCTTCACGTTCAGGCGCGCGTAGTTGCGCAGGTACAGGTTGTCGTACTGGTCGTTCGGCGAGACCAGGTGAACGACCATGGTCAGGTTCGGCGAGCTCTTGATCGTGCTGACGCCGAGCTGGCGCGTCACGTCCGGTAGCCGGGGCAATGCCTCGTTCACGCGGTTCTGCACCAGTTGCGTGGCCAGGTCCGGGTCGGTGCCGAGCTTGAACGTCACCGTCAGCGTCATCACCCCGTCGCTGGCCGCCTGCGACGACATGTAGAGCATGTTCTCCACGCCGTTGATCTGTTCCTCGAGCGGCGTGGCGACGGTCTCGGCAATCACTTTCGGATTGGCGCCCGGAAACTGCGCACGCACGACCACGGACGGTGGCACGACCTCGGGATACTCGGAGACCGGCAGCTTCGGAATGGCGATCAGCCCGGCCAGGAAGATCATGACGGAGATCACGGCCGCGAAGTTTGGCCGGTCGACAAAGAATTTCGAGAGATTCATGGTGTCACTCCGCCAACGGGGCCGGTGCGGCGTGCCGCGCGGATGCGGTTTTTATCGTTTCCGGCGCCGCCTCGGTGGGCGCGACCACCACATCGGGGCGGACGAACTGCACGCCCTTGGTCACCACGCGGTCCCCCGCGTTGAGCCCGGCCAGCACGATATGGCGGCCGTCGATGCCGGCGCCCAGCGTGACCTCGCGATATGCGACCTTGTTGTCGGGAGCCACCACGAAGACGAACTTCTTGCTCTGGTCACTGCCCACCGCCACGTCCGGCACCATCAGTGCGCGCGTGTCGGCACTGCCGGCCAGGCTGATCGACACGGACATGCCCGGCAGCAGCGCCCCATCCCGATTGGCGAACTTGGCCCGGGCGCGGATCGTGCCGGTATTCACGTCGATGCTGTTATCGAACGTGTGGATTTTTCCCTGATACACGTGATCGGTATCGCCCTGGATCTTCATGTCAACGGGAATCTGCTGCTCCCTGCTCAGCGTGTCGGCCTTGGCGCGGATCGAGCGAAGGTAGCTTTGCTCGTCGACCTCGAAGTCGGCATAGATGCCGTCATTCGAGACAATGCGGGTCAGCACCGGCGCGTTGGGCCCCGGCTGCACCAGGTTGCCGAGCGTGACTTCCGCGCGGCTGATACGCCCCGGAATGGGCGCCTTGACGTAGGCATGGTCCAGATTGATGTCGGCCTGGCGCAAGGCGGCGTCCGCGGCCAGCACCGCGGCCTGCGCGGTCCGGTATTCGTTGGCCCGCTGGTCGTGCAGGCTCTTGGGAATGGCATCATCCGCAATCAGCCCCTTCGCCCGCTCGTACTCGGTGGTGGAATACTCCGCCCGCGCCTTCGCGGCGGCCAAATCGGCCTTGGCGCGCGCCACCGCCGCGTCATAGGGACGCGGGTCGATCACGAACATGATGTCGCCGGTCCGCACGGTCTGGCCATCGCGGACCCTGACCTCGACAATGCGCCCGCCCACCTCGGGCCGCACCAGTGCTTCGTCCACGGACTTCAGCCGGCCCGAGAAACTGGTCCAGACGCGCACGTCCTCCGGTTGCAGCGACTGGACGGTCACCTGCGTGGGCGGCGGCGCGGTGGGCGCGGCCGCGCGCGTGTCGTTCAGCACCACGCTTGCGGTGAAGCCCGCCGCCACCACGGCGGCGCCGATGCCAGCCACCACCGAGGGGCGACGGAAGATTGATCTGCGATGTTCCATGACTTCACTCCTGCGAAGATCCTGTTTGGGATCTCTGGTATCTCTGGGATTAGTGGGATTAGCGTGATTCGGGGGGGCGCTGGGGGCGGCGCGGGACCGGCGCGGACGTCGATGCATCGAGCCTGCGCGCGAAGAACACCGCCACGTCGGCGAGTGCGGGGGCGTGGGTGGCAATCGAGCAATGCGAGGCTTCCGCGTAGCGCGTGGTCTCGGTCGGGACGCCCGCGGCGATCAACTCGCTCGCATAGGTTTCCGCTTCGATATAGCAGACGTCCTGCGCGGCGCTGACGATCAGGGTGGGCGGCAGGCGCGACAAGCGGCGCGATTCAAGTGGCGCCGCATACGGATGCAGTTGCTGCAGCACGTCGGGCAGGTAGGCGCGGTACGCCATGGCGCAGTCGCTGGCTGACAGGTCCACGTCATGCAGGCGGGCGATATCGGCCAGCCGCGTCATGCTGGGGTCCAGCAACGGTGCCAGCAAGGCCTGCGCGCGCAGCGTGAAGTCCTTGCGGTCACGCGCCATGGCGGAAATGCCCGCGGCCAGGTTCCCGCCAGCATCGTGACCGGCGATACCCATGCGGCGCGCGTCGATGCCATATTGCCTGGCGTGGGCCTGTGTCCAGAGCGCGGCCAGATAGCCGTCTTCGAGCGGTACCGGGAACGGGAAGCGCGGCGAGAGCGAATAGCCCACGGCCACCACCACGGCCGGCGTGGCGCGTGCAAGGGTCGAGGCAGCCACCTCGGCCCAGTCGAGGTTGCCCTCGACAAAGCCGCCGCCGTGCAGGTAAAGGATCACGGGCAACGCCTCGGTGATCCCGACAGGGATGTGAACGTGCAGGGGAATGCGCTGCGCGTGGCCAATGATGCTCACGCAGTCCACGTGGACCGATGACGTGGAGGAGGATGCCTTGGATGCCTTCTGGGCCATGACTGATTGCGCTGACGTGCAAATGCTGTGATGCACGAAGTCTGGTACATTGCCGCCATCTGGTAAACGCCTATAATCCAGAACACAATTTGGCGTCACCAAACAATCCGCCGCGAAACAGGCTGCAGGTTCCGCGCGGCGCACTAAAGAAGGGCAGTACGATGGACAAGGTACAGGCCATGGAAGTCTTCACCCGCGTGGTGGAGATGAACAGCTTCTCGCGCGCGGCGGAGGCGCTGGGGCTTTCACGCACCTCCGCCACCACGATCATCCAGAGCCTCGAAGCGCATCTGCACGTGCGGCTCATCAACCGGACCACGCGGCAGCTCCGGCTGACGCCAGAAGGCGCCGACTACTACGAGCGTTGCATGCGGATCCTGGCGGAGATCGCCGAGACCGAGGTGGCGCTGACGCGCTCGGGCCAGGGGCCGATCGGCAAGCTGCGCGTGGAAATGCCGGCGTCGATCGGGCGCACCATTCTCATGCCCCGGCTCCACGTGTTCCACGAGCGCTATCCCGACATCGAACTGGTGGTGGGCTTTGGCGACAGGATGGTGGACTTGATCCAGGACGGTGTGGACTGCGCGATACGCGCGGGCTCGCTACAGGATTCAAGCCTGATCGCGCGTGGCCTGGGCGACATGCACATGGTCACCGTAGCCAGCCCGACCTATATCGCGCGGCATGGCCTGCCGCGCACACTGGCGGACCTCCAGCATCACACCGCGATACACTACTTCTCCAACCGCACCGGGCGCACGCTGGACTTGAATTTCATCATCGATGGCAATCCGGTCGAGGTTGGCATGCGCGGCCATATCAGTTTCAACGACGCCGATGCCTACGTGGCCTATGGCCTCAGCGGCGCCGCCATTTTCCAGCCGCCCCGTTTCATGGTGCAGGAACATCTGCATACCGGCGCACTGGTGGAACTGCTGCCGCAATGGCGGCCACGCCCGATTCCAATTGCCGCCATCTATCCGCAAAGCCGGCATCTGGCGCCGAAGGTACGCGTCTTTGTCGATTGGGTGGCGCAGATCTTCGAGGAATGCCCGCGGATGGCTGCAGTTGATGGCTGCGAAGCGCTGCGTCGGACGGCCGTGCCCGAAGACGCCGCAACGCGCGAGCTGGTGCTTTAGGCTTCAGGGCTGTGACGTGCCCAGGCGGACAAGACCGTCTGCCACTTGGTCGAGCAGGTCGCGTGACAGCGTGGCATCGTCAGCGGCACGTGCCAGGCCCATCGCGCCGACGCTCGCACAGAGCTGCAGGACGGCCATCGCGCGCGTGTTGGCATGCCCCTGCGCGGCCAGCAAACCTTCTAGGAAGTCGAGCACGCGCTTGACCTCAGCGGTATAGGCATCGCGGGTCACGTCGTCCGCGCGCGCGGCATCATGCACCAGTGCGACGAGCGGACACCCACTGCCTGGCGTGTCGCGATGCGCCACGCTAAGGTAGTTCCGCACTGCACTGGCAATATCCTGCGATGCGGCCGCCCAGGTATCGAGGCTGCGCGCGGCCTCATGGACCGCCTCGGCCAGTATGGCCTCGCGCGAGGCGAAATGCCGGTAAAACGCGGCCGGTGTGATGCCCGCCTCGCGTGCGATCTCCGCTAGTCCGACGCCAGAAAACCCGCGTTCCCGAAAGCGTCGCGCGGCGATCTCGAGAATACGTTGACGGGTGGATGCTTTAGCGGCCTGCGAATGACCCATGTATGTTCGCTTCCAGTCGTATGAAGAGCGCCGGAGCGCATGGCCGATGCTGGCATGATCCTGCCCGGAAGACAATATCCCGGGTTACGGCCCCCCTGCAGCCTCTGCGGCCCGCGTGGCGCGCCATGCCCACGTCGCCAGCACGGGTAACAGACAGTGTTATGGTTTGTCCATCGGCGCGCCGGCCTGGACTAGCCCCGCGCCTTCCGCATTCCAACTGCTCCGATCCTCGGCAGGCCATCATGGCCAGCGCAATCCTTCTCGAAAACATTCACGCCAGCGCCCAGCAAATGCTAGCGCGCCACCGGATCGACGTCGCCACGCGAGGCAAGGCCCTGGCGAGCCGGGAGGCCGTCGACCTCCAGCAATATGTCCGGAAACTGCACATCGCCGATTGTCTTGTAGATCAAGTCGCGCATGCGGCGCGGCTCATCGTCCTGCTCCAGCGGCGCAATCGCCGGCAGGTGAAGCATGCCATCGTCTCCGATTTCAATCTTGCCTTGAGCGCAGGCCTCGGCCACCGCAGCCACGCCAGCGCGAAGCGTATCCAGTCGCTGTTCGATGAAGGTATCAGCGGTGGCTGGCAGGCCCAACAATCCGAGATACTTGGCACGATCGCGCTCCCACTCCTTGGCAGGGATGAGCATTTGGTCCGCGATCACGAAAGCGCATCGAGTGGTCAATCCATGCGCTGCCCCTACGCAGGCGTAGCGACATCATCGTGCAAGCAGCGAAGGCCTGGTAGCCGCGCTTTGGGCCAGGGTCATGGACGAGGTCATGCCACGCCGTGCCAACGCCGGCCTCCGTAAAGTCTTCGGGCAGAGCATTGAGCTTCCTCGTCTTCAGGTCGCGCCACGCGCCTTGAGGTTCGCAAAGCCGGGATCGTCCTCCCTGCCGCCGAATTCCAGGTCTTCCAGGCCCGACAGCAGAGCGTGAACCCGCTGATGGTCACCGGTCAGAGCGGGGCGCACGTGTGACGCAAAGCTCGATTTCGCCGCGTCAGTGACGACGGCCCAGTGCTTCAGGGCTTCATCCACTCGCTGCTTGGTGGACTTGCTCTTGTCTTGCAGAACGGCCTTGAGGGTCGGCCGGGATTCGCAAAGAATCCGCCACACCCGTAACTGCTCAATAAGTCGGG
>JYOD01000077.1 GCA_000955785.1 Burkholderiaceae bacterium 16
AGTACAAGGACTACGTTTGAGCCAGTGAAGTAGCGGACGTCTGGCCGGAAGCGGCGTCCGCTGCTTCCGGCCATATTCCATTCTGAGCGACCCCATCATGAAAGCGATCAACCGCATTATCGAGCGCGCACGCGCGGCGCCCCAGCGCATCGTGCTGTGCGAGGCAGAGGACCCACGCATCCTGCAGGCGGCGCAACGCGCCACGCGCGAGGGCACGGCACGCATTATGCTTGTGGGCGATGCCGCGCGCATCCGCCAGGCCGCCGCCGGCGCGGACATCGGCCTTGCCGGCATGGACGTGATCGACCCGGCCAGCTCCGCGCTCACGCCGTCCTTCGCGCAGAAGCTGTTCGCACTGCGGGCAAAGAAGGGCATGACACTGGAAGACGCCAGGCGCGAGGTGCTCAAACCCCTGTGCTTTGCCAACCTGATGGTGCGCCTGGGCCACGCGGACGGCTCCGTGGCCGGCGCGGTGCACACCACCGCCGACGTGGTGCGCACCGCCATCCAGGTCATCGGCATCCACCCTGCGTTCAAGCTGGTGTCGAGCTTTTTCCTGATGATGTTGTGCGAGCCCTTCCACGCACTGAAGGGCGGGCTGATCTTTTCCGATTGCGGGCTGGTGGTGGACCCCGATGCCGGCGAACTGGCCGAGATCGCGATGGCGGCGGCCGACAGCGCGCAAAGCCTGCTGATGGACACGCCGCGCGTGGCGATGCTGTCGTTCTCCACCAGCGGCAGCGCGCGGCATGCGGCCGTCGACAAGGTAGTGGAGGCCACGCGCCTCGTCACTGCGCAGCGGCCTGGCCTGGCGATCGACGGCGACGTGCAGCTCGACGCCGCCATCGTTGCCGAAATCGCCATGAAGAAGATCGAGCACTCCAGGGTGGAGGGCCGCGCCAACGTGCTGGTGTTCCCCAGCCTGGAAGCCGGCAATATCGGCTACAAGCTGGCCGAGCGCGTGGGCGGCGCCAAGGCGATCGGGCCCTTGCTGCAAGGCTTGCAGAAGCCGGCCAACGATCTCTCGCGCGGCTGCAGCGCGGACGATGTGTTCTATGTGATTGCCGTAACGGCAGTGCAGGCGCAAGCCGCCGCGCAAGCCCGGACGGAAGCCCCGATGGCCGCGCAACTGTCATGACCGCTGACCACTTGCTGCCGCTGCTCGCACTGATGGGCGCGGCAAGTTACTTCCAGACGGTAACCGGCTTTGGCCTCGGCATGATCGTGATGGGCGCGACCAGCGGGCTGGGCCTGGCGCCGGTCGCCACCGTCGCCACGCTGGTGAGCCTGGTGACGCTGGCCAACAGCGCGGTGGCGTTGCCGGGCAAGATGCACCATATCGACTGGCGTGCCGTCGCCGCGGCCACGCTGGGCATCCTGCCTTCCGTGGTGGCCGGCGTGCTGATACTCGACTACCTGAGCAGCGCCGCCTCCGGCATCCTGCAGGTGCTGCTCGGCGCGGTGGTCCTGTACGGCGGCCTGAGCGCCGCACTGCGCCCTGCCCCGCTGGTGCGGCGCTCCGGCGACCGCAGCTTCTTTGTCAGCGGCATCTTTGGCGGGCTGCTGAGCGGCATGTTCGGCGTGTCCGGGCCACCGTTGATTTTCCAGTTTTATCGGCAGCCGCTGTCGATGGTGGAGATTCGCTGTGCGCTGATTCTTGTGTTCACGGCTACCTCGGTTACGCGGACGCTGTTCAGTGCGTGGCAGGGGCAGCTCGGCACCGATATCTGGGTGCAGGCAGCGCTCGCGGTGCCTGTCGTGGCCGTGACCACGATTGCGGCCCGGCGATTTCCACCACCGCTTTCGGCGGTGGCAACGCGGCGGATTGCGTTCGGGGTGCTGGTGGTGATTGGGGCGTACCTGATGTTGCCGGGGTTGATTGACCTCGTCACTTAGTGGCTGAGACCCGCCGCACTCCCCGTGCGTTCTCTTATCTGCGGAAATACTTGTATTTTCCCCAGCGTGCGATATAGTCTCGCCCTCGCGTGCGGCTGTAGCTCAGTTGGATAGAGTACTTGGCTACGAACCAAGGGGTCGTGGGTTCGAATCCTGCCAGCCGCACCACCTATTACGTTTAGCAAATCAACGGCTTGGAGAATTTGAGTCTCTAAGCCGTTTTTGCTTTTACGCAGCATTGCTGACGGGCCTTTGCGGGAGTCCTCTTCGCCAACGCTACACGTCGGCAACTTCGACGCGCGAGACCACCAACGCGATATGATCATCACGGATCCCGCCAGGGCAACGGTGAAGTTCTGTCGCTCCTTGCCATGCCCCGGGCGTATCCCCGGCCGGCCGGGGACAGTTGCCAAGGCCGCTCTAAGTACAAACCCCTCTTACCGTCGTCACCAGAGAGCTGAATATGCGCATTCCGCCGCTGAAGTCGATTATTGCGTTCGAGAGCGTCGCGAGAACGAAGAGCGTAAGCCGGGCGTCCGAGGAACTGGGCCTGACCGCCTCGGCGGTGAGCCATCAGATTGCCAACCTCGAGTCCATCATTGGCCAGCCACTCTTCTTCCGGCAGGGCCGGGGGCTGGCCCTCACGCCAGTCGGGGAGCAATACCTGCGCGACGTGACCGGGTCGCTCGCTGAACTGAACCGCGCGACCGAGCGTGCATCGAGCCAGGCTGAAGTCGACATTCTAAGGGTGCATTCGAGCCCGAGCTTCGGCTTGATGTGGCTGCTGCCCCGGCTGAAATCGTTCCAGGCCGACAACGGCGACATTCAGTTAAACGTAGCCTGCTCCTATGAGGACATCTCCTTCACAAGCGGCTATTACGACGTCGATATCCGCTACGGCTACGCGCACTGGCGCGATCTGCAGGTCAAGACAGTGCGCAACGAGTTCATTGCTCCCCTGGCCTCCCCGGAATATCTTGCCCGACACGCTATCCGCACTCCGGCCGACCTGCTGGGCCAGCGCCTGGTTTTCTCCGAGACGCCTCTCGTCCAGTGGCAGCAGTGGTTTGCCAGATTCGGCGTCTCAGGCGAGCACCAGGCGTTCGACTTTTCCTTTGACCGCTCGTACATGTCGCTGGAGACGGCGGCCCTTGGCATCGGCGTGGCGCTGGAAAGCATGCTGCTGGCGTCGGTCCATCTCAGCAAGGGGACGCTGGTACCGGTCTTTGACCCTACGTATGCCGTGGAGGTGGGCGCGCATCACATCGTCTGCCCATCCCAGAATGCGGACTTGCCTCGGGTACAGCGATTCCTCGACTGGATCGACCGGGCGTTGAAGTAGGCATGCGGCCCATGCGGCTCACGCATGGTGCGGCGCACCAGGAATTCACCTCCTGGAATCACATCTCTCATCTGAAAATTTCTCAGCAATAGCTGAGACGGACTGCGTTGATCGGAGCCGCGCGAGGCACCAGACTCGAACCATCATTTCAACAGTCAGGAGACAGACATGATGCTCGAGAACAAGGTTGTGATCGTGACCGGTGCCGCATCCCCCCGCGGTATCGGCAAGGCAACGGCAAGCGCGCTGGCCGCGCAAGGCGCCAGGGTAGTCATATTGGATCTGCGGCAGGCAGACGCAGAGCGGGCGGCACTGGACCTTGGCGAAGATCACCTCGGCATCGCATGCGATGTCACGGACCGCGCGGCCTGCCAACTGGCCGCGCGCGCCGCCTTCGAAAAATACGGGCGCATCGATGGCCTGATCAATAACGCCGGCATTACGCAGCCCCTGCGGACCCTGGACATCCAGCCAGCCAACTTCGATGCCGTCGTCGATGTGAACCTGCGCGGCACGCTCTACATGTCGCAGGCCGTCATCCCTCAAATGAAGGCGCAGAGGCACGGCAGCATCGTTTGCATGTCGTCTGTTTCCGCCCAACGTGGCGGCGGCATTTTTGGCGGTCCGCACTACAGCGCGGCGAAAGCGGGCGTGCTTGGCCTCGCACGCGCCATGGCCCGGGAATTTGGCGGCGACCACATTCGCGTCAACTCCATTACGCCAGGCCTGATCCAGACGGACATCACCGGCGACAAGCTTACGCCGGAAATGCGGGCCGACATCATCAAAGGCATTCCGCTGGGGCGTCTCGGCGATGCCGCCGATGTGGCCAACGCCTGCCTCTTCCTGATCAGCGATCTGTCCGCCTACCTGACGGGCATCACACTCGACGTCAATGGCGGGATGCTGATTCACTGACCGTCCCTCGACTGCCGCCTTCACCTGGCGGAACAATCGGCGCACTCGGGCTAACCCGGGGCGCCTGGCAGGAGACAACATGAAGACCAAGTACGCTTCGCCCGTCGCGGGCGATGTGATGGCGCACACGGATGCCGCCACCTTTGAATCCAAGACCTACGCGAAAGTGGTACGGCGCCTGATACCGTTCCTGATGCTCTGCTACCTTGGCGCCTATCTGGACCGGGTCAATGTGGGATTTGCCAAGCTGCAGATGCTCAATGACCTGCGCTTCAGCGAAACGATCTATGGCCTTGGCGCCGGCATCTTCTTTCTTGGATATTTCCTCTTCGAAGTCCCGAGCAACATGATTCTGCACAAGGTGGGTGCGCGCAACTGGCTCGCGCGCATCATGCTGACGTGGGCCGTCATCTCGGCGAGCTTTGCGTTTGTCAGCACGCCCACCTCCTTCTACGTGTTGCGCTTCTTGCTAGGCGTCGCGGAGGCCGGATTTGCGCCCGGGGTCATTCTTTACATGACCTATTGGTTTCCGTCGGAAAGGCGGGCCAAGGCGCTATCGATGTTCTTCATGGCGATACCGCTGGCGGGCATCGTGGGCGGACCACTGTCCGGCTACATCATGCACGCATTCCACGGCGTGCTGGATCTGGCCGGCTGGAAGTGGCTGTTCATGCTGGAGGCGCTGCCATCGCTGGTTCTCGGCATCGCCATCCTGCTCTACCTGGACAACGGCATCCAGAATGCGAAGTGGCTCACCGAAGCGGAGAAAGCGCTCCTTGCGCGCAACGTCGCTGGCGACAATGCACAGAAGGTCTCGCACGTGTCGATCCGCGCATTCATCGCCGATCGCCGGCTCTGGCTGATGGCATCCATCTACTTCTGCGTCGTGCTCGGACAGTACGGCTTGACGTTCTGGTTGCCGACCATCGTCAGGAAAGCCGGCGTCGCGGACCCCTTGTGGGTGGGCATCCTTACCGCTTTGCCGTACCTGTGCGCGATTATTGCGCTGCCATTGGTCGGCTTGAGCGCGGACCGGCGCCGCGAGCGGCGCCTGCACCTGGCGATCCCGATGCTGGTGGCGGCGGCTGGCTTTGCGACGCTTCCTCTGCTTGGCAGCGTCGGTGCTTCGATCGTCTGCCTGAGCATCGCGGCGGCGGGAATCCTGACGTCCTCGTCGCAGTTCTGGGCATTGCCCACCGCTTTGCTGGGCGGCATGTCGGCAGCGGCCGGGATCGCCGCCGTCAACTGCTTCGCGAACCTTGCCGGCTTCTTTTCCCCGGCCATCGTAGGCTGGCTCAACGACCTGACCGGAAAATCGACGGCCGGCCTGATCTTTATCTCAGGCGTCATCGTGCTCGGCGCACTGCTTGTCTTCCTTGTCCCAGCGAAGACCGTCAACCGTTGAGCTTCTCCATCCCCTTGACCATCAGATCTACGCAGGAGACGAATATGAATTCATCCTCATCCGAAGCGCCCGTGGCACTGCCAGAGCGCGCCTATCGAATCCGCAGGAATGCCCTGTTGATGGGTGAAGTGCAAGGCCAGGGCTATATCGGGCAGGCACTCGACATCGCAGACGTCCTTGCCGTCGCGTACTTCGGTGCCATGCGGTACCGGCCGGAAGACCCAGAGTGGGAGGGGCGAGACCGCTTCCTCCTGTCCAACGGGCACTACGCTATCGCGCTGTATGCCGCCTTGCTCGAAGCAGGCATTCTCCCGGCGGAAGAGCTGGAGACGTATGGCAGCGACGATAGCCGCCTGCCGATGTCCGGCATGGCAAGTTACACGCCGGGCATGGAGATGTCTGGCGGGTCTCTGGGGCAAGGCCTGACGATAGCCGTTGGCCGTTGCCTTGGCCTCAAGCGCAAGGGCTCCGATGCCTTTGTCTATACGCTGTTCTCCGATGGCGAACTGGATGAAGGCGCGATCTGGGAAGGCATCATGTCGGCGAGCCACTGGAAGCTGGACAACCTCATCGCAATTGTCGATGTCAACAACCAGCAGGCCGACGGGCCATCGACGCAAATCATGGCATTCGAGCCGCTGGTGGAGAAGCTGCAGGCGTTCGGCTGGTTTACGCAGCGCGTCGATGGCAACGATATCGAGGCGGTAGCAGCGGCATTCGATGCGGCGCGATCGCATCCGGGCGCGCAGCCTCGCATGATCGTTTGCGATACGCGCATGGGCTGCGGTGTTCCTTTCCTGGAGCAGCGCGAGAAGAATCACTTTATCCGCGTCGACGCCCACGAGTGGCAGCTCGCGCTGGAAGCACTGGAAGCCGGGAGGCAAGCATGAGCAACGCAACCATGAACAAGCCGCGTCTGAAGACATCCGCAATGATCGCGTCGATTGCCGGAGAGGGCCAGGCGACCCGCCCTGCCCCGTTCGGACATGCGCTGGTGGAGCTGGCCCGCAACAAGCCCGACGTGATCGGCATGACGGCCGACCTCGGCAAATACACCGACCTGCATCTCTTTGCGAAGGCGTTCCCCGAGCGCTACTACCAGATGGGCATGGCCGAGCAGTTGCTGATGGGCGCTGCCGCCGGCCTGGCGCACGAGGGGGCACAGCCCTTTGTCACCACGTACGCGGTTTTTGCCACGCGCCGCGCCTATGACTTCATGCACCAGGCCATCGCCGAAGACAACCTGGACGTGAAGATCGTCTGTGCGCTTCCCGGCCTCACGACAGGCTATGGACCAAGCCATCAGGCCGCCGAGGACCTGGCCTTGATGCGCGCGATGCCGAACATGACCGTCATCGATCCGTGCGACGCGCTGGACACCGAGCAAATGGTGTCCGCCATCGCGGCACATCGCGGTCCTGTCTATGCGCGGCTGCTGCGCGGCAACGTCCCCATGGTGCTCGATGAATATGACTATCGCTTTGAACTTGGCAAGGCAAAATTGCTGCGCGACGGCGCTGAGGTGCTCGTTATCTCGTCGGGCATCATGACAATGCGCGCGCTCGAATTCGCCAAGGCGCTGGAAGCAGATCACGTGGGCGTTGGCGTGCTGCACGTGCCGACGATCAAACCCCTTGACACCGAAGCCATCGTGCGAGAGGCAAAGCGCTCTGGCCGGCTCGTCGTCGTCGCCGAGAACCATACCGTAGTCGGCGGTCTTGGCGAAGGCGTGGCAGCTGCGCTGATGCGCGCGGGCGTTAGCGCGCCTTTCCGGCAGATTGGCCTTCCGGACGCGTTCCTCGACGCTGGCGCACTGCCTACGTTGCACGATCGCTATGGCATTTCGGCCAACGTCATGGCGGCGACCATCAAGGGCTGGCTAGGCTGACGATTGACGAAAGGCCGCAGGCAGGCAAGCGCGGCTCGGCGGCGGTGGGATAGCCACCCACCGCCCCTCCCGAATCCACCGCACGATCTCCGCAAACGCCGACATATCCGGCGGCACCGACACGTCCAATGCAAGGCTGCGCCGACAATATGGACTCGGGTCCAGCCCGACGCCAGGCACCCTATCCAACAGGGCTATCAAGGCTTGGCGTAGTACGGGAGCGAGCAAGTTTGACCATGGCGGCATGGTACGCGGCCAGTCACGCCAGCGGAATATGTGTCGGGTCCGATAGTCCCTATGCGCGCGCCCATACGGAGCCGACATCGTTATGTTAGATTGAATATAACGATGACGCAGCAAGGGCAAATAGCCCTACCACCAACAATGCAACCATCGAGGGAGATCGAAATGTTCAAGTTGAAGCGTCCGCTGTCCGCTTGACTCGGCGGCGCCATCGTGCCGCTATTGCTCTCGGCATGTGGCATGCTTCGAGGCCGCGACCCCTGTCATGCCATCCGCGCCCCCCGCCCAGGCGGCGCGCTTGAGCAGCCGGCAGCGCTGACACTGACGCAACTGCGAGCCCTGCCGGCTGCGACCCGGACCGTCACTTACTCCAGTGGCACCGGCACGCAAGCCCACACCTATGTGGGCACCGCCCTGTGGGATCTGCTGAATGGCATGGGCATCCAGGTCGATACCGCGGCCAGGAACGATTTGCTCGGCAAGTATGTGCTGGCCACCGGCGCCGATGGCTACAAGGCGGTGTTCTCGCTTGGCGAGATCAAGCCGGATTTCGGCAACCGGGGGAGCCAGGTGGTCTATGGCGAAATGGTGAACGGCGTTGCAGCTCCGCTCGCGGCCGACGGACCGTTGTGCGTGACCGCGCCTGGAGACGGCAAGAGGGGCACTATGTGTCCGGCCTGCTGCGGCTGGATGTCCGCGCTTCCGGCTCGACGGTCGTGGGCACCGGCGGTGGAGCTTCCACCCGGTTTGCCGTGACGGGCGCCGTGAAGAGGCCGGGCAACTTCGACCTGGCCGCCCTGAAGACGCTGCCGGTGGTATCGCGCACCGTGGGCGCCAATACATACACCGGTGTGAGCTTGTGGGATCTGCTGAACACCACCGTCGGCCTCGGCACCAACCCGGCGGTAAAGAGCGATGTGCTCGCCATGTACGTGGTGGCGACCGGCAGCGACGGCTACAAGACGCTGATCTCGCTGGGCGAGATCGAGCCCGGCTTCGGCAACCAGCCGGTCATGATCGCCTATGCGATGGATGGCGCGCCGCTCACCGCCAGCGGTTTTGCCCGGCTGGTAGTCCCGAACGACGGCAAGGCCGGGCGCAACGTCTCCAGGCTGATCAGCCCGGAGGTGTTCGCGGCGCCGGCGGCACGGTAGGCTGGGTCAGGCGCGAGTGGCCAGCAAAACGCTGGAGGCCTTGAAGATGGCGACGGCCGCGCCGCCTTGCACCAGCCCCAGGCTGCTTACGCTGTCATTGGTGATGATGGCCACGATCTCGCCCCCCTGTTTCAGGCCAATGACGACTTCGGCATTGACGGCGCCGGTCTTGACCCCCGAAACCGTGCCCACAAGCTGATTGCGGGCGGAGAGCAGCATGTCCGGTTCAGGCACGCCAACGATGACGGACGACGCCTTGATCAGCGCAATGGCTTCCTTGCCTACCGCGAGCCCGAGCCGCTTGGTGCTGTCGCTGGTGATGGTAGCGACGATCTTCGCGCCGCCGGCAACCTCGAGTTCGATCTCGTCGTTCACCGCGCCCTGGTGGACTGCGGTCACCTTGCCGGTCAGCTTGTTTCTTGCGCTGGTTTTCATCTTTCCCTCACCTCGCTATGTCCGCGGCCACCGCCTGGCCGCAAGTGCACCGTCCCGGAGCACCGCTGGCGTCCGGGCCATGGATCGCCAGATCATACCGCGTTCGCAACCGGCGGCAATGCCTCCCGTCCTGATAACCAACCTTGCCCCATCGTGATGTCCAAAGCCTCGCTAGACCTCCAGTTGCTCCGCATCCTGCATACCCTGCTGACCGAGTGCAGCGTCTCCCGCACAGCGGTCCTGCTGGGCCAGTCCCAGCCGGCGATCAGTGTTGCTCTGCGGCGGCTGCGCGAGATGACCGGCGACCCGCTGCTGGTGCGCAGCGGCAGCCGCATAGTGCCCACCACGCAGGCGCTGGCCATGATCGAGCCGGCATCGCAGGCACTGCGCGGCATGACCAGCATCCTCAATCCGGCGCTGCCGTTCGACCCGGCCACCGCCACCCGCACCTTCCGCATAGCGTGCCCGGACTACCTGGACGTGTTCTTCATCCCGGCCATTGTGCAGCGCTTCCAGGCGGATGCGCCGCATGCGGTGCCTCGGCACCATCGACACCGAGCTGTCCAAGTCGGAACTGGCGCGCAACGTGACCACCGCTCTGCCGTACTTCTGCATGGCGCCCCTACGTGCTGATGCGCTCCGACCTGCTGTTCACCACGACAAGGGCATTCGCGACGCACTACGCCCGCCTGCAGGACCTGCGCGTGGAACCCATCCCGATACCGGCGCGCGTGCTGAAGTATTACCAGCTCTGGCATTCCCGGTCGCACCGCGGCGCTGCCTTAACGCGTGGTGTTTCCGGTGATGCCCGTTAGCCTGAAAACGCCTGCCACCCCGGCCGTCATCGCCACACCAACGCATCCCAGCGGCGCGTGGAGCATTGCGCTGCATCCGCACGATGTGCGCAACAGCATCCGGGCCATCTGCACCGATCCGGCGACAGGACGCACTATTGGCTTTGCGCTGATTGGCTCGGCAGTGAACGACAAGGCACCGCTATTGCAGGAGATGTCAGCGCCGCCGCCTTGAACGCGCGCGGCGGGCTGGCGGCCCAAACGCGGTCGATCCCGCATACGTAGCCAGTTCTCCCAACTCGGCTTCGATCAGCAGTATCCGGTTGTACTTGGCCACACGATCCGAGCGGCAGAGTGAGCCGGTCTTGATTTGGGTGGCCGAAGTCCCTACCGCGATATCGGCAATCGTCGTGTCTTCCGTCTCACCGGAGCGATGGGACACGACCGCGGTGTATCCTGCCGCAGTGGCCATCGATATGGCGGCCAGCGTCTCTGTCAGGGTACCGATCTGATTCGGCTTGATCAGGATGGAGTTGGCGATTCCTTCTTCGATGCCTCTCTCCAGGATGGCCGTGTTGGTGACAAACAGATCATCGCCCACAAGCTGAATGCGTTCTCCGAGCGTCTCCGTCAGCAGCTTCCATCCTGTCCAGTCGTCCTCTGCCATTCCATCCTCGATTGTGACGATGGGGTAGTTCTTCGCCAGCGCGGCGAGATAGTCGCAGAAGCCGCTGGCGTCGAAGCGCTTGCCTTCTGAGGCCAGGCTATACACTCCGTTTTCATAGAGTTCCGAGCTGGCGACGTCCAGCCCCAGCGCGATATCGGGGCCAATCCGATAGCCGGCGAGCTCGATTGCACTGATGATCGCTTCCAGCGCAGCCTCATTGGAGGGGAGATCAGGAGCAAACCCGCCCTCGTCACCCACAGCGGTGGAGAGGCCACGCTTTCGCAGCACGCTCTTGAGCGAGTGAAATACCTCGGCACCCCAACGGATCGCCTCGGCAAATGAAGCGGCGCCTGCCGGCAGAATCATGAACTCTTGTATGTCGACGTTGTTGTCGGCGTGAGCGCCGCCGTTGATCACATTCATCATCGGTACCGGCAGCACGAAGCGGTCGGCCGTCGAGAAGCGCCTGTACAACGGCACCCGTTGGGATGCAGCCGCTGCCCTGGCGGCGGCGAGGGACACCGCCAGAAGCGAATTCGCGCCCATGCGGGACTTCGTCTCTGTACCGTCCGCTTGCAGGAGCAGGCCATCCACGGCCGCCTGGTCCGCCGCGTCGCAACCGACCAGCGTTGCGCTCAGGTCTTCGTTGACGTGTTTGACGGCTTGCCGGACCCCTTTGCCGCCGTAGCGGGCCGGGTCATTGTCCCGGAGTTCCAGTGCTTCCCGGCTGCCGGTGGAGGCGCCCGAGGGTGCGGCCGCATATCCACAGGCGCCATCGGCCAGTGTCACCTCTGCGGCCACGGTGGGATTGCCGCGGGAGTCCAATACCTCGAAGCCTCGGATGGATCGGATGACGGTCATGATGAATGCCTCAAATAGTGATGTCGTGGGTGCCGAGGGTCTTCAGGCGGCCGGCTGGCCAACCGTTGCGATGCGAAGCAGGTTGGTCGTGCCAGGCGTGCCAAATGGCATGCCCGCGGAGATCACGATGACTTGCCCCGAAGTGGCAAAGCCCTCGCTCTCGGCCGTGTCGCAGGCATAGTTCGTCATCTCGGTGACGCTCTCCACTTCATGGATGATGACCGCATGCACACCCCAGACGAGTGCCATGGCACGCGCAGCATGCAGGTTTGGGGTCATGCCGATAATGGGGGCATCGGGACGCTCGCGAGACATGCGCATGGCGGAATAGCCTGAGCTTGTGTATGCCACGGTGGTGGCTACGTGGAGAAGCCCGGCCACGCGGCGCATTGCACTGCCGATTGCGTTGGCGATGTCCGGCTCCGGTGGTGTTTGCGACGCCTCCATGACCTCCCTGTAGTGCGGGTCTGCCTCCGTCTGCACAATGATGCTGTTCATCATCTGCACGGCTTCGACGGGGAATTTCCCCGAGGCCGATTCTGCGGAGAGCATGACGGCGTCGGCGCCGTCGTAGATGGCGGTGGCAACGTCGGATGCCTCGGCGCGCGTCGGTACAGGCGAGCTCACCATGGATTCCAGCATCTGCGTGGCGACGATAACGGGCTTGCCCGCTTTGCGGCAAGCCTGCACGATGCGTTTCTGGATGGACGGCACCTGCTCGGCGGGCATTTCGACGCCAAGATCGCCGCGGGCGACCATCACCGCGTCGGTTTCGGCGACGATGGCATGCAGCTCCGCGATGGCCGCGGGCTTCTCCAGCTTGGCGACGATGCTGGCCCGGTTTCCGACAATCTCCTTGATCTCACGAATGTCCTCCGCGCGCTGGACGAAAGACAATGCGACCCAGTCGACCCCGAGCGACAAGCCGTAGTCCAGGTCTTCGCGGTCCTTCGCGGTCAAGGCCGACAGCGGCAGCACGACGCCTGGCACGTTGACGCCCTTGCGGTCGGACAGCACCCCACCGTCGATCACTTCGGTCTCGGCATAGTCCGGCCCGAATGCCTTTACCCGGAGGCGAAGCTTCCCATCGTCGAGCAACAGGTCGGTCTGCGCTTTCAGTGCCGCGAAGATCTCCGGATGGGGCAGCGCAACCCGGGTCGCGTCGCCCGGGCGGTCCTTGTCCATGTCAAGCCGGAACGTCTGGCCTTGCACGAGCGTAACGGGACCGTTCCCGAACTGGCCCACGCGCAGCTTTGGCCCTTGCAGGTCCAGCAAGACGCCGATAGGCCGTCCCAGCTCCGTCTCCAGATCCCTGATGAGGTTGAGGCGTGCCTTGTGGTCGGCATGCGTGCCGTGGCTGAAGTTCAGCCGAAAGACGTCGGCACCGGCCATGAATAGGCGGCGAAGGGTTGCAGCATCGCTGCTGGCCGGTCCGACGGTGGCGACAATCTTGGCATTTCGAGTGCGGCGCATGATCTAGCATCCTTTCCCGGCCGGGCTGGTAATCAGCAAGGCGCGGAAGTCGTTGACGTTGGTAAGAGTGGGGCCCGTGACGATGGCGTCGCCTAGCGCCTCGAAGAAGGTGTGTCCGTCGTTGTTGGCGAGAAAGGCGTGCGGCGCCATCTCCCTTTGCCAGCCTCGCGAGAGTGTCGTGGGGTCGGCGTATGCCCCTGCGATCTCCTCGATGCCGTCCACGCCATCCGTATCGGCGGCCAGCGCAAAGACACCCGGGTGGCCGTCCAGCGCAATGGCCAGGGAAAGCAGGAATTGCACGTTGCGCCCACCGCGGCCATTGCCTCTGACCGTGACGGTGGTCTCGCCCCCAGACAGAAGCACGCACGGAAGCTGGAATGGCGCCGTTCCCTGCGCGGCCTGGAAGGCGATGCCGGCCATCACCTTGCCGACGTCGGTGGCCTCGCCTTCGATGCGATCCCCCAGTACATAGGGCTGGATGCCCGCGGCCGCCGCTGCCCGCGCCGCGGCGGCAAGGGAGATGGCAGGCGTCGCAATCATGCGCACCTCGCTGTGCGCGAGCCGTTCGTCGCCAGGCTTGACGGACTCCCCGCTGCCGGACGCCAGCAGACGCTCCGCGCTGGCCGGGAGCGGGATCCCGTAGCGCCGGACGATATCCAGCGCGTCCTGGCACGTAGTCGCGTCGCATACCGTCGGCCCGGAAGCGATATTGACCGGGTCGTCGCCAGGTACGTCCGAGATCAGCAGCGTAACGACGCGAGCCGGATGGCACGCAGCGGCAAGCCTTCCACCTTTAATGCCGGAAAGATGCCGCCGCACACAGTTCATCTCCGAGATGGTCGCGCCGCTGGCCAGCAGCGCCTGGTTGACGGCGCGTTTTTCCTCCAGGCTTATGCCGGCCAACGGAAGGCTAAGTAGCGAGGATCCGCCGCCGGATATCAGGCAGATGACCAGATCGTCCGGGCACAGCCCTGAGACCAAATCCAGCATGCGAACCGCGGCACGCTGGCCAGCCGCGTCGGGTACCGGATGCGCGGCTTCGACGACTTCAATGCGCGAGGTCGGCGTGGCGTGGCCGTACCGCGTCACGACCAGGCCAGCGAGTGGGCCCGGCCACGCCTGTTCCAGCGCCCGGGCCATGCTGGCGGCGGCCTTGCCGGCCCCGACGACGATGGTGCGACCGGCAGGCGGCTCGGGTAATGCGGACGCCAGGCAATCCCGCGGGTCCGCTGCGGATACGGCAGTCCGGAAAAGCGACTCCAGGAATGCACGGGGGGGTTCAATGGTGAGGTGTTTCACGATGCGCTACCTGTTTCCGTTCCGGTTTCAAGCGCTCTTGCGGGCGTCGGCGGCATAGTTCGGCTGCAGCGGCACCAGCGGGACCGGTTCCGGGGCGACACCTTCATAGAGTTGCTCCAGGTCCTCGGGGTCGACTTCGCCATTGAGCACGCGTTGGACGCGGTCCTCGTCGAGTGCGCCGACCCACCTGGCAATCGCCATGGTCGCAACCGCGTTGCCGATGGTGTTGGTGATGGCGCGCGCCTCCGACATGAAGCGGTCCACCCCAAGCAGGAGAACCATCCCAGCCACCGGAATCTTCCCCAGCGACGCGAGCGTTGCCGCCAGGGTGATGAAACCCGAGCCGGTGATGCCCGCGGAACCCTTCGACGTCAGCAGCAGCACGCCAAGCACGACGAACTGGTCGGTGAGGGTCAATGGCGTGTTGGTTGCCTGTGCGATAAAGATCGCGGCCATGGTGTAGTAGATGCACTGGCCATCGGGGTTGAAGGTAAGCCCCGCCGGCACCACCAGCCCAACGACGGGCTTCGACACGCCGACGTTCTCCAGCTTGCGCATCAACTGTGGGATGACGGATTCCGACGAGCTCGTACCCAGCACGGTCAGGATTTCGTCCTTGATGTACTTCAGGAACTTCAGCAAGCTGAATCCGCAGGCGCGGCAGATAGCACCCAGGACGATTAGCACGAACAGCGCGCAGGTCCCATACATGGTGGCGACCAGCTTGCCAAGCGAAGCAATGGAGCCAAAGCCATATTTGCCCACCGTGAATGACATCGCCCCGAATGCGGCAATCGGCGCGAGTCGCATGATCATGCCGACGATCGCGAACATGGCATTGGCGAACGAGTCCAGGGCGGCGACGAACGGCTTGCCCCGCTCTCCAAGATGGGCCAGGGCCACGCCCATGAATACCGAGAACACGAGAATCTGCAGGATGTCGTTCTTGGCCAGTGCATCCACAATGCTCATCGGCACAAGGTTGAGCAGGAAGTCCATGACGCCGTCATGCTTCACCTGCGCCGTATAAGCGGCAATGCTCTTCGTGTCGAGCGTCGCCGGGTCGACGTTCATGCCGTGGCCGGGCTGTACCACGTTGACCACGATGACGCCGAGCAGCAGCGCGAACGTCGACAGCACTTCGAAGTACAGCAAGGCACGCCAGCCCACCCTGCCAAGGTCTTTCATGCTTTCCATCTTGGCGATGCCGAGCACGACCGTCGCGAAGATGATGGGTGCAAACACCATCTTGATGAGGCGGATGAAGATATCGCCAAGTGGTTTGAGCTCGCTGCCGATATGGGGCATGAAGATACCCAGCAGGATGCCCGCCGCCACGGCAATGAGCACCTGGACATACAGTGAGCTTATGAGTCGCCTTTTCATGATGTCTCCTGCGGCGACGCACTTGCAGCGCAGCCTGTCTTGCCTTCATCAAACGGATGCGGCCGACGTTTTCGCGACGGCCGTGCCTCCTGGTCAGTCCATGCTTACGCGCGCCTCTTTGACGAGCTTGCCGAAGCGGGTGACTTCTTCCTTGATCTGGGCCGTCATCTGGGCCGGGGTGTTGCCGACCGGTTCTGCGCCGATGGCGGCAAATTGCTTTTTCACATCGGGGAGTGCCAGGGCCTTGGTGATTTCCGTGCTAAGCCGGTTCACGATCTCAGGCGGCGTTCCCGTAGGGGCAAGGATGCCGAACCAGGAGGCGATGTCAAAGCCTGGCAAGCCCGACTCGGCAAGGGTAGGCACATCCGGCAGTGCGGAAGAGCGCCTGGCCGTGGCGACCGCCAGCGGCTTCAGCTTGCCCGCCTTGATGTAAGGCAGCGCGGACGACGCGGTGTCAAACATCATCGAGACCTGGCCGCCCATCAGGTCGGTGATAGCCGGGGCGCTCCCCTTGTAGGGAACGTGGACGATGTTGGTGCCGGTCTGTGCCTTGAATTGCTCGCCGATCAGGTGATGGGCCGTGCCGTTGCCATTGGACGCGTAGGTCAGCTTTCCTGGGTTGGCCCTGGCGTAGGCAACCAACTCCTGCACGTTCCTGGCCGGGAAGCTCGGGCTGACGACGAGTACGTTCGGCACGATGGCAACGACGGAGACCGGTGTCAGGTCCTTTTGGAAGTCGTAGGAGAGCTTTTTGTAGACGTTCGGTGCGATGGTGTGATGAACCGCGCCCATGAGCAGCGTGTAGCCATCTGGCGCAGACTTCGCGGCGGCGTCCGCGCCGATGGTGGCACCAGCGCCCGGCCGGTTTTCGATAATGACGGGCTGGCCCAGCGCCTGCGTGAGCTTTTGTCCCACCGTGCGGGCTAGGACATCGGTGGTGCCCCCCGGGGGAAACGGGACAATGAGGCGAATGGGCTTGGTGGGATATGCCTGGGCGAAAGCGGTGCCGGCGCCGAGAGCGAGGGCGAACGCAGCCACCGCAGTCCGGATAACGGATTGCATGCCTGTCTCCTGATGGAATTCTTTATTGGCCGGCCCATTCAGGGCCGGCACGGTGCGGGGCACCTGTGCCGGTGCTAACCCGCTAGCGGCTTGCTGCGGCGCGGCAAGCCGCGCTACTTTTCCAGCTTCAGGCCGCCTTCTTGACCTGATCGGCCAACACCTTGCAGATGGCTTCGGTGACAGACGCGGTGGTCGCATTGCCGCCCAGATCCGGGGTGAAGACGCCGTTGGCGGTGATCTGCTCGATGGCTGCCATCAGGCGGTCCGCCGCGGGCTTCTCGCCCAGATGCTCGAGCATCATGGCCGCGGTCCAGAAGGTGGCGATCGGATTCGCCACGCCCTTGCCCGTGATATCGAAGGCAGAACCGTGGATCGGTTCGAACATCGACGGGAACAGGCGTTCCGGGTTCAGGTTGGCGGTCGGCGCGATGCCGAGGCTGCCAGACAGCGCTGCTGCCAGGTCGGACAGGATGTCGGCGTGCAGGTTGGTCGCAACCACCACGTCCAGCGTATGGGGCTTCAACACCATGCGCGTGGTCACGGCGTCGACCAGTTCGCGGTCAACCTTGACGTCCGGATAGTCCTTGGCGACTTCATAGAAGATCTCGTCCCACATCACCATGCCGAAGCGTTGCGCGTTCGACTTGGTCACCAGGGTGAGGTGTTTGCGGGGGCGCTTCTGCGCGATCTCGAATGCGAAGCGGTGGATCCGTTCGACCCCGGCGCGCGTGAAGACAGCTGTTTCAGTGCCGGTCTCGATGGGCAGGCCACGGTGAGTACGACCGCCGTTGCCTGCATACTCGCCTTCCGAGTTTTCGCGGATGATGACCCAGTCGATGTCCTTGCCATTCGCCAGCGGGCTCTTCACCCCCGGCAGGACGCGCGCCGGACGCACATTGGCGTATTGGTCGAAGCCCTGGGCGATAGGCAGACGCAGGCCCCACAGCGACACGTGATCGGGTACGTTCAGGGCGCCCACTGCGCCAAAGAAGATGGCGTCGAACTGCTTCAGGCGCTCCAGCCCGCCTTCCGGGATGTAGTAGCCTTTCTCCAGATAGTAGTCGGAGCTCCACGGGAAATGCTCGACACTCAGCCTGAAGCCGCCATCTTGGCCCGCCAGGGTCTCCAGCACTTGCAAACCGGCAGAGATGACTTCCGGGCCGATGCCATCGCCAGGGATGGCTGCAATCTTGTATTCACGCATAGCGTTGCTCCTCTCATTGTTTTCCACACACCGAAGGCCGCTTTCAACCGCCAGGCATGCCGGCGCCTTCTGTGAGCTAACTATCGTTGAAAACTGAGGGAGTAAGATAAACTTAATTTCAAACTAATATTAACTTGAGGTTGAAGATGGGACAGCCGTCGGAACTTGCCTTCTTCGCTGGCCTGGCCAAGGCGGGCAGCCTGTCAGCGGCAGCGCGTGAACAAGACGTCACCCCCGCGGCCATCAGTAAACGGCTGGCTCAGATGGAAAAGCGGCTTGGCGTGCGGTTGCTGAACCGGACGACGCGGCGCATCGGCCTGACTGCCGAGGGAGAGGTCTACCTCGAGCACGCCCGGCGCCTGCTCGCGGAGATCGAGGATCTCGACCAACTGATCTCGAGCAGCCATGTGGCGCCGCGTGGGACGTTGCGGGTCAATGCCCCGCTGGGATTCGGGCGAACCTACATCGCGCCCGCGATATCCGATTTCGCGAAACGGTATCCACAAATGGAGGTGCAGCTCCATCTGACGGACAGGCCGATGAACCTGGGCGATGAGGGATTCGACATAGGGATCCGGTTCGGCGAGATTCCGGACACACGCCTTATAGCGCGGAAGATTGCCGACAACCGGCGCCTGGTCTGCGCCGCGCCCTCCTATCTAAAAGCACACGGCACGCCGATCACGCCACACGATCTGACCCAGCATCAATGCATCGTGCTGCGCCAGAACGACTCCGCCTATGGCATCTGGCGCTTCGTCAAAGGCAAGAAGACGGAAACGGTAAAGGTGCGCGGCGCCCTGAGCAGCAATGATGGCGAAGTGACGCTGACCTGGGGCCTGGCCGGGCAAGGGATCTTGCAGCGCGCGGAGTGGGACCTTGCCAAGTACCTCCGAAGTGGCCGCCTGGTCTTGCTGCTCGAAGACTATGCCTTGCCACCAGCCGACATCTTTGCCGTCTTCCCGGAGCGGTTGAACCTGTCGGCCAAGGTCCGGGCGTTCCTCGACTTCCTGGTTGCGCACTTTGAAGGAAAACTGCTCAGGGCGCGCGGGGGTACCTCGTCTTGGTAGACGGACGTTGCGATGAATCGGGCGCCACGCCTGCCGTACCGATGGCGCGCAAAGGGGACCGCACGTAGAGTCGGACCGGCGGCCCCGCCCATTCACCGGCCGTTCGGCGGGCAGAAGATGGATGGCAGCGCCTCGCGCGCGTGCCAGCCGGCGCCTTATGCCGTTTGGATAATTACCTTGCCGCGCACATGCCTGGCCATACTCTTCGCCATTGCCTCTCCGGCTCGAGCCAGTGGATAAGTGGACTCAATTTCGACACGCAGTTTGCCTGATTCGTAAAGCATGGCCAGCGCGGAGAGCTGGGCACCATCAGGGCGCGTCGCAAAGTGCTTTCCGTCGGCGCCGACTTCATGGGCGCGCCTGGCATCCGGCGGGCTGACGCTCGATACCAGCGTGCCACCGCGCTTGAGCACTGACCAGGAACGCACTTGCGTGTCGCTGCCGACCAGGTCGAGTACGAGATCGACATCCGAAACCTTGGCGGCAAAATCGTCCTCGGTGTAGTCGATCACGTCCGTCGCTCCCAGGCCTTGCAGGTAGCTCCGGTTGGCGGCCGAAGCGGTGCCGATCACTTGTGCGCCGGCCAGGTTCGCCAACTGCACGGCCACGCTACCGACACCGCCAGCTGCGGCGTGGATCAAGACTTTCTGTCCCGCCTGAAGCTTGCCGTGGTCGTGCAGCGCTTGCCAGGCAGTCAAAGCCGCCGCGGGAATGCCAGCGGCCTCCAGGAACCCGAGGCCCTTCGGCTTGCGGGCAAGGCGACCCGCATCCACCACGGCGCGCGTTGCATAGCCGCCGACGATGCCGATGAAGCCCAGCACTTCGTCTCCCGGCACCAGTGTGGTGACATTGCGTCCGACCGCAATGACGGTCCCCGCAGCATCCACCCCGGGCGTGAAGGGAAGGGTTAGCGGAATGAAGGCCTGCATGGCCCCACTGACGATCTTCCAGTCAATCGGGTTGACCGAGGTGGCGGCGACATCAATCAGCACCTCGCCATCACCGGGGCGAGGATCATCGAGTTCCTGCAGCGACAGGGAATCGGGGCCGCCGTAGGCGGCTACACGAATGGCTTTCATCAAAGGCTCCTTGCGGTAATGCCGACAATCGGGGTATCGAGTGCCAGCGCAGCCTGCACCGGGTCGAAGTATTCACGCAGATGCGCGATCCTGCCGTCGCGGGCCGTCAAGAACACGACGTACTCCTGCCGGTAGATGCGGCCGGTCGACTGGATCAGCCCTTCGGCGTGCACCCGCGCAACGGCTTGACGAGGGTCTGCCGCGGGTAGGATCTCGGCGTCGAAGAAGCGGAAATTCGATACCGCACCGATGAACCAGGAGACATGGCGGATCACCGCGTCCCGGCCGCTCAATTTCGACGGATGCCCGATGCCCGGCGCGTAGGGCAGTTCCCATACGATGTCCTCGGCAATCAGTTCCTGCCATTGCTGGTGGTCATCAACCAGCCACTCGAGGTGTTGCTGCAACAACTCTGCTGCGACGCTCATGATATTTCCTTGCGTGTCGGGCGCGGTGGTAGCGGAGATTCTTGCCGCGAACCTGCATCTACGTGCTCCCGGATTGTTGGGTACGTGGCATTCAATGCGCCGCGACGGCGCGCGTGCCGGTCGTGCTGCGGCGACCGTCGATGCTAAGCGCACCGGCGCCATGGGCCACCACCTGCAGCAGACCGCCGGCCATCGCCAGGTTCTTCAGGAAGTGGAACATCTGGTTCTGATCGCCGAGCGCGTGATGGAAGATCAGCGCCGTGACCACGGCGTAGGCGGCAAGCAGCGCAGCAGTCAATCGCGTGCGATAGCCGGCAATCAACAGCACGCTGCCCGCCAGTTCCAGCACCAGCGCACCGAGATAGCCCAGCAGCGGCACAGGCAGGCCGAGCGAGCCGATGTAAGCGATGGTCGCACCGGGCGCCATCAGCTTGCCAAGGCCGCTGACGAGAAAGATGGTGGCGATGAGGGTACGGCCGATCAGGGGAAGGGCCAGGCGCGAAGTTGCGGTCGTCGAGTTCATGGTGTGCATCCTTGGGTGAAGAAATGGAAAGTACGTAATGAAGAATGAAACGTGGAGATAAAGCGGTAAATGCCTTGCCTGGGAGTCACTCGCATCACCGCAGACGACCATCGGCACGCAACTGCGTCCCGATCCTGGCGATCTCGGCTTCGCCCCTGCGGAGCGCGTCGTTCGATGTATGGACGGAGTAGTAGCCAAGTGCCAGGTCGTGCGGATGGGGGACCGCCGACGCGACGATGAAATCCACATCTGTTTCGGCGGTGAAATCGAGCGCGCCCTCGGACTGTGAGAAGACCGCGAGTTCGTCCTGCAGCAACTCGCCACCCGTCGCGAGCGTGCCACGGTTGACGTGTGCCCAGGCCACGGTGTGGCTTGCGGGCGGCTGATAGCGCCAGCTTTGGCCCGCCGCCAGGCGCACGTGCAGCAGTGCCACGCCGGACGGAGCGGCAACCGGGCTGTCCTTTCCAGCCAGTGAGCCCAGTACCAGGCGCACCGGTCCTGATTGCGGTATCGAGGACGCCGGAAGGTATTGGCTGTGCGGCGTGCCGTTCTCCAGGCTGCGCGGCAGGGCGATCCACAGTTGATAGCCCTGGAAGCGGCTCCCCTTCGCGGGGCTGGCTGCGTGCCAGATGCCGTTGCCCGCCCGCATCCATTCGACGCTGCCCGCCGCCAACACGCCGGCCGCGCCGGTCGTATCTTCGTAGTGCAGTTCGCCCTCGAGCAGCACGGTGAGGGTAGCGATGCCCGAGTGCGGGTGCATGGGGAACAGCGCGTCGCCTGAGGGTGCGAAATCGAAGTAGTCGAGAAAGACGAAGGGCTTGATCAGCTTGCCAACGTCACCGGGACTGACGATCCGTGAAACGGGACCATGCCGGCGGCCACCGGTACGCAGCACGATGGCACGATGGCTCGCCGCATCCGGCTGCGCGGCGTGGTGCTGGGTCTGGCCCGCGTCTCCGGCGTGACGGGTTTGCGTTGCGTACTCCATGAAAATCTCCTTCGGTGATGACATGACCGAAGGTTAGGTGCTTGACATATATATTGGCAGCCTATATTTCTAGATGAAATCCATCTAAGGAATAGATACATGCTTGATGGCGTATCCCTGGACCAGCTACGCACCTTCATCGCGGCCGCCGACGAGGGCAGCTTCTCCGCGGCGGGGCGGAAGCTGCGGCGCGCGCAGTCGGTGGTGAGCCAGACGCTCGCCAACCTGGAGGGGCAAATCGATGTCCACTTGTTCGATCGCAGCGGCCGCTACCCGCGCCTGACCGAGCAGGGCGCCGCGCTTCTGGCGCAGGCGCGGCTGGTGGTGAGCGGCATGGACGGCTTCAAATCCAAGGCGCGCGCGATTGCCGAAGGACTTGAACCCGAGCTGTCTGTGGTGGTGGATGTCATGTACCCGATGGCGTCGCTGACGGTGACAGTGGGCGAGTTCCGCGATGCGTTTCCACACACCCCGCTGCGCTTGTATGTGGAGGCGCTCGGCGCGGTCATGCGCCCGGTAATCGAGCGCGTTTGCCGGCTTGGCATCAGCGGATCGATGCCCGCGGTTCCCGAGACCCTGGATGCGGAAAAGCTGCTCGACGTGCCAATGGTCACCGTGGCCGCGCCATCGCATCCTCTGGCATCGCGCAAGGGGGCTATCCGGGTACGCGAACTGGAGGGCCACGTGCAATTGGTCCTGACCGACCGCACCACGCTGACCGAGGGGGAGACCTTCGGCGTCTTCTCGCCGCTGACCTGGCGCCTGGCCGATCTGGGCGCGAAGCATGCCTTCTTGCGCGCCGGCTTCGGCTGGGGGCACATGCCAGCGGCAATGGTGCAGGGGGATATCGATGCGGGCGACCTGGTGGCGCTGCGACTGGACTTCCAGCCGCGTACCCCGCCGATCGCCATGTTCGCGGTCTACCGCAAGGACACGCCGCCCGGCCCCGCCGGCCGCTGGTTCCTCAACCGGCTGAAGCAGACTTCGCAGCGACCATTTCTGCGCCGATACTGAGCGCGCTTACCGCAAGCTGGAAGCGCAAGCATGTGATGCTCGCGGTCACGTCACTCGGTCTACAAGGCGCCCGCCGAACCCGAGCAGAGCGGGCGCCTGATGCAGGCAGTGGCGCGCAAGCGTTTGAGCGCCCGGTCCAGACCGCGCCTGCCGAAGGCTCAGCCCGCAGCGGTCTCCAGCGCCGCTTCGTATTGCCCCAGGCAGGCCATGCCGTTCAGCCGGGAACGCTGCAGCAGCGCCCGTTGCGCTAGCGCCGCGTTAGCGGCCTCGCCGCGCCAGGCCAGCAGGGGCGGCTCCTGCAAGGCGCGTCCGTAGGAAAAGGCCAGCCGCCAGGGCAGCGGGCCGAGCCGGTTCATGGCATCGAGATTGGCGGTGGCCTCAGTAGGCGTTTGACCGCCGGACAGGAAGAAGATGCCCGGCACCGCCGCCGGCACCGTGCGCTTGAGCACCTGCAGGGTCTGCATGGCAACCTCGGCCGGCGCCGCGTGCCCGGCCTCCTTGCCGGGGAGCACCATGCTGGGTTTCAGCAGCATGTGTTCGAGCACCACCGCATGCCGGTGCAAAGCGTGAAAGACTTCGTGCAGCACGGTCTCGGTGACCTCGGCGCAACGCGCCATGGAGTGCGCGCCATCCATCAGCACCTCGGGCTCGACGATGGGCACCACGCCCGTCTCCTGGCAGATCGCGGCATAGCGTGCCAGCGCCTCCGCATTGGCCTGGATGGCAAGCCGGCCGGGCAGTTTGTCGGACACGTTGTACACCGCGCGCCACTTGGCAAAGCGCGCGCCCTGCTGGCGATAGCCGGCAAGCCGCTTGGCCAGCCCGTCGAGGCCCTCGGTGATCTCGTCGCCGGGAGCGTGGGCTAGCGCGAGCTTGCCCTTGTCCACCTTGATGCCGGGCACGATGCCATGGCGCGCCGCCAGCTCCGGCAGCGGCGTGCCATCGTCGGCGCGCTGGCCCAGCGTTTCCTCGTACAGGATCACGCCGCTGATGAATTCACCTAGACCTGGTGTCGACAGAAGCAGGTCGCGCCACGCCCGGCGGCTCTCCTCGCTCGATGCCACACCGATGCGCTCGAACCGCTTGGCGATCGTTGGCCCGCTCTCGTCGGCGGCCAGCAGGCCTTTGCCCGCTTGAACCAGGGCGTCCACGGTGGCTTGCAGTTCACTTCGTGTGTCCATGATGTGGCTCCGTGAAGGTGACATGGAAACAAGCATTTACTCATAAGCGCAATCGCGCAAGCGAGCCGGGGCGCGCAGCCAGTGCTCATGGTGGCCGGCCGAACACTTCGCGCAGCTTGCCCTTGGCCTGCCCGAGCCAAGCGGCGATCTCCCCGGGGCTGCCGTGGGCGTGCGCCGTGCAGAATGGCGTCGATATGCGTAGAAGTGCGCTACCAATAACAGCACCACATTGACACGGCGGTGACGCTGCTGGCGCGCCACCCCGTGCTAGGATAAAAGCCCCCCAGCAGCCGCCCCAGGCCCATGACCACCCTCTACGCGACCCTCGGCGTGCAATCGGACGCCACCCTGGACGAGATCAAGCGCGCCTACCGCCGCGCCGCGATGAAGTGGCACCCCGACCGCAACCTTGGCCGCGAGGCGCAGGCGCACGAGGCATTCCAGGAGATCCGCGATGCCTACACCATTCTTTCCGATGCCGGGCAGCGCCAGATCTACGACGAGGTATTCGAGCGGGAGATGCGGCGCTGCCAGGCCGAGCGCGAGGCGCAGGAAGAACAGGAGCGCGAGGCGCAACGCGAGGGCCAGCGCGTCGCGCAGGAACACTATGAGAAGATGGTCGCCACCGCGATGCACTTTGCCGACGACGGCCACAACCGCGACGTCATCTTCGGCGCGCTGCTCGGCCGGGACTGCGACGCGGAACTGGCGGCACGCATCGCGGACAGCACATGGGCCTTGCAGGAGTCGCGGCGGGCAACCGTGCCGGCCGCGGACGCGCCTGACACCGAGGCCGCCGGGACGACGGCGTCAAACCCCGACGAGGTGACGCGGCCCAGGCGTCACCCCGGCGCCTTCGATTCGTTCTGGCACGGCTTGTTCGGCATCCGCTCATAGGGGCGGAGCGGGCTGCGCCAACGGCATCAGGACGATGCCGCCCTACCACGCCGATCCGCGCGATCGGAGCGCTGCCGTATCGTATCGGCTCGCGGCCATCATTTCGTCTTCGCACAGCGCGTCCTGGAGCACATAGTCGAAACGCACATGCGTGAACGGGCCCGTTACGCCAAGCGACGCAAACTCCGTCGAGCTTTCTAAGGGACCTCCTGCCGCCAGCACGCGGCGATTGCGTGACATCTCGACGAAAGCGTCGAGGCTGATCCCATGATGCAGCGCACATACGCGTGGATATTATGGCGCTTACAGCACTTTTCACGCCACGAACCCGTCGGGCGGTTTCGCTTTCGTCCCGGCAAGCTTCTGCGGCGAGCGTAGTTCGCACTAGACTGAAGAACACAGAACTGCCATCCGGATGATCCGAACAATGCGCAAGCTCGAAGGCGTGGTCGGCTTCGTCGCCGTAGTGGAGGCTGGCGCGATCAGCGAGGCCGCGCGCCGCCTCCATCTGTCCAAATCCGTCGTCAGCGAGCGCTTGGCCGATCTGGAAAAAATACTTTGGGAGCGACCCTGCTGAGACGCACGACACGACGGCTGGCGCCTACCCGGAATGGCGCATCGCCTCCGGCTCCGGAGTCCATTGACATCGCCCACGCTGAAGTCCGATGCGTGCCGCGCGATTACGCACGTTTGTCGAGTGCGTCCGCACCGCCATCGGCAGACCCGCGTACCAGGACGTGGGCTGGCCTCCACGACGCCGCCGAAGTCGCCTAGATCGCCGGTGACCAGCATGGCGCCTGAAGCTCGCTACGCTGTCCGCCTGTTCGGCGAGTTCCATCTCGACGGCGCCGACGCGCCGATGCCTGACGCGAATTCTCCCCGCTTGCAGGCGCTGCTTGCCTATCTGATTTTGCATCGGGACGTGCCGCAGTCGCGCCAGCAACTCGCCTTCCTGTTCTGGCCCGATTCCACGCAAGCGCAGGCACGCAACGCATTGCGTCAGCTCCTGTTTCATCTACGCAAGTCATGGCCGCACGCAGCCAGTTTCGTCCACGCCGACGCGCAAATGGTGCGATGGTTGCCCGATTCCGCGTTCGATCTCGATGTCGCGCAGTTTCAGTCGGCCCTGGCCACCGCGGCGCGGGCCGCAAGCAACAACGACGCGGCCACCGAGGAAGAGCTCCTGACGCATGCAGCGGAACTGTATCGGGGCGACCTGCTAGCCAGTTGTTACGATGAATGGATCGCCCCGCAGCGCGATCAGTTACGCGAAGCGTGCATCGCGGCGCTCGTGCGGCTCAGCCAGTTGAGCGAGGACAGACGCGACTACGCAAAGGCGTTGAAACACTCGCAGCAGTTGCAGCGGCTCGACCCATTGCGCGAGCCCACCTATATGGCGTTGATGCGCCTGCATGCCCTGAATCACGATCATGCATCCGCGCTGCGCGCCTATCGCAACTGCGTTGAAACGTTCACGCGCGAGCTGGGCATCGTGCCCAGTGAAGCCTTGCGCGAGGCCTATGCGCGCCTTGCTGCCCAGGCTGCACCAACACAGCGTCGACGCCCACGGGACCCCATGCTGTCAATGATAGGACGCCACGACGAATGGCGGCGGCTTCTCGAAGTGTGGCAGCGTAGTCAGCTTGGCGACAAGCAGTTCGCCCTGATCTCGGGCGAGGCGGGCATCGGCAAGTCGCGCCTGGCGGAGGAATTGCTCGTGCACCTTTCCGGGCAAGGCTTCACCACGACGCACTCGCGCGCGTACGCGGCCGAGGGGCGGGTCGCGTTTGCGCCGGTCACCGGCTGGCTGCGCAGCCCCGCCTTGCACGAAGCGATGAGCGGACTCGACAGACTGTGGCTGACCGAAGTCGCGCGCCTGTTGCCAGAGCTGCTGACGCAACAACCCGGCCTGCCTCCGCCCTCCCCACTCACCGAATACTGGCAGCGCCAGCGGTTCTTCGAAGCGCTGGCGCGCGCCGTGCTGGCGACAGACGGGCCGCTGCTGCTGTTGCTCGACGATTTGCAATGGTGCGACGCGGAGACGCTTGAATGGCTACGTTTCCTGATGCGCTTCGACGTGAGCGCGAAGCTCCTGGTGGTCGCCACGGCGCGGCATGAAGACATCACGCCCTTGCACGCCGTGAGCCGGCTGCTTGACGCCTTGCGGCGCGACGACCAGCTCATGGAGATGTTGCTGGGCGCGCTGGATGCCGCCGAAACTGCGAAGATCGCGGCGCAGATCATCAATCGGCCGCTGGCCGATGCGGAGGCAACCCGGCTATTCGAGGAAAGCGAAGGCAATCCCCTGTTCACGGTCGAGATGATGCGCGCCCGGTCCGGCACCGCGACGGCCGGCGGCACACCGCACGGCACGGTCCCGAAGTTGCCACCCAAGGTGTACACGGTGATCTCGAACCGTCTTGCGCAACTGTCGCCTGCCGCGCGCGATATCGTCGGCGTCGCGGCGATCATCGGGCGAGCATTCACCGCCGATGTGCTGGCCCAGGCGAGCGACGTGCGCGAGGACACCCTCACGAATGCGCTGGACGAACTCTGGCAACGAGGCATCGTGCGCCAGCCAGACAGCGGGGGCATTGCCTTTGACTTCAGCCACGACAAGATCCGGGACGTGGCGTACGCCGAGGTCAGTCCGCTGCAACGCCGCCGCCTGCATCAACGCGTGGCACGCGCACTTGAACAGGCGCCGGACGATGATCTCGACGCTGCCAGCGCGCAGATTGCCGCGCACTACGAACAGGCGGGCCTGCCAACCGATTCAGCCGCGTTCTATCGGCGCGCCGCCGGCGTTGCGCAGAGTGTGTACGCCTATGACGATGCCATCGCCCTGCTGCAGCGCGGGCTGACGCAAGCCGATCAGATCGTCGATCCGCAAGAGCGCGCTCAGCAGTCGCTGGCATTGCAACTCGACCTTGCGCCGCCGATTCGCATTTCCCGTGGGTGGGCGGCACCGGAGCTCGACACGCCACTGCGGCGCGCCGTGGAGCTCAGCAGACAGACGGGCGACTTCGGTCAGCAGGCGCGCGCCCAGGTCAGCCTTGCCTTCTTTCTCGTCGTCAGTGCGGAGCTTGCCCAGGCACGGAGCCTGAGCGAGGAACTCATCGCGGGATTGGGCACTTCCGGGTCGGGTACCTACGCGTCGATGGCATGGACCAACATCATGGGGAGCCTGGTCCAGCAGGGTGACTGGGTGGCGGCGGAGCCAGCGTATCAACGCGCGATCGGCGCTTATGACGAAACCCAGCACGCTGAGCATGTGTCGTTGATGGGCGGAAACTTCGGCGTGCTGGCTTCGGCGTGGTCGGCCCATGCATTCTGGTTCACCGGGCTAGCCGATCAGGCCCTCCGGCGTGGACGCGAAGCGCTGGAGGTGGCAAACCGGCTGGCACACCCGTTCTCCCAGGCGCTGGCGCTGTCTTATCTTGCAACGCAGCATGCCCTGCGCCGGCAGCACGGTCTCACGCTTCACTACGCCCGACAGGCACGTTCGATCGCCGATCAGTACCACGTCGGCTACTACCTCGCCTGGGCTGACGTGCTGCTCGCCTGGGCCAATGCAAAGCAGTCGCCCGGCGCCAACGCCGTGGCGGCAATGCGGGCGGCGATAGAGGGCTTTCATGGCACCGGCGCGCGCCTGCGGCTGCCGCTGTATCTCGGCATGCTGGCGGAATGCCTCGGTGACGTGGGCGAGACCGAGGCCGCGCTTGCGGCGCTGGATCAGGCGCTCCATCATGCGGAGCACACTGGCGAGCACTGGCTGGACGCGGAGCTCTATCGCCTGCGCGGCGAGCTTCTGCTGCAACGCAGCGCCAACCTGACCGAAGCCGAATCGTCGCTGATCAAGGCGATCGAGATCGCCGCCGCCCAACGGGCTCGCCCCCTCGAGCTACGCGCCGCGCTGTCGCTTGCGGCGTTGCGCGAGCCACGGGAGGGTATCGGCGCGCGCCGAGTGGTCGAGCCGCCGCTCGCCCGATTCGCCGAGGGCTTCGACCAGCCCGACATCGTCCGGGCGCGCGCGTTACTGGCGCGTTAGTGATGGTTTGGCCGCTCCGGGCCAGCCACGTCGGAGATTGGCGCATATAACGGTGCGCCTAACGCCTTTCAAACGCCGAGGTTGATAAAACTCCTGCATACCAACCGGACAGGAGGCAACCATGAAAGGTGCTCTGAGTGAAACCGTCGCCACCGCGCTGAAGCCGCATTTTCGGGGGCAATTGATTCAGCCTGGCGATGCGGCCTATGACCAGGCACGCGCGGTGTACAACGGCATGATTGACAAGCGCCCGGCACTGATCGCGCGCTGCACGGACGTCGCGGACGTCATTGCGGGGGTGAACGCCGCGCGAGACAGCGGAATGCTGCTGGCCGTACGTGGCGGTGCGCACAATGGCGCGGGGCTCGGCACATGCGATGGCGGACTGGTGGTCGACCTGTCGCCGATGAAAGGCGTGTTTGTCGATCCGAAGCGCAGCACCATTCGGGTTGGTGGCGGCTGCACCTGGGGCGATGTGGACCACGCCGCCAGCGCCTATGGACTGGCGACGCCGAGCGGTTTCATCTCGACCACGGGCGTGGGTGGGCTGACGCTTGGCGGGGGCATTGGCTACCTTAGCCGCGCCTACGGCCTGACGATCGATAACCTGCTTAGCGCCGAGGTCGTTCTGGCCGACGGGCGACTGGTCAATGCCAGCAGCGACGAGAACGCGGACCTGTTCTGGGCGCTGCGCGGCGGTGGCGGCAACTTCGGCGTGGTCACCTCATTCGAGTTCAAGGCCCATCCCGTCGGCACGGTCTACGGCGGCCCGATGCTGTGGCCGATGGACCAGGCGCGCGAGTTGATGAAGTGGTGGCGCGATTTCATCCTGACTGCGCCGCAGGACATCAATGGCTGGTTCGGCTTTGTGACGGTGCCGCCCGGGCCGCCGTTCCCCGAGTCTGTCCACCTGCAGAGGATGTGCGCCGTGGTGTGGTGCTACACGGGTCCACTCGATCAGGCCGAAGCGCGCTTCAAGCCGATTCGCGACGCCATGCCGCCAGCGGTGGACTTTGCCGGCTCCGTTCCTTGGCCGGTCTTGCAGAGCCTGTTCGACGCGCTGTATCCGCCTGGCCTGCAGTGGTACTGGAAAGCCGACTTCGTGAGCGACCTAAGCGACAAGGCCATCGATCTGCACATCAAGTATGGGCACCAGTTGCCGTCCATGCACTCGACCATGCACCTGTATCCCATCAACGGCGCGGCGCATCGCGCGGGCCCCAATGACACCGCGTTCAGCTACCGCGATGCGAGCTTCGCCAGCGTGATTGTCGGCGTCGATCCCGACCCGGCCAACAACGACCGCATCGTGCAGTGGGCCAAGGACTACTGGCTGGCGCTGCATCCGCACTCGGCTGGCGGCGGCTACATCAACATGATGATGGACGAAGGCAACGACAACGTGAAGGCTGCCTATCGCGACAATTATGCGCGACTGGCGGAGATCAAGCGCAAGTACGACCCTGCAAACCTGTTCCGCGTGAACCAGAACATCAGGCCCGCCTGAGCGTGGACCGAAGGTTGCGACTGCTGAAATCATCGTGGGACTCGCCGCCCCGATTCCCGGCGACTCCCACTCCCCTTGCCTGCCGGAATCGCGAGGAGAAGCTCATGAGCAAGCTGGTTTGGGCCGGGCTCGCAGCCCTGGTCCTTTTCTCTGCCTGCACTGACGCCGGGAGGAGCGTGGACTGTGCCGGCGGCATATCGATGGGTGGGTTGGGTGCAATGGAAGCGCTCGGTGAAGTGGCTGGCGCAGCTTTCCCGATGAACGGTGGGCAGTTTTCGCTCTATCTGTTGCGATAGGCCTAGCCCTGCGGGAGACCTATAAAGAAGGCGTGCCGACCACCGGTTACGCCTCGATGAATCCCGATTGTCCCGCCATCCTGTTCGGCGCCTTCGACCGCCACAATTTCGGCGGCCTCCTGCTGGCGCAGCCTTGAGGGTGTTGCATCGACCGGTTGAATCCGCACGGTGCAACGGTCATTCGTGTATTCGTGTCGGCCGGCAAGTGCTCGGCCGTTTCAGCCGTTCGTCACCGCATCAAGGCCTCATTGCCCACGAGCACGATCTTGCCAGCCACGCCTTTCTCGCCGAGCAACTCGTGTGCAAGTCTTGCCTCGGCAAGAGGAAATTTCCTGGCAATTAGCGGCTTGATCTTTTTCTGTTGAAGAAGGTCCAACAGGGCGACCAAGTCCCGTTTAAACAATGCCGGTTTCAGCCGCTTGAGCCACTGGATGCTGTAGGGGACCACGCGCTTCCGGCCCGGGAGAAGCCAGCCGCCAGCAATGTACAAGCCGAAAATCGCGAGTCGCTGATAGCGATTACGGCGACCTGGACGACCTGACGCCAAGCGTCCCCCACGTAGCGAGGCAGTAAGTCCATAGGCTACTACCCTCCCGCCGGGACGGAGAGCGTCGCGGGAACGCCAGATGTGGGTACCGCCGATGCCGTCGAAGACCACATCCACTCCCCCACCCGTGAGGCGGCGAGTCTCTCCCACGAAGTCGAGCTTTTGGTAATCAATTGGGATACCGCCCAAGCCAGAAACTGCGATCGCATCTTGCAATGAACAGGTACCGTACATTTCCAGCCCGGCGAGGCGCCCAAGCTGCATTAGTGCCGAGCCGACCCCGCCTGCCGCACCGTGAATCAACACGCGCTGATCCGACGCGACTTTGGCGCAACGATGCAGCATCTGGTACGCGGTGACGTAGTTCAACACAAGGCTGACAGCCTCAGCCGCGTCCAGCCCGGAAGGCACGGGAACCAGTTCATGCTCCGCCAGACAGACGAACTCAGCGTACGCGCCGCTGATCGGCAGGGCGGCAACGAACTGGCCGGGTTCAACCCCTGAGACGCCACAGCCGAGCTTATCCACCAGGCCAACCAGATCCCACCCCGGCGTGAACGGCAGCGGCGGCGTTTCGGGATGAAAGCCCTCGCGCATCATCAGGTCTGGCTGACCCACACCTGCTGCCAGCACCATCACCCGCACTTCGCCGGCCATGGGTTCGGGGCACTCTTCCTCCACCACCTGAAGTGCATCGGGCCCGCCGTAATGAGTGACTATGATGCGCGTGTGTTTCATGGCGTTTGAGAATATCCGCCTCGTACCAAGGCAACGTCGCAGTTGCCGGCCTTTATGTCGCGACTAACTCGACTTCTGATTTCAATCTAGGTGCCATTTCGATAGCACGGTTGACCTAAGTCAACGAGGCGCGGATACGACCCAGATCTCGAGCCCGGCTTGCCCGCTTCCTCTGCCCCCTTGGGCCTCCACGGAAAGACCGTCGAGGAAATAGTCGAGGCATTTAAACCTACGAGCAATGGCCCAAAGACTTATTTCTCAATAGCGCAGGCCGACCCGTGTGGCTGCCGCTGGAACCAAAGAAGGTGCGCCGACCAAGACGGCGCGAGAATTGGTGGCGTTAGGCATTGCCGCCACTTTCCGCCACTTTCCGCCTGCAGTGCTTCATTTGGCACTTTTTCGCGAAACGGTTCCGTTCCTCTACGCACTCGAGATCGACGAAGCAACCAAGTACAGGAGGTCATGGTGCGCATGACAGGCCTTGACGCCGCGTGCCGCCGACCGGCTGGAGCACCGATGAAGAGACGTTCGGCAATGCGGTGGCGAAGGTCCAATGAGGGCCGACAAGCGGTCATGCAAGTCGAGATTGGCGATCATCCCTCATCGGCGATAGTGTTTCAGATCTCAATCTGACAGGTGCTCCGGCCGGGACGATCGAAACTCGGCCTCTCAGAACGGCCTGTAGTGAACGATCGTCGATCGGTTGAGGGGTCGCCCCCCAACAAAAAATCTACACAACATCCGTCCCAAAGACGAGCTCTTCAACACTATCTGACCGTAGCGGCCGGTCACTACCCTGCAAATGAGGAAGTTCGCCGGCGATCAGCGCCATCCTCAGAACTGGATCGAGGCCCGGCCAATGCCTTCGAATTCCGCTGTCACAAGGTCGCCAGCCGACGCCGCCAGAATTCCGACCCAGGTGCCCGTGGTGACGACGGTGCCGGCTTCCACGCTTCGGCCCGCGCGCGTGGCGTGGCGCAGCCAGGCCACCAGTCCGTAGGCCGGATCGCCCAGGGCATGGGTGCCGCGGCGCTCAATCGATTCCATTCCAATCTGCACCCGGCAACGCTGTGCCGCCCAGTCTCGCGCTTCATAGTCACGCCACTCGCCAAGCACAAGCGCCCCGTGGGCCTGCAGGTCAGCCAGCTTCAGTAGCGCAGGTGCGGCGACGTACTGCTGCCAGCGCGAGTCGACGACCTCAATCGAGACCGCCATCGCGTCGATCAGCGCGGCCGCGCCCGGACCATCGAGGGCGGTCGCCTGCGCGGCGTCCACCCCGCGCCCGAGCCGCAGCGCGATCTCGGCCTCAATGCCGCGCCACGTGAAGGGCCAGTCGCCGGCATGCGCGGGGCTGGTCCACACCCCGGCGGACGGAAGTTCGGCGTGTGTCAGTTGCGCCTCGCGTGAAGGCCCGCCGGATTTCCAGTACCCGGCGCCTGTCTTTTGCCAGCCAAGCGAGCGAGCCACGACCGACTGCACGGCGTAGGCCTGCTCCGGATTGTCAAGCGCCGTGGCGAAGCGCTCCGCGTTGGCGCAACGGTGCTCGCGTCGTGCGCAAAGCAGGGCCTGCGCGACCGTATCGATGTTGGTTGATGTCATGCTTCGGGCAAGTCCTTGAATGAAGGATTTAAATTACTCCGCGACTCGCTCGCGGCAAGCGCACGCAGCAGGCTGCGGCACGCTGCTGGCACCGGACCGATCACGGGAATGGAAAAACGCGCGCTCAAGGCCTGGGCCGCCTGGCCCAGCGGGCCACCTCCTATCACCACCGCTTGTGCTCCGTCAGCTTCCACGCAGGCCCGGACCGCTTCTGCCAGTGCGGCTTCCAGCGCCGCCGGGTCAAGGCCAAGCATGCAAGGGTCGCCGCGGGTGAAACGCACACCCGTGAAGCTGGCATCGAGTCCGTAGCGCCGTACATTGGCTTCAATCGAGGACGCCAGGAACGGCGTCGTCGTGGCGATACCGAATCGACGCCGATGCTGCGCCGCTTCTCGCATGGCGGCTTCGCCGATCCCCACCACCGGCACGGCTAGCCTGCGCCGAAGCGCGTCCGCGCCGGGATCGCCGAAAGCGGCGACGATGACAGCGCGCACGCCTGCGCGCTCCGGACCGGCGCCGGGCAGATCCATGGCGCCGACCGCGTCCGCGGCGGCGCGCAGATCTGCCTCGTCGACGATCATCGGCACACCGCGTGCCATCGTCAGGCCGCGGATCTCCAGGTCGCCGGCAAGTGTGGCACGCGCGATGTCAACCATCATCTGCGTGGTCGACTGCGACGTATTCGGATTGATCAGCAAGATGTGGTTCATCACGATGCGCCGATCAGGAGCCGCTTGCGCTGGCCGCACTACCACCGACCGCGAGTTCGGCTTCGTCGTCGGCGGCTGTCTCGCCCATGGCGCGGCCGAAGGTTTCCGGCGCAAACTGGACACTCAGTGCGAAAACAGCGTACATCGCTGCCAGCATGCTGAACATGCCGCCGACGCCGTAGGTTTCGAACACGCGGCCGCTGATCAGCGGTGTCAGTGCCCCGGCCAGCGTGCCGAGCGCCAGGATCAGGGAAGTGCCGAACGCGCGAACATGCGTGGGATATTGCTCCGGCGCGAAGATCCAGATCGAGGTGTTGAGCAACACGACACAGAACGTAAAGGCCGCGCCGAACAGCAGTACCAGGGCGACGTTATACGTCAGGAAGCCGAAGCATAGTCCGGCCGTGCAAGCCAGCCCGGCGCCTACCGTCAGCACGCGCTTGCGCGGGATGTGATAGCCGCAGTACGAAGCCGCGAGCGCGCCGAACAGGCTGCCGCTCTGCATCACCATGGTGAAGAGCAAGCTCTTGGAAATGGTGTAGCCCTGTGACATCAGAATCGTCGGCATCAGCGTCAGTACGGAAATCTGCGCCCCATATGTCATGGAAACCGCAATCCCGAGCGCGATCGTGCGTCGGCCCAGACGGCCTTTGAATACGTCGCTCAGCCGCACCTTGGCGCGCGGCGCCTCATCCTGCATCGATGCCTTGATGTACGGCGTCGGCTCACCTGCGAGCTTGCCCAGCCGGCCCGACGCCAAGATCGAAAGCACGCGGTTGGCCTCGTCTACCCGTCCCTTGGACAACAGGAAGCGCGGTGTCTCCGGAATAAAACGTCGATAGAACACGACAAAGAACGCGGGGACCACCAGGCAGGCGAACAGCCAGCGCCAGTTGTCCGGTCCCGGGAACATGGCGAACACGGCCAGGCCAAAGGCGGGCGCCAGCATATTGCCAAGACCACCGCTGCCCACGCTAACCATGCCTACCGCCGTACCCCGGAAGCGGGTCGAGCACAACTCGGCCAGCATCGTCACAGCAATGGATATCTCCCCGCCCAGGCCGATGCCGACGATAAAGCGGCCCGCAGCCAGCACCGCATAGTTCGGCGCCAGCGCGCAGATGATGGCGCCCAGCGTGAACAGCAGCAGGTTTGCGCTCAGCATGGTGCGCCGGCCGTAGCGATCCGCGATATAGCCCGATCCGATGCGTCCGAGCGCGGCGGCACTGAAGGTCAGTGTGTTCAGAAAGCCGATCTGCGCCACTGAGATGCCCCATTGCTCCCGCAGCATGGGGCCAACCAGGCCGACCGCATTCTGCTCAAAGACGTCGAACATCACACCCAGCATGATCATGAAGATGATCTTCTTGTGCGAAGCCGTCACGCCGATGCCATCCATTGCCCGGTCGAGCTCGTGCTGCTGTGGGGAACTCGACGATTGAACTACCACTTCTGCGCCCATCTTTGTCTCCTCCTCGTTTGAGGTCGTCACGGTGTATCCGCAAACTTCTCGCCGCCTGGATCGGCTGGCGTTTGTAGAGCAGCAATGAAGATTCGTTCCGATTCTCCCCTATTCGAGCGCCGGTGCCGCGTGCGGCGCCCGGCGCGCGCGCAGAGCCTGCTCGGCCGCATAGGCCAGCGTTATCAGCACGGGTTCCGAAAACGGACGGCCGAAGAGCTCCAATCCAACCGGCACGCCCTGCGGCGCATTGCGGTCCGCGGCGGAAAACCCCGCTGGAATCACGATCGCCGGAAAGCCGGTGGCAGATGCGAGTACGCCGTTGCGATCGGCTTGGGGCTCGCCGATCGGCGCCACCAGGCGGCGCTGATGCGGAAAGGCCAGCACGTCGATCCGCTGCGCTTCCATCAGATTCAGTAGCCGCTGGCGCAATGCCTGCTGACGTTGCAAGCGCTCGCGGTATTCCGCGTCCTTGCCCGCGAGCGCCACTGCCGTGGTCAGCGTTCCCGCGACGCTTGCGTGCACTTGCCCCGATGCGATGATGTCTTTCAGCGACCGCACCCCCACGCGCGGTGCGAGCCGGGCCAGGTAGGCATCGAGATCGTGCTCCATCTCGTAGTGATGCACGAGCGTGGACGCCAGGAGTTCATCAGGGCTGATGGCGTCATCCACCGCGACCAGTTCCGCGCCCTGTGTTTCGATGACGGCCAGTGCTTGCTGCATGACGGCGTTGACGGGCCGATGCTCGGGCCCATCGCCGAAGAAATGGCGCAGTACGCCGATACGCGCGCCCTTGAGCCCGTCGGGATCGAGAAAGGCCGTATAGCTCGCGGGGATGTGGGAGACGCCTTGGCTTGAGATAGGATCGGCCGGGTCGTGCCCGGCAATTGCGTCGAGCAGCGCAGCGGTATCCGCAACGGTCCGTGTGATCGGCCCGATGGTGTCCTGCGTCAGACCGCAGGGAACGAGCCCCGTTCGGCTGACAAGGCCCATGGTTGGGCGCAGGCCGACGAGATTGTTAGCCGAGGCCGGCGACCTGATCGAGTTGACCCCATCGGTTCCGATCCCGAGCAAGCCGAAGTTGGCTGCGATGCCGGCGCCGGTGCCCCCGCTGGAGCCGCCGGGCGTTCGCGTCAGGTCGTATGGGTTCAAGGTCTGGCCAAGCTCCGTACTGACGGTCTCCCCCCCGGAGGCAAGCTCATGCAGGTTGGTTTTTGCCAGGACGATGGCGCCTGCCCGGCGCAGCCGCTGGACAATAAACGCATCCTGCGCGGCCATATTGCCCCTAAGGCAAGGCGAGCCTGCGGTGGTTTCGATGCCACCGCATTCGATATTGTCCTTGATCAGCACCGGGATGCCGTGGAGAGGAGCCAGGGCCTGCGTCGGCTTCCCGGCGGCCCGGGCGTCCATGCGTTCTGCCTCTGCCAGCGCCTCCGGGTTGAGCCGGAGGATGCTGTTGATGCGGGGGCCGCTTTGATCGTAGGCTGAGATCCGGTCCAGGTAGCCGCGCACCAGTTGCCGTGCCGTCAGCCGGCCCTCACGCATCGCGGCATGCGCGGTGGCAACGGTGGCCTCCATCAGGTTGAACGGCGCTTGAGTATCTCGTCCGTCCGTTTTCGATTCGAATGCACTGTTCATGAGAGTCTTCCATGCGCCCGCTACGGGCGCCCGAGGCGTTTGGGGTGCGGGGAAGCGGTGCGGCGCCGGCGCACCGCTTCCCGTTGTTATCGGTTGACCAGCTTGGCAGGCAAGGTCCAGATGGCAAAGGCGCCAATGATCAGCATTGCCGCGATCATGTAATAGGCGCTAGTGCCACTCTGCGTCACGTCCCTGAGATAGCCGATCATGTAGCCGCTGGTGAAGCCCGCGAGATTGCCGATCGAGTTGCTCATGGCGATTGCCGTGGCCGCCGCGGCACCGCTCAGGAATGCAGTCGGCAGCGACCAGAACAGCGGCGTGCAGGTCAGGATGCCGGCCGCGGCAATTGACAGGAACACCAGCGACAGCGCGGTACTGTGCATGACCCAGGGCAGCGCCAGGAAGCCGATCGCCCCCATCATGCAGGGCACGATCAGGTGCCAGCGCCGTTCGCGATGCTTGTCGGCGCTCTTTGCGAAGAAGTACATCGTGACAATCGCCGCCACATAGGGAATCGCGCTCAGCAAGCCGATATGGATGGGGTCGGTGACGCCTGTGGACTTGATGAAGGTCGGCAGCCACAGGGTAATGCCGTACTGACCGGTGACATAGCAGAAACAAATCAGGCTGATGAGCCAGACGCGTGGGTCGGTGAAGACGTTGCCGACGCGCGCCTGCGGGTCCGCCGACCTGACGTCCTCCGCCTTGGCCAACTCCAGCACGCGCTTCTCCTCGCTGGAGAGCCATTTGGCCTTGGCAATCGAGTTGTCCAGATAGTAGAAGCAGAAGAGGCCCAGCAGGACTGCGGGAACGGCCTCGATGAAGAACATCCATTGCCATCCGGCCCAGCCTGCGATGCCGCCCATGCTGCCCATCAGGAAGCCGGACAACGGGTTACCAATGATGCCGGACAGCGGCGAGCCCATGCAGTAGATCGCCATGATCTTGGCGCGCCGGTGTGCCGGATACCAGCAGGACAGGTAGTACACGATGCCTGGCGTAAAGCCGGCTTCGGCCAGGCCGAGCAGAAAGCGCAGCGTGTAGAAGGCGGTTGGCGTCTCCACGAACACGAAACACGCGGAGAGCACACCCCATGTGACCATGATGCGCCCGATCCACACCTTGGCGCCGAACCGGTGCAAAGCCAGGTTGCTTGGCACTTCGAACAGGAAGTAGCCGATGAAGAAGATGCCGGCGCCCAGGCCGTAAACAGTTTCGCTGAAACCCAACTGCTGCGACATCTGAAGCTTGGCGAAACCAACGTTGACACGATCGAGATAAGCGATCAGGAAGCACAGCATCAGGAACGGTATCAGCCGCCAGCTTACCTTGCGATAAACGGCGTCCTCGAACGTCCTCACTTTTGTCCCGGCCTGCAGGGTAGTATCCACAGCGTCTCCTCAGCTTTTTTCAGGTATGTCTGTGCTGCTGCACCGATCCTCACGCGATCGGTACGGTGCGGGGAATTGGCGCCACCGCGTACCGGTGACGGACTGGCTCCCGCCACGATGCCCTCCCCGGCATCGCAAGGCTGGAGGCCAGTCCAGGCGCTGGCCGCCGCGGCGCAGCCGCGCGGAATTCCTCGCTTCGGAACTACAGTTGCGTCGGACGGCGTCAGGCCGCGGCTTTGAGCGGCAAGGGCGTGGCATGGGCGGCCAGGTAGTCCATCGCCGCGGATGTCCCGCTTGCCGCGACCGGCACGCCCGAGATCTTCAAGCCCATTTCGCAGCCGGCGAGCGTCGCCATCAGCGTCAGATCGTTGCAGTCGCCGAGATGGCCGATGCGGAACATGTGGCCTTTCATCTTGCCGAGCGCCGCGCCCAGCGACATATTGAAGCGGTCATAGATGTTCCTGCGCACAACGTCCGCATCGATCCCCTCGGGCATCATCACGCCGGTGAGAACCGGGCTGTACGCGGAAGGGTCGGCGCACTGGATCTCCAGCCCCCAGGCGCGCACTGCCCGGCGGCATGCCTCCGCCAGCCGCTGGTGGCGCGCGAACACATTGTCCAGCCCCTCGCCGAGGATCATGTCGAGAGCTTCGGACAGGCCATAGAGCAGATTTGTGCTGGGGGTATAGGGCCAGTAGCCGGTGCGGTTCAACTCGATGATCTCGTCCCAGCTCCAGAAGCTGCGCGGCAGTCCTGCCGTCCTGGCGGCTTCGATGGCCTTGGGAGACACCGCGTTGAAACTGATGCCCGGCGGCAGCATGAGCCCTTTCTGCGAGCCGGAAACGGTCACATCCACGCCCCATTCGTCGTGCCGGTAATCAGCAGACGCCAGGCCGGAGATCGTGTCGACCAGCAGGAGCGCGGGGTGTCGCGCGGCGTCGATCGCCTTGCGCACGGCCGCGATGTCCGAGGTAACGCCGGTCGAAGTTTCGTTATGCACCACGCACACCGCCTTGATGGCATGCTGGGAGTCCGTGCGCAAGCGTGCCTCGATCATGTCGGCCTGCACGCCGCGGCGCCAGCCTTCGATGCCCGGCAAGCCGAGAAACTCTGGCCGGATGCCAAGATTCTCGGCCATCTTCTTCCAGAGCGTGGCGAAGTGACCCGTCTCGAACATCAGAACCGTGTCGCCGGGACTCAGCGTGTTGGTCAGCGCGGCTTCCCATGCGCCTGTCCCGGAAGCGGGATAGATCACGACCGGTTGCTCAGTCTTGAATATCTGCCGGATCCCGGCCAGCACCTTGAGGCCAAGCACCCCGAATTCGGGGCCGCGATGGTCGATGGTCGGATAGCTGATGGCTCGCAGGATGCGATCGGGAACGGGGCTCGGCCCGGGGATTTGAAGGAAGTGGCGGCCGGCGGGGTGGAAGTTGAGTTTCTGCATGGTCTCCTCCAGTTGAGTTTTGAATACAAAATACTCTAGCAGAAGAGCTACATGGAGACAGGGCGGATGTTGCTAAAATTTCGCAGTGTTTACCCCATAGGAAAGGGATTCTGCGGCTTTTTGGAGCAATGTTAAGTGTCTGCTAAAATGTATGCAGCAACGTTTTCTGGAATTTGAATGCAAAATTCTATTTTGACCGGCACGGACCCTTCCGTATCCGTGCTACCCAAGGTTGAGCGACGGCGCTTGCATGACACGGTGGTGGATCATCTGCGGACGTTCATCGTCGAGGGGGTCTTGAAGGCGGGTACGAAACTCAACGAACGTGAGTTGTGCGAGACGCTGGGCATCTCCCGCACGCCCCTGCGCGAGGCCATGAAGGTGCTGGCGGCGGAGGGGCTGATCGAAAGCACGCCCAACCGGGGCGCGACGGTATCGCGCCTGTCGCCGACGGAGATTCAGGACACGTTCGAATTGATGAGCGGTCTGGAAGCGTTATCCGGGGAACTGGCCTGCGAGCGCATCACGGCCATCGAGTTGGCGGAGATCAAGGCATTACACTACGCGATGCTGGCATGCCGGGCCAAGGACGATTTGTCCGGTTATTACAGCTTCAACCATCAGATTCATGACCGTATAAACGAAGCGGCCCGGAATGTCGCGCTGCGTCAGACCTATCTATCGGTGAATCGGAGGTTGCAGGCGCTGCGCTACCGGTCGAACTATCAGAAGCCGAAATGGGACAGCGCCATCCATGACCACGAGGAAATGCTGACGGCGCTCGAGGCACGCGATGGCAAGCGGCTTGCCGCGATCCTGCGCCAGCATCTGCTGGACAAGCGCGACGCCGTGCTACTCATCCAGTTGAGCGAGGCCGGCGACACGTCAGGCACATAGCGCAGCGGGCCGAAGCGCCCACATCCCACTGCGGCTTGACTAGGGCGAGGCTGTTCAGTTTGGCCAGAGCCAGCCCCCTTGGATGACCGCTCATGGGCTTACCGGACCTTCCGCAGGCAGAGCCTGGATGCCCGCTCAGGCCGAAGCCGCCATTCGCTGCCTCCCCCGCTGGCCGGCAACCCGACGGCAAGCTGGTCAGCGAGAAGGGAAAGTATGTGACCGCCTGGAAGAAACAGAAAGACGGGACCTGGAAGGCCATCCACGACATGTGGAACTCGGATGCAAGGCGGGGATGCGGCGTCATCTCCCAGCTTGCCGGCTCAGTTACGCACACGCACGTGCGGCACGACTGGCCGCTCTGGAGGACGAGGCGCTGCGACCGGCGTTGGCCGATGACAGTCGTGCTATCCGCAGCCTGTCAACAGCCTCCCCTCGGCCTGATCAGCCATCCAATGCTCTGGCATGCCGCCGCCCGCCGGTCATTTGCCTCGTCTGCGGAGGCACCGCTCGACCGAGGCATCGCCATTAGTCTCGAAAAACCAGCTTCATTTACCCAGTCCTCGATCTCCGAGGGTGCGCCAGATCGAACGATCGGTGGCCTCCGCCGCCGTCGTCTTATCTTGGAGTATCTCCATCACCGAAGCCCGCGCGCCTGGCCGTCCAGCGCCTGATATCGTCGTCCATCAACATGCTCATATGTAATTCCTTTCAAGGCTACCCCCCCGAGCACATTTTCACTGGGTCATTACACCGTTCATCACAGATTCGAGGCTATGCTTTTCACATTCCGAGGAGGAGTGTATGCGCAGCAATGAGCACCCAAAAGCCAAGAACGCGGCAGCGCAAAGCTTGATCCAACGGTTGCTTTCCGGGCTTTGTTTCACTGTGCTTATGTTTCCCGGTGTGGCGCCAGGGATGGACTTCAGAATCTATTACCAACCACAGATTAAGATGAAAATGGTTATCGGGGAGGGGAGGATTCAGGAAGGCGATGCAAAGAAATTTCTGGCGTCCGCAAAAATGGCTGACCGTGATGACGAAGGACTCGTTACCCTTGTTTTAAATAGTCCGGGAGGAAATGTTGAGGCCGCTTTCCGAGTTGTCGATGCTATGGATAGAGTACGCGTCTATACAACAGTTCCAAATAATGCCAGGTGCGCGTCCGCTTGCGCTTCAGTCTTGTTCGCTTCAGGGGAACGCCGAAGTGTTGTTGGTACGGGGCTGCTCGGTTTTCACAGTTGCTACAGGCGCGATGGGCGAACTTACACCGGGGACTCGCTTTGCAACGAAATAATCGCGGCAAACGCAATGCAAAGGGGCGTCAGCCACGCAGGCATCAATCGTTTCGTTAAGCAATATGGTGCGCGAGACATGGCGTGGGTCGGCCGCGACGTCGCTTGTAAGTCGCTGCAAGGGCTATGCAAGCCTGGGCAACTGGAAACTAAATACGAGACGAAGGATGCGTTGATGCGTAGTTTTGATTGCAGCAAGCTCATATCTGTTCAAGCGCAGCTTATTTGCGGGGATGCGGAACTTACCCGTGTCGATAAAACACTGGCAGAAATCTATGATCAAAAGATAAAAACATCGGTTAACAAGGCGCGGTTACGAGCGGATCAACGAGCATGGTTTCGCAATTCTCGCAACGCGTGTGGCGATAAAGTTTGTCTACTGCGAAGTTATCATCTCCGCATCGATGAACTAAAGCGCATGCGGTCGCAATGACGTGTTGATTGACGTTGGCCATGCTCAACCGCCATAGCGTGAGCGTCACCCGGCGCCGCAGCAAAACCGTGTTCCTCGGGGGCGCGCGACACGAAGTGATCCAAACTGCCCACCTCGCCTTCACACGACAGAAATTCACACACGGAGGTCCGCTATCTGCGCGTAGTCGTCGTCTGAATGTCCCTGGGAAGGCGTGGGCAAGCGGCTGTGGATGCCCGGTGGACTAAACCGCTCGCCAGCCGGCTCTTGTCGACCCCCTCAGCGGTCATTTGGGACATCAGATTTGGGGCAAGGTCCCGCGAAGTGGACGATTGGCGTTATCTTGACGGTGGCGAATGCCGGTGCTCAACTCCTCAGGAGACACGAAATGACCAGCAAGAACACGATCTGTTTGTGGTACGAAGGCGGCGCCGTTGACGCCGCGAACTTCTATGCCGAAACATTCCCCGACAGCTCTGTCGGCGCCGTCCTCCGCGCACCGGGCGACTATCCCGACGGCAGGCAGGGCGATGTCCTGACGGTTGAGTTCACCGTCGTTGGCATCCCCTGCCTCGGGCTGAACGGCGGCCCGCATTTCAAGCACAACGAGGCCTTCTCTTTTCAGATCGCGACGGACGACCAGGCCGAAACCGACCGTTTGTGGAACGCGATCGTCGGCAATGGCGGCCAGGAAAGCGCATGCGGCTGGTGCAAGGACCGATGGGGATTGTCATGGCAGATCACCCCGCGCGCCCTCATCGCGGCGATATCCGACCCCGATCGCGCGGCGGCCAAGCGCGCATTCGACGCGATGATGACCATGAAAAAGATCGACATCGCCGCGATAGAGGCGGCACGGCTGGGCCGAAACCTATCCTCAAGTTGATGGAGCGGGTCCCGGACGTTCTCTCCTGTTGCGATTCGGCGTGCGGTCGCCGAGGCGGTGAGTATATGCACCGGCCGTGCCGCACCGGGCAGGACCGGATCGATTGCGATATTGTTACCCACCGCCACCTTAAGAAGGCTGTACGACATTGAGGTTTTCTCACTCCGGCTGAATGCCCGCATCCTTGATGATCTTCGACCAGCGATTGGCCTCGCTGTCGAAGAACTTCTTGTGCCCGGACGGGGATAGCCGCGCGTCGCTGATCACTGTGATGCCTAGCCCCTCCTCCCGCTTGATGAGGGCCGGATCCTTCAGCGCGGTGCGCAGAGCTGCGTTAATTTTGTTCAGCACCGCGGGCGGCGTTCCGTGTGGAGCATAGAGGCCGTGCCACACCGTGAAATTGAAACCCGGCAAGCCACTTTCGCTGAGTGTCGGGATGTTTGCCAAGGCAGGTACCGTGGAGCGCTGCAGACTACTTACGCCGTAAGCCTTGACTTTCTTTGCCTCGATCTGCGGCGTGCTGTTGGTCGCTTGCTCGCACATCAGGTCGACCTGTCCGCCCATCAGGTCGGACATAGCCGGCGCTGTGCCCTTATATGGCACCAATGTCATGTTGCTCTTCAGGGCATTCTGCAGCAGAAGGCCACACAAATGCGACGCCGATCCAACGCCGGCATTGGCGAGGTTGAGCTTGCCCCCACCGTCCGCAATGGTTTTGCGAAGCTCGGCAAGCGTGTTCGGGGCCAGCCCGGGTTTGCCGATGAGCGTTGAGGGCGCTTCGTTGATCAGGCCCAGGAACTCCAGATCCGCCGTCTTGTAGCCCAGTTTCTTGTACAAGGACGGCGCGGTCGCCAGCCCGATGTGGTGCACCAGAAGGGTGTAACCGTCGGGGTTGGCGCGCGCCACGCGTGCGGTGCCTATGGTTCCGCCCGCGCCTGCTGTGTTCTCCACCAACACCGGTTGACCCAATGACTTGCGCAAGGCTTCTGCGACATCGCGCGCAATCTTGTCGCTGGGACCACCGGCTACGAATGGTACGACTAGTGTGACGGGCTTCTCCGGATACTCCGCGAGCGCGGACGTAGGGGCGGCAATAGCGCCGCAGACTAGTATCAATACTGCACTGCAGCCAACCGCGCGCTGTTTTAACATCTTCGTCTCCTCTTGTATGGCCGTATGGCCGTTGCAACTACGCGTTCAAGACGACAGTTCCTGCATGACGCTATAGAGGTCGGACTTGCCTTCGAAGCCGATACCAGGCAGCTCGGGCATCGTGACGTAACCCTTGTCAACCTTGACCCCATCGGGGAAACCACCGAAAGGCTGGAACAGATCCGGGTAGCTCTCGTTGCCGCCCAGGCCAAGGCCGGCGGCGATATTCAGCGACATCTGGTGACCGCCATGCGGAATGCAACGGCTCGCCGACCAGCCGTGTTCCTTGAGCATGTCGAGGGTCCGCAGGTATTCGACCAAGCCGTAGCTCAGCGCGCAGTCGAACTGCAACCAGTCGCGGTCGGGGCGCATGCCGCCATAGCGAATCAGGTTGCGGGCATCCTGCATCGAGAACAGGTCCTCGCCGGTGGCCATCGGATTGGCGTAGTAATTGCGCAACGTCGCCTGCAACTCGAAATCCAGAGGGTCGCCCGGTTCCTCGTACCAGAACAGGTCGTACTGTGACAGCGCCTTGGCATATTGAACGGCAGTGTCCAGGTCGAAGCGGCCGTTGGCATCCACCGCGAGCTTTTGACCATCCTGAAGCACGCTCAGGATCGAGTCGATTCGCCGCAGGTCCTCGTCAAGCGTCGCGCCGCCAATCTTCTTCTTGACCACGGTATAGCCGCGGTCGATGTAGCTGCGCATTTCGTCCTTGAGCTTGTTGTGGTCCTGGCCGGGGTAGTAGTAGCCGCCCGCGGCGTAGACGAACACCTTGCGATCGGGCGTACCGTTGCCATAGCGATCGGCCAGCAATTGAAACAAGGGCTTGCCCTCGATCTTGGCTACCGCGTCCCAGACGGCCATGTCGATGGTGCCGATGGCGACCGAGCGTTCGCCGTGCCCGCCCGGCTTCTCATTGGTGAACATGGTGTCCCAGATCTTGTGCGGGTCGAAGTTGTTGCCGCTTGCGTCAAGCAGGGATTCGGTTGCCGCCTCCAGCACGCGCGGGATGAAGCGCTCGCGCATCAGCTTCCCCTGGCCATAGCGGCCGTTGGAGTTGAAGCCGTAGCCCACCACCGGCTTGCCGTCGCGAATGACGTCAGTGATGACGGCGACCAGACTGAGGGTCATCTTGCTGAAGTCGATGTAAGCGTTACGAATCGGCGAGCTGATCGGCAACGTTTTTTCGCGAATGTCGACGATTTTCATGATGTGTCTCCTAAGGCATCCGGTTCGGCGGATGCATAAGCTATGTGAGCCACTAGCATAGGTGCGGGAAGGTGTCTTAAAATTCACCACAAGTCATTTGATTATTCACTTTGAGTGAAGACCAATCTCGCTTCCGAACTGGAGTTCTTCGTACTTATCGCCCGCCATGGCAATCTTTCGGCTGCCGCGCGGGCGCTTGACCTGACGCCGCCGGCGGCCACCAAGCGGCTTGCCCAGATGGAAGACCGGCTGGGTGTACGGCTAGTCAACCGCACAACCCGCAGCATCAGCCTGACAAATGAAGGCGAGACCTACCTCCTCCATGCGACGCGGATACTTGCCCAGGTCCGAGAGATGGAAGATGAGGTGTCGAGCAGCGGTGCCGTGCCGCGCGGGATACTCCGCGTGAATGCAACCCTTGGCTTCGGCCGCACGACCATTGCACCGCTCGTCTCCGAATTCGCCAGGCGTTATCCCCTTGTCACAGTGCAACTGGACGTCACCGACAGGCCAATCGACCTCGTCGAGAGTAGCTTCGATCTGGCCATTCGTTTCGGCTCGCTGCCTGACAAACGGCTCAACGCGCGACGCATCATGTCGAACCGACGGTTTCTGTGCGCCTCACCGGTCTATCTCGAGAGATATGGCACCCCGGCTAGCCTTGCCGATCTCGCCGACCATCGCTGCATCATCCATCGGCAGAACGATGATGCATACGGTATCTGGCGGTTTACGCACCATGAGCAAACCGAGATCGTCAAAGTTGATGGGGTGCTGTCGAGCAACGATGGCGATATCGTCCTCGGCTGGGCTCTCGATGGCCACGGCATCCTTATCCGTTCGGAGTGGGATTTGGCGAAGTATCTCGAGAGTGGCAGGCTGAGGGTCGTGCTGCCGGACTTTGTCCTCCCGTCGGCGGACCTGTTTGTCTACTACTCGAATCGGCGCAATCAAACGGCGCGTGCCAGAGCGTTCATTGATTTTTTGGTCGATCAATTCCACGAGTCAAAAGCTCCAGTTGCGGCATAGCCCGGATGTTTTCTGACTTCGGCGCCAGGATCCCGCAGGGTTTTGCGTAGCATGGGAAATGCACAGCGAATGCCTGCGCCCGCACGAAGGCACAATCGGGGATGGCGCTAGCGCTGGGGCGTTTAATCCGCAACCCTTCTCGGTCTTTCGCGCCCGCATCTACGGACGACCGAAGTTCGGCCGAACCGGCCGGTCGCAGATCGCGGCCGGATTACGGCCAGTTCGCACCGGCACTCTAACGGGAGGCGCCCGCCTTCCGTCAGAGTGCCGAGCTGATCATCGTTCGTGCCTGGCGATGAAGGCCTCAACAGTGTCGTGCAGTAGTTCGGGCTTCTCCAGGAAGATGAAATGACCACCGTCCAGGATGGCAAACTCGGCTCCCGGAATCCGCTCCGCAAGCTCAGCGGAGAAGTACGGCGGGGCGCAGAAGTCGCGCTCGCCCACCAGCACCAGCGTCGGCGTCGCGATCGACGGAAGATCATCGAAGGCGTCGTGCCCCACGATCATGTCGATCCGGGCAAAGCTGATCTCCCGTTCGAATATGCCGGCCGCTGTAGCGTTCACCCACGCCTGCACCTGCTCCGGGTGCTCGCGCATGAATCTCGGATCGAAGAGGAATAGTGCGTTGGCCTCGGTGGACGCGCGCAGGCCGGAATCGGTCAACATGCGTCGCCGCATGTCGAACTGACGACGGTAGAACGCGTCCGCGCGTGCAATCGAAGAGACAATTGTCGCGCTGCGTAATAGTTCGCGGTGATGGATCGCCAGCAATTGCGCGATGGCGCCGCCGGTCGAGGAACCGACCGCGTGGACCGGCCCGCACCCGACCGCCTCGATGACCCGCGCCATGTCCAGCGCGTGTTGTGTAATCGTCATGGCGCGTGCGGTGTGCTCGGACGCGCCGGTGCCGCGGTGATCGGGTACGATCACTTGGTGGTGCTCGGCGAACAGATCGATCTGTGGGCCCCAAGATGCGCCCACTCCCGCAAGCCCCGCCAGAAGAAGCACGGGCGAACCTTGGCCCTTGACCGCGTAGTGGATCGAAACACCGTCGGACGTTACGTTTGGCACTTTGCTTCTCCGGTTCAGAGCGACGCGAAAGAGAAGTCGAACGCGATCAAGATCGCGCCGTTGAGATTAATATTAGCGCCGCCATGCGTGCCTGACGAACGCTGGAGCTGGGGCGGGCAAACCCCTCCACCTTCGATCGGACAGTCGCGGAAGCGGGCCGCCCGACTCAGGACTCGCGTCACGTTTGACCGGCGATCGGCCATCCGGGCCCTGCACCATGAGCGGCCGAAACTGGCTGGCGCGAGACCCTTGTCGGCCACCCTCCCGGATGGCTGTAGTCGACCCCAAACGGTAGATCGACAAGACGGTTCCACTGCCGGAGAGCCGGCGCTCAATGGACATCGACTCACAAATCCCCGTTTTCCGGGAAATCGCCAAGCGAGAGTTCAACAGGCTTGCCGTGAGGCGTGCGACGCGCCGCGTAGTGCCACGCTTTGCGATAGCGCGCCTGCGTCTCTAGGCTCGCGACGCCTTTGCTTGCCACCAGGCGCTCGAGCGTGGCGAGCCAGTGCAGGTAGTAGGTCTCGCCTGTATCCGGATCGCCGGCAAGTTGTGCGCGCCTGATCTCTTCGGCCAGCGCTGCAGCCCATTCACGCCAGGTGTAGAGGCCCCGCTGGTGCAAGACCAATGCCAGAGAAAAAGCCTGCGCCTCCCACGGTTCGCGGAACACCGGGCCTTCGTTGTCACGGGGAACGCCCGGTAGGGCCTCGGCGGCATCACGCACTGCGACTGGATCGACCTTCATTTCATGCTGGTTCGAGGTAGGGCTCGAATGCCTCGATCGAGACGGTGAGCGTGGCGTCGGTTTCCGCTCCCCAGAGCTCGCGGCCTTCGAAGACGACGGTGTAGAGCCATTGCGGGTCTTCTCCCGCACCGGCCACGACGGAGTCCGGAAAGACGTGGCAACCCCGGATTGCCTCGATCGTTCCTTCACGGCCGCGCGCGTACCGCGGCAAGCGCGTGTGCGTGGGCGGGTTGATGTTCTTCGTGCGCACTCGCTCGCCCGGTTTGAACCTGGCCGGCCGCTTGGGCGGGCGACAGAAAGTGCCTCGGGTGAATGCGTGCCCGATGTCGTTCGTCGTCATGACCCGTTCGAGGGGCTTGCCCGGATGCAGGGCATGCCCTGCGGCGATTTCATCGGCGCCGATCAGTCCTCGCTCGACCGCGTTGCGCTCGATTCCCAATGCCCATCTTTCGTAGTAGGACACGGACAGGTAGACCGCGGCAGGCAGCCGCTCCTGCGCGTCGCGAGACATGTCGATGTTCCAGGCGCGCGTGAAACGCATGGCCCGCTGCATGGCCAGCACCCGCGCCTCCCACTGTGCGTGGAACGGTGGTTCGTCAGCCTCGGGATGCACTTTGCCGAAGCCGTGCATGCCGCCCATGTCGTGAACGCCGTTCATGGCGATATCTCCTCGGGGCGCAGGGGCAGGCCGGTGCCTATCATGCAGTCACGAGTGATGAGCCGCATCAGGCGCTCCTCGGGCCAGCCTTCGGTGCTGGCGGGGCGGGGTGGTACCACGAGGAAGCGGGTCTCCGCGGTCGAGTCCCAGACACGGATCTGCGTGTCTTCCGGCAGTATGACACCGAAGTCGGCCAGCACGCCGCGCGGATCTGACACAGCCCGCGAGCGATAGGCGGCCGACTTGTACCAGACCGGAGGCAGCCCGAGCACGTCCCATGGGTAGCACGAGCACAGCGTGCAGACGACCATGTTGTGATGCCCGGGCGTGTTCTCCACCGCGATCAGATGGTCGCCCACTTGGCTGACGACGCCGAGCGCGGCGATCGCTCTTGTCGCATCCGCCAGCAGCACGGCCTTGAACTCTGGATCGAGCCAGGCCCGGGCGATCACTCGAGCTCCGATGTGAGGGCCAATCTTGGTCTGGTATCGCTCGACGATAAGGTCGAGGGCAGCAGGGTCGACGTAGCCCTTCTCGGTCAGAATCGTCTCGAGCGCGCGCACCCGCAGTTGGATCGGCGACAGCTCGGAGTGGTCATGCGCGTCGGCGCTCATGGATGTACCCGCATCAGGCTAACTGATTTTTGTAGTGTAGACCCACTGGTTCGGGATCGTGAACCTTGAACTTCCGTCTCCGGCTATAGGGAGCTGGAAATATCACGAGCGCGCGCAAGCGTGCAGCGGATGGGGTGTCCGACCCGCAAACGAAAGACTTAAATCGCCCGCGAAAAATCTTAGTTCTCCGCCCCCGTCCTCGGACATAGTGGGAGGCCCGCGTCTTCGCCGCGGATATGCCACAAAGCAACTCAAAAGAACCGGAACGGAAGAACAAACACCATGCGCGCTCCCAATTGGATTTTTGCCTCAATCGCAGCAGGCTTCATAAGCCTGGGCATGACGGCCTGCAGTTCGCCTGGCAAGAGCGCTGCCGCGAACAGCACGACGGCGAGCGTATCAGCCCCCTCCGATGACCAGATCGTTGCGGCATGGACCTACTTGTACGGGCGCTATCTGGTGCTGCAGCAGGAGAACTACGATATCAACGTCGAGAAGGTTGGCTACAACAAGATCAAGTGCAACCCCCTCGGCTCCGCCGCATTTGTGAATCCAAACATGGATGTAGCCTATCTGGAGGCCTGGCTCGCTGCGGACAAGGATCATGCCGTCATCCTGAACGTGCCACAGGTCAAGGGGCGCTATTACACGGCCGAATTACTCGACGGATGGGGCGAAGTCATTGCCAATATCAACGAGCGGACGTATCCGAATCACCCGTATGGCAAGTTCGCACTGGTGATCAAGGGGACCAATCCCCCGGTGCCGGCAGGGGCGGTCAGGATCGAATTGCCGTCGGCCAAGGCAAAGATGCTGGCGCGCGTGGAGCTCAAGGGTACGCCTGCGACCGCCAAGCGGCTGCAGAATCAGTTCACGCTGGACGTTCCCGCTGGCATCAGTATCGATCCGCCGCACCCGGTGCCGGCCTTTACCCCAGCCGCCCCGATTCGCGCGGAGATCTTCGACAACGTAGCTGAAGTACTGGCCACCTATCCCGATGTCATGCCGAAGGCGCCCGAGTACCAGGCCCTGGCCCTCAATGTGGCCAGCTATATGACGGGAAATGACACCGCGCGCAAGCGGGTGGACGAAGTCGTCAAGACCAAGGCGATCCCGGCATTCCTGGCGGGCGCCAAGGGATTCGGCACCCAGAAAGGCGGATGGTCGGTGACGTACGTGGCCGGGACGTTCGGCAATGACATCATGGCGCGCGACATCATCAAGCGAGGCGAGTGGTTCCCTGCCCCAATCCGGCTGGTGAGGTAACTGTCGACTCTTGCGGGAGGGGCGTGCGTGCTGCTGGCCTGAATGGACTCCGCACCGCGCTGTCCTCCAGCCTGGCAACCCGATTTCCTTTAGGTCACGTCAAATGAATAGTATGTTGCGCATAAAGTTGTCCTCTTCGCTCCTGTCTGTGGTGCTGGCGTTGGTGGCCGCGAACGCGACCCATGCCGAGGCGCTGCCGACGCAAGGCGCTTCGGCAGCGGTGGCCGGACCGGTACCGGGCACGAAGATGACCGATGCCTATCTGCAGATGGCCGCCAGGAATATTTATTTCTGGGCGTGGCCGATGACCAATGTCTACAACCGCCGCCTGGCATTCAAGGACCTCCCCGAACCCGGGTTGATGGGCGGTACGGTGCCGATCGCGCCATCCAACCGCTTGTCAATGCTGACGGACTACATCGCGCCCGACGAGCGCCTGGTGGCCTGCCCCAACCAGGACGTGGTCTATGGCTTCAGCGTGCTGGCGCTCGACCAGAGCCCCGTTGTCGTGCAGGTGCCGGACTTCGGCAAGCGCTTCTGGGTCTACCAGGTAGTGGACCTGCGCACCGACAGCTTCGCCGAGTTCGGCAAGATGTACGGTACCAAGCCGGGCTTCTACCTGCTGGTCGGGCCCGACTGGAAAGGCACGGTGCCGAAGGGGATTACCATGGTGTTCCGCGCCAGGAGCAATACCGGGGTGTTTAACCCACGCGTGTTTCAGGACGATGCCGCCGCCGACAAGCAGGCGGTGCAGGCCTCCCTTGCCGGCGTGAATCTCTATCCGCTTGCCGAGTACACCGGCAAGATGCAGGTCCGGGACTGGGCGAAGCTGCCGAAATTCCCCAGCCAGAGCACGGGCGACGCGGAAACCAAGTGGGTGGTGCCGGAGAAGTTCTGGGACACGCTGCCGCTGGTGTTGAAGGACGCGCGGCCGCTCCCGGGCGAACAAGCCCGATACGCCGAAGCCCTCGCGCTCGCTGAAGCTGCGGCCAAGGATCCCCGTATCAAGGACGTGCTGATCAAGGCATCCGCACAGGCGGACAGCGAGATCGTGGATCCGCTCTTCCAGTTCCGCAACTACGGCCTGCAACTGCCCGATCACTGGAGCACCATCAGCAATGGCGCGGGCTTCGGTACGGACTATTTCAACCGCACCGCGGCGGCCAAGTCCAATATCTTCGTCAATAAGCAGAACGAGACCAAGTACTTCTATCGGGATCTCGATGCCGCCGGCGGTCGCCTGAACGGTGCCAACAAGTACACCGTTACCTTCGCCAAAGGTGCCGAGCCACCGGTAAAGGGCTTCTGGTCGCTCACCCTCTACAATCAGCATCATTTCTTCTCCGAGAATGCACTGAAGCGCTACTCCATCGGTACGAAGAACAAGAACCTGAAGTACAACGCCGACGGCTCTCTGACGCTCTATGTCCAGGCTGATTCGCCGGGCGCCGACAAGCAGAGCAACTGGTTGCCGGCACCGAAAAGCGAGGATTTTTCGTTGTATGTGCGGGCCTACTGGCCGGAGGCGGCCGCGCTGAACGGCAAATGGACGCCGCCGCCAGCTGTGAAATCGAATTGAGGGGACCCTCCCGCCAGCGTACAGAGTACAGAGCCGGGCTTGGCTATCGATGCGAGCCCGGACGTTACCCGTTACCTCCTTTCTTTGCCGCCTCTGCAAGGTGATCGATCAGCGCCAGCACGGTCCGCGTTTCGCGCGCGCCCCGCCGCGTGATGATCTTGAAATCGAGATGCGTGCTGTAGCGCTCTGGCGCGAGACGGCGCAACAGGCCGGGCGCCACCCATGCATCCGCATAGTGCGGCGGCAGAAAGCCAATGTAGTTCCCGGACAGGATGAGCATAGCGCGCCCTTCCACGTTGTCCACCATCGCTGCAGCCTCCTGCATGCCGAGCAGGTCAAGCTCCTGCCGCCCGAGGTAGCCGCGCGTCGCCAGGTTCGCACCGGCAACCTGCTCCGCCAGGCCCTTCTGACCGATATGGGAAAAGAGCGGATGCGGCGATGCGCAGTAAAGTCCTTGCTCCTCCCGATAGAGCACGCGGTAGTCCAGGCCGGCTACCGGGTCCGGAAACGGCCCGACCGCCAGGTGGAGGCTGCCATCCAGCACCCGCTGTTCGAGGCGGTTGGGCGAGTCGATCTCGATATGTAACTGCACTTTCGGCGCGGCCTGGCCGAAGCTGCGGATCGCCGCCAGTTGAGGCGCCCCGCGGTCGGTCAGCGTGGCCTCGATCAGCCCCAGGCGAAGCACGCCGTGGAGTTCCTTGCGGATGGTCCCGGCTTCCATCTGGAAGGTATCCACCGCCGCGAGCAGCCGCTGTGCCGCGGCGTGCATTTGCTGCCCCTCCTCGGTCAGGCGAAACCCGCTGCGCCCGCGCTCGCACAAGCGCACGCCCAGTCGCGCCTCGAGTTGCGTCATGTGCTCGCTGATGCTGGACGCGCCAATCCCCAGCAGCGATTGCGCCGCGGCAAATCCGCCACATCCCACGATGGTTTCGAAGATTCTCAGTAGCTTGAGGTCCACATCCCGGAGTTTCACGCTTCGGCCTTTACTTCGGATTTATCCGAAATGAAGTTCTTAACATTCTGATTGTACCGGACCATTCCGTTGTCCAGAATGGATTCGTCCCCACCGCATCAACGAAGAAAGGATTGGTGAACGCAATGTCTGAAAATCAATATGAGAAGGGCCGGCTCGACCTCCCGTTCGTCGGCATCTGCACGTTCGGCAAATCGCCGCTCTGCCTCGACTGGGACGCCATCGACGCCGACGTGGCCGTCATCGGCGCGCCGTTCGACTGCGGCACCCAGTGGCGTGCCGGCGCGCGCTTTGGGCCGCGCTCGATCCGCGAGGCATCCACGCTGTTCTCTTTTGGCCACAGCGGCGCCTATGACTTCGAGGACGATGTCGTGTATATGCCGGCCAACGAGGTCAGGATGGTCGACATTGGCGACGCCGATATGGTGCACACCAATACCGAGAAGTGCCATGCCAACATCGAATACGGGGTGCGCAAGATCCTGAAGGCTGGCGCGCTGCCCGTGGTGCTGGGCGGCGATCATTCGATCAATATCCCGTGCATCGCGGCCTTCGAAGGCCAGGAGCCGTTCCACGTGGTCCATATCGACGCCCATCTGGACTTTGTCGACGAGCGGCATGGCGTGCGTCACGGTCACGGCAACCCCTTGCGCCGCGCCGCGGAGAAGAGCGTGGTCAGCGGCATGACCCAGATCGGCATCCGCAATGTGTCCTCTACCGCACGCGAGGGATATGCCCAGGCGCGCGAGATGGGGTCGGACATCATCTCGGTGCGCCAGCTTCGCAAGCTCGGTATCCAGGGTGTGCTGGACCGCATCCCGAAGGGCGTACGCTATTACCTGACTATCGACATCGACGGGTTCGACGTCTCCATCGCGCCGGGCACGGGTACCCCGAGCCATGGCGGGCTGACTTACTACGAGGGCCTTGAATTGTTCGCTGGCCTCGCCGGGCAAGGCGACGTGGTGGGTATTGACCTGGTAGAAGTCGCTCCCGACTACGACCATACGGGATCCACCGCCATCCTCGCCGCGCAGCTTTTGCTTAACACGATCGGCCGGGTGATGCATCAGCGCAAGGTCAAGCGCGCCGCTGCGCGCTGAGCGCGAAACGGGCCGCGCCATCATCAAGCATGCCGTCGTCGTTACATGGCCACGCAGCGCGCTGTTCACCGGCGTCGCGCGAAATGGCAAAAATGGGGAGCCGCAATGTTTCGTCAATCTCGTTTCTGGACTGGCCTGGCCGCCGGCGTGCTGGCGTGCCAGTTTCCGTCCTTCGTCATGGCTGCGGAGCAGCAGGTCGTCAAGGTCGGCCTGACCGGCCCACTGTCCGGCCCGCAAGCCGCAATTGGCAAGGACAATGAAAACGGCCTGCGCATGGCCATCGATCAACTGAATGCACAAGGCGTTGTCGTCAACGGCAAAGCCGTGCGCTTTAGCCTGGTCTCCGAGGACGACGCGGCAGATCCGCGCACCGGCATGTCGGTTGCCCAGCGCCTGGTGGACGGGGAAGTGAAGGTGGTGTTCGGGCCGTTCAATTCGGGCGTCGCCATCCCGATCTCCCGCTTGCTGGACCAGGCCGGGATAGTGATGGCGACGGTGGCTTCGAACCCCGCAATCACCCAGTCCGGGTACACCTATATCTTCCGGATCTCGGCCAATGACAGCCAGCTTGGCAAGCGCATGGGCGAGTTTGCTTCAGCCAAACTGCGCGCCAGGCGTTTCGCGGTCATCGACGACCGGACAGCCTACGGCCAGGGCGTGGCGGACGAGTTCGTCAAGGCGGCCAGGGCGGAAGGCATCGAGATCGTTGCGCGCGAATTCACCTCGGACAAGGCCGTGGACTTCGTCCCGATCCTGACCCGGATACGCGGCATGAAGGTGGACGGCATCTTCTATGGTGGCTACTACTCGCAGGCCGGACCGCTGCGCAGCCAGATGAAACGGCTCGCCATGACCAACGCCTATCTGCTCGGTGGCGATGCGATGTGCAATATCGAACTGGCCAGGCTGGGGGGCGATGCCGTGGACGAGCATGTGTACTGCCCGCAGGGTGGCCCCGTGCTCGAGAACACCGGCCCGGGGCGTCAATTCAAGACCGACTACAGGAAGCGCTACAACACAGATCCGCTCACCTACAGCGCCTCCCTCTATGACGGCCTCAGGCTGGTAGCCCAGGCGATGAAGGCAGCCAACTCGGTCGAGCCGGCGCAATACCGTGCCGCGCTGGCGGGCATCGATATGCAGGGAGTGGCCGGCCGATACCGCTTCGACCCCAGCCGCGACCTGCGGGATTCGCCGATCACCATCTACACCTACCGCAACGGCGCCCAGGTGCCACTGCCGCAGGACAGGTAGCGCCAGTTGGCTCGCCTGCCTCGTTGGCAGGCGCGACATAGCCGCCTCGGGGTTCTTTTTTTGTCGAAGGATCGGGGATCCGCCGTACCGCTGCGCCTTCTTGCCCTGCATAAGGAGTTCAACACCCCCGTACTACTCACAGAGCAGACCCACAAAACACACCACAAGACACACCACAAGACACACCACAAGACTGGTTTCCCCGTTGCATGCGGCAAAGGCCCATGCCCGGACAGACGTAGCGCGACCAGGACAATAAAATTCGGAGACAGCGTATGAGCAACACAAAATCCTTGCGCGGCATGGAGCCGTTACCAAGCGGCAAGCACCGCCCGGGACACCCAGCGAGCCAGGCCCGCAGCGGCCCTGTGGATGCCGACACCAGGCAGGTACTGCGCCGCGCTACCGCGGCGGGCTTTATCGGCACCTTCATCGAATGGTTCGACTACGCCGCCTACGGTTTTCTTGCAACGGTCATCGCGGTAGTGTTCTTTCCCAAGAGCGACCCGACCACCAGCCTGATGGCTACCTATGCCGTATTCGCGCTGTCCTTCGTCGTGCGTCCGATCGGAGGGGTGATCTGGGGGCATTTCGGCGACAAGTTCGGCCGGCGCAATACGCTGTCGCTGTCGATCATGATCATGTCCTGCTCTACCTTCCTGATCGCCTTCCTGCCGACTTACGGGCAGGTGGGCCTGTGGGCGCCGGTACTGCTGCTTGTCATCCGGCTGGTCCAGGGTTTCTCGGCTTCTGGCGAATACGCCGGCGCCTCGGCGTTTCTTGCCGAATATGCCCCGAACCGCAAGCGCGGGCTATACACCAGTGTCATTCCCGCCGCTGAAGCCGCCGGCCTGCTCTTCGCATCGCTGTTCGTCGCCGGGCTGCATACGGTGCTGACCTCCGGGCAGTTGCTCGAATGGGGCTGGCGCGTGCCGTTCCTGCTGGCCGCCCCCTTTGGGCTGGTTGGCCGTTACATCCGTCTTCAACTAGAGGACACGCCGAAGTTCGTCGCGATGGAGCAAGCCAATCACGCACCGCAGGCGCCGCTGCGCGAGCTGCTCACCTCGCATCGCCGCACCATGCTGGTCGGCTTCGGCGTGACCTGCCTTAACGCCGTCGGCTTTTACCTGTTGCTCAGCTATATGCCTGTGTACCTGTCAAAGGAACTCGGCATGAGCGACTCGGTTTCCTTCCTGGTGTCTACCGTATCGCTGGCCAGCTATGTGGTGATGATTTTCGTGATGGGCTTGCTTTCCGACCGGTTCGGGCGGAAGACGATGCTGGTTTCCGCCTGCATCCTGTTTGCGCTCTTCACGGTGCCGCTGTTCCATTCATTGTCGAGCGCCAGCATTGTCGGCATCTTGCTGATCCAGGTGGCGCTGGGCGCCTTCCTCACCATCAACGACGGCACGCTGCCGTGCTTCCTGTCGGAGAGTTTCCCGACCCGTGTGCGATATAGCGGATTTGCACTGTGTTTTAACAGCGCGAACGCCCTGTTCGGCGGCACCGCCCCCCTGGTTGCGACCTGGCTGATCAGCGCCACGGGCAATAAGCTCGCGCCGGCCTGGTACCTGGTCGGGGCCGCGGTGGTGTCGCTGATTGCCATCCTGGCCAGCCGCACGCCCTCGGGCGGTGCGTTACCGGACTGAGCAAGCAAACCAAGGGATCGAAGCTTGACGCATAAGCGGAGATCCCGGGCAGCGCGGGCGCAAGCCGGCTGCAAGACGACGCAGGAGAGACCGGCGATGGCTGCGTGCCATCGCCGGCGCCGACGGAGCAACCACCCCGGAAACTCTCAGGCAAAAGGACTGTGGCGTCGATATAAAAATCTGGAGAGTGGCGTTCCAAGGAATGCCCACCGAAGGGGACGGCACCGGTCACCGGCCGATGCCAAAGCTCTCAGGTACCGGGACAGATGGGGTACGAAGCCGAGGATTCGGCCATCGCTTTGCCTGACAGAGGACCCTGCCATGTCTCAGATCATTGTCATCGGCGCCGGCATTACCGGCGTCACCACCGCCTACACACTGTCGAAACTCGGTTACGAGGTGACCGTCGTCGACCGCCATCTCTATCCCGCCATGGAGACTTCGTTCGCCAACGGCGGCCAGCTCTCCGCCTGCAACGCGGAAGTCTGGAACAGCGCGGGAACGATTCTCAAAGGCCTGAAGTGGATGCTAAAACGCAACGCGCCGCTGCTGGTGAACCCGAAGCCGTCGTGGCACAAATACTCGTGGATGGGCGAGTTTGCGTCGAACATCGCGCATTATCGGGAGAACACCATCGAAACGGCGAAGCTGGCCATTGCCGCCCGCCAGCATCTCTTTGCCATGGCCGAGCAGGAGAATATCCAGTTCGACCTGGAGCGCCGCGGCATCCTGCACTTCTATCATGACAAGGCCGCTTTCGAGGCCGCGGGCAGGACGAACGCGCTACTCGTGGCAGGCGGACTGGAACGCTTTGCAGTGTCACCGCAGGAGATCAGGGCGATCGAGCCAACGTTGCAAGGCGAATACTTCGGCGGATACTTCACGCCATCCGATTCGACCGGAGATATCCATAAGTTCACGCGCGGCCTGGCGCTCGCTTGCGAGCGGCGCGGCGTGCGCTTCCTGCAAGGCACGGACGTGCGAACCATCGACTTATCCGCCAGCGGCGTGCGTATCGGCCTGCAGGCGGCGGACGGCGCGGCGTCGCCATCGGCAAACGCGAGCGCAGGGTTCGATATCGCCGGCGATGCGCTGGTGGTTTGTGCCGGCGTGGGCAGCCGGCATATTGCCGGCATGCTGGGTGACAGGATCAATGTCTATCCGGTCAAGGGATACTCCATCACGGTGCATCTGGACGATGCCGACAGCGTGGCGAACGCACCGTGGGTCAGCCTGCTCGATGAAAGCGCAAAGATCGTGACGAGCCGGCTCGGCAAGGACAGGTTCCGCGTGGCAGGCACCGCGGAATTCAATGGCCAAAATCGCGACATCCGAGCCGATCGCATCGAGCCTCTCGTGTCATGGACGCGCCGCAATTTCCGCATCGATACCTCCCGCGTAGTGCCGTGGGCGGGACTTCGCCCGATGATGCCGGACATGATGCCGCGCGTGGCAAAGGGGCGGGCGCCACGGGTGTTCTACAACACGGGCCACGGCCATCTTGGATGGACGTTGTCTGCTGCAACGGCGGCGGCGATCGGCACGACTATCTTCGAGAGCTATCCCGTTGGGTAGGTGGCCGGTGCACTGCAAGACAAGTGACGCGCGCGTTCGTAGGCCCTCTGAATATCGCGCAGACCTGGCGCGCGGGATCGGGAACGCCCTGAGTAGGGTCTAGGGTCGCGCCAAGGCAGGTATCCCGCCCTGGCGCCGCCGCCTGTTCCCCCGGATCCGTGAGTGAGCTACATGCTCCTACCAGTCGCCATAGGTCGATACGATGCCACGTAGCAGCGCGTCGCGTTCCGCACCAAGGTGGGCGCCGCTCGCGTCGCCCGAGGCATCCTTGCCGACGGCGGTATGCACCACCACCAGGTTCAATGCGGGATCTACGAAGATGGCCTGCCCGTAGACACCCAAGAGGGCAAACCGGCGGTGACTGCCGGGCAGGATCCAGGTTTGCAGGCCATAACCGTAGTAGGTGCTGCCGTGGTACCGCATGTACCCTGGCCGAAATGCTTCGGGTTGCCGTGCTGCATCCGTCATCGCGAGCAGGTGGTCGCGTGATACCACGGCGGTGCCCCTCACCAGGCCATCCGTCGCCATCATCAGGCCCAGGCGAGCGTAGTCGTGCAGCGTGGCATTGAAGGCGCCTTGCGCGAATTCCTCCTGGTCGACCGGGTTCACCAGCCAGGTCGCCTGCGCTTGGGCGCCTATCGGCTTCCATAGCTTCTCATCAACGTAGTCGCAGAGCGTGCGGTTCGTGGCACCGCGCACCACCAGCCCCAGGATTTGGGTCTGGGCCCCGGCATAGTTGAAGCGCTGCCCTTCGGGATCGCTGCGTGCCGTGATCAGTCGAGCGGCCTGGGCAACACCGACCCGGCGCACGGCTTCGTTGAACCTGGCCCGATCGTCGTGCCCCGAGTAGTCCTCGATATACCGGGCGCCTGAGGACATGCGCATCAGATTCACGATCCGGGTCTGTCCGTACAGCGTGTCCTTGAGTTGGGGTACGTAGGTCTCGGCCGTGTCATCGAGGGAATGGATGAAGCCCTCTTCCTGCGCCTTGACGATGGCCAGCGCGGTAATCGTCTTGGCCATCGAGTTGGAGAGCATCCGCATGTCGGCGCTGCGCATGTAGTTGTAGCGTTCCGCGACAATCTCGCCGTCCTTCACGACCAGAAGTCCGGTGGCACGCTGTCGCTGCATGTAGTCGTCCAGGTTCAGCTGGCGGCCATGAAAGCGGTAATTGAACGGCGTCTCGACGGCGGCCTTCTTCAGCACCAGCGGATCGTCTGCCGGGGCGAGCGCACAGGACGGATTGAAGCTGTCCATAGCGCTGAACGAACCGACGAGATAGGGTTCCTTGTAGGCTTGCTTCAGGCTGCGAGCCGCTGGATAACCCTCGGCTCTGCCCAGGGATTCTTCATCGGGGGCGGCAGCGTTTGCGCTGGCGGCGAGCAAGGCAATCAGAGGGAAGAAGAGCCGGCGAGCGAGCGTCATCATTGCAAGATGTCATTGCGATGGCCGCATATTCTCATATGCGATGAATACAATGGTCCGGCGGCGGTGAGAGGGCTGCTCACCGCCTCCCCCCGATCCACCGCACAATCTCCGCAAACACCGGCATATCCGGCGGCGCCGACAAGTCCAGCGCCAGGCAGCGCCGGTAGTAAGGACTCAGGTCCAGCCCCACCCCGAGCCCCAGTACTTCCACATCCCGCAGCGTCTCATGCCGCGCCACCACTTCCTTCAGGTGGTTGTCCAGGTAATAGGCATCGTTGGCCTGCCCCGTGGCCGTGTCCATCGGGCTGCCGTCGGATATCACGATCAGTATCCGCCGGGACTCCGCCCGGGCGAGCAGCCGCGCGCAGGCCCAGTCGACGGCCTCGCCGTCCACGCCTTCGCGGAACAGATCCGCCTTGAGCAGCGCGGCGATATCGGTGCGTGCGCGCCGCCAGTCTGTGGCGGCATCCTTGAACACCATATGGCAGGTTTCGTTCAGCCGGCCGGGATGCGCGGGCCGGCCTCGGGCCAGCCAGTCGAGCCGGGCGCGGCCGCCGTTCCACGCCCCGGTGGTGAAGCCCAGCACCTCGCTGGCCACGCCGGCCTGGTCGAGCGCGCGCGCGAGAATGTCGACCATCATCGCGACCCGTTCGATGTGCGCTTTCATCGAGCCCGAGCAATCGATCAGGAAGCTCACCGCGCAGTCCGCCTGCAGCTTGTGCCGCTCCTGCCGGAACAGCCGGCGCTCGGCCGGCGAACTGACCAGTTGCGCGAGCCGGCGGCCGTCTATGCGGCCTTCCTCTTCGCCGAAGGACCACCCGTCGCGCTGCGGCACGGCAAGCGATGCCGCCAGCGCGCGCGCCAGCCGCGCCACGTTGATGCCCTGTTCGGCGATGCGCCGGTCGAGGCGTTCGCGGTACTCGGCCAGCAGCGCCTTGCGGACCAGCGATCCCGGCGATATCTCGCGGTCATAACGCGTGGTGTAGGCGCGGTAGCCCTGCTCCGAACCATGCAGCACGCGGCTGTTGCCGGTGGCCGCGACCGCCATTGCCTCATACTCGTCGTCCTCGAAACCGAGCGCCAGCGAGAACGCCACGCGCGCGGCTTCCTCGTCCTCCTGATCGCCGGCATCGTCCCATGCCCGCGCGGCGCGCTCTGCCTGCAGCATCTCGCCAACCAGCCGCGCCATTTCCAGCGCATGCTCGGCGAATGCGCCCTGCTCCGCGCGATGCCGGCGCAAACCGGCAAGCGACACCCCCAGCACCGGCACGATGGCCGCGCGCGTGGCTTCGATCAGGTCCTCGGTGTCTTCCAGCACGGGCCAGCCGGACAGGCGCGACCACGCGATCTGCGCCACCGTGTATAGCAGGATGCCCAGATGGCTTTCGGCCAGGCCCGCGCGGTAGAAAGCGCGGGACCAGTCCTCGAATCGGTGGCGCAGGTTCTGCGCCAGGCCGGGCATGCCGGCGGGCAGCAGCGATTCGCAGCGCAACTGTTCCAGCAGCTCGAACACCAGCCGCTCGATGGGATCGGCGGGACATGAATGCCGGTGCAGATCGGCATCGGAGTGCGCGATGCGCAAGGCCGCGCCGTCCGCCGCGCCGCGCTGGGAGATGAAATCGTCCTCCGGCCGGGTGCGCAGATGCGGCGCATGCAGCGGCAGCGGCCGCAGGTGGCGGCACAGGCAGCCGTCGCGATAATGCAGCGCGGCATCGCCGGTGAGGGCGCGCACAGCCGCCGCGCATAGCGCCTCGCGCTGCTGGCTGCGGCGGGCAGCCTGCCGGTCCGTGATCATCAGCGCGGCTCCGGCGCACCGTCAGGCGCCGCCTCCAGCTCCCGGCCAAAGCAGCGCTGGAAGTACTCGGCCACGATGGGGCGTTCGGCGTCATCGCATTTGTTCAGGAAACTCAGCCGGAAGGCCAGCGCCGGGTCGCGGAAGATCTGGCAGTTCTCCGCCCAGCTGATCACCGTGCGCGGCGACATCAGCGTGGACAGGTCGCCGGTGGCAAAGCCCTTGCGCGTGAGTTCGGCCACGCTGACCATCGATTCGATCAGCGCGCGCCCGGCATCGCCGGCCAGTTCCGGCACGCGGGCGAGCACGATGCCGGCCTCTTCCGCGCGCGGCAGGTAGTTGAGCGTGGCCACCACGTTCCAGCGGTCCATCTGCGCATGGTTCAGCATCTGGGTGCCGTGATACAGGCCGTTCAGGTTGCCCAGTCCCACGGTGTTGGTGGTGGCGAACAGGCGGAAGGCGGGATGGGGGTGGATCACGCGGTTCTGGTCCAGCAGTGTGAACTTGCCGTCGCGTTCCAGCATGCGCTGGATCACGAACATCACATCCGGGCGCCCCGCATCGTATTCGTCAAAGATCAGCGCCACCGGACGCTGCAGCGCCCAAGGCACGATGCCTTCCTGGAATTCCGTGACCTGGCGGCCGTCGCGCACCACGATGGCATCCTTGCCGACCAGGTCGAGCCGGCTGATGTGGCCGTCGAGATTCACCCGCACGCACGGCCAGTTGAGCCGGGCCGCCACCTGTTCGATATGGGTCGACTTGCCGGTGCCGTGCATGCCCTGCACCATCACGCGGCGGTCGCGGGTGAATCCCGCCAGGATCGCCAGCGTCACTTCCGGGTTGAAGCGGTAGGCCTGGTCGATTTCCGGGACGTGATCGTCGCGCTCACTGAAGGCCGGCACCATCAGGCCGGAATCGATGCCAAACAGGCTGCGTACCGAGACCATCCTGTCCGGCTTGCCCACCGCTAAATCCGTCGCTCTATCCGTCGGTCTATCCGTCACCAGGTCCGTCGCGAAATCCGTCACATCTGTCTCCTCTGCGCCATGTCACGGCAGCACCGCGCATGCGCATGCGCGGTGCTGCCTTTGAGTCATCATAGAGCAGTTTCGATTTTAGGTACAAATCATCCCGTTTATTGTAACTACCTATTGACCTTCGGCGAACCGCACCCTACATTTCAGCCAACAATAATTTTTCGGGACAAGCAGTTCCGTTTTGATACCTAGACCGGAGACACACCATGAGCGAACACCTTCCTGAAGCCCTCAACGCGAGCGCTGCGCCCGCCGCTACCGTCCCGCAGG
>JYOD01000078.1 GCA_000955785.1 Burkholderiaceae bacterium 16
CCAGGCGGCTGGTGAACTTCGGGCTAGACATTGACACTGACCTGCGAAATGCTAGTCGGTGGAGATTTTTAGTGTCCTCGACCCGCCAAATCGTCGCACGAAGGAACTGGAAAGCCTTACTTCTTCTGGCATCGATACAAGCTCGGCAAGCGAAAAATCGCAGTGATTACGGAGACCGAGCCGCCCAGCAGTGATGAGCACCGCCTTAGTACAGCCATCTGAGCGAGCACGCGTCAGCACGCTGCCGACAAGATGGGTTGCAATTTGATGACCTCGGTACTCATGGAGCACGCCGACGGACCGCACGACAACTGTCTCGCCGTATTGCTCAGCACAAGCACAACCCACGACCCGCTCGCCCAGTACGGCAATATGAAAGAAGCGCAACCCCTGGTCGACGGCGTCGTTAGGCAAGCCGCAACACTCGAGAACATCCACTATAGCGGACCAGTCTGCCTCTCCTGCCGCTCGAATCTCCACACCTCTCATCATCTCCGGCATCTCCTCGTGTCATATTGCGAGCTGAATACGGCAGGGAAACACATAGATGTAACACCCCAAAGTTTCGGGCTTCTAGGCTAACATTTGCGTCAAGCAAATGGAATGCGCGGGGAAAATGCGGTAGCAGCGTAGACCAAGAAGTCTCTACTTAGCCTACGGATGCCCGCGCTCCCGCTCACGCCTCTGGAATCAGAAACTTGTCGCGATTCTTCCCCAACCACGCCGGTGCCCGACCACGTCCAGTCCAAGTCGCCCCTGTCTTTGGGTCTTGATATTTTGGCGGCAGGGATGTCTTGGATTTTGCCGGAGCCTTAGCCGCCGCAGGACGGCCACGGCGTCGTTTTGGAGCGATGTCTTCGGCCGTCAACTCGTACTGTGCCATCAGGGCTTGAATCTGTTCAATAACGCCAGCGACTTCCGTTGCACGCACTTCGACAAGCTGAGCCTCAATCTTTTCTTTATCCGCCAGCAGTTGTTTGTATGTCGCCATTGTCTTTCTCCGTTTCTGTAGTAATTCCAGCATCGTACATTATTTCGGAGATTGCAACTCACTACAACTGCATTTCGACTTCCGCATCAATCAATCGGTGCAGGGAGTGGCATAAGCTCTCAGTTCGTTCGTCAAACTGTGGATACTCGTGGCGGTACGCACGTGACTTCACTGGTAGCGACAAAACTGGGGTCTGCTGTTTACCCGCCGGCCCAGAAATCGCTGCCATCGGCATGATTATTGGTGACATTGTCAGTCTGCCTGCGGAATACATCGTTTGGTGTTACGACATTACGAGGCCGGGCCTATATCATACAAACGAAGCCTAGGACGCGCTCGTCGGCGTATATGGCAATGGCCAGTGTGACGGAGACGCGAATGGCGACGCTGGCATGATGACTACGATGACTAAGATGGGTGTGCGCGCTATGCTGGTGGGTAACAGCCGGAACGCCAAGGCGTTCGTCATCACTCATTGGATTCACAGGTACCGGGTGAACCACCAATCCTCCGTCGACAACGGGACGATTCCCGTGCCGCAGCAAAGCGGGTTGGGAACGGAAACGGCGGCTGCGCTGGCATCCGGCATGTCAGGAAAGCGCCGAAATCAATCCTCAGGCTACCGCCGGCTGACGGTGCCCTTGCTGCGGCATTACGGTATTGCGACCAGCCGCCTTTGCTTCATAAAGCCGCCGGTCGGCAAGGTGCACGAGCCTGTCTGGCGTATCACCGGGCATGGCATTGCCGTCAAAAACGGCGACGCCAATGCTTACGCTTAGTCTTCCGCTTGGGCTGGTGAAGTTCGCTTGGTCAGTTGCAAGGACCGCAGAACGAATCTTCTCCGCTACTTGAACCGCACCCCGCAGGTTTGTATTCGGGAGCAGCACGCAAAACTCTTCGCCACCATAGCGCCCGACGAAGTCGCCTGGACGACTGATGTTCTCAACAATACAGCGAGCGATGGTTCTTAGCGCCCTGTCTCCGGTAGCGTGCCCATAATGGTCGTTGAAGCTTTTGAAGTTATCGGCATCTACCATCAGCGCCGAGAGGCCCTGCTTATTCCTGCTCGCACGTCGCCACTCAGCATCAAGGGTTGAATCCAGAAGACGGCGCGTGCCCACCCCCGTCAGGCTATCGGTATTGGCGAGTAGATGGAGTTGCTGTTCCATCCCGAGCCGCTTGCGAAACTGATTCGCGAACATAATCGACATCATGACGATGAGAAAATCTAGCACTGCCACAACGCTGCCGATGGCCCAAGCGCGCCGTTTCCACTCGGCGTAGATATCATCGGTGGCGAGCCCCACGACGACTATTAGCGGGTATTTACCGATATGCCTGAAACTGTACAGGCGTTGGGCACCATCCAGCGCCGCAGTACCAATGTAACAGCCTCGCTCAGCTTGAATCAGCGGCTTGAATGACGAGACGCCCGCAATGCTTTGACCGATATCCCTCTGATTGTAGGGACGTCGCATCAGAACCGTTCCGTCGGGTCGCACCAACGTGATGGAGCCGTGGTCGCCAAGAGTCATCCCATCAAACAGGCGGTGGAAGTAGTTCAGCCGAAGTGTCCCGACAACGATGCCGGCAAATTGGCCGTGGCTATCCGTCAGCCGTTGGCTTAGTCCAATCGACGTGTCCATCTTCGTTAGATGCGGTGAGAACGGTTTGCTGATGAAGAGGCCGGCATCGGCCGACTGCTGTTGAACCGTGAAGTAATCACGGTCACTGAGGTTGAGCTTTCTCGGCGGAACCGAGCGAGAATCAATGACGACCTCGCCCGCCGTGTTCGTGACCAAGAGTGAGCCCATATCCTGGGCGTTGGTTGACCTGTCGAAGAGGACACGCTGCCGAATCTGTGACGGCAGTCGCAATGTGGCCGGGTCGTTGACGCCATCAATGACGGCCTGTATCGACAGTTCGTAGACCTCGATGTTGCGTTCGATATCACGCTGCAGAATCAGAGAGAGATTCTCCGCTGCGTCGCGTGCTCGTGCGAACGCGTCCAAGCGCATTTGGTAAAGCGCGATGGCAGTAATGCACGCCAGGGTCGCGGCGGCCGCAAGCGCCCCTGCGATAAAAAGAGTTGGGCGCGCAAGAAAGGCCCCTGCAAACTTCGTCAGCGCCACACCGACTCTACCAATAACAATGAAATCTCGCCTTAATTGTGCGCCATCACGCACACTCAAAGGAGGCTCGTGGAATGCTCGGAGCGCGTTTGCGCCGATTCTAATGGCATATCCGGGACCGTCTTGCGGCAAAGGGATTCAATACCCTGGCGGCTCCTTTCGAGGCACTTCGCTGTTGCGATTTACCAACTATTCTACTATTGTGAAAATATGGAAATGAAGGAAGCCGTTGCGGCACTTGCTGCACTTGCCTCCGCCCTAGGTTGGAGGCCTACCGACGACTATTGGTGCAAGCGGTGCAGGCCAGGTCAGTGGGCATGTCAGCCGGACACATCGCAGAGGTAACCGAGACCGCGCCATCCTCGCTCTCCTTTCACCGGAAAGAGGCGTACGCCGGTCTGATTACACTGAGTCAGGAAAGCAGGTTCATCCTGGGTGAAAACAAAGAGTTGCGGGCACAGAAGGAGGCAGGCCGGCGCCGAACTAGAGAGGTTGGCACAGCCAAATCAAAATGAGAAATGACGGCTGCTACCACGCGGAACACGCCTCTTGCCCTAGATGAGCGCGGGCGGGTTCTGTGAGCCCACCCGCCTTCGCAGGCTGCAAAGTGCAAAAAGGAGCTACTCGTTTCCGCCATCAGACCCCGTGAAACGGCGCTTCCGCGTGACAACAACCCCTTCTTTCGACTCACCGCCGAAGTTCGTACGCCCTTCGGGGCGAGCGCCTGAACCTGGCTGACGGACGCCGCTCGGCACCTGAATGGTCGATATTGCTCGCTTGTAGACAATCTGCGTGCCGCCGGGACCGCTGAGCATCACGACGTACTGGTCGAACGACTCGATTGAGCCGGTCAGCTTGATTCCGTTGACTAGGTACACTTCGACACGCTTCCGCTCTTTGCGTGCTGTGTTCAGGAAATCGTTTTGCGGATTAGTGGGGATAGGCTGCATTTGAGGTGGCCCTCCGGCTGAACGCAGCACACACTCCGTTAAGAATTGATGCTTGCGGTCAGTTGACCTTAGTGCGGCATCGAGTTGGTCTACAACCTCGGCCCAATCCGCATCCTCTAGGATTTCCTCTCGTAGCAACGTTGCCTGCACCGGCGACCAGAAGGGTGCGTCGGCAAGCACGACATCGACTGGCAGGGGCGAGTGCGTGACAAGAAACTCACGGATATCATCTTCATCTGCAGGCAATCCGAGCTGCGCAAACAGCTCAGAGAATCGGTGGGGTGTCTTATCCATGATGAGCGCACCTCCGCTCTAGAGAAAACGAATCATTGCTGTCAGGGTCGCACCACCAGCCAGCATGCCTATAGCATAGGCCTTGCACACTGTTCGCCCTACCAAGGGGCCGCCAGTGACCCAAGCAATCGACGCCTTGGTGAGCATGTTGGCAAGGACGGCCAGGCTCATGGCGGTGACCACCGTAGCCGTCGCAATTCCTCCTGAGCCGTGGATACGCGCCAGGGAAATCACGATTGCATCGACATCGGCAAGGCCTGAAGCTGCCGAGAGAGCATAAATACCACCTGCGCCCAGCCACTGCTTAGCAGCAGGCACCAGGATTGCCATGACAGCGAGAAATGCGCCAAAGCCAAGCGCTGTACCCAAGTCGAAAGGCGCCATTGGAGCAATTTCCGATTCGCTGGAGGAGGCTCCGGAGTACCGCCGCCATAGCAGTAAGCCCTCGCCTAGCAGGACAGCGCCGGCTACGACTAGGGCACTGCCAAGCGTCATCATGAGTGTGGGTTGGATTACACCCAGCAAGACGGTCATCCTAAAAAACATCACGCCGCATGCCCCCACTGCTCCTGCGGCGCATGCACCTTCCAAGGACGGTTGGAGCCTCGCATAGCGAGCCAAGGTCAACGTTGCGGCTGTCGAAGATGCAAGGCCGCCCAGCAGGCCGGTCCACAGAATGCCGCGTCGCGACCCCGTGATGCGCATTGCCACATGCCCGGCCATGGAAAGGCCGGCAATCAATATCACCGCCCACCATAGCTGATATGGATTCAATGTGCCGTAGGGGCCCAATCCGGCATTTGGCAGATTGGGCAGGATGACCACGGAAAGGACTAGCAGTTGCAGCGCTGCCGTTAGCTCGCGATGCTCAATCAGCCGTAGCCAGCCGTGCAATGTCGGCTTCATGTCTAAGAGGACAGCCGCCAGCACGGCGGCCCCGAGCGACAACGCGATGGCTCCGCTCGCTGCAAGAGCGCCCAGCGCCAGCGTCAACAGCATCGCCACAGCACTCGTCGCACTCAGGTTGCCGGACGATTTGGCTATGTGGCTGTACGACACTGCGAGCAGCATCGAGATACCCAACAATCCCCCGACCAATGGCCATGCGCCAAATTGCGGCAACAGAATGCCAAGAACGCCGCCTAGAAGCCCCGTCAAGGCAAAGGTGCGCAGGCCAGCGACGCGGCCACCCCCCCGTGCCAATATGACGTGCATCACCTATCCCTGATAGATTAGTGAGCAA
>JYOD01000079.1 GCA_000955785.1 Burkholderiaceae bacterium 16
TCCCTGATAGATTAGTGAGCAACGAGGTAGGTATGATCGTCAACAACTCATCCAAGGCAACGATGGCTGCCGTCAAGAATGTGTCCGATCCGGGCGCAACGCAAGGAGCCCGTAGGGCGACTGAAGAGGCGCCCGGATCGGCGACGCTAGCGTCAGCGTCCGGCACCGATTCAGAGGTCGTTGCCCGCGCTCGGCGCAGGCAATTTTCCAACGCCGATAAGCGCCGCATACTGGAGGCGGCTGACCGCTGCACCAAGCCCGGAGAGATCGGCGCGCTGATGCGCCGTGAAGGCGTGTACTCGTCGTCCTTGAGCACATGGCGGCGCCAGCGCGAGGCTGCCGGACTGGCTGCCCTTGCCCCACAAAAGCGAGGACCCAAATTCGACGAGAATCGGGCCGAGGCGCGGCACATCACGCAGCTCACACGCGAGCGCGATCACCTCCGGAGCCGACTCGACAAGGCCCTGCTGGTGATCGACGTCCAAAAAAAACTTGCAGCCTTGCTGGGCAATCCGATCGACGACGACACCGACAAGCCGTAATGGCGGCTGTGCAAGAGCTCACTCCGGCCCTGGGCGCGAGCGCGGCCTGCCATGCGCTGGGCGTGCCGCGCGGCACGCCTGCCCGGCAGCGGGCCCACCTGCGTCGCATGGCCTTCATTGGCCCACTGCCACGGTCCACTGCCCGGCCCCGGCCACCGTTGGCTCTGGACGCCCTGGAAAACCAGGTGCTGCTGGACACCCTTAACAGCGAGCGCTTCGCCGACACCGCGCCGGCGGCGATACACGCCACGTTGCTCGACGAGGGCCGCTACCTGGGCTCGGTGCGCACCATGTACCGGTTGCTGGCGGCCAATGGCGGCTCGCGCGAGCGACGCATCCAGCTTGTCCATCCGGCCTACGTCAGGCCAGAGTTGCTGGCGCGCGCGCCTAACCAAGTGTGGTCGTGGGACATCACCAAACTCAAGGGACCAGCCAGGTGGACGTGCTTCCACCTCTACGTCATCCTGGACATCTTCAGCCGCCATGTCGTGGGCTGGTTGATCGCCGGGCGCGAGAGCGCGGAGCTCGCTGAACAGCTCATCGCCGACAGCGTGGCACGCCACGATATCGCCCCCGGCGTGCTCACACTTCATGCCGATCGCGGTGCCAGCATGCGCTCCAAACCGGTGGCCGCGTTGCTGGTCGACCTGGACATCACGAAAAGCCACAGCCGGCCTCACGTATCTGACGATAATCCCTTCTCGGAGTCGCAGTTCAAGACGATGAAGTACCGTCCGGACTTCCCCGCGCGCTTCGGCTGCATTGAGGATGCGCGCGCCCACTGCCAGGCCTTCTTCGCCTGGTACAACACCGTGCATCGGCACTCCGGTATCGGATTCATGACGCCGCACAGCGTTCATTACGGGTTCGCCCAGGAGTTGCACCTCACCCGTCAGGCAGCACTCGACACAGCATTCCGGGCGTCCCCAAAAAGGTTTAAAGGGCGTCGCCCTGAACCACCGCGGCTGCCCACAGCAGTCTGGATCAACCCGCCGCCATCGGAGGCCATTCCCCCAAACACACCACAGCCCGGCACAGTAAATTCATGAAGCCAGGTGACGCAAAGTCATTGACACGTTCCGCACCTTCAGGGAGCTCGCGTTCATGCCATCCGCGCTCCAAGCCGATTAGCAGCCCAATCGTTAGTGCTGCACCCAAACCAGCCGCGTCGGGAGGAATTCCGAGGACTGTCAACGTCGCTCCTTTCGCATGAGAACTTGGCCTGCCCGAGGCGGCATTCCTGCGACTCAGAGAATCACTGGCCTGTCGCTCAGCTCGTTCTTGCCGCTGGCCTGCGCGGGAAAATGTCTGCCCAGATGCTGGCTGATGGCCTGAATGCCGGCGATAACACCACGTTGATACTCAGCGCGTCGGAAAGCAGCTTCCATCTCTCGGCAGACTGCATCCCACTCCCCGGGCTCGACCTTCGCGTGAATGCCACGGTCAGCAACAATTTCAACACTGCGGTCTGCCAGCAATAGGTAAATCAGGACCCCATTGTTATGTTCTGTATCCCAGACGCGCAACTGAGAGAAGGCCTCGATGGCACGCTCGCGCGCCAAGAGCCCCTTGAATAGGCTCGTGAAGCTCAGCGCCCCTTCCACCGCAAAACAGAGCTGTCCGATATGTGTCGACTCGCATTCTGCAACGGCTTGCTCGATTGCGCGCAGGGTTTCCTGCGGGAAGGCCCGCCTGACCTGCCAGTGAGTCATCAGCAGATGCTTCACGATGCGTTTGACGTCTTCCATCACCACTTGCCCGAGGCACCACCACCGCCAAAGCCGCCGCCACCGCCGCCGAATCCCTCAGAGCCCGAGCGACCGCCCGAGCGGCCGCCGATACCCATCAAGCCCATGTGCGCACCGCCCAGCAACGTGAACAACAGCGCGATTGCCCCCGCAACGATGCCAGCGAAGATAGCACCCGAAAGCATCCACGCGACCACGCCAACGGCGCCACCCGTCGCGACTGCACCCGGGAGCCGCCCGAGCATGGAACGCAACAGCCCGCCCAGAATCAGGGTGAGCACAAGAAGGATTGGCATCAGTTGCCGGACGGGGTCACCCCTATCCCCTGCCGTCTCCTTCGGCGGTGGCAGAGGCTCCCCTTCGATAACCCCAAGCATGCGGTCGATGCCTGCAGACACACCGCCGTAAAAGTCGCGCTGCTTGAATCGAGGTACGATATCCTCACTGATGATGCGCTTGCTCGCTGCGTCAGTCAGGACGCCTTCGAGGCCATAGCCCACCTCAATACGAAGCGTGCGGTCATCCTTGGCAATAATGAGCAGTGCGCCGTCATCAACGCGCTTGCGTCCCAGTTTCCATTGCTCGACGACACGAAGCGAATACTGCTCGATGGTCTCCGGTTGGGTGCTGGGAACAATGAGAATCGCAACTTGCGTTCCCTTCTTCGCTTCGAAGGCCTGCAGCGTCTGGTCCAGAGAAGCCAGTTGCTCGCGCGTGAGCGTACCGGTCAGGTCCGTCACTCGCGCAGTCAATGACGGAACGGCAACCTCGGCAATGGCGCCGAGAGACACAAAGGCTGTCAGCGCTAGAAGCAGGCCTCGTGCGGCCGAGAGCAGGTTCACTTGGCACCCCCAGGGGCGCTGGCCGGCGCCCCACCGAATCCAACTTGCGGTGGCTTGGCGATGCCCACTTCATCGGCGACACTGAAATTTGGCTTTACCTTATAGCTAAACACCATCGCCGTCAGATTCGAAGGAAACGCACGCACGGTCACGTTGTAGGCCTGTACGGCCTGAATATACCGATTTCGCGCAATGGAAATCCGGTTCTCGGCACCCTCCAACTGAGCCTGCAGGTCGCGGAAACCAGCATCCGCCTTCAGCCGCGGGTAGTTCTCTGACACGGCGAGAAGGCGGGACAGGGACCCGGAGAGTTGTTGTTGGGCAGCCTGAAACTGAGCGAAGGCCTGCGGGTCGTTGAGCAGTGCTGGCGTGGCCTGGATGGAGCCGACTCGAGCACGGGCTTCAGTCACCTGCGTCAGGACTTCCCGTTCATGGCTTGCATAGCCTTTGACGGTATTCACCAGATTTGGCACCAGGTCGGCGCGACGCTGGTACTGGTTCACGACTTCGGACCAGCCCGCCTTAACCTGCTCATCCTGCGACTGGATGGTGTTATAGCCACATCCCGTGAGGCTCGCTGCGAGCAATACAACAAGCACCGACCACATCCTGCGCACGAGACACCTCCATACTTTGGCGGCCTTCTTGACAAGCCGCGTGAGTCTAATAATCCACTAAAACTCCCTGCGAGGAGCACGCGCCGCCGCAAACCGGGTTTCCACGTTCATCCTAGGCTGCGTGGATGACAGGTATCTTGATTTCGCTCAACAACGGGGTACTCGCTCACACGTAGGGTTTCCAAGACAACGTGCCAATTACGGTCAGGTCCGCCGAACCACATGCTTGGGCGCCTCGCGGCGAGGCATAGAATGACTACAGGGTGGCCGCGTGGAGGAGGTTTGACATGCTTACCTCGGAGAATATTGCGCTCTCCGTCTCGAACGCACCATCACAGTGGGACGCGCGCACTGAGATGTGCGAGCACAAGGGTATTGGTCATCCGGACAGCATTTGCGACGGGGCGGTCGAGGCTGGCGCCCGCGCCCTATGCCGGGCGTACCTCGAAGCGTACGGAGCAGTCCAGCATTTCAATCTCGACAAGGCGCTGCTGATTGGCGGCATGAGTGCACCGAGATTTGGCGGCGGCGACCTGCTGCGCCCAATGCGCTTGATAGTCTCCGGCCCGGTTACCGAACTGCCCTCGACCACGGCTGAAGCAGTCGTTGAACAGGCTATCCGCGAATACCTGACAGCGAGCTTAGGCGAGATTGGCAATCAAATTCGCATCGAGCTCATTCTGCGCTCTTCGGCCCCGAACCTCCGGCGGGTGACTGGCTCCTCCGTCCCACTGTCCAATGACACGTCCTTTGGCGTCGGCTATGCGCCATATTCCAGCCTTGAAAGCTCGGTGCTGTCCGTCGCGCACCTCCTCGGCTCAAGTGGATTCAGGGACTCTGTCAAGGCGGCAGGCCACGACTACAAGGTCATGGGTAGTCGACTGGATGCGCATCACCGGCTCACCGTTGCCCTCGCGTTTGTCGACCGATATGTGCACGGCGTTGAGGAATACTTCACGCTGAAGAATGAAATCACGTCGCTTCTTGCCAGGCACATCCGTCCGTTGTGTGAAATTGAAATCAATACCCTGGACGACCTCGGTGCCCGCGACGAAAGCGGAATCTACCTGACGGTGACGGGCCTGAGCGCCGAGCACGGTGATGACGGTGAAGTTGGTCGCGGAAACCGGGTCAATGGCTTGATTACACCCTATCGGCCAATGTCGTTGGAGGCCGCAGCGGGGAAGAACCCGGCTTCGCATGTCGGCAAGCTCTACAACGTGCTAGCCCATCGGCTGGCAGCGCATATTGAGGCCAACGTGGATGGCGTGGATGTTGTCATCGTCCGGCTCCTGTCATCGATTGGTCGCCCAATCGACCAGCCGCAACTGGTCGCAATCGATGTGGCGGCGGCAGATGGGCTCTCGGCCGCCCGGCAACAGCAAATCCGTTACCTCGTCGGCCAGCAACTGGTGGAGCTTCCTGCCTTGGTCAAGGAACTGACCAGCGGCGCGGTGGCAAGCTTCTAAATCCGAAACCACCGGCCTGGGTCGGCTCGCTCCCGGTGCCGGAGGCGCCGGCTGCGGCACTTCAGCATCTGTTTTCCCTTCACGCATCGTTCCGCTTTCATCCCCCGACCCGCGACCCTCAATCATCGCAGCCGCCGCACTCCTTGATTGAGGTCAAGAGCGAAATCCGATGGAAGCTCATACTCAAAATGCAAGTCATGCCTTGCAGGTGCTAATTGCCATAGGCAGAGGATGGGTTGCCGACCAGGTCCGCTACCCCTTATGGGAACAAATATGGCGTTGCCAACGCGCAGACGGCCCCGGCGGCGGCGGCGGCTCAAGGCACAGCTGCGCGTTGGCAACTGATGCGCGACCCTGTTTGTGGCATGGAGGTTTCCTGCGGTGATGCCGTCGCCAGCGCGGAAGTCGACCAGAAACGGTATTGGCTTTCCTGCTCAGTCCTGCTGGTCTGGATAAGTTCTCACCTCTCACGGCAGCGCGAACGCGACATACGAGATGTTGTAGAGCGCGAACGCCAAAGCCACCATAGACCCCGAAGAGGAGGTCATAAATGAACTGGCTTACGCAGAATCCGGTATGGCTCCTGATTGGTGCGGCATTGGCGCTACTGATATGGCGCCGGTTCATGGCTCGCCGAAACAGCGAGAGCAGCAACGCCTCCCACACAAAATCCAGGAGTACGGCCACGCTGCATGCGACCCCGTCACCGGCAACAAGGTCGATGTCGCCCAAGCTATCACCGCGAATTTCGAAGGAAAGACCTTCTTCTTCGAATCCGAAAGTTCGCGCACGGCATTTCAACAAGACCCTGCGCGATTCGCCCACCAGCACCATCGCCACCACGGCTGCGGTTAGCCGAAACCGTCAATAGTGTCCATTCCATCGGAGGATAGTATGAACCACGGCCACGACAATCATGAGCCGCCGGAGGATGTACGGCGAACGGTTTCGAGATCCAAGGTCGTCATGATTGGCTTTCTACTGGTGATTGCCTACTTCCTGTGGACAGAACACCGGGCGCACGTCATTCAGTTCTTGCCGTTCCTCCTGCTGGCCGCCTGTCCGCTAATGCACCTCTTCATGCACGGGGGGCACGGTCACGGTCACGGCCATGGAAAAGATGAAACGCCGAAAGATATGAACACCAAGGGAGAGCGATGATGCAACACGATACGCAACCCGGCTATGGTCTCTGGTCGCTGGTGATTATCAACTCCGCCATCTTCATCATCTTCGCGTTCAGCTTCACAAAGCCCAAAACCGAGCGTGACTGGCGCTCCTTTGGTGCCTTCTCGGCCTTCATTGTGGCGCTCTTTACCGAAATGTATGGGTTCCCCCTGACCATTTACTTCCTCTTGCCATGGCTCTCGGCGAAGTACCCTGGCATCGACTTTCTTTCCCATGATGCGGGACATCTTCCTGAAATGCTCTTCGGTTGGCGTGGCAACCCGCACCTTGGGCCGTTCCATCTTATGAGCGACATTCTGATTTTTGGCGGCTTCATCATGCTCTCCTCCGCGTGGCGGGTACTGTATCTGGCGCAGCAGCAACACCGCTTGGCCAGCACGGGGCTCTATGCCCGCATCCGGCACCCGCAGTATGTCGCGTTCATCCTGATTATGTTCGGCTTCCTGCTCCAGTGGCCGACAATCGTCACGCTTCTCCTGTTCCCTGTGCTGGTCTGGATGTACGTTCGACTTGCCAAGGCAGAGGAGCGCGAAGCCCTTGCGCAGTTCGGCCAGGAATACGAGGAATATTGCCGACGCGCACCCCCCTTCCTTCCGCACTGGGGAAGCGACACACCGCGAACCAGCCCACCTTAAGTTCACTCGCAGCACGGACACTCTGCCCGTCATCTGGAGCTTGCATGAAGCCGCTCAAAACAGGCGTGACCTTATCGGCCACTGTCGTCTTCTTCTATGCGCTGTGTACCCTCGCATGGCTGGCATTCCCCGAGGCATTCATGAACTTCATGAACGTGCTCTTTCACGGGCTGGATTTCCGACGGATTCAGACATTCCAGCCGCTTACATGGTGGACCGTCGGCTATCCGGCCATCGTGTTCGCGGTCTGGTTCTTCGCGGCCGGCGCATTCTTTGCGTGGCTACAAAATATGCTGCGAGGAGACAACTGACCCAGATACCCGAACTACTGCCACGGCAAAGGTACAGCCCTCACGCACGCAATGCCAGTTGAGGCGGGCGCCCACGGCACACCTTAGCCGACCCAGCAGCAACTCTGGACCGAATCCCGGCTCCCGCACAGTTTTGGACGTCGGACTCTGCTGTTTGCCAAGAAGATAAAAGGCCCCCAATGGAACCGCGTCAACAACAGTTCTCCCTCTTGTACGTACTTGCGGCAGCCCTGATGATGCTTGCCATACAGAGCTACATAGGCACCTCTCATATCGAAACTCTGCCATACAGCGATTTCAAGGTCCTACTCAAGGCTGGCAAGCTCAAGAACATCGCGTTTGGGGAGGCGGCCATTACCGGTACGCTCAGCACCGACGGCATTGACAAGCTACTTCCCAAGCAGCAGGTCGACGAGATGCATCGCGAGGGGAAAGGCGACCATCAGTTTTCCACGCTCCGGGTAAATGACCCCAATCTGGTTCAAGACCTCGAAGCGGCAAAGGTGCGCTTCGTCGGGGAAGCTGACAGCAAGTGGATTGGTATCCTGCTCTCGTGGATTGTGCCAGCCCTCCTGTTCTTTGCAATCTGGAGTTTCATGATTAAGCGTATGGGCGGGGCTGCCAGCGGGATGCTGGAAATTGGGAAGAGCAAGGCCAAGGTCTATATGCAGAAAGAAACTGGCGTGACCTTTGCCGATGTCGCTGGCATTGACGAGGCCAAGGAGGAGCTCTCCGAAATCGTGAACTTCCTGAAGGACCCTGAGCGCTACAGACGCCTCGGCGGCAAGATTCCAAAGGGTGTGTTGCTGCTGGGGGCGCCGGGTACCGGCAAAACCCTTCTCGCGAAGGCCGTTGCCGGGGAAGCTGGTGTGCCTTTCTTCAGCTTGAGCGGCTCCGACTTCGTTGAGATGTTCGTTGGCGTGGGCGCTGCACGGGTGCGCGACCTGTTCAACCAAGCCGAGAGCAAGGCGCCCTGCATTATCTTCATCGACGAACTCGACGCGTTGGGAAAAACCCGAGCATTCAACGCAATGGGCGGCAACGAGGAGCGCGAACAGACGCTGAACCAGCTGTTAGTGACGGTTTCGATACCAACAAGGGGGTCATCATTATGGCGGCCACCAACCGTCCTGAAATTTTGGACCCTGCGCTGTTGCGTCCCGGGCGGTTTGACCGCCATGTCGCACTCGACCGTCCCGACCTGAAAGGGCGCGAACAGATTCTCAAGGTACACGTCAAAAACGTGGTCCTCGCCCCCACCGTTGAGCTAACAAAGTTGGCGGCGCGCACACCTGGATTCGCCGGAGCCGACCTCGCCAACCTAGTCAATGAGGCAGCGCTGCTGGCGGCTCGCAAAGGTAAGGATGCGGTGGAGATGCCGGACTTTGACGAGGCGCTGGACCGCATCGTAGGCGGCCTGGAAAAGAAGAACCGCGTGATGAATCCGCAGGAGAAAGAGACCATCGCCTATCACGAAGCGGGTCATGCTATCGTGGCGGAGTCGCGGCCACACGCTGACCGCGTTTCGAAAGTCTCCATCATTTCGCGTGGCGTGGCCGCGCTTGGTTATACGCAGCAAACACCGACGGAGGACCGCTATCTACTGAAGCAGAGCGAACTGCTTGACCGGCTCGACGTGCTGCTCGGCGGGCGTGTTGCCGAGCAAATTGCTTTCGGGGATGTGTCGACCGGTGCGCAGAACGATTTGCAGCGCGCCACAGACATGGCGCGCCAGATGATTACCCAGTTTGGGATGAGTGAACAGCTTGGACTTGCAACCTACGAGGAAATGCGAAATCCCATGTTCATGGGCGCTGGCATGATGCCGCGAGAGCGCAAAGAATACAGTGAAAGCACGGCGCAGATGATTGATACCGAGGTCAGACAGATTCTGGCCGATGCGAACGGGCGAGTGAAGCAAACACTCCTGGCAAGTCGGAACAAACTAGACGCACTGGCGAAGCTACTGCTGGAGCAAGAGGTTGTAGACCGGGCTGCGCTGGACTTGCTCCTTTCCGATAAAGTTACCCCGCTGACACCAGGGAAGCACTCTGTAGAGGCTGCCGAGACGCCAGGCTTACGGAACCGGAACAATGAAAACGAAGGCAAGTAGTCGTGGCTATGAGGCCGAAGTCAGTTCCGTTTCGCATGACGAATATGAAGAGGAACTGCATTTACTTCAGATTGAACTAGTGAAACTGCAGAAGCACTTCCTTTGCTGCAACGACAGGATACTGGTCATTTTTGAGGGGCGCGATGCCTCCGGGAAGGACGGAACGATTAAGCGCATCGTTGAGTATCTCAGCCCGCGCGAAACCCGAGTGGTCGCTCTCGGGAAGCCTTCCGACCGCGACCGCGGCTCATGGTATTTCCAACGCTTTACGGCGGAACTGCCTGCCGCCGGAGAATTTACGCTCTTTAATCGCAGTTGGTATAACCGGGCAGGTGTCGAGCACGTGATGGGCTTTTGCACTGACGCGGAGCATGAGGAGTTCATGTCTAGCGTCCTTGAGTTCGAAGGCATGCTGGTGCGTTCCGGCATTCGCCTCATCAAATACTACCTGGACATCACCAAGCCGGAACAGAAGAAGCGACTTGAGGACCGCCGGCGCGACCCGCTAAAGCAGTGGAAGATAAGCCCCATCGACGAGCAGGCGGTCGCGCTTTGGAATAAGTACAGCACGGCTCGAAACGAGATGTTTTCTCGCACCAGCGCTGTCGTACCATGGAACATCGTCTGTGCAGACGATAAACGCTTGGCGCGCCTCAATGTCATCAAGGATTTGCTGCATCGTCTTCACTATGCGGACAAGGATGAGGAGTTGATTCGCCCAAGTCGGCAGATTGTGTTTCCCTATGCGGACGAACACCTGCTGAGCGGAGCCATTGCGAAATGAACCGATAGCCACACATAGCAGTGCCTGCCTAGGGGCAAGATGAAGACCAGCATCGTTGAAGTTGGCGGGCTGCTATCTGTCCTGAGCGCGCGCGGAGTGGAAAAACAGTTGTCCCGGCTACCGGCACTGGTGCACGAGGCATTAAATCTTCGTCTTCCGCAGCCGCAATGCATTCGAGACTACCGAGGCAGAACTGAGGCTCATCGCCAGCGCAGCAATCATGGGCGATAGCAACCAGCCGGTTGAAGCGTACAACACCCCTGCGGCCAGCGGCACGCCCAAGGCGTTGTAGACAAAAGCGAATCCGAGGTTCTGCTTCATGTTCCAGATTGTTGCAGCGGACAACTCCCGCGCACGTGCAATGCCACGCAGGTCTCCTTTGACAAGTGTCACTTGCGCACTGTTCATCGCGACATCGGTACCCGTACCCATGGCAATGCCCACGTCGGCCTTCGCGAGCGCGGGTGCGTCGTTGATGCCGTCGCCAGCCATCGCAACAACTCTGCCTTCCGCCTGGAACTTCGAGACCAGCGCCAGCTTGTCGGCAGGGTTCACCTCGCCGTGGAATTCATCAATACCCAGCTTCGCGGCCACCGACTTGGCCGTCACCACGCCGTCCCCAGTGGCCATCACCACCCGAATGCCCACCTCTCTCAATCTGGCGAGCGCCTCGGGCGTAGTGGGCTTCACAGGGTCTGACACCGCGAGAATCCCTGCAAGCTTTCCATCGACGGCGAGATACATGACACTGGCGCCCTGCGCGCGTAGGTTGTCACCATCGCCGGCTAGCGACTCGGTACCAATACCTTCGGCTTGCATCAAGGCAGTGTTACCAAGCGCAAGCTTCCGGCCGCCAACTGACCCGCGCACCCCGATGCCCGTTCCAGACTCGAAGTTCTCTGCCCTCTCTAGCACCAGGTTCCGCTGGCGGGCTGCCGCCACGATTGTGGCAGCAAGGGGATGCTCGCTGCCCTGGTCCAGGCTCGCGGCGAGCCGCAGTACCTCCACTTCCGTGAAACCGTTCATGCCTATCGCGCGCTCGAACGTTGGGCGGCCTTCAGTCAGGGTGCCGGTTTTGTCGACAATCAGCGTGTCCACCTTTCGTAGATTTTCAATGGCCGCCGCATCACGGAACAGAATACCGTTCGACGCACCCTTGCCACTTGCCACCATGATGGACATCGGCGTAGCTAGTCCGAGCGCACACGGACAGGCAATGATGAGAACAGCAACAGCGTTGATGAGGCCATACACCCAGCTCGGCTCTGGGCCGAAGAAACCCCAGGCTAAGAATGTAATCACTGCGATACCGACCACCGCGAGAACGAACACCCCAGCCACCTTATCGGCCATCCTCTGCATCGGCGCCTTGGAGCGTTGTGCCTGTGCGACCATCTGGATGATTTGCGACAGCACTGTCTGAGAGCCGACTTTCTCGGATTTGATGACCAGGCTGCCGGACGTGTTCATCGTCGCGCCGATGACATGGTCGCCCACCCGCTTGGTAACAGGAATCGGCTCCCCGGTAATCATCGATTCATCCAGCGAGCTCGCGCCTTCAATAATAACTCCGTCCACCGGTACCTTCTCGCCTGGTCGTACGCGAAGCGTGTCCCCAACATGGACATGTGTCAGCGGCACGTCTTCCTCGGTTTCATCCACATTGATGCGTCGTGCTGTCTTTGGCGCCAGGCCGAGCAGCGACTTGATAGCAGCCGACGTTTGTGACCGTGCCTTCAGCTCCAACAACTGGCCAACCAGCGTCAGCGAAATGATGACGGCGGCGGCCTCGAAATACACACCGATTCGACCGTGGGCCGCAAAGGCCTCGGGAAAGACTCCAGGAGCAACTGTTGCAATCACGCTGTAGAGATACGCGGCGCCAGTACCAAGCCCAATCAGCGTCCACATGTTCGGACTGCGATTGAGAAATGACTGTATGCAGCGCTGAAAGAAGGGCAGGCCCGCCCAGAGGACAACGGGAGTGGCGAGAACCAATTCCACCCAACTCTGAGTAGACACCTCCATCAAGTGAAGCCGATGCCCGAACATCGCCAGAACGAACACCACGACCGTCAGCGGTAGCGTCCACCAGAAGCGATGACTGAAGTCTACGAGTTCCGGATTTTCCTCCTCGTCCAGACCGGGGATTATCGGCTCCAGCGTCATGCCGCACTTCGGACAGTTCCCCGGGTGGTCTTGCCGAATCTCCGGGTGCATCGGGCAGGTATAGGTAGTACCTTCTGGGGTGGAGGCAACCGAGGCGTCCGCTGCGGCAGCGATGTCCGCCAGACCGGAGATTACCAGCTCCAGTGTCATGCCGCACTTTGGACAGTTTCCCGGGTGGTCTTGCCGAATCTCCGGATGCATCGGGCAGGTATAGATAGCCCCTTCTGTGGCGAGGGCGTCCGAGGCGTCCACTGCGGGAGCGATGTATTTCAGAGGCTCGGCCTGGAACTTCTTCTGACACGATTCACTGCAAAAGAAGTAGCAGACCCCATCGTGCTCGCTATGGAAATGCGAATCCGCTGTGACCGACATACCGCAGACCGGGTCTTTCAGTTGCGTCACAGCACCGGGGGCGGCGTGGCCATGGTTGTGCTCATGCCCTACGTGGTCTTCAGGCGCGGAAGCACTGGAATTCCCGTGCTGATGAAGAGAACAATGCGCATGCTCCTTACCCGAAGATTGCCCACCGTCCGCATGATGACCGTGGGAGTCCATATCCTTACTGCGTTCGTCGCTCATCTGAAACACTCCAGGTCCCGCGCGGCGGAGGATGGTGGCGGGGGTGACGCCTAGTAGCGAGGCTAGGTCGTGGGCGTCGAGATATTCGGGCAGCGCGACCGGAAGAGTGCTCGTGGAGATGGAGAATGTTTGCATTCTCCGTAAAGCAACGCCCGCGCGTGCCCCCGGTAGCCGTCTAAACCTCGGCCCTATACTACTAGAGGAAACGCTGCCCAGAAGTGCTGCTTAGACCACCGGCTCATCCGTCAGAGTCGGGCGCGTTCGATGGACAACTACCACTAACAGATACAGATACCCGAGACCCTCCCAGCGTAAGTAGTCGAATAGGCGGCACTGAGGCCTACCGCCACTCCCCACAATGACTTGGCTTCGTAGCCACGTGGGGGGCACTGCGAAGCGCATTGTTGAATTTGAGGCGGACGCTGTGTGCGGAACGGCTTCCGGCAGTGCGAGTTCACGCATGTCGTGTCGCGCGAGAATGGGTGGGACGTGCTATTTCTGGAGAGCGCGATGCAAGCCGTCAATATGGGGCAAGCCAAGTCTTCTCTGTCCCGGTTGGTAAAAGCCATCGAACAGGGGCAGGAGCGCGAAATCATCATTGCCCGCAATGGCCACCCTGCGGCAAAGCTCGTTCCAATAGATGCGGTGCCGGTAGGCCAGCGTATCGGTATTGCCAAAGGCAAGTTTGACGTGCCGGACACCATTGACGCTCACGATGAGGAAATTGTGCGGTTGTTCATCGGCGGAACGCAATCTTGAACCTACTGCTAGACACTCATGTTGCCTGTGGGCGATTGCGGACAATCCGATGCTGCCGCAGAAGGCCAGGGACTTAATTCATCCTGGTCCACAAACCACTACTGAGACCTCGACCCTTCGCCAACGGAGTGGGAAATTTGGTCCCAAATAAGCCCTTGGTGGCAAGGTCCAGGGGCAGAGCCGCGCGCGACGGAGGATGGTGGTGGGGGTGAAGCCTAGTAGGCGAGGCTAGGTCGTGGGCGTCGAGGTAGCGGAGAATGAGTTCCATGGTTGATATAGCAACCAGTCACCGCAGACATCCAATGGCACGTTCATCGCCATCATTCGCAATCCCGTGACGTCTTAGCCAAGCCCTCCAACCACCTGCCAGCGAAACACGCGATGGGGCTCGCGATGTGCCCGTCTGTGCTGCTAGAACGTATAAAGCCTGGTCCTATACAGACAACGCTGGTAAGCGAGACGGCGGATGAAGATGCGGCGGCGCGGCGACGAAAGCCATGCAGAACAGTGTGACACGGAGACCCAGGGTGAAGCAGTTCGGCGCCTATCCCAAGAGTAGCTGTGAAACTCAATCATTCTTCATAGGACGTCGCCTTCAATGCGAATGCGAAGCTTCTGCCGGGCAAACGACATTTCTAAGGCACAAATGGGGGGTAGCTGACCGTTTACCTGGCGGGGTTGTCGCCGAGCTATCAGTTTCTGTTAACAGCATGCAGAGCAACGGTCCGAAGACTGACCAGGCCCTGCCATTAACTGTAATAGCCTAGACTAAATCTGACGGTGGTTGGTTATCCATGCCGCCGCACATCGGTGCGAAGGGCGTAGCCCGGAGTGCCAGTGTGCGGCGGAATCCACAAGGAGTCCGCCATGACTCAGGAACAGAAAGTCATCCGTGCCAAGGTCGGCATACTGGAACTGGCCCGGCAACTGGGCAACGTGAGCCAGGCCTGCCGCGTCATGGGCTATTCGCGCGATAGCTTCTACCGCTTCAAGGAGTTGTACGAGCGAGGCGGCGAAGCCGCGTTGCAGGAGATTTCGCGACGCCGGCCACTGCTCAAGAATCGCGTCGATCCCGAGGTCGAAACCGCCGTGGTAGCCCTGGCGCTCGAATTGCCCGCCTATGGCCAGATCCGCATTGCCAACGAGGTCCTCAAACGCCATGCCCTGCACGTGTCGCCGCAGGGCGTGCGCAGCATCTGGCTGCGTCACGACCTGGAGACCATGAACAAGCGCCTGAAGGCGCTGGAAGCCAAATCCGCGCAGGAAGGGCTGGTCCTGACCGAGTCGCAACTGGCCGCGCTGGAGCGCGCCAAGCTGGAAAAGGAAACCCACGGGGAATTCGAATCCGAGTGCCCCGGCTATTGCGGCGCCCAGGACACCTTCTATGTCGGCACCCTCAAGGGCGTGGGCCGCGTCTACCAGCAGACCTTCGTCGACACCTACTCTAAGGTGGCCTTTGCCAAGCTCTACGATCGCAAGACCCCGTTGCCAGCCGCCGACCTGCTCAACGACCGCGTTGTGCCGTTCTTTGACAGCTATGGCATCCCGCTGTCGCGCGTGCTGACCGACCGCGGCACCGAGTACTGCGGCAACCCTGAGCATCACGAATACGAGCTCTATCTGGCCGTGGAAAACATCGACCATACCCGGACGCGGGCCAGGTCGCCCCAGA
>JYOD01000008.1 GCA_000955785.1 Burkholderiaceae bacterium 16
GGTTCCTGGGTAGGGGTGGCTTAGCTAGGAGTCACTTGAAGCGAAGCCAATGGTTGTTTCCAACATGGCGGCGTAACGAGCACCCGCCCTCTCCCCCAGCCCCTCCCGCAGGCGGGAGAGGGGAAACCACCCGAGCGATCTACCTTTGTCAGCAGTATGAAGCGGGCCGAGGCCGCATCTGAGAGCCGATGACGCGAATGTGATGCCCGCGCGGCATCGGCACGGTGACCCCCGCAAGCGCGTCAACGCGCTTGGGCAGGAGCGCCGGCGGTGTATATGCTTGTTTTCAGGCGGGCCGTTTGCCACAGAGGCTGCCAGGCCGATGTGCGCCATTGCCGTCGCAAGCCGGCCAGTGGCGGCTTCAACGGCGCATGCCGTCTGGCTTGAACTCCGGCCAGGGGAGAAAGCGATGGAAATGGCGCGTGAGGCGGCTGGACCCGAGCCTTCCTCGAAGCGGGTGCGCCTCGCGGCCGCGTCGGAGTTGCGCGACGACGTTGCGTTGCCTGCCAGGGTCGACGGCGTGGATCTCGTCGTGATCGGGCACGGCGGCGGCGCGTTGGTCTACCAGGGGCATTGCCCGCACCAGGGCACGCTACTGGCCGAAGGCGCCATCGAGCATGGCGTGCTCACTTGCCGCGGCCACGGATGGCGCTTCGACTGCGGCTCCGGCAGCGTTGTCGAGCGGCCCGAAGTCTGCCTGAAGCGGTTTGCCGCCGTCATCGAGGACGGCGCGGTCATGGCGGACCGCGACGAGATCCTTGCGTGGCAGCGCCTGCAGGCGCTGCCGGATCCGGCGCCGCCATCCACAGCGCCGGGCCCTGGCCTGCGCTCGCTCTCGGAGCTTCCCGGTCCGAAAGGCCTGCCCTGGCTGGGCAGCGCGCTGCAGTTGCAATGGCAGCAGCAGCGGATGCATCTGGTCTTCGAGCAATGGTGCGAGGAATTCGGCCCCCTGTTCTGCGTGCGCATGGCGAACCGGCCAGCCCTGGTGATCGCCGATGGGGCATTGATCGACAAGATCCTCCGCGACCGGCCTGCGACCTATCGCCGTATCGGCGCGCTGGAGGCGGTGGCGCTGGAGATGGGCGCGCTCGGCGTGTTCTCCGCCGAGGGCGAGGTATGGCGCAGGCAGCGCCGGCCGGTGGCGCAGGCACTGGACGCGCACCGGCTGCGTGCCTTCTTTCCGATGCTGGCCAGCGTCACGCGCAGGCTGGAGCGGCACTGGCATAAGGCGGCCGCGCAGCGGCGGCGGGTGGATGTGCAGCACGACCTGATGCGCTACACGGTAGATGTGACGACCGCCCTGGCTTTCGGCTATGACATCAACACGCTGGAGCGCGAGGGCGAGGTCATCCAGCAGCATCTCGAACAGATCCTGCCGATGGTGAACCGGCGCGTCAATGCGCCATTCCCGTACTGGCACTATGTCAGGCTGCCGGCGGATCGCTCGTTCGACCGCGCCCTCGCGGCAATCCACCAGATCATCGGCGAGTTCATCGCCGCGGCCCGCGAGCGGCTGGCGCGGGCGCCGGAGCTTGCCGCGCATCCGGCCAATTTCCTGGAGGCGATGCTGGTGGCCCAGCAGATGGGTCAGGCGCCGCTGGACGATGAGGAACTGTTCTCGAATATCTTCACGATCCTGGTAGCGGGCGAGGATACGACCGCCAATACCGTTGCCTGGATGATGTATTTCATGTGCTGCCACCCGGAGGTGCAGCGCAGGATGCGGGAGGAGGTGGGGACAGTGCTGGGGCAGGCGGACGTCCTGCAGGACATGCGGGATGCCGCCAGGCTCGTGTACGTGGAGGCGGTCGCGTACGAGTCGCTGCGGCTCAAGCCGGTCGCGCCGCTCTTCTTCCTGGAACCGAATGAAGACGTGGAAGTGGGCGGCGTCCGGGTGCCGCGCGGGACGCTGCTGGTGTTGGTGAACCGGCCGAATGCACTGCAGGAGCGCAACTTTCCCGCAGCCCGCGAGTTCCGGCCGGAGCGCTGGCTGCAGGGCGCCACCCCGGCGGCCCAGCATCACAGCGGCTTCGTGCCGTTCGGCTCGGGACCACGCTTGTGCCCCGGACGCAATCTCGCGCTGCTGGAGGCCAAGGCGGCGATATCGATGGTCTGCCAGAACTTTGACATCCGCCGAGCGCCCGAGTCGGGCCCGGTCGGGGAGGCCTTCGGCTTTACGATGATGCCGACGGACCTGTGGGTGATGTTCTCAGCGCGATAGTTGAATCGCCAGCCTGGCTGATCAGCCGGGCTGCAGCCTCGTCAATCCACCTGCGCCCCGGACTTTTTCACGATCACCGACCATTTGTCGAGATCGGCCTTGAGCATGGCGCCGAACTGCTGCGGCGTGCCGGTGAGGACTTCGGCGCCTTGCGCCGCCAGCTTGTCGCGCAGCGTCTTGTCGGCGAGCGCGGCCTGCATGGTCTGCGCGAGCTTCTGCGTGACTTCCTTCGGCGTGCCCTTGACTGCAAACAGGCCGACCCACAGGTCGCCGCTGTAGCCGGGCACGGTCTCGCCGATGGCCGGAATGTCGGGCGCGAACGGCGAGCGCTTGGCGGAGCTGACGCCGAGCGCGCGCACCTTGCCGGCCTTGATATGCGCCAGCACCGAGGGCAGGCTGGCGAAGGCCAGCGGCACCTGGTTGCCAAGCACATCGTTGAGCGCGGGCGCCACGCCCTTGTAGGGGACGTGCTCCAGCTTGATGCCGGCCATGCTATTGAGCATTTCGCCCAGCAGGTGGTTGAGCGTGCCGTTGCCGGCGGAGGCATAGCGGTAGAAATCCGGCTTGGCCTTGGCCATGCTGATCAGTTCGGGCAGCGTCCTGGCGGGGAAGGCGGGGTTGGCCACCAGCACATTGGGCACGCTCGCCACCGGCGAGATCGGCTCGAAATCGCGCACCGGATCGAACGGCACCTGGCGGTAAAGCGAGGGGTTGATGGCCTGGGTGCTGCTGATGGTCATCAGCAGGGTGTAGCCGTCGGGCGCCGAGCGCGCTGCCGTCTGCGTGCCGATATTGCCGCCGGCGCCGGGGCGGTTTTCCACCACCACCTGCTGGCCGAGGCGTTGCGACAGGTCGGCCGCGACCAGGCGCGCGACGATGTCGTTGGTGCCGCCCGGCGCCTGCGGCACGATCATCTGGATAGGCTTGGCGGGATAAGTCTCGGCGTGCGCGGCAGCGCCGGCGAACAGCGAAATCGCTGCGGCGATGCCGGTCAGGACATGGCGGGTGCGTTGCATGGTGTCTCCTCGATGTTGGGATGGCGGCGTAGCAGTCTTTCCCTGCCGATGGCTACGCCTTGCCTGTCGCTGGCAGCGACTCTACACGAGGGGTTTGCGCCGGGGAAATTCAATCGCCGACTACCGCCATAAGATTTATTTATTCCGCTGCGCCGGGCTGGGCGGCGCCCGGCGCGGGCTTGAGCGAGCCGCCCTGGGCGATGCGCGCGTCGACGATCTCCCGCAGGATCTCGGCCACCGCTTCCGCCGCGCGCGTGCGCGGCAGCGCGCGGGGCCAGCACAGCGACAGCGTGCGGCGCAACTCGGGCAGGATCAGGCGCGTGGGCATGGCGGCATCGCTCGGGTCTACCGCCGAGGCCGGCAGGATGGTGCAGGCCAGCCCTTCGCGCGCGGCGCCCAGCAGGAAGGGCAGGGAGTCCAGGTCGGCTACCACATTGAGTGCCGCGCCAGCTTGCGCGAAGCTGCGCTCCAGCACTTCGCGCAGGCCCTGCGAGCCGCTCGGCAGGACCAGCGGCACGCCCGCCAGTTGCCTGAGCGCGATGGTGTCGCGGCGGGCACGGCGGCGGCCGGCGGCGGCCGGCGCATCGGGCGGGTTGCCGATCAGGTACAGCGACTCGCTGGCCAGCATTTCGGGTTCCACCGCGCGCGAAGCCGTGTCGCGGAACAGGATGGCGAAATCGAGCCGGTTGTTGTTGAGCAGCTCCGAGATGTAGCCGCTCATGCTCTCAAACAGCTGCAGGCGTACCTGCGGGTAGCGCGCCCGCACCGCCCGGATCAGCGGCATGCCAAAGGCCGCGGCGGCGGTGGTGGGCAAGCCGATGGCCACCGCGCCGGAGACCTCGGCGCCCGCCGCGCGCACGTCGGCGCCGGCACTTTCCACCTGTTTGAGGATGGTGCGCGCATGCCGGTACAGGGTCTTGCCCGCCTCGGTCGGCTTCACGCCCTTGGGGCCGCGGTGCACCAGCGGCACGCCGTATTCGGCCTCCAGCGCGGCGAGTTGCTGGCTCAGCGCTGGCTGCGCCACGCACACCGCTTCAGCGGCGCGGGTCAGGCTGCCGTGGTCGACGATGGCCACGAAGTAGCGCATGGAGCGGATATCCATTGGGTGTCCTTGGTTTGGCGTTTCCCGTGTAAGGTATTTATTCTACTTATGGGCGACTAGGCATTCCCTATTTCCCAGCGGGCGCCGCCAGGCGCTAGATTGTGGGCTGGCCGGCCGGGTTCGCGCCTTTGCGCCGCCGGCCTCCACCCCCACGTACCCAAGCATCAACGAGTCCAGCCATGTCCCAACCGCTGCAAGGCATCACCGTTGTTTCCCTGGAGCAGGCGATTGCCGCGCCGTTCTGCACCCGCCAGCTGGCCGACCTCGGCGCGCGCGTGATCAAGATCGAGCGCCCCGGCGTGGGCGACTTCGCGCGCGCCTACGATAGCCGGGTGCGCGGCTTGTCCTCGCACTTCGTGTGGACCAACCGCTCGAAGGAAAGCGTGACGATGGACGTCAAGCACGCGCAGGCGGCACCGGTGCTGGAGGCGCTGCTGGCGCGCGCCGATGTGCTGGTGCAGAACCTGGCGCCGGGTGCGGCGGCGCGTCTGGGGCTTGATTACGAGGCGCTGAGCGCGCGCTTTCCGCGCCTGATCGTTTGCGATATCTCCGGCTATGGCGCCGACGGTCCCTACCGCGACAAGAAGGCCTATGACCTGCTGGTGCAGAGCGAATCGGGCTTTGTCTCGGTCACGGGCACGCCCGGGGAGGGCGTCAAGGCCGGCGCCTCGGTGGCCGACATCGCCGCCGGCATGTATGCCTACAGCAATATCCTGGCGGCGCTGATCGAGCGCGGCCAGACCGGGCGCGGCAAGCGCATCGATATCTCGATGCTGGAGTCCACCGTGGAGTGGATGGGTTTCCCGCTCTACTACGCCTTCGACGGTGCCGAGCCGCCCCCGCGCGCCGGCGCCGCCCATGCCACCATCTATCCCTATGGCCCGTTCCCCACCGGCGACGGCAAGACCGTGATGCTGGGCCTGCAGAACGAACGCGAGTGGAACACCTTCTGCGAGCGCGTGCTGGAAGACCCGGCGCTCGCCACGCATCCCGACTACGCCGACAATACCCTGCGCAGCGCCAACCGCGCCGCGCTGCGCGCGCGCATCGTGGAGGCGTTTGCCGCGCTCAGCGCCGAGCAGGTCACGGCGCGGCTCGAAGCAGCCGGCATCGCCAATGCGCGCGTGAACACCATGGCCGATGTCTGGGCGCATCCGCAGCTGGCCGCGCGCGGGCGCTGGCGCCAGGTCGACACGCCCGCCGGTCCCGTGCCCGCGCTGCTGCCGCCCGGCGTGCAAGAGGCGCGCATGGACCCGGTGCCGGCGGTGGGCGAACATACCGACGCGGTGCTGGCCGAACTTGGCCTGACGCCCGCCCAGGTGGCGGCGCTGCACGGCGCGGGCGCGGTATGAGCGACGCGACTGCCATCAGGGCGCCCGCCCGCAGCTACCTGTTCGTGCCTGCAACGCGCCCCGAGCGCATCGGGCGCGCGATTGGCTCGGGGGCGGATGCGGTCATTGTCGATTTCGAAGACGCGGTGGCGCCCGACGCCAAAGCGTCGGCGCGCGAGGGCCTGGCCGGATCCTGGCCACAGTGGCAGGCCCGGGCGGCTGCCGCCGGCGTGTCGCTGCTGGTGCGCGTGAATGCCGCCGACAGCGAATTTCACGCGGGCGACCTGGACTGGTGCCGCGCCCGGCGAGCGCGCGACCTGGTATTACCCAAGGCCGATGCCGCCGCCCTGGACGCGCTGGCGCTCGCCTTGCCGCACGCCAATTGTTATCCGCTGATGGAAACCGCGGCGGGCTTTGCCGACCTGCGCGCGGTCAGCCGCGCGGCCGGCGTGGTGCGGCTGCTGTTGGGCAGCATCGACCTGATGTTCGACCTGGACGTGGCGGACGAGGACGAGCCGCTGGATTACTTCCGCGGCAGGCTGGTGATGCATTCGCGCGCGGCGGGATTGCCGGCGCCGGTGGACGGGGTTTGCACGGCCATCGGCAATGCCGTGGAGCTGGCCCGGCAGACCACGCGCGCGCGGCGCTTCGGGTTTGGCGCCAAGCTGCTGATCCATCCGCAGCAGGTGGCGCAGGTGCACGCCGGACTGGCGCCGTCGGAACGGGAGCGGGCTTGGGCGCAGCGCATCGTGGCCGCCGCCGCCGGTGCGCAGGGCGCCGCGGTCACGGTCGACGGCAAGATGGTGGACCGGCCGGTGCTGGAGCGCGCGCGCAGGATTCTGCGGCAGGCCGGCTAGTCCGGGCGGCGCGCGCTGCACTACAATCGTCGGCACCGACCGCCGCTGGAGCCGACGACCATGGTAAGGCTGATCATCCTGCTGATCGGCGCGCAAGCGTTCCGCGCGCGCTGGAAGGCGCTGATGGCGCTTGGCGCGGCTTGCCTGCTGGCCGGGGCAGCATCGGTGCTGGGCATTACTGACTGGTACCTGTTCGACCTGATCGACGTCTTCGGCGTGATCTTCCTGATCGAAGGGCTGGTCGCACTGATCGAGATCGCGCGCCAGCCCGGCCGCTACGGCGGCGCCATCGCCCTGCACGCGGTGGCCATGCTGGTGCTCGGCTTTCTCGCGATCGACATTCCCTGGGACAACAATATCGCCAGCACCGTGCTGTTCGGCGCGGCGTTTCTCGTGGATGGCCTGCTGCGCATTGCCGCGGCGCTGGTGATCCGCTTCCGTGCCTGGGGCGGGAGCCTGGCGATGGGCGTGGCCGAGCTGGTGGTTGCCGCGCTGATCTGGACCGACTGGCCGGTGCCGCACCGGCTGACCTTCCCGTTCGTGGTGGGGCTGGCGCTGCTGGTCTCGGGCTGGATCCTGTTGCGCCTGGCGCGCGAGTTTCGGCAGTTGCCGGCAGGGGCGTCGGTCACGTCGATGCCGTTCTTCTCGGCGCAGAACTGGCACTGGCGCGACACCTTGCCCACGTTTGCCGTCACGCCGCCGCCGGACACCGGGCGCGAGCTGAACGTCTACGTGTGGACGCCAACGGGATCGGCCAGCGATCCGCAGCGCCGGCTGGTGGTCGACCGCTATATCGCGGCCGTGGATGGGCGGGGCCGCATCTCGACCGGACACGCTGCGATGGAGCTGCTGCCGGACCTGTATATCAGCCTGTACCCGGCGGCGGAGATCGATCGCTCGCCCGGCGAGTTCCAGACCATCCTGCGCGCCGATGCGGGCAATGATGTGCCGGGGCGCTTCCTGCCATCTCATCCGGAAGAGGTGGCGGCTTGGTGTGCGCCGGACCAGCTGGTGGTGTTCCGCCATTTCAACCCCGCCGCGCTGCAGGCGTTCTGGGAGGCCTACCGGCAGGATGCCACCTACAACCTCACCAGCCGCAACTGCTCGTCCACCGTGGCGCTGGCGCTGGATGCGGCGCTGGAGGGCGTGGTGGGCCGCCAGAAGCCCTGGTATCGCTTCTTCCTGCTTGTGACCGATCCCAATCTCTGGCTGCTCGCGGTGCTGCGTGCCCGTGCCGAATCGATGACATGGACACCCGGCCTGGTGCTCGACTACGCGCGCGTGCTGCGCCGCGTCAGCGAGTGCCAGGGCGAGCGCTGGCTGGTGCGGCGCCTGAACAGCCTGCGCTGGGGGCGCCGCGCGACCGGCGCGGAGCGTGGCCCGGAAGGTGGCTAGGGGCGCTGGCGAAGTGCTTCCGCAGCCTGTTTCAGCAACCAAAACGCGCCTTGTCACATTAGTGGCGCACGCTGCGCATGCGGCTGCGCAGCATCGAATTGTCTTGTCATTGCGTCATCGTTATTCATAATTATGAATTATTGGGCCTGGCAAGACACATCCGAAGCCATCCCGATGCCATTGCATTCTTCCATCCGGAGGCACCATGCGCATCATCCAGCAGGCCCTGTACCTCGAGGTGGCGGAGCGCCTGCGCACCATGATCGACGAGCACGCGCTGATGCCCGGTGCCTGGATCGACGAAGCCAGCGTGGCCGAATCGATGGGAATCTCGCGCACTCCCATGCGCGAGGCGCTCAAGGTCCTCGCCGCTGAAGGCCTGGTGCGGCTGGAGCCACGCCGTGGCTGCTTCGTCAATGCGCTGTCCGAGCACGACCTCGACGAGATCTTCCCGCTGATGGCGCTGCTGGAAGGGCGCTGCGCCTATGAGGCCGCGCGTAACGCCACCGCTGCGGACCTGGATGCCCTGGAGAGCCTGCATGCCGATCTGGCGCGATATGCCCAGGGCGGCAATATCGACGCCTATTACGAAACCAATTACCAGATCCACGAAGCGATCCAGCAACTCGCCGGCAATCGCTGGCTGTCGGGGCTGATCAGCGATTTGCGCAAGGTGCTGCGGTTGTCGCGCCACAAGAGCCTGAAGCTGCCGGGCCGCATCGGCGAATCCTGCGCCGAACATCTGTCGGTGTTCTCCGCGCTCAAGGCGCACGATCCGGAGGGCGCCGAAACCCTGATGAAGACACACTTGCTGCGCCAGCGCGCCGCGCTCAGGGCGCTGGACGCGGCAGAGTTGCAGGCGCCCGCGGCTACCGCCGCGGGCGCCGGTTCATCCATCCATCGATAGCAGGTACCCCATGGATACCCTCAGCAACAGCGAACGGAAAGCCAGTGCTCCCGTCAGTGCTCCCCTCAGCGGCCCCGAGCCCTCGGGCGAAACCCTGCTGTCGCGCTTCGGCCGCTGGTGGGGCCGCAAGGGCGAGCGCGATGGCAACGCCAGGCCCGATTCCGGCATCGATGCCAAGGCGGACGCCAGGCCCGTGACCTTGCCGGCCCGCGTGCTGCGCAGGCAGTGCGAGCAACTGCGCCTGTGCTTTGACGCGCGCCTGACCGACGGCGCCGCCAACACCGCCGCGCAGACCTGGCGCGCCGAGTACGAGGCGGCGGGGGACGATGCGCGCCAGGCCATGCTCGCCGTACTGGCGGAAGTCGCGGCCAATGGCAGCACGGAAGCGGGCGAGGACGGTAAGGCCGGCAAGGCAGGCAATCCGGCCTCCGGCCTGCCGCAAGCCATGTCGAACGCGCGCATCCGTTTCTTCAAGCGCCTGGCCGCCTTGCACGGCCAGCAGGGCTCCAGCGTGTGCGGCTTGCATTTCCTGATCGGCTTGCGCGCGGACATGCTGCGCTGGCATAAGCGCGTGCCGGGCCTGCGCCCGCTCGATGACGATCTCGAAGCGCTGTTCTCCAACTGGTTCGACGTCGGCCTGCTCGAATTGCAGCCGATCACCTGGGACTCGCCGGCCTCGTTGCTGGAGAAGCTGATCCGCTACGAAGCCGTGCACGAGATCGCCTCCTGGGCGGATTTGCGCAACCGGCTCGATTCGGACCGGCGCTGCTATGCCTTCTTCCATCCGCGCATGCCGCGCGAGCCGCTGATCTTTGTCGAGGTGGCCTTCGTGCCCGAGATGGCGGCAAACGTCCACGCGCTGCTGGACGAGGCCGCGCCGCTGGAAGACCTGCGCCGCGTGAAGTGGGCCATCTTCTATTCCATCTCCAATACGCAGGCGGGCTTGCGCGGCGTGAGCTTTGGCAATTTCCTGCTCAAGCGCGTGATCGAGGAATTGCAGCGCGAGTTTCCCAAGCTCAAGCAGTTCGCCACGCTGTCCCCCATTCCCGGCTTTGCCGACTGGCTGCGCAAGCGCGACGGCGAGTCGGTGGCCAAGGTGCTGGGAGACAAGCGCCTGGCGCGCTGGAGCGAGCGCCACGGCACCCCGCCCGCCGACGGTGCTGGCTGGCTGGCGGCGCTGCCGGCGGATTCCGAGGACGCACTGGTGCGCGACACAGCGCTGGCGCTGGCGGCGCATTACCTGGTGCGCGAGCGCCAGCAGGCGCTGCCGGCCGACCCTGTGGCGCGCTTCCACCTGGGCAATGGCGCCTGCGTGGAGCGCCTGAACTGGGCCGCCGACCTGTCGCGCAAGGGGCGCGCGCAGTCGTGCGGCATGATGGTGAACTACCTTTACGCGACCGAGGCGCTGGATGACAATCTGGTTCGCCTCGGCAACGGCAACCCGCGGGTCAGTCGCGCGGTGGGCAAGCTGTTGTGACCCTCGCCAGGTCGTAAGCAGGGCCATTTTCACGGGCCAACCAGCAGTCCTTTATTTGACTTTCCGCAGCATAAGAGAGAGGAGATAGGTTCATGAATCGTCGTCAGTTTCAACTGGCAGGGCTGGCTTGCGCGCTCGGCGCGGGTCTCGGCGCGGTTGCTCCCGCGGCGCAGGCCGACACCTGGCCGTCCAAGCCGATCACCGTGATCGTGCCGTTCCCCGCCGGCGGTGGCACCGATGCCTTCGCCCGTCCCCTTACCGCCCAGCTCTCCAAGCAGCTCGGCAAACAGTTCGTGATCGACAATCGCGGCGGCGCCGGCGGTACGGTGGGCGCCAGCATTGCATCCAAGGCCGCGCCGGATGGCTATACCGTGTTTATCGGCGGTGCCCATCATGCCATTGCGCCGTCTTTCTACAAGAAGCTCGACTACGACATCGAGAAGGATTTCATCCCGGTCACGGTGATCGCACAGCCGCCGCAGGTCATCGTGGTGAACCCGACCAAGGTGCCGGCCAACACGCTGGGCGAACTGATTGCCTATGCCAATAAGAACCCCGGCAAGCTGAACTACGGATCGGCCGGCAACGGCTCCTCCCACCACCTGGCGGGCGAACTGTTCAAACTGCAGACCAAGACCTTCATCACGCATATTCCCTACAAGGGGGCGGGCCCGGCGCTGTCGGACCTGATCGCGGGCCAGGTCGATATGGTGTTCGACGGGCTCGGCTCCTCGGCCCAGCATATCCGCGCCGGGCGCATCAAGGCGCTGGCGGTGGCATCGACCAAGCGTTCGGCCGCCTTCCCCAATGTGCCGACCGCCGCCGAAGCCGGCGTGCCCAACTACGATGTCTCCACCTGGTACGCGATGTGGGTGCCCAAGGGCACGCCCAAGGACATCGTCGACAAGCTCTACACCGAAGTGGAAAAGGCACTGAACACGCCGGAGATGAAGCAGATCTGGCTGGCCAACGGCTCCGATACGCCGGCTTACACGCAAGAGCAGTTTGCCCAGTTCCAGCGCGCCGAGATCAAGCGCTGGGCGCAGGTGGTGCAGCAATCCGGCGCCAAGATCGACTGATGAGGAATCGACCAATGCATCCTGGTGCGCGTGGAGCGCGGGCATGAGCGGCACGGTGGAGTTCGCGCGTGACGGTGGCGTAGCCACCGTCACGCTGTCGCACGCGGGCAAGCTCAATGCGATCTCGGTGGCCATGTGGCGCGCGCTGGCGGAAGGCTTTGCGCAGTTGTCGGCCGATCCCTCGCTGCGCTGCGTGGTGATACGCGGCGCCGATGGCAACTTTGCCGCCGGCGCCGACATCGCCGAGTTTCCCGAGGAGCGGGGCGACGCCGCCGCGCTGCGCCGTTATCACGTGGAGGTGATTGCGCCGGCACTGGCCGCCATCGCCGGCTGCCTCCATCCCACGGTGGCGATGATCGAGGGGGTGTGCGTGGGCGGCGGGCTGGAGATCGCCTGCCATTGCGACCTGCGCATCGCCGCCGGCGACAGCCGCTTCGGCGTGCCGATCAACCGCCTCGGCTTTCCCATGGCCCCCGGCGAACTGACGGGGCTGCTGGCCCTGGCAGGCCGCGCGGTGACGCTGGAGATCCTGCTGGAGGGGCGCGTATTCGACGCCGCCGAGGCGCGGGACAAGGGGCTGCTGACGCGTGTGGTGCCGGCCACGGCGCTCGGCGAGGAAGTGGCCGCCACGGTGAAACGCATCGCCGCGGGTGCCCCGTTGGCTGCACGTATCAACAAGGAGAGCATCCGGCGTCTCGCGCCGGCCCCCGAGCCGCTGAGCGCGGCGGAGCTGGAGGCGCACTTCCGCTATGGCGGCAGCAGCGACCATGCCGAGGGCGTGGCCGCATTCCTGGCGCGCCGGCCGCCGCGCTTTACCGGGCACTAGCAACGGGCCTATCATTGCCGGCTATTGATCGGGATGCCCATGCTATTGCCGATTCCGTTTTTTATCTTCCGCAACATGAACGCCAACCTGTTCGCCCTATTTGAATCCCGCTTTCCGGCGGATCGCAGTGCCTGCTGCATCGAGACCCACGACGGCCTCTACTACAGCTGGGACGACCTCGACCGCGCCACCGCCAGGATGGCCAACCTGCTGACCGCGCTCAAGTTGCCCGAGGGCGCGCGCGTGGCGGTGCAGGTGGAGAAGTCGCCCGAGGCGCTGTTCCTGTACCTGGCCACGCTGCGCGCCGGCTACGTCTACCTGCCGCTCAATACCGCCTACCAGGAAGCCGAGATCGATTATTTCGTCGGCAACGCGGAGCCGGCGGCGGTGGTGTGCAGCAGCGCTAACTTCGGCTGGGTTTCCAAAGTGGCGTTCCGCCACGGCACGCAGTATGTGTTCACGCTGGACGACGACCGCTCGGGCTCGCTGCTGTCCCGCGCCGCCGCGCAGCCGGACAGCTTCGCCACCGTGGCGCGCGGCGCCGGCGATCTTGCCGCCATCCTGTACACGTCGGGCACCACCGGGCGCAGCAAGGGCGCCATGCTGAGCCACGGCAACCTCGCTTCCAATGCGAAGACGCTGCACGAATACTGGGGCTGGCGCAGCGACGACGTGCTGCTGCACATGCTGCCGATCTTCCACGTGCACGGCCTGTTCGTGGCTTCGCACGGCGCGCTGCTGGCCGGCGCCAAGATGATCTGGGCGCCCAGGCTCGACATGGCCCAGGTGCTGAAATTCCTGCCGCGCTCCACCGTGATGATGGGCGTGCCCACCTATTACGTGCGCATGCTGCAGGAGCCGCGCTTCGACGACGATACCTGCCGCCGCATGCGGCTGTTCGTGTCCGGCTCGGCGCCGCTGCTGATGGAGACCTTCGACGCCTTCCGCGAGCGTACCGGGCACACCATCCTGGAGCGCTACGGCATGAGCGAGACCGTGATGCTGGTCTCCAACCCGTATGAGGCGGATGCCGGCGAGCGCATCGGCGGCACCGTCGGCAAGGCGCTGCCGGGCGTTTCCGTGCGCGTGGTGGATGGCGACGGCAAGGCTTGCGCGGCCGGCGAGATCGGCAACGTGGAGGTGCGCGGACCCAACGTGTTCCATGGCTACTGGCGTATGCCGGAAAAGACGCAGGAAGAGTTCACCGAGGACGGCTGGTTCAAGACCGGCGACGTGGGCCGCTTTGGTGGCGCCATCGTCAGCCAGGCCGGCGAGCGCAAGGTGCCGGACGACTACCTGACCATCGTCGGCCGCAGCAAGGACCTGATCATCTCCGGCGGCTACAACGTCTATCCGAAGGAGATTGAGAGCTTTATCGACGAGATGCCGGGCGTGGCGGAAAGCGCCGTGATCGGCGTGCCCCATGCCGACTTCGGTGAAGCGGTGGTCGCGGTGGTGGTCGGCAAGCCCGGCGCCGAGCTCGACGAGTCCATCCTGATCGGCTCGCTCAAGGGCCGCATCGCCAACTTCAAGGTGCCGAAGCGCGTGCACCTGGTCGATGAACTGCCGCGTAACACCATGGGTAAGGTGCAGAAGAACGTGCTGCGCCAGCAGTTCCCGGCGCTGTAAGCCTGCGAGGCGGCGGTCAGGGCCGCCGCCTCGCCGTCACGCCGGCCTGGCCACTACGTCACGCCGAGCCACTCCTTCAGTTGCGTCGCCTTCGACCGGCTCACCGGCACCAGCGTGTGTTCCGCATCGTCCATCACCAGCTGGATATGCTCTTCCGACCGGATCACTTCGATCGCGTGCGGAAGGCTGACGATATGGCTGCGGTGTACGCGCAAGTAGACGCTGTCATCCAGGCGGTGCTCAAGATCCGTCAGCGAGAGATTGGACAGGAAGCGCTCGTCCTTGGTCACGATCGTCGTGTAGTGGCCATCGCCCTGGAACCGCACGATGTCCTTCAAGTCCACCAGGATCACGCGGTTCTTGCGGTACACGGGAATCTTGAATAGCCGCCGCGGCGACGGCACGTTGCCGCCCGCGCGCTGTTCATCCGGTTCCGTCGTGATATCCGTCACGTCGTAGAAAATCATGCAGGTGCCGCAGATACCGCCCGAGGCCGTCATCTTGGACACCTTGATCAGCAGGATCCGGTCGGGGATGTTGATCATCATGGCGAGCGGCGGAGGCGACTTCACCGGGCATCCGCTGGCGTCCTCCGCCTGAAGCAGGAAGCGCAGCTTCTCCCGGCTTTTCTCCGGGTGTAACTGCAACACATCGATCCCGATCAGCTTGTCCTGGCTGACACCCAGCGACTGCTCGCTGGCGGGGCCCAGGATTTGCAGCGCAACATCGTTGAACGCGGTGACATGCCCCTGCGCATCGAGCCAGACGATGCCCGGATTGAACTGCTCCAGCTTGTGCTGGAACGTCTCCTGGCGACGCGCATCGGGCGTCGTCACGGTGAAGGGCGCATGGCGGTCCATTCACATCTCCTGGTCATTCATGGGGCCCCTCGCGCGCCTGGCCCGGCATTTCTGTTGTGCATTTCTGTTGTATGTGCAACCTGCATTTCGTGCAAGTTTCCGACGCCTGGCGCAGGCAAAACGGCCGTTCGGGAAATCAAATTGCTTTGCTGCGCTGCATTCTGAAATGCTGCAAGAAACACTGCGCGCCGGGGCATCGCTGGCCTGGACGGGAACTGGCGCATGACAAGGAGACCGATGTGATACCTCGTCCGTTCGAATATCACGTGCCGAAGACGTTGCCGGAGGCGTTTGCCTTGCTCGGTGAGTACGGCGACGACGCCAAGCTCCTTGCCGGCGGCCACAGCCTGCTGCCCATGATGAAGCTGCGCTTCGCCGAGCCCGGCCACCTGATCGACCTGGGCAAACTGGTGGAACTCAAGGGCATTCGCGAGGACGGCAGCGAGATCCGCATCGGTGCCATGACGACCGAGAACGAGCTGATCTGGTCGGCCTTGTTGCAGGAAAAATGCCCTCTGCTGGTCGAGGGCGCGCGGCAGATCTCGGACCCGCAGGTGCGCTACCGGGGCACGCTCGGCGGCGACATCTCGCACGGCGATCCGGGCAACGATCATCCGGCGCTGATGATCGCGCTGGACGCCTCGTTCGTGCTCGCGGGCAAGCTTGCCGAACGCGTGGTGCCGGCCGACGGCTTCTTTCTCGGCACCTACATGACGCTGCTCGAAGCGGGCGAGATCTTGACCGAAATCCGCATCCCGGTGCCAGCCACGGGCAGCGGCCATTGCTACGCCAAGCTCAAGCGCAAATCCGGCGACTTCGCCACCGCCGCCACGGCGGTGATGCTGCGCATGCGCGGCGAGACCGTGGAGGACGTGCGCATCGCGCTGACCAATGTCGCGCCGACCGCCCTCAGGGCCAGCGACGCAGAGCAATACCTGCGCGGCAAGCCGCTCGACGATGCCGCCATTGCGGAGGCCGCACGGCTGGCGATGGCCATCTGCGACCCGGCCGAGGACCTGCGCGGCGACGTCGAATACAAGACGGCGATGGCGGGCGAGATGACGCAGCGCGCGCTGCGCGTCGCCTGTTCGCGCGCCGCGCACTGAATTGCCGGTACGGTAAGCCGATTAGCAGGTTCCGGAGGCACGACATGAGCAAGAAGACGATGGTGTCGTTCAGGCTGAACGGCAAGGAGACGGACGTGGTGGTCGAGCCGCGCGAGCTGCTGATCCACACGTTGCGGGAGCGGTGCCTGCATACCGGCCCGCACATCGGCTGCGAGACTTCGCATTGCGGCGCCTGCACGGTCGATATGAACGGCATGTCGGTCAAGGCCTGCACGGTGCTGACGGTGCAGGCGGAAGGCGCGGACCTGCTGACTGTGGAAGGCATGGCGCAAGGCGGCGAGCTGCACGCGCTGCAGGAGGCCTTCATGCAGGAGCACGCGCTGCAATGCGGCTTCTGCACGCCCGGCATGCTGATCCGCGCGCACCGGCTGCTGCAGGAGATCCCCGACCCGAGCGAGGAGGAGATCCGCTACTGGATGGCCGGCAACCTCTGCCGCTGCACGGGCTACCAGAACATCGTGAAAGCCGTGCAGTACGCCGCGCGCAAGCTGCGCGGCGAGGCGGTCCAGACCTCGCATCCGCTGATGGGCGAGACGCAGTGATCCCGCAGTCATCCAACATCGACGCAACGGAGAAGCATGATGGGAAATATGAATGCCGAATCCGAGCGCGTGGCCGCGCTGGAAGGCATGGGCTGCTCGCGCAAGCGCCGCGAGGATCCGCGCTTCCTGCAGGGCAAGGGCACCTATGTCGATGACATCAAGATGCCGGGCATGCTGTTCGGTGTGATGGTGCGCAGCCCGTACGCGCATGCGCGCGTGAAGAAGATCGACAAGTCGCGCGCGCTCGCGCATCCCGGCGTGCACGCGGTGCTGACCGCCGACGACCTGAAGCCGCTCAAGCTGCACTGGATGCCGACCCTGGCCGGCGACGTGCAGGCGGTGCTGGCCGACGAGAAGGTCTGTTTCCAGAACCAGGAGGTGGCGTTCGTCGTGGCCGACGACCGCTATGTCGCGGCCGATGCCGCGGAACTGGTGGAAGTGGAATATGAGGAACTGCCCGCGCTGGTCGATCCGCTGCAAGCCCTGGCGCCGGACGCACCGGTGATCCGCGAGGACATCCGCGACAAGCAGGTGGGCGCGCATGGCGCGCGCAGGCATCCCAATCACATCTTTACGTGGACTATCGGCGACAAGGACAAGACCGACCGCGTGTTCGACACCGCCGAAGTCACCGTGATGCAGGACATGCTATATCCCCGCGTGCATCCGTGCCCGCTGGAGACGTGCGGCTGCGTGGCGTCCTACGACAAGGCGCGCGGGGACCTCACGGTCTACATCACCTCGCAGGCGCCGCATGTGGTGCGTACGGTGGTCGGACTGCTGTCCGCCATCCCGGAGTCGAAGATCCGCATCATCTCGCCGGATATCGGCGGCGGGTTCGGCAACAAGGTTGGCGTGTATCCCGGCTATGTCGTTTCCATCGTGGCATCGATCGTGCTCGGGCGGCCGGTCAAGTGGATCGAATCGCGCGCGGAGAATCTCAGCACCACCGCGTTTGCTCGCGACTATCACATGAAGGGCGAACTCGCCGCGGACAGCGACGGGCGCATCAAGGCACTGCGCGTGCATGTCATCGCGGATCACGGCGCCTTCGATGCGTGCGCCGACCCCACCAAGTGGCCGGCGGGCATGTTCCATGTGTGCACCGGTTCCTACGCGATCCCCAACGCCTTCGTCTCGGTCGATGGCGTCTACACCAACAAGTTTCCTGGCGGCGTGGCCTATCGCTGCTCGTTCCGCGTAACCGAGGCGGTCTACCTGATCGAGCGCATGCTCGACGTGCTGGCCCTGAAGCTCGGCATCGACAAGACCGAATTGCGGCTGCGCAATTTCATACGCAAGGAGCAGTTCCCGTATCTCACGCCGCTGGGGCTTGAGTACGATTCCGGCGATTACGAAACCGCGTTGCGCAAGGTACTGGACGCCGTCGGCTATCCCGCGCTGCGCGCCGAGCAGGCGGCGCGGCGGGCTGACAAGCAGGCCGAGTGGCTGATGGGCATCGGTGTCAGCACCTTTACCGAGATTGTCGGCGCGGGGCCGTCGAAGTCGTGCGACATCCTCGGCATCGGCATGTTCGATTCGTGCGAGATCCGCGTGCATCCCGACGGCTCGGCCATCGCCCGGATGGGCACGATCACGCAGGGGCAGGGCCACCAGACGACATACGCGCAGATCATTGCCTCGGAGGCCGGCATCCCGGCATCGGCGATCCAGGTGGAGGAGGGCGATACGTCCACCGCGCCATACGGCCTTGGCACCTACGGCTCGCGCTCCACGCCGGTTGCCGGCGCGGCAGTGGCGCGGGCGGCGCGCAAGATCCGCGAGAAGGCCCGGCTGATCGCCGCGCACCTGTTCGAGGTCAGCCCCGACGATGTTGAGTTCGACCTGGACCGCTTTGCCCTGAAGGGTTCGCCCGGACAGTTCAAGACCTTGAAGGAGGTCGCGTGGGCCGCCTACAACAACGTGCCGGAAGGCATGGAAATGGGGCTGGAAGCGGTGGACTACTACGATCCGCCCAACTTCACCTTCCCGTTCGGCGCCTACGTTTGCGTGCTCGATATCAACCGCTACTCGGGCGAGACGCGGGTGCGCCGCTTCTACGCGCTGGATGACTGCGGCACGCGCATCAACCCGATGATCATCGAAGGGCAGATCCACGGCGGGCTGACGGAGGGCTTCGCGGTGGCGATGGGGCAGGAGATGCCCTACGACGAAGCCGGCAACCTGCTGGGCGCCACGCTGATGGACTACTTCATCCCGACCGCGATCGAAACGCCGCACTGGGATACCGATTTCACTGTCACGCCGTCGCCGCATCACCCTATTGGCGCGAAGGGCGTGGCCGAATCGCCGCACGTCGGCTCGATCCCGTGCTTCACCTCGGCGGTGGTCGATGCCTTCGCGCACCTGGGTGTCACGCATATGAACATGCCCCACAGCGCCTATCGCGTCTGGCAGCAAAGCCGCGCGCTCGGGCTGGCGGAGCGCTGACGCCAGGAGCCCGCCATCGCGCCGCGTCCGGTGGCCGGGTGGCGGCTCACGAACTCGAGGACAGTCTGATGAAAGTCGTACTCGAAAAGGTGTTTCCGCTGGCATCCACGGTCGATGCCGCGTGGCAATCCCTGCGGGATATCGAGGCCGTGGCCGCGTGCATGCCGGGTGCGACGATCACCGAGCGCGTGGATGCCACGCACTACAAGGGGACGATTGTCGTGCGGCTCGGCCCCGCCACGATGTCGTTCAAGGGCGATATCGAAGTGCTTGGCCTCGATCCGGCCGCGCGAAGCCTGCATCTGGCCGGCAAGGGCGCGGATTCGACGGGCTCTTCCGCCGCGTCGATGGACCTGCTCGCGACCGTGCGGGCGGCAGGCGCGGCTTGCGAGCTGGCCGGCAGGAGCGAGGTGACGATGAGCGGGAAGGCGGCCGCGTTTGGCGGCCGGATGATGAACGCGGCGGGGGACCAGATCCTCAAGCAATTCGGCGCCAATTTCGCGGCGCTTGTGGAGGCGCCGCGGGCACGGCCGGCTGCGGATGCCGCCGATACCCCCGTGCCGGAGGCGGCCGCGCCGCAAGCCGGGTTGAACGGCCTGGCGCTTGCCTGGGCCATGCTGCGCGACTGGGTGCGCGGGATCTTTTCCCGCAAGGCCACCTGACCGGATGCCCGAGCCCGCCATGACCACCGGCCGCATGAACGACGTGGTATCGCTGCAGCAGCGCCTGGAGCGGCATGGCTATATCGCCGAGCGCAGCTTCGCGGCGACCCTGCTGCTGACCATGGAGATGCGCCGTCCCCTGCTGCTGGAGGGCGAGGCGGGCGTCGGCAAGACCGAGGTCGCGAAGGCGCTCGCGCGCTTGCTGGACACGCGCCTGATCCGGTTGCAGTGCTATGAGGGGCTGGATGCGCATTCGGCGCTCTACGAGTGGAATTACCAGCACCAGTTGCTGGCGATCAAGCTGCTGGAGCAGGACGAACGCCCGGTCCCGGAAAAGGAGCAGGACATCTTCTCCGAGCGCTACTTGTTGAAGCGGCCGTTGCTGGAGGCGATCACCACGACGCCGGCGCCGGTGCTGCTGATTGACGAGATAGACCGCACGGACGAAGCGTTTGAAGCGTACTTGCTGGAGCTGCTGTCGGACTTCCAGATGTCGATCCCGGAGCTCGGCGTGATCCGCGCGGCGGAGCGTCCCTTCGTGATCCTGACCTCGAACGGCACACGGGAGATCTCCGACGCGTTGCGCCGCCGCTGCCTGTACCAGTACGTGGACTATCCGAGCTTCGACAAGGAACTGCTGATCGTGCGCATGCAGGTGCCGGAAGTGCCGGAGAAGCTCGCGCGCCAGGTCGTCGAGTTCGTGCAGGCCGTGCGGCAGATGGATATGCAGAAGCGACCCGGCCTTGCCGAGACGCTCGACTGGGTGTCGGCCCTGCTTCGGCTGGGCATCAGCGCGCTCGACGCCGGCGGCGCCGAGCGGATCATGGATTCCCTGTCCGCCCTCGTCAAGACGCGCGCGGACCAGGCCGGGCTGACCCGTCCGGTCGTGGAAAAACTGGCTGCAGCATGCTGACCGCCATCCCTTGCGCCGACGAACGGGCGCCTCCGCAAAGCCTCGGTGCCATGCTCGAATCCCGCTACGCCGGGTTCGCGGGATGGCTGCGCGCCAACGGCTTTGGCATCACCAGCAGCGAGATGGCCGCCGCGATGGAGGTGGCGCAGCGCATGGGGCAGATGGATAGCCAGCTGCTGCGCTGGGGCCTGCGCGCGCTGTTGTGCTCGCGCGCCGAGGAATGGCGCCGCTTCGATGAACTGTTCGACGCCTACTTCCTCAGGCCGAACCGCCGCGCGCTGGTGCAGGCCCATGCGGGCGGCGCTGGCCGCATGGCGCGGCAGCGCGACGGCGGCCGGCCCGACGACAGCGAAGGCACGCCGCTGGCACCCGGTGGATATGGCAACGACATGACCGGTATGGGCGGCGCGGCCGCGCGCGGCGTCTCGGACGAGGCATCGCTCGCCCATGCGGACTTTCGCCATCTCAACCAGCCCGATGCACTGTTCGCCATCGACGAGGCGATGCGGCGCTTCGCGCAGCGGCTGCGCGGCATACAGACACGCCGCGAACGCCGCGCCGTTTCCGGCCGCGTGATCGACATGCCGTCGACGATCCGGCGCAGCGTGTCGCGCGGCGGCCTGCCGCTGGACCTGGCCTGGCGGCGCCCGCAGCGGCGGCGTCCCCGCATCGTGCTGCTGCTGGATGTGAGCCGCTCGATGAGCCTGTACAGCTTCTTCTTTCTCCGGCTCGCACGGGTGTTGAGCGCACGCGTTTCCGACGTGCATTGCTTCATCTTCCATACGCGGCTGGTGGGCATCGCGCAGGCGCTGCGCGATCCGGATCCCTGGCGCTCGCAGGAGCGGCTGGCGCTCCTGTCGGCGGGGTGGGCGGGCGGCACGCGCATCGGCGAAAGCCTGGATGAATTCAACCGGCAGCATGCCGCGGCGCTGCTGCACTCGCGCACCGCCGTCGTCATCGTCAGCGACGGCTACGATGCCGGCGCGCCGGCGTTGCTGCGGCAGTCGCTGCACAGGATCCGGCGGCGTTGCCGCACCGTGGTCTGGCTCAATCCGCTCGTGGGCCAGCCCGGCTTTACGCTGGCCAGCGCCGGCATGTTGGCTGCGCTGCCGTATATCGACCTGCTGGCCGGCGCGCGCGATCTCGCAAGTCTTCAGCAAGTGCTGCCACAAGTGCTGTCCATTCTGCAATGAAGCAATGAACGACGATACTCTCCTGCAACTAGAGCAACGGCTGATCGAAGCCTCGCTGCCGTTCGCCGTCACCACTGTGATACGGGCGCAGCCGCCGACCTCGGCCTGGGTAGGCGCGCAAGCGCTGGTGGAAGCCGATGGCACGTTGCACGGCTGGATTGGCGGCGGCTGTTCCCGCGCCATCGTGATCCAGGCCGCGCTGGAGGCGATCCGTTCGGGGCAGCCCAAGCTGCTTCGCATCAGCAACACGCCCGCGGCGCCGGAGGCTGATGTGGAAAACCACGCCATGCCGTGCGCGAGCAACGGCACCATCGAACTGTTCATCCAGCCGACGCTGCCGCCGCCCGTGGTGCTGGTGCTTGGCGCGACGCCCACCGCGCTGGAGGCCTGCGTGCTCGCGCAGCGCATGGGGCTGAGCGTTGCCGCCGCGGCGAAGGTAACCGTGCCGCTCGCCGCGCTTGGCTTGCCGCGTGTCATCGAAGGCTTCGACGATGCGGCCTTTGCATTGCTGGGTCCGCAGCTGGTCCTGGTGGCCACTCAGGGCGACGGGGACGAGGATGCCCTGGAAGCCGCCATGCGCAGCCCTGCCGCGGCGGTCCTGCTGGTAGCCAGCCAGCGCAAGGCGGACAAGCTGCGCGAGGCCATGCGCGCGCGCGGCATCGCCCCGGAACGGCTGGCGGCGCTGCATGCGCCGGCCGGGCCCTGTATCCATGCGCGGACCCCCCAGGAGATCGCGCTGGGCGCGGTCGCGGGGCTGGTGATGCTGCGCCGCCTGCTGGAGCAGGAGCGGGCGGCCGAGGTGTCGGGTGCGGGGACGGCCGACAATCTGCCCGTGGTGCGTCCGTGCGAGTCGATGGCATCGGTCGAGCCGATGCCGGCGCGCTACGTGAACCCGGTCTGCGGGATGGAGATCGATATCGCTTCGGCGAAGTATGCTGTCGACTATGGCGGGCAGCGCCTGTATTTCTGCTGCGACGGCTGCAAGGCAGAATTCGAGCGCGAGCCGGGCAAGTACCTGGCGATCGCGCGGCAGCGGGAAACGACATGAACGACATGAACGACAGTACGAACGCGCCGCCTGCCTTCTCGGCGGTCGTGCTGGCCGCTGGCATGTCATCGAGGATGGGGGACAGGCACAAGCTGCTGCTGCCGGTGGCCGGGCAACCCGCGGTCAGGCGTACCGTGTGCGCCGTGCTTGCCGCGGGACCGCAAGAGCTTGTCGTGGTGACGGGCTTCCAGGGCCGCGCGGTGATCGAAGCGCTTGAGGACCTGCCAGTCAGCTTCCAGCCCAATCCGCGCTATGAGGAAGGCCAGATGACCTCGGTGGCTGCCGGCGTCGCCGCGCTGCGGCTGCCGTGCAGCGTGGTGCTGGTCTGCCTGGCCGACCAGGTCTTGCTGGAGGCCGGCGATTACCTGGAACTGGTGGGCGCCTTCGGCGCCATGCCGCGCGGCTCGATCCTGGTCCCGGTATTCGCGGGGCAGCGCGGCAACCCGGTCGCCTTTTCCGCCAGCTATGCCGCCGAGGTGGTGGCGGGGCACGTCAATCCCGGCTGCCGCAAACTGATCGCCGACCATCCGGACGAAGTCTTCATGCATGAAGCCAGCCACGACCGCTTCACCATCGACATGGATACACCGGAGGATTACGCTCGCATCGTGGAGCGGCTGGGCGGTGGCGGCACGGCTTGCGCGTAGGAAAACGGGCCTCTCCCGCTGCGCGGAAGAGGCCCGTGTGGCCCGTGTGTGGTTCGTCCTGGTCCGGACGCGCGGGACTTACTTCAGCATCTGCACCGAACCGTTCACCGTCACCGTGACCTGGGCCTTGCCGCCTTCCACCGGCACCGGCGCGGAATCGGCCATCATGGCCTTGGCCGCGTACATGCGCGGCATCGGCTGCACGGCGCCCGCTTCGCTCACCTGGACTTCACGGATGGTGTAGCTGCCGTAGCCGAACAGTTTAGTGGTGGCCTGCGCTTTTTCGCGGAAGGAGGCCACGGCCTGCTCGGTCAGCTTGGCCTCGGCGGCGTGGCGGGCTTCGCGCGAAAGCGAGAAGCTGATGTTCTGCACCTGCATCTGGCCTGCGAGCTGGCCCGCGAGCTTGGACACCGCGGAGAAATCGCGCGACTCCAGAATCACCTCGGCGCGGCCGCGCCAGGTGCTGATGCGCCCGTTCTTGTCGTTGGACGGATAGATTGTGAAGCCGCCCGATTGCGCCTGCACGCCGCTGGTCCGCTTTGCCTGGGCAATCACTTCCTGCGTCTTCGCCGACAGCGACGAGGAAATCGCGCCGGGCTCGGCGCCTTCCTGTTCGGCTGCCAGTGTCATGTGCACCACGTCGGTGGGTACCTCGGTGGCAGCCTGCGCGGACAGCGACAGCACGCCGGCGGGCGCCGGGTCGTGGGTCGGGCCGCCGCCCTGGGCGGAGGCAACCATGGCGGTGGTACCGAGCAGCGTGGCGGCAAGCAGTTGTTTCATCAGGATTCTCCCTTTCTTGGCGATGCAAATCAGACGCGCGGCCAAGGTGATCGTTCCGTTACCTTGCGATCGACGTTGTATCTACATGTATCCGCTGCGCTCCACCGCCCAAGCAGCCGCTCAGAACGCGTGCCAGGCCTTCCACAGCATATAGGCCGCAAGACTGAACAGCAGGCAGGCGAAGACCTTCTTGAGTTGCCCGACATCCATGCGGTGCGCGGTGCGCGCGCCCAGCGGCGCGGTCAGCACGCTGGCCACGGCGATCACCGCCAGCGCCGGCAGATAGATGTAGCCGAGCGAACCCGCCGGGAGCCCGCCCTGGCCCAGCCCGCTCCATACATAGCCGATCACGCTCGCCACGGCGATGGGAAAGCCGAGCGCGGCCGAGGTGGCCACGGCGTTGTGGATCGGCACGTTGCACCAGGCCATGAACGGCACCGAGACAAAACCGCCGCCTGCGCCGACCAGGCTGGACAGGAAGCCGATCACCCCGCCGGCTCCCAGCATGCCCGGCGTGCCGGGGAGCTGCCGGTGCGGGGCGGGCTTGCGGTTGCGCAGCATTTGCCACGCGGAGAAACCGACGAACACCGCGAACAGCAGCGACAGCCAGCTCGTCTTGAGCGCCGCGAAGACCTTGCCGCCCCCGATCATGCCGCCGATCAGGATGCCCGGGGCCAGCGCGAGCACCAGTTTCCAGCGCACCATGCCGCGCTTGTGATGGGCACGTACCGAGGACAGCGAAGTGAACAGGATGGTCGCCATGGAAGTGGCGATCGCCATATGGACGATGGCCTCATGCGGGAAGGCCATGGCGGTGAACAGCAGCGTGAGGAAGGGCACCATCAGCATGCCGCCGCCGACGCCGAGCAAGCCGGCGCAAAAACCGGTGAAGGCGCCGAGCAGCAATAGCCCGGGAATCAGGGAAAAACTCATGATGCGGAATCGGCCTTATTGGTGTTGTAGTTATGTAGTCGGCAGCCATTGTGTCATGCCGCCTGTGTGACCGTCAGTGCTGCCCGCCATGGTGGGCGGCCGCCGCCGCACCGCATCTTTGAAGCGTCTCAGCGTTTCAGCGCATCAGCTTCGTGGTAATGAAACGCCATTCGGCCGGCGTCACCGGCGTGATCGACAAGCGGTTGCCGCGGCGTAGCACGGCCATGTCCGCCAGTTCCTCGTGCGCGCGCAGGTCGGCGAGCGAGATCAGCGGGCCCTTGCCGACAAAGCGCACGTCGACCAGCATCCAGCGCGGTGCATCGGGCTTGGCGACGGCGTCGTAGTAGTCGCTCTTCGGGTCGAACTGGGTGGGGTCGGGATAGGGCTGCGAGCTGACTTCGGCCAGGCCGGCAATGCCGGGCTGCGGGCAGGAGGAGTGATAGAACAGCACGCCGTCGCCGATGCGCATCGCGTCGCGCATGAAGTTGCGTGCCTGGTAATTGCGCACGCCGGTCCATGGCAAGGTGCCGCGTTCGGCCAGGGTATCGATGCTGGCCTCGTCGGGTTCCGATTTCATCAGCCAGTACTGGCGGGCGCGCGTGGTGGCATTGGCTTGCATGGATCGGCTCATGGGCGGGCAGGGCAGGCGTGACGTTGGCGACAGCGCTATGGTGCAGCAAGCCCGGCCAAAAGAAAACCGTTTGCCCGACGCGGGCCGGCGTGGGCGCGCGTCAGCAAGAAAGCGCGGGCAGGGCGGAAGAGGGGAACATAGCGGCGCAAGAAAGCGCGGCACAAAAGGAAAAGGCGGTGGTTAAAAAACCACCGCCTTTAGAGGGGTCCCCGCCTCGGCCGCTGGATCGGCATCCTGAACCCAAGTGAGGTTCAGAGTGGCTGCGGAAGCCGCATTTCGGGTACATCACTGTTTCAGGGAGTCCAGACTGCGACTATGAACCAAGCGACGCGCTCGCCCACACGGCATAATCCCGCACCAACAAATGCTTATCGGTTCAAGGAATATGATCCTGACGAACCAGGCAGGGAAACTGTCAAACGTCTGACCTTTATTGCACTACCGAACACAACTGCTCCGGGAGGGCTGTCAGACGTTTGCCGTTTCGAACTTGGATGGGATGAAAACGGCGGTCAGGCGCGATAACCCGACCTAAGGTGCCGCAACTATGTGGCTTGGTGCGGCTTGGCTCCACTATACACCGCACCGCTTTCCATACCAAGCCCGTCGTTGCGTGTCGTTACATTTTGCTGACGCGCGCGGCATGTCGGGCACATCGCGGCCCCCCTGTGCCGTGCGGTACACCGCCTGCGGTGCGTTCAGTTGCGCGGCGCGGGCGCATTGGTACCCACGTGCGCGTACTGCCGCAGGGCTTCGTCCGCGCGTTCGTTGAGTTCGCGAATGCGCGCGCGCACGGCATCCACGGGAATCGCGCCGTCCTCCTGCTGCTTGCGCTTGAGCGAGAGCAGGTCGGAGGCGATGCTGATGGCGGCCATCACGGCAACGCGTTCCACGCCTTTGGCAGACACGCCGCCCTTGAGGCGGGTCATCTGGTCGTCTACCAGTGCCACGGCTTCCAGCAGCGCGGCTTCATTGTCGGGCGAAATGACGAAGCGGTAGGACTGGCCGGCAATGTTCACTTCGACTTGCTTGTTGCTCATGCGTTTTCTCCGGGAGCCTTGTGATCGGCGCGGCTGGCCGCCTCGCCTTCGCCCAGCAGGTCGAGCTGGCGGGCGTCGCTGGCGGTGGGCAGCTTGTCGAGGATCGACTGGATACGCAACTGCGCTTCCTCGATCTTGATATTGAGCAGCTCGCGGTCTGCCGCCATGGCTTCGCGGTCGCCGCGCAGTTGGCTGGCCTCGGCCTGCAGGCGTTCGATCTCCTCGCGCAGCCGCTGGTTCTCCGCCGCAAGGGTATCGGCATGGTGCAGCACACGCCCGATCTTGGCGGCGAGTTGTTCGAGTTCTGTGAGCATAGAGCCTGTCATATCTAGGGTCTCGGGTTTTGGGATTTTAGCCCAAGCGCTATCGTGAGGACGGCGAACGCAGGTGTGTGTGACCGGGCCTGCGCGCCGAAGTTGCATGCATCGTCGCTTAACGGCATTCCGGGCGACGGCTTTATGCCTGTTTTCGGGCGCTTTGCCATGGATTTCCCGCGGCATTGACGCTTGCCCCGAAACTGCCTACACTCGCGCACGTTCCAGGTGCTCGTAATCCTATTCACTACAGGGTTGCAGTTCAACGGGAAACAGGGAGCCAGCCGCCGCCGCCAGGGCGGGGCCGTGCCAACCTGTGCTGCCCCCGCAACGGTAAGCGACCGCGATCGCAAGATCGCAAGGCCGACCCACAAGCCACTGAACCGCAAGGTTCGGGAAGGCGGTCGGACTGGTGTCGTCAGCCCGGATACCGGCCTGAACGAGAGTGCGCCCCCCTTTCGCGGTTTTCTTGCAGGAGCCGGTGGCGCGCTTCGTCGCCAGACGGTCCGCGGGGGAACGGATCAGGCAGCTCTCTCCCACTCAGCATCATGCGCTTTTCGCCCTCCAGGTCGAGCCGTCCGGCATTGCCGGCGCGCCGCCATGCCACACCCGTTTTCGTCTCGCGGCAACTGCCCGCCGCGCTCGCCGCCTGGCTCGCCATGAGCGCGCCCGGCGCTGCCATGGCCCAGTCCGCCGGGCAATCCGCGGCGCAGCCCGCGGCCGATGCGCAACTCGACCCAGTGGTGGTCACTGCCACCCGCACTGTCCAGCCGTTGACCGAGGCACTCCCGCATACCACCGTGGTGACCCAGCAGGACATCGTCAACTCGCAAGCTATCGACCTGCGCTCGCTGCTGCGCACGCAGGCCGGCGTGGAGTTTGCCGCCAACGGCGGCCTGGGCGCCAATACCAGCCTGTTCATGCGCGGGGCCAACTCCAACCAGACGCTGATCCTGATCGACGGCGTGCGGATCTCGGCGGTCAGCAGTGGCACGGCCCAGCTCTCGAATATCCTGCCCGACCAGATCGACCATATCGAGATCGTGCGCGGCAATGTCTCGGCGCTCTATGGCTCGGATGCGATCGGCGGCGTGGTGCAGATCTTCACCAAGAGCGGTGCGGGCCAGGCTCCCGCAGCCAACGCTCAGATCGAATACGGCAGCAACAATACGCGCCAGGGCACGGTGGGCTACGGCGGCCAGGTGGGCGATACCTCGTTCAATATCACCGGGTCGGCCGTCAAGACAGACGGGTTTTCGGCGATCAATGCGGCCCAATGGAACGGTGATAATCCGGCCAAGGCAAAGAAGGGCATTGGCCCGAACCCGAACGACAACCCGTATGACAACAAGAGCGTATCGGGCCAGGTAAAGCATCGTTTCACCAGCGACTGGGACGCCGGCGTCACCGCCTACTACTCGAAGAGCAAGCTCTCCTACGACACCACGACAGGCAAACCGACCGATGTCTGGTGGATGAACAGCGAGTTGTACACCGTATCCGCCTTTGTCAACGGCAAGTTCACCCGGGACTGGACCACGCATTTCAAGGTCGCGCAGAGCGGGGACAATAGCGAAAACACCTTGAACGGACTGTTCAACAGCAACTTCAACACGCGCAACCGCCAGTACACCTGGCAGAACGAATATGCGCTGGCGCCCACCCATAAGCTGCTGTTCGGCACGGAGTATGCGCAGCAGGAATTCAGCTCGAACACGTATGGCGCGCCGGGCCGCAATATTGTGTCGGTGTTCGGCGGCTACGATGGCCGGCTGGGCAAGCACCAGCTGCAGCTCAATGTGCGCAATGACCACTACTCGGATTTCGGCAGCCAGGCGAGCTATTTCGCCGGCTACGGCTATAGCGTGACCGAGGCGTTCAAGCTGATCGCCAACGCCAGCAATGCCTTCCGCGCGCCGACCTTCAACGAGCTGTACTATCCCAACTATGGTCAGCCCGGGATCCAGCCCGAGCGCGCCAAGTCGGTCGAGCTGGGCGCGCAGTACAGCACGGACAGCGCCGGCCTGCTGCGCGTGACCGCGTTCGAGACCCGCTACGACAACCTGATCACCGCCGCGTTGCAGCCCAGCGGCCTGTTCCTGGCGCAGAATATCAACAAGGCCAAGGTGCAGGGCATCGAAGCCTCGTGGCGCGCCAGGCTGATGGGCACCGACGTGGGCGCCAGCGTGACCTTCCAGAACCCGGTGGACGAGCAGAGCAATACGCAGTTGCTGCGCCGCGCGCGCCGCCATGCCGCCTTCGACGTGGGCCGCCAGTTTGGCGCCTTCCGCCTGGGCGGGGAGTGGATTGTTTCGTCGGCCCGCCTCGATAGCGGCTCGCGTACGCTGGGCGGATACGGTATCGTCAACCTCACTGCCCGTTACAACATCGACAAGCAATGGTTCGTTGCCGCCCGCGTGGAAAACTTGTTCGACAAGAACTACCAGCTCGCCTATCCCTACAATACGCAGGGACGCGCCGGCTTTATCACGCTGGGCTGGCGCCAGTAATGGCGGCCGCCTGAGATGCGCCGCGCGCTAGCCGTCTGGCTGATGCTCGCCACCGCCGGCGTGGCGGTGTTCCTGCTGTCCCTGGCGGTGGGCAGTGTGCCGCTGTCGGGTACGCAGGTCTGGCAGGCGCTGTCAGGCGCCACCGACGATACCGCCGGCGCGATCGTGCGCGAGCTGCGGCTGCCGCGCGCGGCGGCCGCCTTCGCCTGCGGCGGCCTGCTGGCGCTGACCGGCGCGCTGATGCAGGTGCTGCTGCGCAATCCGCTGGCCGAGCCCTATGTGCTGGGCGTCTCGGGCGGCGCGGCCACCGGCGCGCTCACCGCCATGCTGATGATGTGGCCGCTGTGGACGGTGCAGGCCGGCGCCGCGGGCGGCGCGCTGTTCTCGATGCTGCTGGTGGCCACGCTGGCCCGCCGCGACCTGCTGCACCCGCAGGTGCAGGGCGGCCACCATGAGGCCGGCTCGCGCCTGCTTCTCACCGGCGTGATCCTGGCCGCGGGCTGGGGCGCGCTGATTACCCTGATCCTGAGCGTGGCACCCGAAGCGCGGCTGCGCGGCATGTTGTTCTGGCTGACCGGCGACCTTGGCGGTACCGCCAGCTACGGGCTCGCGCTGGGTGCCCTGGCGTTGGCCGTGCTGCTGGCGATGCCGCTGGCGCGCTCGCTCAATGCCATGCTGCTGGGCGAGACGGTAGCGCAGGCGCTTGGTGTGCGCGTGGGTGCCGTGCGGATGTCGGTGTTTGTGCTGGCCTCGCTGGCCATCGCGGTGGCCATCACGTCCGCCGGCTCGATCGGCTTTGTCGGCCTGGTGGTGCCGCATCTGGTGCGCCTGGCCTGGGGCAACGACCAGCGCCTGTTGTTGCCAGCCTCGGCCTTGCTGGGCGGCGCGCTGCTGATGGCCGCCGACCTGGTGGCGCGCACGGTGATCGCGCCCGCGCAGTTGCCGGTGGGCGTGATCACGGCACTGCTGGGCGTGCCGACTTTTCTCTTCTTGCTGTTGCGCAGGCCGCGCTGATCCCCATGACGAGCTGGAACCAACCCGCCTCGCCTTGTCCGCCGCTGGTGCTGCAGTCCTTGCAGCTGCGCGCCGGCAAGCGCGCCTTGCTTGATGGCCTGAGCCTGACCATGCAGGCCGGTGAGCTCTGGTGCATCGTCGGCCCGAACGGCGTCGGCAAGTCCACGCTGATGTCGGTGCTGGCCGGACTGCGCAAGCCCGACGGCGGCGCGGTGCTGCTCGACGGCCGCGCGCCGCTGGAGATCGCGCCAGCCGCGCTGGCGTTGCGCCGGGCCTATCTGCCGCAGGCGGTGCACGATACCTTTTCGATGTCGGTGCGCGATGCCGTGGCCGTGGGCCGCCATCCGCACCTCTCGGGCTGGGGCTGGTCCGGCCGCGAGGACGACGCGGTGGTCGCCGCGGTCATCCGCGAACTGGATCTCGATGGGCTGGCCGGGCGCGACGTGCTGACCCTGTCCGGCGGCGAGCGCCAGCGCGTCTCGCTGGCCGCCACGCTGGCGCAACAGGCGCCGCTGCTGCTGCTCGACGAACCGGCCGCCCACCTGGACCTGCGCCACCAGATCATGGTGCTGGAAACCCTGACCCGGCTGGCGCGCGCCGGCCGCCACGCCGTCGTGGTGATCCTGCACGACCTTAACCTGGCGCGGCGCTACGCGACCCATGCCTTGCTGCTGGCCGAGGACGGCCTCTGCCTGCATGGCCCTGCGGCGGAAGTACTGACTCCCGCGTATTGCTCGCACGCGCTGCGCACGCCGATTGTCAGCGTCAGCGACGGCCACCATACCGCGCTGATTGCCGACGGCGCCACTCATCCGGAACAAGACGGAAATCAATATGACTGAACCCCAGGCCAACGCTCCCTCCACGAACGAAGACGCCGCCCGCGACGAACGCCACAAAGCGCGCATGGCGCGCAAGAAGAATGTCGTGGACGCCAAGATCGCCGCGGCCCAGGACGAGCGCGGCGTCATCGTGATCACCACTGGCAACGGCAAGGGCAAGTCCAGCTCCGGCTTTGGCATGGTGGTGCGCGCGCTCGGCCACGGCATGCAGGCCGGCGTGGTGCAATTCATCAAGGGCGCGATTCCCAGCGGCGAGGAACTGTTCCTGCGGCGTTTTCCGGAGCAGTGCGCCTTCCACGTGATGGGCGAGGGCTACACCTGGGAAACCCAGGACCGCGCGCGCGACGTGGCCAAGGCCCAGGCGGCGTGGGAGGTGGCGCGCGGGCTGCTGCGCGATCCGTCGGTCGGGCTGGTGCTGCTGGACGAACTCAATATCGCGCTCAAGCTGCATTATCTCGATGTCGACACCGTGATCGCCGACCTGCGCGCGCGCCCGCCGATGCAGCATGTGGTGATCACCGGCCGCGGCGCGCCGCCTGCGCTGATCGAGGCGGCGGACACCGTGACCGACATGACGCCGGTCAAGCACGCCTTCCAGCAGGGCATCAAGGCGCAGCGCGGCGTCGAGATGTAAGGCTCCGGCCATTTGTGCCATTTGTCATTCAGCCAATCATTGCGACGAACATCATGCAGTTACCTTACATTGCCCCGCTCGACGCCTCCCTGCGCCCGACGCTGCAAGCCGCCATCGATGCCAAGACCAAGCCGCTCGGCGCGCTCGGCCGGCTCGAAGACCTGGCCCTGCGGATCGGCCTGATCACCGGCAGCAGCACGCCTGAGCTCAGGCGGCCTGCCGTGATCGTGTTCGCCGGCGACCACGGCGTGGCCGACGCCGGCGTGAGCGCCTATCCGGCCGAAGTGACGGCGCAGATGGTGCTAAATTTCCTGGCCGGCGGCGCAGCCATCAATGTGTTCTCGCGTCTACACGGACTGGCGCTGGAGGTGGTGGACGCCGGCGTGCGCGCGCCGCTGCCGTCCGCGCCTGGCCTGGTCAACTGCCGCATCGCGGCGGGCACGCGCAATTTCGCGCAAGAGCGCGCGATGACCGCGGAGCAGGTGCAGGCGGCGCTCACCGCCGGCATGGCGCGCGTGCTGCGCCACGCGCAACAGGGCAGCAATGTGATCGGCTTCGGGGAGATGGGCATTGCCAATACCTCGTCGGCCGCTTGCCTGGTGAGCCGGCTGACCGGCACGCCGATCGACGAATGCATCGGCCGCGGCACCGGCCTGGACGATGCCGGCCTGGCACGCAAGCGGGCGGTGCTGGCGCAGGCGCTGGCCCTGCATGCCGATGCCGTGGAGCCGCTCGACGTACTCGCGGCATTCGGCGGTTTCGAGATCGCCATGATGACCGGCGCTTTCCTGGCCGCAGCGGCCAGCCGGATGGTGATCCTGGTCGATGGCTTTATCGCTTCGGCCGCGCTGCTGGTGGCGCAGCGCCTTGCTCCCGAGGTGCTGCAGTACTGCGTGTTTTCGCATTGCTCGCATGAGCACGGCCATCGCCGGCTGCTCGAGCATTTCGACGCGGAACCGCTGCTGGCCCTCGACCTGCGCCTGGGCGAGGGCACCGGCGCCGCGCTGGCCTATCCGCTGGTGGCTTCGGCCGCGGCCTTCCTGCGCGAGATGGCGACCTTCGGCGCCGCCGGCGTCAGCACGGCTTCCGCCTAGCGCGGCGGCAATCCTGCCACAATGGCCCATGCTCGATGAAATCCGCTATTTCCTGACCGCCGTCGGCTACTTCACGCGGGTGCCCGTGCCGCGCTGGGTTGGCTTTGCGCCGCACTACCTGAACGCGGCGGCGCGCTATTTCCCGCTGGTGGGGCTGCTGGTGGGCGCGCTGGGCGCGCTGGCGAGCTGGGGCGCACTGCAATGGTGGCCGCCCGGCGTGGCGCTGCTGCTGGGCATGGCGGTAACGCTGCTGGTGACTGGCGCCTTCCACGAAGACGGCCTGGCCGACTGCATCGATGCCTTCGGCGGCGGCTACCGGCGCGAGGATGTGCTGCGCATCATGCACGACTCGCGCATCGGCGCGTTCGGCGCAATCGCGCTGGTGGTGGCGCTGCTGCTCAAGTGGCAGTTGCTGGTGGCGATTGCCGCGCGTAGCGGCATGGTGGAGCTGCTGCTGGTGCTGGTGGCCGCGCATGCGGCCAGCCGCGCGATGGCGGTGAGCTATCTGGCCACGCTGGACTACGTGCGCGCCGAGGGTAAGGCGAAGCCGGTGGCGCAGCGGCTGTCGGGCATCGGCCTGGTGTTCACGCTGCTGTGCGGTGCCTTGCCGCTGCTGGTGGTGTCGCCGTTGTTTGCCGCGGTGGTGCTGGTGGCGTTGCTGGTGCTGCGTTTCCTGCTTGGGCGTTATTACGTGCGCCGTATCGGCGGCTACACCGGTGATTGTCTCGGCATGGCGCAGCAGCTGGCCGAGTTGTTGATCTATCTCGTGGCGGCGGCATGGACCTGGTCCTGATCCGGCACGCGCGGCCTGAGGTTGCGCAGGGCATTTGCTACGGGGCGCTCGATTTGCCGCTTGCGCAACCTGTGGCGCCCGAACCCGCGCGCATGTTGTCGGCGCTCGATGGCCTGGTGCCGCAGCGCATCGTCAGCAGCACGATGGCGCGCGCTCGCGCTACAGCGGCGTTGCTGGCGCAGGACCTCGGGCTGCCGCTCGAGACCGATGCGCGGTTGCGTGAGCTGGATTTCGGCAGGTGGGAGGGCTGTGCGTGGGATGCCGTGCCGCGCGCGGAGGTGGATGCGTGGGCCGCGGATCTGCTGCATGCCCGGCCCCATGGCGGCGAGACGGTGGCCGAGGCGATGGCGCGTGTGGCGGCATGGGCTGATGCCTTGCCGGCGGACGCGCCGGATCGTTTGTGGGTAGTGGCCCATGCGGGGCCGATGCGCATGTTGGCGGCGCACTGGCTTGGCATGCCGTTGGCCACCACGTTGGGATGGGATCTTGGTTTTGGAGCGAGTTGCCGTTTCACGATCGGCGGTACGGTGCCGCGGCTGCGTTGGTGGAACCGGATTTGACGGGGTGGCGGGGATCGGCTGACTTCAAAGGCATAGAGTCAAAAGCCTAAAGTCAAAGGCAGTTTCACCACCCCTTCGGGGCGGCGACCTACTTTTTTGTCTTGCCAAAAAAAGTAGACAAAAAAGGCGCCCCATACGGCCTGGTACACCTACACGGCTCGCTTCGCATCGCGCTGGGGGTGTGGACCGCCCTTGGGGGCGCTCCACACGGCTACCAATCGTTGATTTGGCGGGCTCGCTCCTGCAAATGGCAGCCCTCTCGCGCAGGCGGGATGGGGCGGGGGAGAGGGCGGGCGTTCCTGGACCTGTCCTACCTACTGCGCCGGCCGCTTGCGGCGCGCGTTGTCCAGGTCCTTGCATACGACTTCCGCGCCTTGGGTGATGCGCGGGCCGGCCCGGTTGACTAGGTCGCCGTCGATGGCGTACAGGTTGCCGCGCGCTACCGCCGTCACCTGTTTCCAGCGTTCCCACATGGCGAAGTCGGGCAGCGGGCGGTCGGAACGGGTCGTGCCCATGCTGGCTGTCATCATCACTTCGGGATTGCCGGCGACCACGGCTTCCACCGATACCGTCGGTACCAGCAGGGATTCGTTGGCGAACAGGTTGCGCCCGCCGCAGAGCGCCAGCACATCGCTGATCAGGTGCTGCCCGCTGAGGGTCATCAGCGGTTGCTGCCAGACCTGGTAGAAGACCGTTACCGGCGGGCGCGCGGCGTAGGTCTGGCGCAGTTTGTCGACCTGCTGGCGGAAGCTGGCGGCGGCGCCGTTGGCGGTGGATTCGGTGCCGAGCAGTACGCCAAGCCTTTCGATATTGCTGGGAATGCCCTCCAGCTTGCGCGGCTCGCTGTAGAACAGCGGCAGGCCGAGCGCGCGCAGCCGGTCGGTCTGCTTTTGCGCATTGCCGTGGCGCCATACCACGATCAGGTCCGGCTTGAGCGCGGCGATGCGTTCGAGATCCAGTGCCTTGTTGTCGCCTACGCGCGGGATGTCGCGTGCCTGCGGCGGGTAGTCGCTATAGCTCACGGTGCCGACGATGCGCGCGCCGCCGCCGGCAGCGTATAGCATCTCGGTGACATGTGGCGCCAGCGAGATCACGCGGCGCGCGGGTTGTTCCAGCGTGACAGATTGCCCGGCATCGTCGACCACCGAGACAGCGGCGCCGGCGTTGCCGCAAACGCCGATGCCCAGCAGTGTTGTCAGGACCAGCAGGGAACGGGCAGTCATCGGGATAGGGATCATCGGGGTTGTGTCGGGGAAGGTGCCTGTGTTGAGCCGTCTTGATGCATGCCCATGGGCATCGCGGCGCATGCGGATGCCAGCGCCGAGTCGAGCCATTGCCACGCCGCTTCTTGCGCCGGGGGCAATCCCAGCCGCAGGCTTGGCGTGGCATCGGCGCCGGCCGGCGCGTCGAACAGCCGCGTCCATACGCCTTGCCGCGCAAGCGTGTCGTGCAGCAGCGCCGCATCCGCGCGCGGCACCCAGCTGAACAAGGGGTGGCTCACCGGTGCCAGGCCGTGCGCGCGCAGCATTGCCGCGAGCCGCCTGCCCGCCTGCTGCAGATGCTCGCGCGTGGCGGCCTGCCAGTCGTGGTCGGCCAGGGCCAGGCGCGCTACCGCGCGCGCCGGGCCTGCCACGGTCCAGTGCCCGAGCTGTTCGGCCAGCGCCGCCAGCAAGGCGGGCCCTGCCAGCACGAAGCCGCAGCGCACGCCGGCCAGGCCGTAGAACTTGCCGAGCGAGCGCAGGACCACCAGGCCGGGGAGATCCGAGCGCGCGGCCAGCGACAGCGCGGGCGTGCAATCCATGAAGGCTTCGTCGAGCAGGAGCGTGCCGCCGCGCGCCGCCAGATCGGCATGCCACGATAGCAGCGTGTCTTGCGTGAGCGTGCGCCCGGTGGGGTTGTTGGGGTTGACCACCACCAGGTGGTCGAGCCGCGCGGCAAGGTCGCCGCGTGCGAAATCCGCTTCGGCCAGCGGCACCACCTGATGCCCGGCGCGGGCGAAGGCGGGCGCGTATTCGCTGTAGCCCTGCGCTGCCACGCCGACGCGGCCCGGTTTCAGCAATTGCGGCAGGGTGCGGATGGCAGCCTGCGAGCCGGCCACCGGCAGGGCTTGCGGCGCGCAGTAAGCCTGCGCCGCCAGTTCGGCCAGGCCGTCGCCTTCCTGCGGCAGCCGTTGCCATGCGTCGGCGGGCAGGGCCGGCACGGGATAGCCGTCGGGATTGATGCCGGTGGAAAGATCGAGCCAGTCTTCGGCTGGCCGGCCGTAGCGGCGCACGGCCGCGAGCAGGTCGCCGCCGTGGCGGATCGGTGTACTCATGCGATGCCGTATTGGAGGAGGGCGGCGCTGGCGCCGGCGGCAGCCAGCCATAGCCAGAGCGTGCGTTGAACCAGCCGGAGGCAGGCGTGCACATCGGCGGCGCCGGGTGCGCGTCCCTCGCCAAGCGGCGGACGCTCCTCCCATTCGCCGTGGTAGCGTGCGGGCCCGCCCAGTGCCACGCCGACGGCGCCGGCGCCGGCGGCCATGACCGGGCCCGCATTGGGGCTGGACCATGCCGGCGCCTGCTCCCGCCAGCAGCGCAGCGCTTGCACGGTGCGTCCGAGCAGTGCGTAGGAGAGCGCGGTAAGGCGGGCGGGCGCGAGGTTGAGCACGTCGTCCAGGCGCGCGGCGGCCCAGCCGAAATACAGCAGGCGGGGCGTGCGGTAGCCCCACATCGCATCCAGCGTGTTGGCAAGGCGGTAGGCGATCACCGCCGGCGCGCCGCCCAGCAGGAACCAGAACAAGGCGCCAAAGATGGCGTCATTGCCATTCTCCAGCGCCGATTCGCAAGCGGCGCGGGCCAGCGCCTCGCCATCCGCGTCGGCGGTGTCGCGCGAGACGATGCGTGCCGTGAGCTGCCGCGCATCGGCGAGATTGCCTTGCGCCAGCGCCGCGGCGATCGGCGCGATATGCTGGGCCAGGCTGCGCGCGCCCAGCGCGGCGTAGAGCGCCAGTGCCTGCAACAGCCAGCCCAGCGCGGCGCTGAACTGCGTGGCGGCATGCACCAGAACGCCGGCCAGCGCGGCCGGCGCCAGCACCATCAGGGTCCAGGCGGCCAGGCTGGTGAGCCGCTGGCGCAGCGGCGCGCCGCCACGGTTCAAGCGGCGTTCCAAGGCCGCTGCGAGGCGGCCGAAACCCACCAGCGGATGCCAGCGGCGCGGCTCGCCCAGCCACTGGTCAAGCAGCACGCCGGCTACGGCGGCGGCTACGCAGGCGGTCCAGGTAAAGTCGGGAAACGGCCACCACGAAAGCAGCGAAGACAGCGAAGGCAGCATCAGCACGCCGGGTCGGCGCCTTTCACGCTGACGGGAATGCCTGCCACCAGCAGCCGCACGCGGTCCGCGGCGGCGGCCAGCTTCTGGTTCAGGCGGCCCAGTTCGTCGACGTAGAAACGGGTGATGGCGCCCATCGGCACCACGCCGAAGCCGATCTCGTTGGAGACCAGGATGACGTGGCCGGGCAGGGTGGGCAACGCAGTCAGCAGCGCGTCGATTTCCTCGGTGAAGGCGGCCGGCGGCGTCACCAGGCCATGCTCGGGATAACTGCGCGCGTCGAGGAACAGCAGGTTGTTGAGCCAGAGCGTGACGCAGTCGACCAGGATGCAGCCATTGTGGGTCGCGTGCGCGTAGAGGGCGTCGGCGAGGTGCAGCGGCGCCTCGACCAGGCCCCACTCGGCCGGGCGCCGGGCGCGGTGCAGCGCGATGCGCACCTCCATCTCTTCATCGGCGCTGTTGTCGTCGTGGCGCGCGGTGGCGATATAGGTGACGGGGCCCCCGGTGGCCGCGGCATGGTCGGCGGCCATCTGCTCGGCAAAGTGGCTCTTGCCCGACCGTGCCCCGCCGAGCACCAGCGTGAGCTGGCGTGCGCGGCCGGCAGCCGCCGCAGCGTGCGGCGCGGTCGCGGCCTGGGGTGTGCGTTCGCCGGCCGGCGCGTGGCTGGTTGCGCTGACGGGCTCGGTGGCGGTGGCGGAGGCTTGTGCCGGGATCATCCGGGTATTGTAGCGGGCGCATCCATGGATCGCACGCCCACAATGGAGCGCGCAGGGCCGCCGGGAAGCACGCCGATGCGATAATCCCACGATGCAAAAAAATCTCTCCGAAGCCACCGCGCAGGCGCTGCCGGGTGGCTTGCGCGGTACCTTGATGGTGCAGGGCACCACCTCCGACGCCGGCAAGAGCACCCTGGTGGCGGGCCTTTGCCGGGTGCTGGCCCGCGCCGGCGTGCGCGTGGTTCCGTTCAAGCCCCAGAACATGGCGCTCAACAGCGCGGTCACCGCCGACGGCGGCGAGATCGGGCGCGCGCAGGCCTTGCAGGCGCTGGCCGCCGGGCTGGCGCCGCACACGGATATGAATCCGGTGCTGCTCAAACCCAGCAGCGATACCGGCGCGCAGATCATCATCCATGGCCAGGCGCGGCTGGATCTGGATGCACGCGCCTATCACGCCTACAAGCCGGTGGCGATGCAGGCGGTGCTGGCCTCGCACCGGCGCCTGGCCAGCGCCTACGAGGTAGTCATGGTGGAGGGCGCCGGCAGCCCGGCGGAGATCAACCTGCGCGACCGCGACATCGCCAACATGGGTTTTGCCGAAGCGGTCGACTGCCCGGTAGTGCTGGTGGCCGACATCGACCGCGGCGGCGTGTTCGCCCACCTGGTGGGCACGCTGGACTGCCTGTCGGAATCCGAACGCGCGCGCATCAAGGGCTTCATCATCAACCGCTTCCGCGGCGACATCGCGCTGCTGCAGCCCGGGCTGGACTGGCTGGAGGCGCGCACCGGCAAACCCGTACTGGGCGTGCTGCCCTACCTGCATGGCCTGCACTTGGACGCCGAGGACGCCATCATCGGCGCGCAGGCGGCCAAGCAGGGCGAGCTGCTGCGCGTGATCGTGCCGGTGCTGCCGCGCATTTCCAATCACACCGATTTCGATGCGCTGCGCGCGCATCCACAGGTGGACCTGCGCTTCATCGGCCCTGGCATGCCGATCCCGCCGGCCGACCTGATCGTGCTGCCAGGCAGCAAGAGCGTGCGCGCCGACCTGGCCTTCCTGCGCGCCAATGGCTGGGAGCCCGCCCTGCGTCGGCACCTGCGCTATGGCGGCAAGGTGATCGGCATTTGCGGCGGCATGCAGATGTTGGGCCGGCGTGTGGACGACCCGGCCGGCAACGAAGGCACGCCCGGCAGCAGCGATGGCTTCGGACTGCTGGACTACGAGACGGTCCTGGCGCCGCACAAGCAACTGCGTGTGGTGAGCGGCCGGCTGGCCGTGAAAGACGACAGCGAGGCCGCCGTGCAAGGCTATGAGATCCATATGGGCGTGACCACCGGCGCGGCGCTGGCGCGCCCGGCGCTATGGCTCGAAGGCGAGCGCCCGGACGGCGCGCAGTCGGAGGACGGCCAGGTGCTGGCCTCCTACGTCCACGGCCTGTTCGACCAGCCCGAGGCCTGCGGCGCGCTGCTGCGCTGGGCCGGGCTGGCGCGGGCCGAAGGCGTCGACCTGGCCGCGCTGCGCGAGGCGTCGCTGGAGCGGCTGGCCGACACGCTCGCCGCGCATCTCGACTTGGGCGCCTTGCTGGCGCCCCTGCAAACGTCGCCGTTGGCCGGGCCGCCCGCGCGCGGCAACTGCTAAACTCGCAGGCGGGTCCGCTCCGCCGGGGCCCGCTAACGACAAACGGCAAGGCCGTGGCGGAACCCGGAGCGGCGCGCCCGAGGGCAGCGCCGCCATGGAAAGCCATTGTGGAGACACCCATGCCCGTAGTCGTGATCGCCAATCCCAAAGGCGGCGTAGGCAAGACCACGCTGGCCACCAACCTGGCGGGCTATTTCGCCAGCGCCGGCCATGCCGTGATGCTGGGCGATACGGACCGCCAGCAATCCTCGCGCGCCTGGCTGCGTTTGCGGCCGGCCTCGGCGCCGGCCATCTGCACCTGGGACATCAGCTCCGACCAGATCGCGCGTCCGCCCAAGGGCACCACCCATGTGGTGCTCGACACCCCGGCCGGCCTGCACGGCTGGCGCTTCAACGACGTGATGAAGCTGGCCCACCGCGTGGTGGTGCCGCTGCAGCCTTCCTTGTTCGATATCCTCGCCACCCAGGATTTCCTCGCTCGCCTGGCCGACGACAAGCGCGTGCGCCACGGCGAGGTGGAGGTGGGCGTGATCGGCATGCGGGTCGACCTGCGCACCCGCTCGGCCGAGCAGTTGCAGCGCTTTGTCGCGGACCTGGGGCTGCCGGTGCTGGGTTTCCTGCGCGATACACAGAACTACGTGCAGCTGGCCGCGCACGGGCTGACCTTGTGGGACGTGGCGCCATCCCGCGTGGCGCGCGACTGGGTGCAGTGGCAGCCCATCATCGGCTGGCTGGAGCAGCCCGCCCTGGCTAAGCGCCCAGCCGCCTGAGCAGGGCGTCCACCGACGGCCAGCTGACGCGGCGTACGGCCACGATAAGGCTGGCGCCGGGAAACGCATCGTCGAACGGTTCGCTTTCGATGCCGTCCAGGCGCCGGTAGAACTCGCGCGCCTGGGTGTTGCTGTCCAGCACATAGAGGAAGAGCGGCTGCCCGGGCCATCCGCTGGCCGCGCGCCGCGCGCAATGCGCGAACAAGCGCTTGCCGAGGCCCAGCCCATGCCATTGCGGCAGCACATGCAGGTTGTCCAGGTACACGCCGAATTGCGGCTCGGCTTCCGGTTGCAGGCAGGCAAAGCCGGCCGGCTCGCCGTCCACGCGCGCGAGCGTGACCTCCAGCGGCCCCTCGGCGCCATCCACCAGGCGTGCCCGCCAGGCCCGCAGCCGCTCGGCCGGCACTTCCCGCTCCAGGTAATCCGCCGGCAACTGGCCCTGGTAGGTGTGGCGCCAGCTTTGCGTGTGCAGGTCGGCAATCAGCGCGGCATCCCGGGCCAAGGCGGGCAGCAATTCGATCGATCTGGGCATCTTCAGGGCAGGCGTGCGGGGCCGGCGGTGGCCGCGCACGCCATTCTGCCGCAATCCGGTGCGGCCCCGCCACATTCTTGCTCCCGTCACGCGCTTGCTTGTAGCGCCTGATAGAATCGCGAATCTTTCGCATTCTCATTTTTACTGGCGTGACGTATCCATGCGTTGCCAGCATGTGATGCGTAATACTTAACCCCCAAATCTGCTCTCTGCCTCCCATGGTCACCGGCCGCCTGCGCGTTGTCATCGTCAAGATTCATCTCTACATCGGCTTAACGCTGGGTTTGCTGTTCGTCATGCTGGGCCTGACCGGCACCGCCATCGCCTGGCGCGATGAACTCGATGGGCTGCTCAACCCCGGATTACTGACCGCCTCGGCCGAGGTGCCGCTGCCGGTCGCGCCGGCGACGGTGCAGGCGGCGACCGACAAGCTGCAGGCCGATCCGCGCTACGGCCGTCCCGGGCTGCTGATGCTGCCGTCCACGCCGCACGAGGTGTTCGTGGCCTGGTACCCGCTCAAGGGCGCGGATGCCGGCCGTTCGCGTCAGGTCATGGTCGATCCCGTCACGCTGGCGGTGAAAGGGGAGCGGGTCTGGGGCGAGCCGGGGCTGTCGCGCCCGCTGCTGATGCCCACCTTGTTCCAGGTGCACCATTACCTGCTGTCCGGCGAGACGGGCCGGACCATTCTAGGCATTGCCGGTATGCTGCTGCTGGTGCTGGTGATCTGCGGGGTCGCGATGTGGTGGCCCAAGCTCAAGCCGCGTGCGGTGTTGCACGCCTTTCGCATCACGCACGGCGGTTCCTGGTCGCGCTTCAACTATTCGCTGCACCGCGCGGGCGGTATCTTCGCGGCGCCGGTGCTGGCCACCATGGCGTTTTCCGGCTGGTACCTGGACCTGCCCAAGTGGGTGACGCCACTGGTGGCCGGCGTGACGACAGTGACGCCGCCCGGCAAGCCGGCATCGGCTCCTGCGCCCGCCGGAACGCCGCCGCTCGGCGCGGCGCAAGCGGTCAGCGCCGCCCAGGCGCTTTACCCCGCCGCGCAGGTCACGCGGGTGAGTTTCCCGCGCAAGGCCGGCGATCCCTTCGAGGTCCGCGTGCGCCAGCCCGGAGAGGTACGCCAGGGCAGCGGCGCCACCCGGATCTGGCTCGATGCCCACACGGGCAAAGGGCTCGGCGTGCGCGATCCGATGGCCGCGCCCGCCGGCGATACCTTCCTCAACTGGATGTACCCGCTGCATACCGGTGAAGCCTTCGGTTTGCCGGGGCGGGTCTTTATCTCGGTGTTTGGGCTGGTGCCGCTGCTGTTCGCCGTGACCGGGGTGCTGATCTGGTGGAAGCGGCGGCGCGGGCATCGGCGCCATGTGGCCCGGACGCTGCAACGCGCCGGGGTGCGGACCGCCTGACCGGGCCGGGTTTGCCCGGGCGGTGCCCCGGCAGGGTCTTGAACGACAAAAAGAGAAGCGGCCCTGGGGCCGCTTCTCTTTTTTCCGGAGTGTGTGCGGCGTCAGATCTCGAGATTGTCGATCAGCCGGGTAGCCCCCAGTTTGGCTGCCGTGAGGATCACCAGCGGCTCGCCCGCCACGTATTCCTCGCGGGTCGGCGGCTGCAGGTCTACCTGCTTGCGGATGGCAATGTAGTCCGGCTTCCAGCCGCGCGCCTGCAGCGCAGCCTGTGCATTGGCCTCGATCGCGGCCAGGTCGGCGCTGGCGCTGTTGGCGGCCAGCACGGTATTGCGCACGTCATGCAGCGTCTTGTAGAGCACCGGTGCCTCGGTGCGCTCGTCGGGCGTCAGGTAGCGGTTGCGCGAGGACAGGGCCAGGCCGTCCTCGGCGCGCACGGTCTCGGCCGGCACGATGTCGATCGGCAGCGCGAACTGGTTCACCATGCGGCGCACGATCATCAGTTGCTGGTAGTCTTTCTTGCCGAATACCGCCACGCGTGGCTGCGCGCACGAGAACAGCTTCATCACGACCGTGCAGACGCCTTTGAAGAAGCCGGGGCGGAACTCGCCTTCGAGGATGTCGCCGAGGTCGTGCGGCGGCTCCACGCGGTATTCCTGGGGCTCGGGGTACATGTCCCGCTCGGTCGGCGCAAACAGCACGTACACGCCTTCCTTCTGCAGCTTCTCGATGTCGTCCTGCAGCGTGCGCGGGTATTTGTCGAAATCCTCGTTGGGACCGAACTGCAGCCGGTTGACGAAGATCGACGCGACCACCGGGTCACCGTGCTGGCGCGCCAGGCGCATCAGCGACAGGTGGCCTTCGTGCAGGTTGCCCATGGTCGGCACGAAGGCCGCCCGGTTCTGTCCGCGCAACTGGTCCCGCAACTCGTGAATGGAGGAGATGACTTTCATGAAGTTGGTGTGCTGGTCGTGGTAGGGATGACCCTGGCGCATACGCGCGCCCGAGAAGCCGGTCTGGTGCTCTTGGTGGCGCCGACTGTCGGCGGATTGTAGAGCATGTGGCCCGAGGCGGGCGCCGCTATCGGTGCGGCTTAGCTGGGAATGTACGCCAATCGCACATAAATCGGCGCAAACGGCTCGGCCTGGGTGATCTCCACCAGGGATTCGCGCGAGAGCTCCAGCATGGCGATGAAGTTGACCACCACCACCGGCACGCCCTTGCCGGAGCGCACGGCTTCGTCGAAGAGCTCGCTGAATTCCATGAAGCGCGTATGCTGCAGGCGCCGCAGGATGTGGCTCATGTGCTCGCGCACCGACAATTCCTCGCGCGATATCTTGTGGTGCTGGTTGAGCCTGGCGCGCTTGAGCACGTCGGCCCACGCGGCCTGCAGGTCCACGACCTCGACATCGGGAAAGCGTGGCGCGAGGCTTTGCTCGATATAGACCTGCGAGTGCAGGAAGTCGCGCCCGAGCTGCGGCACCTGGTCGATGCGCATGGCCGCCAGCTTCATCTGCTCGTATTCGAGCAGGCGGCGCACCAGTTCGGCCCGGGGATCCTCTTCTTCCTCGTCGCTGTCGCTTTTCTTCACCGGCAGCAGCATGCGCGACTTGATCTCGATCAGCATGGCCGCCATCAGCAGGTACTCGGCGGCCAGCTCAAGATTGCTCTTGCGGATCTGGTCGATATAAGTGAGGTACTGGCGCGTCACTTGCGCCATCGGGATATCGAGGACGTTGAAGTTCTGCCTGCGGATCAGGTAGAGCAGCAGGTCCAGCGGCCCTTCAAACGCTTCCAGGAAGATTTCCAGCGCATCCGGCGGGATGTACAGGTCCTGGGGCAGCTTGAACAGCGGCTCGCCATACAGGCGCGCGAAGGCCATGCCGTCGACGGCGGCCGGCGTGGAGTCCTGTCCGGGTGCCACGCTGGGCAGCTCGATCGGCGGCTTCAGCTTGTCCTGCTCGCTCTGGTTCATCTAGGGGCGGGCGCTCGAGGGGGCGGGTACGGCTTCAGTCCAGCGAATAGACGTAAGGCTTCTGCGCCACGCGCGAGGCGTCGGCGCGGGCACGTTCTTCGAGATTGATCGGGCTCTTGTCCCACAGCAGGGCGCGGCCCTGGCGTTGTTCCGCTTCCAGGGAAGGGCGCTCATCCTTGAGCGACTTCAGGAACTGGGTGATATCCGATTCGTAGAGAGCCATGACGGGAAACAGTGGGAAATTGTCGAACGAGCCCGGATTTTACCGTATTGGCAGGGTCAGTAACGGGATTGCACGCGATTCCACCATTTTGATCCCACACCCCTGATGCGCCGCCGCCTGGGGGCGGTCTTTTTGGCGCCATCGGGCAGGCTGGCCGCCCGGGTGTGGTCAAATATCGACTTTGCGTGACGTGCACCAATCGATGAGGATGGATCCAGGGACCCCGCGCACCATGCCTGCCGGCTTTGTCGCCGCCTCCGGGGCAGAGGCGGGGGCGGCGGCCGCGCTGCGCCGCCTGGCGCGTCCGTTGCTGGCGGCCCTGGCGCTGTCCGCGGGGCCGGCCGCCGCCGCCTACAAGGTCGAGGTGGACGCGCCCAAGGCGATCAAGGAAATCCTGCAAGACCACCTTGACCTATCACGCTACAGCGCGCGCGACGACATCTCGCCGGACCAGTTCAACTACATGGTCGAGACAGTCGGCGAGCAGGTCCGCCAGTTCACCTCCGCCGAAGGCTATTTCGATCCGCAGACCACCACCAAGGTGGAAGGCAGCGGCGATGAGCGCACCGTGACCATCACGGTGGACCCTGGCGCGCGCACCGTGGTCCGTGCGGTCGACGTTAGCGTGAGCGGCCCCGCCGCCACTCAGTCGCCGGAGCAGATTGCCGAAATCCGGGCCAAATGGGGCCTGCCGGTGGGCGACCCGTTCCGGCAGGCGGACTGGTCCAAGGCCAAGGAAGACGCCTTGGTGGAGCTGCAGAGCCATACCTACTACGGCGCCCGCATGACCGGCTCGCAGGCGCGCATCGAGCCGGACGAACATGCGGCGGACCTCAGCGCGCGTTTTGCCAGCGGCCCGGCATACCGCATGGGACCGCTGAAGATCAGCGGGTTGCGGCGTTATCCCGAGCAGATCATCCGCAACGTCAATCCGCTGTACGAGGGCGAGCCGTACCGCGTGGAGCGCTTGCTGGAATTCCAGCGGGCGATCCAGAACCAGCCCTATTTTTCCAACGTGCAGATCGACCTGGGCCAGCAGGAGTCGACGGATCAGGGCAAGGTGACCGAGGCGGGCACGGCCAGCGACGCCGAGCCAAAGGTCGACATGAACGCCGACAAGGTCACCGTGCCGGTGTATGTGCGCGTGCGCGAGTATCCCGTCAACCGGCTCTCGAGCGGCGTGGGCTACACCACCGATACCGGCGCCCAGGTCGAAGGCCGCTATTCCTATTACAACCTGTTCAACCGTGCCTGGGTGTTCGACTCGCAGGCACGCATCGAGCAAAAACGCCAGTACGTTTTCGCGGAGATGGCCATGCCGCCCGATAGTAGGACGTACCGCAACAGCGTCTACAGCAGCTACGAACGCACCATCGACCTGGAAAGCACCGACCTGACCAGCCTGCGCACCGGCCTGAAGCGCTCCCGCTCGCGCGAGAATTACGACACCACCATCTCGCTGGACTATTACTACGACAACCTGCAGCCGTTCGGCGAGCCGAACCAGCTCAGCCGGGCGCTGGTGCCGGCTTTCGCATGGACGCGGCGCGACGTGGACAACCCGGTGTTCCCGCGCCGCGGCAATGTCATCAACACGCAGGTTGGCGTGGCGGCCCAGCACGTGCTGAGCGACGAGACCTTCTTCCGCGTCTACGGCCGTATCCGCCAGTACATCCCGGTGGGCAAACGCGACCTGGTGGTGGCCCGGCTGGAACTGGGCGCCGATATCACCAGAGGCGACGTCACCAAGGTGCCGGCCTCGCTGCGCTTTCGCGCCGGCGGCACCGATTCGATCCGGGGCTACAGCTATCAGTCGATCGGCACGCGCGACGGCGCCAGCGTGCTGCCCGCCAAATACCTCGGCACTGCCAGCCTGGAATACCAGTACTGGTTCCTGCCCGACTGGGGCGCCGCGGTTTTCTGGGACGTGGGGACCGCCACCGACAACCTGACGGGCGTCAAGCTCTACAACGGCGTGGGCATCGGGGCGCGCTGGCGCAGCCCGGTCGGGCCGGTGCAGCTCGATATCGGCTACGGCATCCAGGAGACGCAGTTCCGCCCGCATATTTCGCTTGGAGTCGCGTTCTGATGGCGATGCGACCCTGCCGGCAGGCCGGCGCCTTCCATCCACGCAGCCGCAAGGCGTTTGCCGCATGAGCATCCCCGACATGCCTCCCGTTCCCGCCCGCGATGCCGGCGCACCCGGACCGGCGCGTCCGCGCCGGGCGCGCGTCTGGCGCTGGCTGGCGTGGCTGGTGGTGGTGTTGCTCGTGCTGCTGCTGGCGGCGCTGTCGGCCGTGGCGCTGGCCCTGCGCACCGAGGCGGGCACGCGCCAGCTGTGGTCAATGGCCACGCGGCTGTCCGCCGGCGCCTTGTCCGGCAAGCTGGAGGGCGGCACGGTGGCCCAGGGCCTGCGCCTGCGCGATGTGGTGTTCGCGAGCGGCGAGACACGCGTGACGGTGGACCGCCTCGATGGCAACTGGTCGTTCAACTGGTCGCCGACCCGTTTGCATGTCAAATGGCTGCGCATCGGTGCGGTGACGCTGCGTTTGCCCCCGGCGCAGCCCGACAGCGCGCCTGCCACGCTGCCTAAATCGCTCGAGCTGCCGCTGTCGGTGGACGTGGATACGCTCACCCTGGCACGCCTGGCCTTGCTGCAGGGGCCGCCGGCCACGCCCAGCGAGATGGTGTTTGCCGACCTGGCGGGTTCGCTGCATTCCGACGGGCAGCACCATCGCGCCAGCGTGGAACACCTGGTCACGCCGTACGGCAAGCTCGCTGCCAATGCGCAGATCGCCGGCCAGGCGCCTTTCGCATTGACCGGCGCGGCCCTGCTGGAGGGCAGCTGGGAGAAGGAGTCCTTCAGCATCAGTGCCAGTATGCGTGGCTCGCTCGCCGCCCTGCGCGCGGAAGTCGAGGCCAGCGGCGATCGAATGCGCGGCCGCGCCGGGGCCGACCTGACGCCGTTCGGCAAGGTGCCGTTCACCCATGTGGTGGTCAACGGCGAGCACATCAATCCGCGCCTGTTCAGCGCTTCGGCGCCGCAAGCCAACCTGTCCGTGCAGGCCGAGTTGCGGCCGGTGGACGGGGCGGGCGCACCGGCACCGGCAGCGGCAGCGGCGGCATCCTCGCCGGCGGCTGCCAGCGCCCCGGTTGCAACGGCATCGGCGGTTCCCGCCTCCGCCGCCAGCGCAAAGCCGGCCAGCGCCACCGACGAGGCGCCGCTGCGGGTAGCGGGCGACGTGCGCATCGTCAACCATGACGCCGGCAAGCTCGACGCCGAGCGCCTGCCGGTGGAATCGGTGCAGGGGCACATCGAGGTCAGCGAGACGGCACAGACGGTGCGCGACCTGCGCGTGGCACTGGCCGGCGGCGGCGAGATCCGTGGCGGCGGCGCGCTGCACGAGGGCCGCGGCGGCTTTGACCTCGACGTGCGCAACCTCGACCCGCAAGCCCTCTATGGCAGCCTGAAGCGCGTGCGTTTGTCCGGCCCGGTGATCCTGCGGCTGGAGCCCGGCCGCCAGAGCGCGGCGCTGGACCTTGCCGGCGGCGAGTTCAAGCTGTTCGCCGATGCGCGCCTGGACGCCGAGGCAGTGACGCTGACCGCGCTGCGCGCCGGCATCGGGTCGGGCACGCTCAACGCCGAGGGCAAGCTTTCGCTCAAGGACGAGCAGCCCTTCAGCTTCAAGGGCAAGCTCACCAATTTCGACCCAGCGCGCGTCGCCACGGTGGCGCCCGGCCGCATCAATGCCGACTTCACTGCCAGCGGGACACTCGCGCCGGAGCTGCGCGTGGGGCTCGATTTCTCGGTGCGCGACAGCGTCTATGCCGGGCTGCCGATGCGCGGCGAGGGCAAGCTGCGCCTGGCCGGCGAGCGCCTGCTGGCGAGCCAGGCCACGATTGACATGGCCGGCAACCAGGCCCGGCTCAGCGGCAGCTTCGGCGCGCGCGGCGACCGCCTGAAGCTGCATGTGGACGCACCCCAGCTCGAGCGGCTCAAGTTCGGCGTGGCCGGCGTGCTCAAGCTCGATGCCGACATCACCGGCACCCTGGCGCGGCCGGAAATCGTGGGCACCTATAGCGCCCAGTCGCTGGTGGTGGGCCCGCACCATGTCGCCAGCGCCAGCGGCAGCGCGGAGCTGCGCGGGGGGCTGGATGGCACGCTCGCGCTGCAACTGAACGCGCGCGACTATCGCGGCCCGGTTGCCACGCTGCGCACGCTCGACGTGACGCTCAGCGGCACCCAGGCCAGGCACAGCTTTGAGCTGAAGACGGCCGGCACGCTGCACGACAAGCCGATGCAGCTGACCCTGGCGGGGCAGGGTGCCTGGCAGGGCCAGGCCGGCTGGAACGGCACCATCCGCACCCTGGAAGAACGCGGCACCGTCAATGTGCGGCTGATAGCGCCTGCACAGCTGCTGGTGGCCGACCAGCATGTGCGGCTGGGCGCCGCCGGCCTGCAGTTCGAGCGCGCCCGCGTCAATGTGGACAGTTTCGAGTTCGATCATGGCCGCATCCGCACACAGGGCAACCTCGACGGCTTGCAGGTGGCAAACCTGCTGCGGCTGGCCGAGGCGCTCAGCGGCGAGGCGCCGCCGGTGCGCTCGGACCTGGTGCTGGACGGGCGCTGGAACATCACGTTGGCCGAGACCGCCTCCGGCTTCGCCGAGTTGCGCCGCCGCAGCGGCGATGTCTCCGTGAGCGCGGGTCGGGGCTTCACCACCCTGGGACTTGGCGAGAGCGCGCTGCGCGCCGAGTTTGCCGGCAGCCGCGTCAACCTGCGCGGCGGTGTCGAAGCCGCGCGCCTCGGCAAGCTGGTGGTGGACGCGTCCGTCGGACTGCTCCAGGACCAGGGCTTGATGACGGTGACGCCGGCTTCCGCGCTGGCGGGCAAGGTGTCGCTGGATGTGCCGAAGATCAAGACGCTGGAAGCGTTCACCGGGCCGCAATACGCGTTCGATGGCAAGCTGGCGGCCACCCTGCAGCTTGCCGGCACAGTCGGCAACCCGTTGCTCACCGGCAATATCGACGGCAGTGGCATCGCTATCACGCTGTATGACCTGGGCATCCGCCTGACCGACGGCGTCGTGCGCGTGGTGCTCGACCAGAACGCCATTGAGCTCAAGCAGGTGGAATTCCGCGGCGGCGACGGCAAGATCGTGGCCACCGGCAACGTGAAGCTGGGCGAGACCGATCCCAACCTGGCGGGGAAGATCGTGGCCGACAAGCTCCAGATCTTCGCCAGCCCCGAGCGCACCCTGATCGTTTCCGGCGATGCCAGCATCGTCAACGAGAACCGCCAGATCGTGATCCGCGGCAAGTTCCGCGTGGACCGCGGCCTGTTCGACCTGCCCAAGGCCGGTGCCCCGGAGCTGGGCGACGACGTGGTGGTGGTGCGCCGTCGCGACCAGCGCGAGATCAAGACCGCCGCTACACCTGTGCCGGAAACCGCGCCGGCCAGCCGCTTCAGCCCGCTGATCGATCTCACGCTCGACCTGGGGGACAACTTCCGCTTCCGCGGGGCCGGCGCGGACCTGCGCCTGGGCGGCCAGCTCGGCATCAAGAGCGCGCCGCTGACCCCGCTGCGCGCCACCGGCACCATTCGCGTGACCGACGGCACCTATGAAGCCTTCGGGCGCAAGCTGAACATCGAGCGCGGCATCGTCAATTTCAACGGTCCGGTGGACAATCCCAACATCAATATCCGCGCCATGCGCCGCAACCAGGAGGTGGAGGCCGGCGTGGAGGTGACCGGCACGGTGCGCCTGCCGCGCGTCAGGCTGGTGTCGGAGCCGAATGTGCCGGAGGAGGATAAGCTGTCATGGCTGATGTTCGGTTATGGCGCTGAATCCGCCGCCGCCGGACAGCAGAAGCAGCTCGGTGGCGCGGCCCTGGGCGGCGCGGCGCTGGGTATGATCGGCGGGCGCGCCGGCAAGGGGATCGTGCAGCATTTCGGCATCGACGAGTTTTCCATCGGCCCGAGTACCGCGGGCCTTAACGACCAGCAGGTGGTAAGCGTGGGCAAGGCCGTGACCGAGCAGATCTCGGTGGGCTATGAGCAGAGCCTGACCAGTGCTTCCAGCGTGTTCAAGCTGACCTGGGCATTCTCGCGGCGCTGGTCGCTGGTTGCCAAGGGAGGTTCGATCAGTGGCCTCTCCCTGTTGTTCAACCGCCGCTTTGACAGTTGGGGCAATCTGTTCACCGGCGCGGGCGGCCGCGCCAGATCCGAAGGGAGCCAGACCGATGGCAGCAACGAAATCCACAGCAAAACCGGCGACGATGCACCCCGCGGTGCCGCCTCGGATGCGGCGCCTGCGCGGCCCTGAGGGGCAACGCTATCGCCTCCCTTCAGATACTGCCGCGTCGTACCGACGCCTTGCCGCCATGGGACTGATTTCCTCCGTGCTTGCCCTGTTCGGGTGCGACCAGCAGAAGGTCGACGAAGCGATGAAGAAGGCGGGCGATACCGCGCGCTCTACCTGGAACTCGGTCAAGCCCGATAGCCAGCTGTTCAAGGGCATCGTGGTGGGCGAGTCGGGCGAGGAGGACGTGCGGCACCAGGCCGGGCGCCCGGAGATAGTCTGGGAAGAGGATGGGGGCGGGCGCCGCCTCGAATACCCGCGCGGGCCGGAGGGCGGCACTACCTGGATGGTGACGATCGGCGCAGACGGCAAGGTGAGCGCCATCGAGCAGGTGCTGACCGCGGAAAACTTCGCGCGCGTGCGCGCCGGAATGAGCCGCGACGACATTCGCCGCCTGCTGGGCAAGCCCACCAAGGTGGAAGCCTTCGCGCTCAAGAAGGAGGAGGTCTGGGGTTATCGCTGGTGGGAAAGCTCGCAGGAGAAGGCCTTCTTCAACGTGCATTTCAATGCCGACGGCAAGGTAACCCACACCTCGCGCAGCGACGATCCCTCCAAGATGCAGGGCGGCTAGCCCACTATGGGCAGCGGGGCTTGCTGGCGGCGCGGCGTCAATCGACGCCAGCGCCGTTGCGGTATTGGCGGATCAGCGCGGGCGCGCCTCACCGCCTCGGTACATCAGCGGATACGCATGCCCGGGACCGCGCCTTCGTGCGGCTCCAGGATCCAGAGCCCGGGCGTGGCCTTCTCGTCCGCCGCGGAAGCGGCCAGCACCATGCCTTCGGACAGGCCGAACTTCATCTTGCGCGGCGCCAGGTTGGCCACCATCACCGTGAGCTTGCCCACCAGCTGTTCGGGCGTGTAGGCCGACTGGATGCCGGAGAAGACGTTGCGCGTCTTGCCTTCGCCCAGGTCCAGCGTCAGCTGCAGCAGCTTGTTCGAGCCTTCCACCTTCTGGCAAGTCACGATTTTCGCGACACGCAGGTCGATCTTGGCGAAGTCGTCGATGGTGATGGTCTCGGCGATCGGCTCGATCGAGGCGGCAGCAGCGTCCGCCGTGGCGGCGGGGGCGGTGGCTTGCAGCGAATCGCGGTTGGCGGCCAGCAGGGCATCGACCTGCTTGGCATCCACGCGGGTCATCAGGTGCGAGTACGGCTGCACCGGACGCGAGGCCGACAGTTGCTTGTCGATGCCGCGCCAGTCCAGCGGCTCGATATTGAGGAAGCGCTCAACGCCCGCGGCCATCAGCGGCACCACCGGCTTGAGATAGACGGTGAGCAGGCGGAAGGCTTCCAGCGAGACCGAGCAGGCGGCGTGCAGGGCGGCGCGCCTGGCTTCGTCCTTGGCCAGTTCCCACGGCTTCTCGGTGTCGACGAAGGCGTTTACCGCATCGGTGAGTTCCATCACCAGGCGCAGCGCCTTGCTGTACTCGCGGCCTTCATAGAAGTGCGCCACCTGCGGCGCGGCTTCGCGCAGTTGCTTGAGCAGCGGATGGGCCAGCGCGGCCTCGTCCACCACGCCATCGAAGCGCTTGACCAGGAAGCCGGCGGCGCGGCTGGCGATATTCACGTACTTGCCGATCAGGTCGCTGTTCACGCGTGCGATGAAGTCGTCGAGGTTGAGGTCGAGGTCTTCCATGCTGGCGTTGAGCTTGGCGGCGAAGTAGTAGCGCAGCCACTCCGGGTTCATGCCGGTATCGACGTAGCTCTGCGCGGTGATGAAGGTGCCGCGCGACTTGCTCATCTTGGCGCCGTCGACCGTCAGGAAGCCGTGCGCGAACACGTTGGTGGGCGTGCGGTAGCCCGAGAAACGCAGCATGGCCGGCCAGAACAGCGTGTGGAAATACAGGATGTCCTTGCCGATGAAGTGGTACTGCTCGGCGGTGGAATGCGGGCCCACCCAGGCGTCGAAATCGATGCCCTTCTTCTCGGCCAGGTTCTTGAAGCTGGCGTAGTAGCCGATTGGCGCATCCAGCCACACGTAGAAGTACTTGCCGGGCGCACCGGGAATCTCGAAGCCGAAGTACGGCGCGTCACGCGAGATGTCCCAGTCCGACAGCGTCGAGGCCTCGCCTTCGGCGCCCAGCCATTCCTGCATCTTGTTGGCAGCTTCCGGCTGGGCCAGGTCGGCCACCCACTCGCGCAGGAAGGTTTCGCAGCGCGGGTCGGAGAGCTTGAAGAAATAATGGGCGGAGGACTTGCGCACCGGCGTGGCGCCGGACACCACCGAATACGGGTTCTTCAGGTCGGTGGGCACGTAGGTGGTGCCGCAGACCTCGCAGGAGTCGCCGTACTGGTCCTTGGCGCCGCACTTCGGGCACTCGCCCTTGATGAAGCGGTCCGGCAGGAACATGTTCTTGACGGGGTCGTAGAACTGCTCGACCTCGCGCTCGGCGATCAGGTCTTCGGCCTTCAGCGCCAGGTAGATCTTCTCGGAGAGCTGCTTGTTCTCGTCGGAGTCGGTGCTGTAGTAGTTGTCGAACGACACCATGAAGCTGTCGAAATCACGCTTGTGCTCGGTCCACACGCGGTCGATCAGCTGCTTGGGGGTGATGCCTTCCTTTTCGGCCCGTAGCATCACCGGGGTGCCGTGCGTGTCGTCCGCGCCGACGTAGTACACCTCATTGCCCATCATGCGCTGGAAGCGCACCCAGATGTCGGTCTGGATGTACTCCACCAGGTGGCCGATATGGATCTGGCCGTTGGCGTATGGCAGGGCAGATGTGACGAGGATGCGACGTGCGGTCATGGAAAAATTGCCGGTCAGGAGGGGGTTGGACAGTAAGGCGGGGGCGCCGCCGCGAGAATCAGGCGGGCACCGTGAGAGGGCTATTCTAGCAAGCGGGGCAGGCAGCGCGTGCACTCCGGCAGGGCGGAGCGGGAAGAGAGTGTTTTAAGTGCCTAAAAAGTCACTAAAAAATATCTGGGCAAAAAAAGCGCCGGTTAGTACCGGCGCAGCTTTCCACAACGGAAAAGGAGGAGAAATCAGGTACCGCCCGGGAGGTCAGCCACCCATCGCGAGCCAGCAACGGTGACAAGCGGTACCTGTTTCTATGACAGCATCATCGCTGAATTGGTTTCAAATAAATTTCGACCCGGCGATTTTGTGCGCGACCCGCCTCAGTGGCGTTGTCCGCCAAGGGCTGGGTTTGCCCCCGGCCTTCGGCTGCCAGGCGGGTCCGGGCCACGCCGCGGTCACCCAGATAGGTCGCCACGCTCTGCGCGCGGCGCTGCGACAGTTGCATGTTGTAGCTGGGATTGCCCGTGCTGTCGGTATGGCCGACCACGGTGGCGGAGACGTCCTGTTGCTGGGCAAGGGTCTGCGAGACCTGGTCCAGCACCGAGCGGAACGAGGGCTTGATGCTGGCGCTGTCCGTGTCGAAGGTCACCTGGCTCGGGATATTTACCTTCAGCGAGCCATCCGGCTGCTCGGTGATCTGGGTCCCGGTGCCGGCAGTGTCCTTGTTCAGCTTGCCGCGGATCGCGTTCCAGTTGTAACCCGTAGCTCCGCCGAGAGCCCCGCCTACCGCCGCGCCGACGAGCGTGCCGGTAGTGTTGCCGCCGATCAGGTTGCCCAGGCCGGCACCGACCGCAGCGCCCACACCGGTTCCGACCGCGGTCTGGGTGCCTTGTTCTGTAGCGCAGCCGGCGGCAAGAATGGCGACAACGGCAAGGCTGGCAAGCTTGAATTTCATGCTTTCTCCTTCAGGAAGGATCTTGTTGAGATGATTGTTGAAGTGGTGTGAGCTACACCACTAGAAATAACGCGGACGGCACGTGAACACAAGAGCCCGGGCGGTATTCCGCTGGCGTGCGTTCCAGGCGCACTACAATATGGAGATGAAGCCGGGTGCACAAGCCTGTTGCTGTGACAGTTGTAAGTGCGTGTAATTCCACGCCCGCGTGAGGGGCTTGTCGTCCGCGCGCCACCCGCAGCCTGCGCTTCGCTCATACTTTGATACAGTACGCGCCTTCCCCATATTCAGTAGCGGAGATTGTCTTGAGCCTCACCGTCGACCAGGTTACCGAAGTCCTGCGCACCGTGATCGACCCCAACACGGGCCGGGATCTGGTGTCTACCCGCTCTGCCCGCAACGTGCGCGTCGAAGGCGGCGATGTGTCGCTTGAAGTCGAGCTGGGCTATCCCGGCAAGAGCCAGCTGGAACCGATCCGCAAGCAGGTGGTTGCTGCGCTGCGGCAACTGCCGGGCGTGACCAATGCCAGCGTGGCCGTCAGCATGAAGATCGTTGCGCATGCCGTACAGCGCGGCGTCAAGCTGCTGCCGGGCGTGAAGAACGTGATCGCCGTGGCGTCGGGCAAGGGCGGGGTGGGCAAGTCCACCACCGCCGTCAACCTGGCGCTGGCATTGTCCGCCGAGGGCGCCCGCGTGGGCATGCTCGACGCCGACATCTACGGTCCCAGCCTGCCGATGATGCTCGGCATCGACGGCCGCCCCGAGTCCTCCGACGGCCAGACCATGGAGCCGCTCGAAGGCCACGGCCTGCAGGCCAACTCCATCGGTTTCCTGATCGAGCAGGACAATCCCATGGTGTGGCGCGGCCCGATGGTGACCTCGGCGCTGGAGCAGTTGCTGCGCCAGACCAACTGGCACGATCTCGATTACCTGATCGTCGACATGCCGCCGGGCACCGGCGACATCCAGCTGACGCTGTCGCAGAAAGTGCCGGTTACGGGCGCTGTGATCGTCACGACGCCCCAGGACATCGCCTTGCTGGACGCCAAGAAGGGCCTGAAGATGTTCGAGAAGGTGGGGATTCCCATTCTCGGCCTCGTTGAGAACATGGCGGTCTACTGCTGCCCGAACTGCGGCCACGTCGAGCATATCTTCGGCGAAGGCGGCGGCGAGAAGATGTGTGAGGACTACGGCGTGGACCTGCTCGGCAGCATGCCGCTTAACCGCTCGATCCGCGAGCAGGCCGACTCCGGCCGCCCCACCGTGGTGTCCGACCCCGACAGCCCGATCGCCGAGCTCTACCGCGCCATGGCGCGCAAGGTGGCCATCAAGGTGGCCGACCGCGCCCGCGACATGACCAGCAAGTTCCCCAGCATCGTGGTGCAGAACACCTGAGCACCATGGGCACGCCAGCCGATCCCGCCGCAGGCATCCCGGCCACCGGGGCCGAAGCCGGCGCTGTGCCGGCGGGCCGGCCCGGCGTCACCATGGCCGTGGTGATGCGCCGCGTGGCGCTGGCGAGCCCCTGGCAGCCGTGGAAATGGGAGCTTGACGCCGTGCTGCCCGACCTCGGCGAGTTCGGTGCCGTGCCGCACTGCCTGGCGCAGGACGAGCATGGCGCGCGCTGGCTGTATCCAGGCTACGGGGTCACGCTGTTCCGCGATGAGGCGGAGGGGTATTACCTCAACCTGACCTCCACCGCGCCCTGCTGGTTCGTGCTCTGGCGCATGGCGGAGGAGGGCGGCCAGGCCGCCGTCCCCGCGTCGGACAATGGCGAGCCGTTGCCGCTGCCGGTCACCGTGACACTCTCCTACAACGAGGCCGGACGCTGGCTTGATGCCGGCGAAACCGTCGAGAATGTGCCGCTGGCGCCCGAGCAACTCGACTGGCTGCGCGCCTACGTGGCAGAGCATTACCGCCCGGAGCCCAAGAAACGCCGCCGCCCGGAATCGTTCAAGGCGCCGGAGGACCGGGCGCGATACTAATGCAGGCTGGTACCGCATGAGCGATGACTCTTTCCTGTCGCGCTGGTCACGCCGCAAGGCCGCGGCGCGCCAGGGACAGCCGCTGGCGCCTGAACCGGCGCCACCCGTGCCGGCCGAACCGCCAGCGCCCGCTGACCGGTGGCAGGCGGAACCTGCCGCGCCGGCCGAGCCCCTCCCCACGCTTGCCGATGCCGCGTTGCTGCAGCCGGGCGACAGCATTGCGCGTTTCGTGGCGCGCGGCGTAGACGAAACCGTCAAGCGCGCCGCGCTCAAGACCTTGTTTGCCGATCCGCATTTCAATGTGATGGACGGGCTCGATATCTACATCGACGACTACAGCAAACCCGACCCGATTCCCCTCGATGTGCTGCGGCGCATGCGCCAGTCCGAGACGCTGGGCCTGTTCGCGCCGACCGACGACGAACTGGCTGCGGCACGCGCGGCGGAACAGGCGCTGGATGCGCCCGGAGCTGCGGTGCCGGAGGCGGAGCAGGCCACCGCGGGCCAGCCAGAGGCGCTGGAGTCCCCGCAATCCGTGCCACCTGAAATGCAGCCTCACGCGCCCGTTGCAGCCGCTCCCAAGTTGCCCGGCGCAGCGCACCAGCCCGACGATTCCGCCCCAGGCAAACACGCGTAGCCGCTGCCGCAACAGCGGCCTACAATGGGCTTCCCCCCACAATTCGCAGGCCGCAAGACTCCTTGGAAAAGGGGCAGCCGGGCCGGCAAGCTGCATTCACCATGCCGACGCTGATTTGCAATTGCAACGACACCATGCCGCTTGACGGGGCGGCCCTGTCGGGTGATGGCCCCACTTGCGCAGGCAGTACCAGCCCACCGCTCAAGGTCCACCATCTGCTGTGCCGCCGCGAGATCGGCGATTTCACCACCGCGCTCGACGGCACGGACGACGTGATCGTGGCCTGCACGCAGGAGCGCCAGCTGTTCACCGAGGTGGCCGCAAAGCGCCAGGCTGGCGGCACCATGACGGCGCCGGTGCGCTTCGTCAATATTCGCGAAACCGGCGGCTGGTCGCAGGGGGCCCGGCGCGATCCCAAGACCGCCAATGCCAAGATCGCCGCGCTGCTGGCCGCCGCCGCGCTGCCCGAGCCGGAACCGGTGCCGCTGGTGGACTATCGCGCGAAGGGCGCCGTGCTGGTGCTCGGGCCCGCCGCGCGCGCCATCCCCTGGGCCGGCAAGCTGGCCGAATCCGGCATGGAGGTGTCGGTGCTGCTGAGCGGCGCTGGCGCCGCCATGGCCGCGGCGGCCCTGCCTGCCTCGCGGGCCTTCCCGGTGCACAGCGGCAAGCTGGTCAAGCTCGGCGGCTGGCTGGGCGCCTTCGAGGCAAGCTGGGAGACCGGCACGGGGCGCAGCAACCCGATCGACCTGGATCTGTGCACGCGCTGCAATGCCTGCATCGACGTCTGCCCCGAGGACGCGATCGATTTCAGCTACCAGATCGACCTGGACCGCTGCCGCTCCCATCGCGCCTGCGTGAAGGCTTGCGGCGCGGCTGCCGCGATCGACTTCGATCGTCCGCTAGGGACCGCCACCGAGCGCTTCGACCTGGTGTTCGATCTGGCCGATGCGCCGTTCTTCACCATGCACTCGCCGCCGCAAGGCTACCTGTATGCCGGCGCGGATACGCTGCGCCAGCACACGCAGGCGCTGGCCCTGGTCCAGATGAAGGGCGAGTTCGAGAAGCCGAAGTTCTTCCAGTACAAGGAAAAAATCTGCGCGCACGGCCGCAACCAGACTACCGGCTGCACGGCCTGCATCGATATCTGTTCCACCGAGGCGATCCGCTCGCAATGGCATGACGGGCGCGGCCGTATCGAGGTCACGCCCAACCTGTGCATGGGCTGCGGCGCCTGCACCACGGTGTGCCCGACCGGCGCCATCAGCTATGCCTATCCCAAGCCGGACTATCTCGGCGAGCGCCTGCGCACCCTGGTCTCGGCCTACCGCGCGGCCGGCGGGCGCGATGCGGTGCTGCTATTGCATGGCGAGGAATACGGCAATGCCCCCATCCTGGCGCTGGGCCGCGCCGCGCGGGCCGGACAGGCGCGCGGCATCCCGCCCAATGTCATCCCGGTGGGACTGTTCCACCCGGCCGCGTGCGGGCTCGAGCTTTGGCTGTCGGCCATTTGCTGGGGCGCCGGCCACGTTGCCGTGATGCTGACCGGCGACGAGGCCCCGCAATACCGCACGGCCCTGGCCGGGCAGATGGCGGTGGGGCAGGCCATCCTGGCGGGCCTCGGCTATGACGGTGAATTCCTGTCGCTGGTCGATTCCCCTGATGCTGCCACGCTGGATGCGCAACTCGCGCAACTTGCACCAGCGAATGCGGCCGGCGCCAATCCCCCGGCGGTTTTCCACGCTGCCGCCGCCAAGCGCGAAACGCTGGATTTTGCGCTGGACCACCTGGTGCGCAACGCACCGCGGCCGCAGGCCAGCGTACCGCTGCCAGCCGGCGCGCCGCTGGGCACCGTGGCGGTTGACACCGGGCGCTGCACGTTGTGCATGGCCTGCGTCGGCGTTTGTCCCTCGCAGGCCCTGCGCGACAACCCCGAACGTCCGGTGCTAGGCTTCCTGGAGCGCAATTGCGTGCAGTGCGGCCTGTGCGAAAAAACCTGCCCGGAAGACGCCATCACCCTGGTGCCGCGCCTGCTGACCGGTGAAGACGCGCGGCGCACCGTGACGCTTGCCGAGACCCAGCCTTTCCATTGCATCCGCTGCGGCAAGCCATTTGGCACGGCCCAGATGGTGCATGTCATGCTGACCCGGCTGGCAAGCCACCCGGCATTTGCCGGCGAGGCCGCCGAGCGCCTGAAGATGTGCGGCGATTGCCGCGTCGTCGATATGATGGAAAAGGATGCCGGCGCCGCCAGCGGCACCGCCGTACAGTAGGCCTGGCTCGCCGGGCGAAAGCCGTCTTGCCGCGTGCGCGCGGCGGGACGCTCGACCCCGGCCCGCGCTATCCGGAAACCCCTAGAACAATCACGATATGACAGATTTCCAGCCTATCCAGCTGATCCCCCCGGCAATCGACGGCACCGCCAATGCCGAGGACACCGCCCGCGCGGACCTGTACGGCCTGCTGGCCACCCTGTTATATCGCGCGCCGGATGCCGCGCTGCTGCACCATATCGCCGCCAACCGCGCCCACGGCGAAGATGCCACGACGCCGTTGGGCGAAGCCTGGAATGGTTTGTGCGACGCAGCATCGGCCACCACGGCCGCGCAGGCCGCTGACGAGTACCAGCAATTGTTCATTGGCGTGGGCAAGCCGGAGGTCTTTCTGTACGGCTCCTACTACCAGACGGGCTTTCTCAATGAACGCCCGGTGGTGGCGCTGCGCGATGATCTTGCGCGCTACGGCCTGGTGCGCCAGGACAACGTGACCGAGACCGAGGACCATATCGCCACCCTGTGCGAGGTAATGCGCTTCCTGGTGGCGGGCGAGGACGCCGGCATCGCCAATCTCGCCGAGCAGCAGCACTTTTTCTCGCGGCATCTGCAGTCGTGGGTGGAAACCATGTGCGATGCCGCGGCGGCGCATCCGCAAGCGCGCTTCTACGTGCATGTGGCCGGTTTGCTGAAGGCTTTCATGGCGGTCGAGGCGATTGCGCTCGACATGCACTGAGGCGGCAAGGCCGAAGGTTGCTAGAGGGGCGGAGGGGAGGCGTGCAATGTGTCCCCGGCCTGGTTCCAAAACGGTTGAGATATGGCCGTTTTCAAGCGTCGGCATCGGTAAAAACCCGTGCATTGCATGGTCTTTCGCCATATTCAATCTAAAATAAGCAAAAGAATACATAACTGGCTTGGTAATCGGTTTTTGTCTGCCGAGGAGCCCCCCCCATGAAAGAGAAGCAGCCCAGGGTCGCACGACGTACTTTTCTTGCCGGCGCAGGTGTCGTTGCGGCTGCCGGCGCCGCTGCCGCGCTGACCGCGCGCGGTCCGGCCTTGCCCACGCAGGCCGCGGCCATTCCGGATGTCACGCCCAGCGACGGCGAGGGCTACCGCGTTACCGAACACATTCGCAAGTACTACCGGACAACGCTGGTGTGAGTTGCATCGCGCCTGGTGCGCGTGCTCGACCTCGTTTCCATCCAGGGGTGATACATGATCTTGACCCGCAAACGCGCGGCGCAGGGCGGCGCACCTTCGCACACAGCTAACGGCCTGGCCGAGCGCGCAACAGGCCGGCTCTCCGAGCGCCTGGCCGCCGGGCTGGCGGGCGCAATGCCCACCATGGACCGGCGCAGCTTTCTCAAGCGTTCCGGCATTGGCGTAGGCGTGGGGCTGGCGGCCTCGCAGCTGACGCTGTTGCGCCGGGCGGATGCCGCGGACGCGGCGGGTGGTGGCGAGGGCAAAAGCGATATCGTTGTGCGCCGCACCGTCTGCGGCCATTGCTCGGTGGGTTGCGCGGTCGATGCTGTGGTGCAGAACGGCGTGTGGATCCGCCAGGAGCCGGTCTTCGATTCGCCGATCAATATGGGCGCGCACTGCGCCAAGGGTGCCGCGCTGCGCGAGCACGGCCACGGCGAGTACCGTCTGAAGTACCCGATGAAGCTGGTGGCCGGCAAATACCAGCGCATCAGTTGGGACCAGGCGCTCGACGAGATCACCGCCAAAATGAAGGAGATCCGCCAGCAGACCGGGCCGGATTCGATGTTCTTCGTCGGCTCTTCCAAGCACAGCAACGAGGGGGCCTACCTGCTGCGCAAGTGGGTATCGTTCTTCGGCACCAATAACACCGACCACCAGGCACGCATCTGCCACTCCACCACGGTGGCGGGCGTGGCCAACACGTGGGGCTACGGTGCGATGACCAACTCGTACAACGATATGCAGAACGCCCGCGCGGCGCTGTATATCGGCTCCAACGCGGCCGAGGCGCACCCGGTTTCGATGCTGCACCTGCTGCATGCCAAGGAAAACGGCTGCAGGGTGATCGTGGTCGATCCGCGCTACACCCGCACGGCAGCCAAGTCCGACCATTACGTGCGGGTCCGCTCGGGCACCGACATCGCCTTCCTGTTCGGCATGCTGTACCACATCTTCAAGAATGGCTGGGAAGACCAGAAGTACCTGAACGACCGCGTCTACGGCATGGACAAGGTCAAGGCGGAAGTGCTCGCCAAGTGGACGCCGGACAAGGTCGAGGAAGTCTGCGGCGTGCCCGAGGCCGAGGTCTACATGGTTGCCGAGATCATGGCCAAGAACCGCCCCAGCACGCTGGTGTGGTGCATGGGCCAGACCCAGCACACCATCGGCAACGCCATCGTGCGCGCCTCCTGCATCGTGCAGTTGGCACTGGGCAATATCGGCGTGTCGGGCGGCGGCGCCAACATCTTCCGCGGCCACGACAACGTGCAGGGCGCCACCGATGTGGGCCCCAACCCTGACTCGCTGCCGGGCTACTACGGCCTCGCCACTGGCGCATGGAAGCACTATGCCGCCGTGTGGGGCGTCGACTACGAATGGATCAAGAAGCAGTACGCCTCGCAGGCGATGATGGAGAAATCCGGCACCACGGTGTCGCGCTGGATCGATATCGTCACCGAGAAGCCTGAGTTGATCGACCAGGACAACAACGTCCGGGGCGTGTTCTTCTGGGGGCACGCGCCCAACTCGCAGACGCGCGGCCTGGAGATGAAGAAGGCCCTCGACAAGCTCGACCTGCTGGTGGTGATCGACCCCTATCCGTCGGCCACCGCGGCGATGGCCAATATGCCGCCGGCGGAGGGTGACAAGGTCAACCCGAACCGCGCGGTCTACCTGCTGCCGGCCTGCACGCAATTCGAGACCGTCGGGACCTGCACGGCCTCCAACCGCTCGCTGCAATGGCGCGAGAAGGTGATCGAGCCGCTATTCGAATCCATGCCCGACCACACCATCATGCAAGCCTTCGCGGAGCGCCTGGGCTTCGGCAAGGAGCTGTCGAAGAACTTCAAGATGCTCGAGGTCAAGCGCGCGGGGCGCACCTGGATGGAGCCCGAGGTCGAGTCCATCCTGCGCGAGATCAACGCCAGCAACTGGACCATCGGCTATACCGGGCAATCGCCTGAGCGGCTCAAGTCGCATATGCGCAATATGCACATGTTCGACGTTCGCACGCTGCGCTGCAAGGGCGGCAAGGATCCGCTGACCGGCTACGACCTGACGGGCGATTACTTCGGCCTGCCGTGGCCGTGCTATGGCACGCCGGAACTCAAGCACCCGGGCTCGCCCAACCTGTACGACACCAGCAAGCATGTCATGGATGGCGGCGGCAACTTCCGCGCCAACTTCGGCGTGGAGCGCGACGGTGTCAACCTGCTGGCCGAGGACGGTTCGTATTCGAAGGGCGCGGACATCACCACAGGCTATCCCGAGTTCGACCACGTGCTGCTGAAGAAGTTGGGCTGGTGGGACGAGCTGACCGACGCCGAGAAGCAGAAAGCCGAGGGCAAGAACTGGAAGACCGATTTGTCCGGCGGCATCCAGCGCGTGGTGCTGAAGAACCATGGCTGCCATCCCTTCGGCAACGCCAAGGCGCGCGCGGTCGTGTGGAACTTCCCCGACCCGATCCCGCAGCACCGCGAGCCGCTGTATTCCACACGGCCCGATATGGTCGCCAAGTATCCGACGCACGACGACAAGATGGCGTTCTGGCGGCTGCCCACGCTGTACAAGTCGGTACAGCAGCGCAATATCGAGAACAAGCTCTACGAGAAGTTTCCGATCATCCTCACCTCGGGCCGCCTGGTCGAGTACGAGGGCGGTGGCGAGGAAACCCGTTCCAACCCGTGGCTGGCCGAGCTGCAGCAGGAGAACTTCGTGGAGATCAACCCGCGCGCGGCTTCCGAGCGCGGCATCCGCAATGGCGACTTCTGCTGGGTGAAGACGCCGACCGGCGCACACATCAAGGTACGTGCCCTGGTGACCGAGCGGGTGGGGGTGGATACCGCCTTCATCCCGTTCCACTTCTCGGGCTGGTGGCAGGGCAAGGACCTCAAGGACTACTACCCCGAGGGCGCGATGCCGATCGTGCGCGGCGAGGCGGTCAACACCGCCACCACCTACGGCTATGACGCGGTGACGATGATGCAGGAAACCAAGACCACGATCTGTCAGATCGAACGGTTCGCCTGATAGAGAGCGAGAGCAAGGGCAAGGAACGACCATGGCACGCATGAAATTCATCTGTGACGCCGAGCGATGCATCGAGTGCAATAGCTGCGTCACCGCCTGCAAAAACGAGCACGAGGTGCCGTGGGGCGTCAACCGCCGCCGCGTGGTGACGATCAACGATGGCATCGTCGGCGCCGAGAAGTCGATCTCGGTCGCCTGCATGCACTGCTCGGATGCGCCCTGCATGGCGGTTTGCCCGGTCGATTGCTTTTACCGCACCGACGACGGCGTGGTCCTGCATGACAAGGACGTCTGCATCGGCTGTGGCTACTGCTCCTACGCCTGCCCGTTCGGCGCGCCCCAGTTCCCCGGCGCCGGGACTTTCGGCGTGCGCGGCAAGATGGACAAGTGCACCTTCTGCGCGGGCGGCCCGGAGAAGAACGGCAGTGAGGAAGAGTTCGAGAAGTACGGCCGCAACCGCCTGGCCGAAGGCAAGCTGCCGCTGTGCGCGGAAATGTGCTCGACCAAGGCCCTGCTGGGGGGCGACGGCGACGTGATCGCCGACATCCTGCGAAACCGTGTGATCAAGCGCGGCAAGGGCGGCGATGTGTTCGGCTGGGGGACGGCCTATGGCAACAAGGGCGCCGCGCAGGGAGCCCCGGCCGCGCCCGCGGCACCGCTTGCCGCACCAGCCGCGTCCGGAGCGCAGCCATCATGACCCGCCTGCTCCTGATCCTGCTGGCCGCCGGCAGCACCGCGCTGGCCGCCTGCGGCGAACGCCCGCAGACAGCCACCGCGACGCACAAGAAATCCGACGCGCCGGCCTACGAGGGCGCGCCGGGCGATCCCTTCGTGGCCAAGGGCTGGACGCAGGGCGACAAGACCAGCTGGCAGAACCAGATCCACGAGCGCAACCAGAACCAGAACGAATACAACCGCACGCCATGACCCCGGCGATGCGAACCCCGGCCGAGCCGATGGAGGGCATATGAAGCCGACGCTCAATCCTGGCTGGTTCCGCTATCTGGCGGGGGTGGCCTGCGCGCTGGCCTTGCTGGCACCCCCGGGCGCCGCGCGGGCCCAGGCGTCCGCGCCACAGGCCGCGCCCGCCACGCCTGCTGCTGCCGTCCCTGCCGACGCGAACAATCCGGCCACGCATCCGGTCCAGCCCTTCGCGGGCATCGCGTCGGAGAACATCTTCAATGTGCCCAAGCGCGATATCGCCGCCGAGGCCCAGGCCCAGCAGGCGCGCACGCAGTCGCAGCCCGGCAATAACGCGCCGGTGTGGCGCGAGGTGAATTCCGACCAGGCGCACTACAGCAGCCTGCCCGCCAAGGAAGCCGGCGTGCTGATCCAGCGCACCGGCCAGAAGTGGCGGCTGTTCCGCAACGGCGTGATCACGGTCTGGGGCGGCTGGCTGATGGTGCTGGTGCCTGCCGCGATCCTGGCCTTCTTCTTCTGGCGCGGCGCCATTCCGCTCAAGACACCGCGCACCGGCCGCATGATCCAGCGCTTTACGCCGCTGGAGCGCGTGGTGCACTGGACCATGGCGATCGCCTTCGTGACGCTGGCGGTTTCGGGCATTGCCATGCTGTTCGGCAAGCATTTCCTGCTGCCGCTGATGGGCCACACCTTGTTCGGCTGGCTGACCTACCTGCTGAAGAACGTCCACAACATCGTCGGGCCGGTCTTCACGCTGGCAGTGATCGTCGGCTTTGTGATCTTCGTGCGCGACAACCTGCCCGCCCGCGAGGACTGGCAGTGGCTCGCCAAGCTGGGCGGGCTCGTTTCCGGCAAGCATGTGCCGAGCGGGCGCTTCAACGCCGGCGAGAAGGCCTGGTTCTGGGGTGGGCTGGTGCTGTTCGGCCTGATCCTGTCCGCCTCCGGCTGGGTGCTCGACATGATCGTGCCTGGCATGGATTTCTACCGTGCCACCATGCAGATCGCCAATGTGATCCATGGCATCGCGGCGGTGCTGATGATGGCGATGGCCTGCGGCCATATCTACATGGGCACCATCGGCATGGAAGGCGCCTACCGCGCCATGCGCGACGGCTGGGTCGACGAAGCCTGGGCCAAGGAGCATCACGAGCTCTGGTACGACGATATCAAGTCCGGCAAGATCCCGGCGCAGCGGGCGGCCGAGCCGCAGCCCGGCGAGCGTGCCGGTGGCCGGGCCAGCACCGGCGAAGCCTGAGCGAACGCGGCGCCGCGCCACAGAAACCGAGGAAGAGGAATCAGACCGATGAAACGCATCCTGCTGCTGCTCGCCCTCGCACTTGGCGGCACGGGCGCCCTGGCCAAGCTGCCGCCCCCTACCGAAGCGCAAAAGCTCAAGGCCGACGAGGCCAAGGCACGTGCAGCCTGGGCCGACAAGGTGGCCGCCTACCAGCTCTGCCGTTCACAAGACAAGACGGCTGCGTACTATTTCAACGATATGAAGACCAAGGGCAAGGAAGTACCGGCCGCCGCGGTGGCCCCGCCGTGTGCCGATCCAGGCCCATTCGTGGCGGCCGCGCCTGCCACCGGCGCAGCCGCGACGTCCGCCGGCGGCCCGCCCACCGCCCCCGTCGCGGCACCTTCGGATCACAAACCGGCCGCAGCGCCGGGCACCGGGGCGGTACAATCGCCCCGGACATCACCGTGAGAGGAGGTTCGGCATGAAGCATGTACGCGTACTTTTCGGCCTGGCGGTAGCGGGAACCCTGGTAGGCGGTCTGGCCGGCTGCGCCGGTACGGGAATGGGAGGCGGTTCGGACACCGCCGTCGCCGCGCTGGCGTCCAAGAGCGGCACCGCGACGCAGGGCAGCGTGACATTCACCCAGCGCGGCAACACGGTGCTGGTCAAAGCCGATGTGACGGGCCTGCCACCCAATACCGAACATGGTTTTCACGTGCACGAGAAGGGTGACTGCTCCACGCCCGACGCCATGAGCGCTGGCGGTCACTTCAACCCGACGGCCAAGCCGCACGGATCGATGTCGATGCCCGACCATCATGCCGGCGATATCAACAACCTCAAGGCCGACGCCAGCGGGCGCGCCCAGGCCAGCTTCGAGCTGGCCGACGTGACCGTGGCCCCCGGCCCGAACAGCGTGGTGGGCCGCGCGGTGGTCGTGCATAAGGACCCGGACGACTATAAGACCCAGCCCACCGGCAACTCCGGCGGCCGCATCGCCTGCGGCGTGATCGCCAAGTCCTGACGGACGGGGCAGGGCAGCGCCGCCCGGTCGCGCTGCCCATCCATTTTTCCCCTACCCATGCCCCTGCGTCCCGAACTCACCCATGCTTGCGTTCCCCTGATCGAAGAAGTCGAGGTGGTCGATGAGCAGGGGCGCGTGCGGCCGGCCTTCCTGCCGGGCGAGCGTCCGCTCACGGTCTACCTGGACAAGCGGGAGCTGGTGACGCTGATGACGCTGGGCGGTGCGCCCGAGGCGCTGGTGCTGGGCTACCTGCGCAACCAGCGCCTGGTCGAGTCGATCGAGGATATCGCCGCGATCCAGGTCGACTGGGAAACCGAATCCGCCGCCGTCACGACCCGCACGGGCGTGGACCGTATCGAGGAGCGCACCTCCCGCCGCGTGGTGACCACCGGCTGCGGCCAGGGCACGGTGTTCGGCTCGCTGCTGGACGAGGTCGACAACATCCGCTTGCCGGACGACGCCACCCTGGACCAGGAAACGCTCTACAGCATCGTCGATACCATCCGGCTGCAGCAGTCGGTCTACAAGCAGGCTGGCTCGGTGCATGGCTGTGCGCTGTTCCGCGGGCGCGAGCTGCTGATGTTCATCGAGGACGTGGGCCGGCACAACGCCGTGGATGCCATCGCCGGCCTGATGTGGCTGGAGGATATGAGTGGCGCCGACAAGGTTTTCTACACCACCGGCCGGCTGACCTCCGAGATGGTGATCAAGGGCGCCCAGATGGGCATTCCCTTCCTGCTGTCGCGCTCGGGCGTGACCCAGATGGGCTACCAGATGGCCCAGCGCGTCAACCTGGCCCTGTTCGCGCGGTGCACCGGACGCCATTTCCTGCTCTATACCGGCCGCGAGCGCTTCCGGCACCAGTTGCCGGAGCAGGCCACCGCCTGAGGCGGGGCTCCGGGCCGCCTGGCCCGGCCATGTGCCGGGGGGCGGGTGCTATTGCGGCGGGGGCGCCGGTTTTTGGTTGTACAATGCGGCCCATCGCAAGGCCCCGGCAGGTCCGGCGCGCCTGTGAGCAAATGCGAGCAGTGTTCCCGGTCAGTCCTGACCGCGCCCGAGCCTGCCCTCATTTGTTCATCCCGATACCCCTATGAGCATCAAATCCGATAAGTGGATCCGCCGCATGGCGGAACAGCACGGCATGATCGAGCCGTTCGAGCCCGGCCAGGTACGGGAGGAAGACGGCCGCAAGATCGTGTCGTACGGCACCTCGAGCTACGGCTACGATATCCGCTGCGCCGACGAATTCAAGATATTCACCAATATCAACAGCACCATCGTCGATCCCAAGAACTTCGACGAGAAGTCCTTTGTCGACTTCAAGGGCGATGTCTGCATCATCCCGCCGAACTCCTTCGCGCTGGCCCGCACGATGGAGTATTTCCGCATTCCGCGCAGCGTGCTGACCATCTGCCTGGGCAAGAGCACCTACGCGCGTTGCGGCATCATCGTCAACGTGACCCCGTTCGAACCGGAATGGGAAGGGTATGTGACGCTGGAGTTCTCCAACACCACGCCGCTACCCGCCAAGATCTACGCCGGCGAAGGCTGTGCGCAGGTGCTGTTCTTCGAAAGTGATGAGATCTGCGAGACTTCCTACCGCGATCGCGGCGGGAAGTACCAGGGTCAGCAGGGTGTCACACTGCCGAAAACCTGATCGCATACAATGCGCGCGTTGCGGCACGACCGGTAGCACAGCAGGGCGAGCCGGGCCGCGTGCGAAGCCTGAACGTCGAGCCACATGCCGACCCAGGGGGATGAGTCCCCGGGCCATGTGGCTCAAGTCCTTCTTGCCGTCCAAGGATGCCAAATGAAATTCCGCTTCCCCGTCATCATCATCGATGAAGACTTCCGCTCCGAGAACATTTCCGGCTCGGGCATTCGCGCGCTGGCGCAGGCCATCGAGCAAGAAGGCATGGAGGTGATGGGCCTGACCAGCTATGGCGACCTGACCTCGTTCGCGCAGCAGTCCAGCCGTGCCTCCTCGTTCATCGTGTCGATCGACGACGATGAGTTCGTCAGCGAGGACGACCGGCCCGAAGCCGCGGCCATCGAGAAACTGCGCGCCTTCGTCAACGAAGTGCGCCGCCGCAATACCGACCTGCCCATTTTCCTGTACGGCGAGACCCGTACCTCGCGGCATATCCCCAACGATATCCTGCGCGAGCTGCACGGCTTCATCCACATGTTCGAGGACACGCCGGAATTCGTCGCGCGCCACATCATCCGTGAAGCCAGGGTCTATCTGGATTCGCTGGCACCGCCGTTCTTCAAGGCGCTGATCGCCTACGCGCAGGACAGCTCCTACTCGTGGCACTGCCCGGGGCATTCCGGCGGCGTGGCGTTCCTGAAGAGCCCGGTCGGCCAGGTGTTCCACCAGTTCTTCGGCGAGAACATGCTGCGCGCCGACGTTTGCAACGCGGTGGACGAACTCGGCCAGCTGCTTGACCACACCGGCCCAGTGGCGGCCTCGGAGCGCAATGCCGCGCGCATCTTCAACTCCGACCACATGTACTTCGTCACCAACGGCACGTCCACCTCGAACAAGATGGTGTGGCATGCCAACGTGGCGCCGGGCGACATCGTGGTGGTGGACCGCAACTGCCACAAGTCGATCCTCCACGCGATCATGATGACGGGCGCGATTCCCGTGTTCCTGATGCCCACGCGCAATCACTATGGCATCATCGGCCCGATCCCGAAGAGCGAGTTCGATCCGGAAACCATCCGCCGCAAGATTGCCGCGCACCCGTTCGCCAGCCAGGCCAAGAACCAGAAGCCGCGCATCCTGACCATCACCCAGGGCACCTACGACGGCGTGCTGTACAACGCCGAGCAGATCAAGGAGATGCTGGCCACCGAGATCGACACGCTGCACTTCGATGAAGCCTGGCTGCCGCACGCGGCATTCCACGACTTCTATCGCAACATGCACGCGATCGGCAAAGACCGCCCGCGCAGCAAGGACGCGCTGGTCTTTGCCACGCAATCCACGCACAAGCTGCTGGCCGGCCTGTCGCAGGCCTCGCAGATCCTCGTGCAGGATTCGGACACGCGCAAGCTGGACCGCTACCGGTTCAACGAGGCGTACCTGATGCATACGTCCACCAGCCCGCAGTACTCGATCATCGCCTCGTGCGACGTGGCGGCGGCGATGATGGAAGCGCCGGGCGGCACCGCGCTGGTGGAGGAAAGCATCCAGGAAGCGATGGACTTCCGCCGCGCCATGCGCAAGGTGGAAGGCGACTACGATGCCGGCAACAACGGCGACTGGTGGTTCAAGGTGTGGGGCCCCGAGGCGCTGGTCGAGGACGACATCGGCGACCGCGAAGAGTGGATGCTCAAGGCCAACGAACGCTGGCACGGCTTTGGCGACCTGGCCGATGGCTTCAACCTGCTCGACCCGATCAAGGCCACCATCATCACCCCGGGCCTGGACGTGGACGGCGAGTTCAGCGATCGCGGCATTCCGGCGGCCATCGTCACCAAGTACCTGGCCGAGCACGGCATCATCATCGAGAAGACCGGGCTGTACTCGTTCTTCATCATGTTCACCATCGGCATCACCAAGGGCCGCTGGAACTCGCTGGTGACGGAGCTGCAGCAGTTCAAGGACGACTACGACCAGAACCAGCCGCTGTGGCGCGTGCTGCCGGAATTCGTCGGCAAGCATCCGCAGTATGAGAAGCTCGGCCTGCGCGACCTGTGCGACGCCATCCACAGCGTCTACAAGGCCAACGACGTGGCACGCGTGACCACCGAGATGTACCTGTCGGATATGGAACCGGCGATGAAGCCTTCGGACGCCTGGGCCATGATGGCCCACCGCGAGATCGAACGCGTGGCGGTCGACGAACTGGAAGGCCGCGTCACCGCCATCCTGCTCACGCCGTACCCGCCGGGCATCCCCCTGCTGATCCCGGGCGAACGCTTCAACCGCATCATCGTGCAGTACCTGAAGTTCGCGCGCGACTTCAACAAGCTGTTCCCCGGCTTCGAAACCGACATCCACGGCCTGGTCGAGGAAGAGGTCGAAGGCGGCGGCAAGGCGTACTTCGTGGATTGCGTGAAGTAAGGCAAGCCGATGGGAAAAAGGGGCCTCGCATGTGCGAGGCCCCTTTTTCTTTTCCCCGGCCTCGGCGGGCAGGCCGGCGCCACGCGCGAGATTGCGATAGAGTTGCGCTCTGTATCCTGGCTCGTGCCCTGCAGTAATGGCCGGGACCGGACCTATCCAAGCAACTTCGACGGAGTGGAAATGGCTTCAGCACGCGCGGTGGAATTGACTGAATTCGGCGGTCCGGAAGTGATGCGCCTTGTGACATCGGTGCTGCCGGCGCCGGCGGCCGGCCAGGTGCAACTGCGCCAGACCGCGATCGGTTTCAACTACATCGACATCTACCAGCGTGCGGGCAAGTATCCCTTGCCGTCGCCCACGGGGCTGGGCCATGAAGCCGCCGGCGTGGTCGAGGCCGTGGGCGAGGGCGTGACCGGCCTGCGCGAAGGTGACCGCGTGGTCTACATGCATGCCGGCATCGGCGCCTATGCCGACCGGCGCAACGTGCCGGCCGACAAGCTGGTCAAGCTGCCCGACGGCATTGACGACGTCACGGCGGCGGCAGTCTTCTTCAAGGCAATGACCGCGCAATATCTCGTCAGGAAGACGCATCGCGTGGTGGCCGGCGACATCGTGCTGGTGCATGCCGCCGCGGGTGGCGTGGGGCAGATTCTCAGCAGCTGGGCCAAGGCGCTCGGCGCCACGGTGATCGGTACCGCCGGCTCGCCGGCAAAATGCGAAGTCGCGCTGGCGGCAGGGTGCGATTTCGCCATCGACTATTCGCAGCCTGACTGGGTGCGCCAGGTGATCGACGCCAGTGGCGGGCGCAAGGCGCGCGTGGTCTACGACTCCGTGGGCAAGCACACCTTCGTGGGTTCGCTGGACTGCGCGGCGCCATTCGGACTGGTGGCGCTGTATGGCGCGGCCTCGGGGCCGGCGCCGGCCATCGAGCCCGAACTGCTCAACAAGAAGGGCTGCCTGTTCCTGACGCGCCCGTCGGTGTTTCCGCACAACGCCGACGCGCAGACCTTCCGCGCCAACGCGGCGGACGTATTCCAGGCCATCGGGCAGGGTGCGATCCGGGCAGCCGTTGGCGCGCGGTATCCGCTCGGGCAGGTGGCCGAAGCGCACCGTGCAGCGGAGGCGCGCGCTACCACCGGCGCTATCGTGTTGTTGCCCTGAGATTCGTGTCAGGGCAAACAAGAAGGCCCCGACTCGCGGGGCCTTCCTGCTGCCGGCGGCCACGGCCGCCGGCGATTCCACTGCTATTTTTTCTTGTCGAACTCGAACTGCGGTGCGGCGGGTTCGCTCTCGGCCGGTGCTGCCGGCAACTCCAGCGTGCCACTGCCAGGACTGCGGGCAGGCAATGGCGCCGAGGCTGGCCCGCTACTCTCACCGCCCAGCGGGATCGTGACCTCCGCCGCGTTCGTATGGTGCAGCGACCCCTTGTCGAGGAACATCGTCACCATGCCCGGCCAGAACATCACCAGCGCCACCATGATCATCTGCAGGCCGACCCAGGGCAGCGCGCCCCAGTAGATGTCGGAGCTCTTCACTTCCTTGGGTGCGATGCCGCGCAGGTAGAACAGCGCGAAACCGAAGGGCGGGTGCATGAAAGAGGTCTGCATGTTCACGCACAGCATCACGCCGAACCACACCAGCGCCGCGGTGGCCGCCGCTTCCGGGTTGCCGCCCATCGAGTCGGCGACGACCGGGGCCAGTACCTTGACCGCAACCGGCGCCAGCATCGGCACCACGATGAACGCGATCTCGAAGAAGTCCAGGAAGAAGGCCAGGAAGAAGATGAACAGGTTGACCACCAGCAGGAAGCCGATCCAGCCACCGGGCAGCGAGGTGAACATATGCTCCACCCAGGCGCCGCCGTCCACGCCCTGGAACACCACGGAGAAGCAGGTGGAGCCGATCAGGATGAACACCACCATGGCGGTGATGCGCGCCGTGGACTGGTAAGCCTCGATGATCAGCCCGCGCAGTGCAGTCAGTTGCCCGGCGCGCAGCAGCAGCCATGCGATCACGAGGTAGACCACCGCCAGCGGAATGCGGAAGGCATGGGAGCCGAACGCGACGGTGCCGACGATGATGGCCACGCCGGTGGCGGCAAGGCCGATGCGGTAGATGGTGCGGTCGAGCTTGCCGAAACCGGGGTCGCGCAGCACCGCCAGCACCAGCGCGCCGACCGCGCCCATGGCGCCGGATTCGGTCGGCGTGGCGATGCCCAGCATGATGGTGCCCAGCACCAGGAAGATCAGCACCGCGCAGGGAATGATGCCGCGCAGGCATTTGCGCCACAGGGGCCAGCCGCGCAGCGTGCGTTCTTCCACTGGCACCGGCGGCAGCCAGTCGGGCTTGATGCGGGTCAGCACGAAGGTGTAGAGCGCGAACAGCGCGATCTGGATCACCGACGGGCCCCAGGCGCCAAGGTACATGCTGCCCACGTCGGCGCTGCCCATCGGGGTCTTGAGCTGGTCGGCCAGCACCACCAGCACCAGCGACGGCGGCACCAGCTGCGTGATGGTGCCCGACGCCGCCAGCACGCCGGTGGCGTACTTCATGTTGTAGCGGTAGCGCATCATCACCGGCAGCGAGATCATCGCCATGGCGATCACCTGGGCCGCCACGGTGCCGGTAATGGCACCGAGGATAAAGCCCACGATGATGACCGAGTAGCCCAGGCCGCCGCGCACCGGGCCGAACAACTGGCCCATGGAGTCGAGCATATCCTCGGCCAGCCCGCACTTCTCCAGGATCGCCCCCATGAAGGTGAAGAACGGGATCGCCAGCAGCAGCTCGTTGGCCAGCACGCTGCCGAATACGCGGCTCGGCACCGCCTGCAGAAAGCTGACCGGGAAGTAGCCAAACTGGATGGACAGGATGCCGAAGGCAAGACCCACGGCCGACAGCGAAAATGCGACCGGGAAACCGATCAGCATGAATACCACCAGGCCGCCGAACATCAGCGGCGGCATATATTCCAATGGAATCATTGCACCGGCCTCTCGTATTTCGATTCGATGCGCACCAGGCCCTTGAGGGCGGCAACGCGCTTGATCAGCTCGGATACGCCCTGCAAGGCAAGCAGGCCGAAGCCGAGGGGCACCACCAGCTTGATCGGGTAACGCGGCAGGCCGCCGGAATTACCGGATTGCTCGAGGATGCGCCACGAGGGCAGGAACAACGATTCCCACGACAGCCACATGAACAGCACGCAGGAAGGCAGCAGGAAGAAAATAATGCCGAAGATATCGATCCAGTGTTGCGCGCGCTCCGATACGTTGCCGTAGATCAGGTCCACGCGCACATGCTCGTTGCGCTGGAAGGTATAGGAGGCGCCGAACATCACCGCGATGGCGAACATATACCACTGCAGTTCAAGCGGCCAGTTGTCACTAAGGTTGAAGCCGTAACGCAGCAGGGCGTTGCCTGCGCTGATCAGGCACGATAGCAGGATCATGATGTTTGCAAGCCTGCCCGTGTGCTGATTCAACCTGTCGATCTGTCGTGACAGACCAAGCAAGTAATACATGGGTTGTCTCCCCTGTTTTTGCGGCAATTAGTTTATCTGTAACAATTTGCTTCGGCGCTTGGGGCTAATACCTACCGCATTGCGCAAAAATCGAACCAGATAAAAAAAAGCCGCCGGGCATGCGCCCTGGCGGCTTTTTTTCAAAGCATTACTTACGTGAAACTTACATTGGCATGCTGCGCTGCAGTGTCGCCAGTGCGTCCGCTTAAAGCGTCGCGCGTGCAGCGGCAATGGCTGCGCGAACCTGCGCCGGCGCGGTGCCGCCGATGTGGTTGCGTGCCGCGACCGAGCCTTCCAGCGTCAGCACCTCGTGCACGTCGTCGCCGATCAGCGCCGCCTTGTCGCCCAGGCCGGTGACTTCGCGCAGTTCGGCCACGGTAAGGTCGGCCAGGTCGCAGCGGCGGTCGTCGCAGGCGCGCACCGCGTGGGCCACGGCTTCGTGGGCATCGCGGAAGGGCAGGCCGCGCTTGACCAGGTAGTCGGCCAGGTCCGTGGCGGTGGCGTAGCCCTGCAGCGCGGCGGCGCGCATGGCTTCCGGCTTGACGGAGATGCCTGGCACCATGTCGGCGAAGATGCGCAGCGTGTCGGCCACGGTGTCCACCGTGTCGAACAGCGGCTCCTTGTCTTCCTGGTTGTCCTTGTTGTAGGCCAGGGGCTGGCCTTTCATCAGGGTCAGCAGGCCGATCAGGTGGCCGTTGACGCGGCCGGTCTTGCCGCGCGCCAGCTCGGGCACGTCCGGGTTCTTCTTCTGCGGCATGATCGAGCTGCCGGTGCAGAAGCGGTCGGCGATGTCGATAAAGCCCACGCGCGGGCTCATCCAGATCACCAGTTCCTCAGAGAAGCGCGAGATGTGGGTCATCACCAGCGCGGCGGCGGCGCAGAACTCGATGGCGAAGTCGCGGTCGGAGACGGCGTCCAGCGAGTTGCGGCATACGCCGTCGAAACCGAGCTGCTGCGCGACGAATTCACGGTCGATCGGGTAGCTGGTGCCGGCCAGCGCGGCGGCGCCCAGCGGCAGGCGGTTGACGCGGCGGCGGCAGTCGGCCATGCGCTCGGCGTCGCGCGTGAACATTTCCACGTAAGCCAGCAGATGGTGGCCAAAGGTGACCGGCTGGGCCACCTGCAGGTGGGTGAAGCCCGGCAGGATGGTGTCGGCGTTCTTCTCGGCCAGGTCTAGCAGCGCGCCGCGCAGCGCGCCCAGCAGGCCGATGATGGTATCGATTTCGCTGCGCAGCCACAGGCGGATATCGGTGGCGACCTGGTCGTTGCGCGAGCGGCCGGTGTGCAGGCGCTTGCCGGCGTCGCCGACCAGGGCGGTCAGGCGCGCTTCGATATTCAGGTGGACGTCTTCCAGGTCGAGCTTCCACTCGAAGTTGCCCGCCTCGATCTCGCCGCGGATCTGCGTCATGCCGCGCTCGATCTCGGCGCGGTCGGCTTCGGCGATGATCCCTTGCTTGGCCAGCATGGCGGCGTGCGCCAGCGAGCCCTGGATATCGAACAGGGCCAGGCGCTTGTCGAAGAACACCGAAGCGGTGTAGCGCTTCACCAGGTCGGACATCGGTTCGGAGAAGCGGGCGGACCAGGCTTCGCCTTTCTTGGCAAGTTGGGAGGTCATGGGCGGTAAGGCTGGGTTGGCTCGCAAGCCGGCGGCAGGCCGCGGGGGCAAACGAGAAAAATCGGCGAAACCGGGATTATATCGCTGCCGGGCGTCTCCCAGCCTTGCCTAAAGCGTGTTGTCGATGATGCGGCCCTTGAACACCACGGGCCCGGTCGGCCCGTTGGGGTCGGGGGAGCCGCCCGGCGGCTCCACGCTGATAGCCAGCGCCGGCACCTTGCCCATCGCCTGCGCCACCGCGAGGCGCAATTGCCGCTGGTGTCCGAGCACGCCGAGGGATTGCGGCTTGCCGCCGTCCGGCAAGGCCCAGAGCTGCAATACCTGCTCGTCGCTCAGCGGCAGGTGATCCAGGCGGCGCAAGGTCAGCGAATGCGAGCGTGCATCCCACGTCACAAGCACGGCGGCTTCGGCGCGGTCGTCGTTCAGCACGGCCACGGCATTGACCAGGGGCGTGGTATCCAGCTGGCGCGCCATGCGCATATTGAGCCCGATCGCCACCGCAGCCACGGCAGCCGTCGCCAGGGTGACGCCGCGCCAGAAGCCTGGCACGTTCCACAGGCGCCGCCACCAGTGCTCCGGTACGCCAGCCTTGGCGGCCGCGTCGGGCATGGGCTGCCAGCCCAGCCGCTGCTCGATGCCGCACCATACCTTGTCGACCGGCTCGGCGGCGGGCTGTAGTTCCGCGATGCCGGACAGCCGCGCTTGCCAGTGCCCGATCGCGTCGCGGATGGCGGGCTCCTGCCGCGCCAGTTGCTCGAACCGGCGGCGCGCGCCGCCGCGCAACACGCCCAGCGCGTACTGCGCGGCGAGGCGATCGATCAGATCGGGGTGGCGGCTGAGATTCATGTCAGGCTTTCCAGGCACATGCGCAGGCGCTCCAGGCCGCGCCGTATCCATGACTTGATGGTGCCCAGCGGTACCTGCAACTGTTCGGACAGTTCGCTATGGCTCATGTCCTTCAGGTAGGCCAGCGAGATCGCCTGCCGCTGCGGCTGCTCCAGCCGTTGCAGGCACTGGTTCAGCGCCCGCGCTTCCTGGCTGGCGAGCGCCAGTTCGGCCGGGCCGGCCGCATCGTCGGCCAGCCACTCGCCCAGGTTGTCGTCCAGTTCCACGGTCTGGCTGGCGCGCGCTGCCGCCTGCCGGCGCAGGCAGTCCAGCGCCCGGTTGCGCACGATGGCCGTCATCCAGGTCATCGGGGCAGCCAGGTGCGGCCGGTAATCGCCGGCGTGATGCCAGATGCTGACGAAACTCTCTTGCACTACGTCCTCGGCCCAGTCATGTCTGTTGGTGATACGCAGCGCGAGGCCAAACAGTTTCGTGGCCGTCTGGTCGTAGAGCTGGCGCAGGGCTTGCCGGTCGTCCAATGCCGCGGCTTGCAGCAAGGCAGCGAGCCGGTCGGCATCGGCCGGCCTGGGGGCAAAGGAAGCGTCGGCGGAGGAGGACACCGTGGGGGATTCCTGGTGAAAACTGGCAAGTGACGTTTCCGGATTATAGACACGGCTTGCCGGCGGCATGGCATCGATCGCACCGGTTGTTGCATCCGATCGCAATGCCAGTGCGTAGAAGTGAAAGGCGCCGGCATTTCAACGGATTGCCCCTCGATAACGCAACGCAATCGAGGCGCCACTTCACCCCAAGACAGGAGAACACCATGGAACGCATGCAGTCGATGACCGAGGCGGCGAAGCGCCAGGCTAGCGAGGACACGGATAGCCGCATCCTTGTTGCGCCGGACGCGCGCCGGCGCGGCCTGCTCAAAGTCCCCGGCCTATTTGCGCTTGGATCGCTGGCGGTGATGAGCCTGGGCGAGTCGATGCCCGCCTGGGCGCAGGCCCAGTCCGGCAGCACCAAGGACGATATCGCCATTCTGAATGTAGCCCTCGGGCTGGAATACCAGGCCATCGCGGCTTATCAGGTCGGCGCGGAGAGCGGCCTGCTGCAAAAGCCGGTGCTGGATACCGCGGTCAAGTTCCAGACGCACCACAAGGCGCACGCGCAAGTGCTGGCGGGCACCGTGTCCAAGCTGGGCGGCAGCCCGGTGATGGCGAAGAAGCCGGCCGAGTACAGCTTCCCGACCGACCAGCTCAAGACGCAGGCCGATGTGCTGCGCTTTGCCGCCGGGCTGGAAAAAGGTGCCACCGCGGCTTATCTGGGCGTGCTGCCAAATTTCCATAACCGCGAGCTGACCAAGGCCGCGGGCAGCATCCTGGGCGATGAGGCGATGCATTGGGCGGTGCTGCTGTCCGTGCTCGGCGAAGACCCGGTGCCGGGCGCGTTCGTTGGCTGAGCCGCAGGCGGGGGGTGTGGGCTCGCTTGCCGCCCTGGCCGGGAGATAAGCTGCTGTAAGGCAAGCCATGCTCTGCGCCGTCCGGCCTGCGGGCCGGACGGGTTCTCCCGCCGTGGTGCCAGCCACCATGGCGGGACTTTTTTGCAATGCCGGGGCGTTGCCTTGCTTCAGCCGCTGTTGCGCAGGCCTGCCGCCACCCCGTTGATGGTCAGGTGGATGCCGCGCCGCACGCGGATGTCGTCGCCATCCTTGCCCGAGCGGTAGCGCTTGAGCAATTCCACCTGCAAGTGGTTGAGCGGGTCCAGGTAGGCGAAGCGGTTCTTGATCGAACGGGCCAGCAGCGGATTGTCGGCCAGGCGCTCATGACGGCCGGTGATCAGCGCCAGCATGTCGCAGGTCAGGTGCCATTCGGCGCTGATGCGCGCGAACACGCTCTTGCGCAGCGCGGGATCCTCGCAAAGCTGCGCGTAGCGCGAGGCCACGGCCAGGTCGGTCTTGGCCAGCACCATGTCCATATTGGACAGCAGCGTGGAGAAGAACGGCCAGGTCTTGACCATGCGGCGCAGCGTGGCGACGGCCGCCTTGTGCGCCTTTTCGTCCGGCGCCTCGTCCAGCAGCGCCTTGACCGCGCTGCCGAAACCGTACCAGCCCGGCAGCAGCAGGCGGCACTGGCCCCAGGAAAAGCCCCAGGGAATCGCGCGCAGGTCTTCGATGCGGCGCTGCTTCTTGTCCATCAGCTTGCGCGAAGCCGGACGCGAACCCAGGTTCAGGTCGGCGATCTCGGTGATCGGCGTGGTGGCGAAGAAGTAGTCCTTGAAACCCGGGGTCTCATAGACGAGGGCGCGATAGGAGATGAAAGCGCGATCGGAGAGCTGTTGCATCACCGCTTCGAACGTGACGAGGTCCTTGGGCGCGTTCTGCGTCGGCAGCAGGGAGGCTTCCAGGGTGGCAGCGATCACCGTTTCCAGGTTGCGCCGGCCGATCTCGGCGTTGGCGAACTTGCTGTTGATGATCTCGCCCTGCTCGGTCAAGCGGATCTGCCCGTTGACCGTGCCCGGCGGCTGCGACAGGATGGCCTGGTAGGTCGGGCCGCCGCCACGGCCGACGGTGCCGCCGCGGCCGTGGAACAGGCGCAGCTTGACGCGCCGCGCCTCGAACACCTGCACCAGCGCCAGCTCGGCCTTGTACAGCTCCCAGTTGGAGGTGAGGAAGCCGCCGTCCTTGTTGGAGTCGGAGTAGCCCAGCATCACTTCCTGCTCGCCGCCGTGATGGGCGATCACCGAGGCGAAGCCCGGCAACTCCAGCAGCGATTGCATGATGCCGGCGGCGTTGCGCAGATCCTCGATGGTCTCGAACAGCGGGATCACCATCAGTTCCGGGCGTGCCGGGTCGGTCTTGCTGCCCAGCGTGCCGCGCAGCATGCCGGCCTCCTTCTGCAGCAGCATCACTTCGACCAGGTCCGACAGCGTCTCGGTGTGCGAGATGATGTAGTTGCGGGCCACGCGCGCGCCGTAGCGGGCGCGTAGCTCGCGGGCCATGTTCAGGATGGCCAGCTCGCTGCGGGTCTGCTCGGAATAGGTATGCCAGGGCAGGGTCAGCAGGCGCGGCTGGCGCAGCTCGGCCAGCAGCAGTTCCAGCTTGCGCGCTTCCGTCAGGGCGGCATAGTTGGCCTCCACACCAGCGGCGGCGAACAGTTCCGTGATCACGGCCTCGTGCACGTCGGACACCTGGCGCATGTCGATCGACGCCAGGTGGAAGCCGAACACGGCGATGGCCTTGGCCAGCGCGTCGATGCGGGTGCGTGCCAGCGCCCCGCCGTGGTGGGCGCGCAGCGAGTCGATCACGACCTGCACGTCGGCGCCGAAGGACTGCGCGTCGGCATAGGGCGCGGCGTCGGCCACCGGGTGGCGTGGCGCGGCATGCCCGGTGACGGCCAGGCAGGTTGCCGCCAGGCGCGCATAGATGCCGATCAGGGCGCGCCGGTACGGCTCGTCGGCGCGATGCTCGGAATGGTCGGGCGAGGCTTCGGCCAGCGCCAGCAGTTCCGGGCTCGCTTCCACCATCAGGCTCGACATCGACAGTTCCGCGCCCAGCACGTGGACTTCGTCCAGGTACCACTCCAGGATCAGCGCGGACTGCTTGCTGGCAGCCTGCTCCAGCGTGTCGGCGGTGACGTTGGGGTTGCCGTCGCGGTCGCCGCCGATCCACGAGCCCATCTGGAAGAAGGGCGCGAGCTGGGTTGAGGCGGCCGGCGCGGCCTTGTTCTTGCGCGTGGCGGGGAACACCGCGGCGATGTCCTCTTCCAGTTCGCTCATCAACTGCGGGATGCCGCGCAGGAAGCAGGTACGGTAGTAGGACAGCGCGTTCTCGATCTCGTCAACCACCATCAGCCGCGTATTGCGCAGCATGCGGGTTTGCCACAGCGTGGTGACGCGGGCGCGCAGCAGCGCGGTGTTGTGATCGCGCTCGCGCGCCGTCATCGGCAGATCGCGCTCGGACAGCAGGCGGGCGATCTCGCGCTCGGCGTCGAGAATACTCTTGCGCTGGACTTCGGTCGGGTGGGCGGTGAGCACCGGCACGATCAGCGCTTCGTCGAAGAACTTGCGCAACGTCTTGCCGGTCACGCCGGCAGCGTCGATGGCCTGCAGCGCGTGCGCCAGGCTGCCCGGCTGCGGCGGCGAGCCGGCCAGTGCGTGCACGCGCCGGCGGCGGTTGTGGTGCTGGTCCTCGGCGATATTGGCCAGGTGCGAGAAATAGCTGAAGGCACGCACCACCGAGTTGGTCTGGTCGCGCGACAGACGCTTGAGCAGGCGGTCCAGCTCGGCGCCGGCGGCGCGGTCGTTCTCGCGGCGGAAGCGCACGGCGGTCTGGCGGATGGTCTCGACCACCTCGAAGGCGGCGTCGCCTTCCTGCTCGCGCACGCACTCACCCAGCAAACGGCCCAGGAAGCGGATGTCCTCGCGCAGGGGCAGGTCCTTGTCGCTGGCGCGGCGGGCCGGGGCGCTTGCGGCTGGCGTCGCGTCAGGTTTCGCGACGGCGGCGCGCTTGCGGCTGGCGGTCTTGGCAGGTCGGGTGGCGGTGGTACTTGCGGGTACCGAAGCGGAAGCCATTACGGTGTCGGGGGCGTCTGCCCGGCTGGCGGTTGGCTTACGCCGGCTGGCGGGGCGCGCAGCTTGCTGCGTCATGCAATCTCCTGTCGTCTCTTATTTAATGTCTGCTGTCTATTGGCCCGGAGCCGCTTGGGGTGCGTGCTAACATTCGCGGATGCAAGCATCCGTCCCCCCGTCTTCCTCCAGCGCTGCGCCGCGCAAGCTAGTCATCGCCTCCCGCGAAAGCCGTCTGGCTATGTGGCAGGCCGAGCATGTGCGTGCTGCGTTGCAACAATACTATCCCGCGTGCGATGTGTCCATTCTCGGAATGACTACGCGCGGAGATCAGATTCTAGACCGTACCTTGTCCAAAGTCGGCGGCAAGGGCCTGTTCGTAAAGGAACTCGAGATCGCGATGGCCGAAGGCCGCGCCGACCTCGCCGTGCACTCCCTGAAAGATGTGCCGATGGAGTTACCTGAAGGCTTTGCCCTGGCCGCCATCATGGAACGCGAGGATCCGCGAGACGCGCTGGTTTCGGCCCGCTTCGGCTCTCTCGAAGATATGCCCGCGGGTACCGTGGTCGGCACTTCCAGCCTGCGCCGCGAGGCCGCGCTGCGCACCCGCTACCCGCATCTTGTGATCCAGCCGCTGCGTGGCAATCTCGACACCCGGCTCGGCAAGCTCGATCGCGGCGACTATGGCGCCATCATCCTGGCCGCCGCCGGCCTCAAGCGCCTGGGCCTGGGCGATCGCATCCGCGCCGTGCTCGATCCCGTCAGCTCGCTGCCGGCCGCGGGGCAGGGCGCGCTTGGCATCGAGATTCCGGCCGGGCGTCCTGAGCTGGCCGCCTGGTTGGCGCCGCTCAACCATGCGCCCAGCGCGCTGGCCGTTACCGCCGAGCGCGCCGTGTCGCGCATGCTGGGCGGTTCCTGCCAGGTGCCGTTGGCAGCCCACGCAAGCTGGGATGGCGCAACGCTGAAGATCGAGGCTTTCGTGGCGTTGCCCGACGGCAGCCGCTGCGTGCGGGCCCGGTCCGAAGCGGTGGTCGAGGGTGCCGATGCACCCCGCCAGGCGGAAGCGCTGGGCAAGGCCGTTGCCCAGGATCTGCTGGGACAAGGCGCAGCCGAGATCCTGGCGACGCTGGCGGATCCCGCCTCCCATCAAGCTCCTCCTGCCTGAGACCGGCCCATGCCCCGCCCGACCGTCGTTGTAACACGACCCGCCGGGCAGTCCCGGCAACTCACCGAGGCCTTGTCGGCCGCGGGCCTGGACGTGCTTGGCTTTCCCCTGCTGGCGATCGGCCCCGCGGCCGACGATGCGCCCTTGCGCGCGGCGCTGGCGCAACTGGCGGACTTTGCGCTGGTGGTCTTCGTCAGCCCCAATGCGGTGGCTTTCGCGCTCGACGCGCTGGCCCAGGTTCAGGACAAGCCCGTACCGCAATGGCCTGAATCCGTGCCGGTAGCCGTGGTCGGCCCGGCCAGCGTGGCCGCACTGGCCGAGCGTGGCATTGCCGCGCCTGCCTGCCGGGTGATCGCGCCCGCCGGCTGCACGACCGGCCATGAGGCCGACAACGGTGATGCCGCCAATGGTGGCGAAGGCGCCGAAGCCCGCTTCGATTCCGAGGCGCTGTGGCAGCAACTCGAGGCCCAGCTTGACGCCGGCGCCCTGCAAGGGCGCCAGGTCCTGATCATCCGTGGCAACGGGGGACGCGACTGGCTGGCCGAACGCCTGCGCCGCGCGGGCGCTGAGGTGCGCGCGGTCGAGGCCTACCAGCGCTCCGTCCCCGCGCCCGGCAGCATGCAATGGCAGGCCGTGCGCGACGGCCTCAAGCCGGGCGCGCCGCCGCAGGCGTGGCTGCTGACCAGTTCCGAGGCGGTGCGCAATCTCGATGAAATGGCGCGCCAGGCGCTGAGCCCGCAAGAACTGGCTTGCCTGCGCCAGGTGCAGTGCATCGCGCCCCATGCGAGAATCGCCGAACAGGCCCAGGCCCTGGGGTTCTCGCACCTGCTGCGCGCGGCGCCGGGGGACGATGGCCTGCTGGCGGCTTGCCGCCAGTGGGCGCAGGCGCATGCCGGTCCGCCGGAGCCGATGCCTGCGCCACCGGTCGCCCCGGCGCCAGTCCCGGCCGTGGCACCGCCGCCGGTGCTTGCGCCGGACCCGCTAATCAATCCACCGCCCGCAACGTCAACGAAGGTCGATCGCGTGACGCAAGACAATACCGCTCCTCCCGCCTCCAGTCCGCCCCCCGCGGCTGGTGCCCCGCTGCCCGTCCGCGGCACGCCTCGCATCAACCCGTGGTGGGTGCTGCTGCTCCTGTTGATCCTCGCCATTGGTGGCGGGTTCTGGTGGTTGCAGCAGCGCGTCGACCACCTGACCCAGGAGCTGGCGCGGCGCCAGCAGAGCAACGATGCGCTGGTGCAGGAAACCCGCGTGCTGTCGCGCAATGCGCAGGAAACCGTGAAGGAGTTGCAGGCCAAGGTTGGCGCGCTGGACGGGCAAGTAGGCGAGGCGCGCGACAAGCAAGCCGCGCTGGAGCAGGTCTACCAGGACCTGATGCGCAACCGTGACGACTGGGAGATCGCGGAGATCCAGCAACTGCTGACCAACGCGGGCCAGCAACTGCAGCTGACAGGCAATGTGCAGGTCGCGCTGGCGGCGCTGCAAAGCGCCGATACGCGCCTGGCACGCACTGACAAGCCGCAATACAACCTGCTGCGCCGGGCCATCGCACGCGATGTGGCGCGCATGAAAGCCGTGCCGGATACCGACCTGACCGGCGCCGCCATCAAGCTCGACGAAGCCATCAACCAGATCGACACGCTGCCACTGCTGTCGAGCGAGCGCATGCTCGAGCGCAGCGAAGCCGATGCGCGCAAATCGGACGCAAAGGTAGAGGTGGCCGAAAAAGCGGAAAAAGCCGATAAGGCCGAGACAGCCGCAAAGCCAGCCACCGGCAAGGGCGCCAGGAATGCCGCCAAGGCCGAGCCGGCACCGGCCGGCAACACGGTCGGCAAATGGTTTGGCGGCCTGTGGGCCAGCGTGCGCGACGAGCTGATGCAGGTTATCCGCATCCGGCGCGTGGACGATGCCCAAGCCTTGCTGCTGACCGGCGACCAGGGCTGGTTCCTGCGCGAGAACGTCAAGCTGCGCCTGCTCAATGCGCGGCTGGCGCTGCTGTCGCGCAACGAGCCGGTGTTCCGCAATGACCTGGCGGCCGCGCAAGCCATGTTGGGGCGCTATTTCGACACCAAGTCGCGCCGCGTGCAGGCCGCGCTGACCCTGCTCAAGCAGGCCCAGGCTGGTGCCGTCACGGTGCAGTTGCCGACCATGGCGGAAAGCCTCGGCGCGCTGCAGGCACTCAAGAAGGAGTAGCGCATGCGGCTTCTTTTCTGGGTGGCTATCCTGTTTGGCGGCGCGGTCGGGCTGGCGCTGTTCACGCAATTCAACCAAAGCAACGTGGTCCTGTTCTACCCGCCTTACCGGGTCGAACTCTCGCTGAACCTGGCACTGGCGTTGCTGCTGCTGACGTTCTTCGTGGTCTGGACCATCCTCACCACCGTGCGGCACCTGTCCGAGATGCCGGCGCGCGCCGCCGCGTATCGCGAGCGCAGCCGCATGAACCGGGCGCAAGCCGCCTTGCGCGAGGCGATCGAGAACCTCTTCGCCGGCCGTTTTGCCCGCGCCGAACGCACCGCGCGTGAAGCCCAGGCCTGGCCCGAGCAGGCCCAGACCGCGGCGCTGATCGGCGCGCGCGCGGCACACCGCATGCAGGAAACCGAGCGGCGCGATGCCTGGATGGCGCAGGTGACCGATCCCGAGCGCGAACAGGCGCGGCTGGTGTCGATGGCCGAGTTGCTGGTCGACGCGCGCGATGCCGACGGCGCGCTGGAAACCATCGCCCAACTGCAGGCGCAGGGCGCGCGCCAGATCCACGTGCAGCGTATCGCGCTGCGGGCCCACCAGCACCTGAAGAACTGGACCGAAGTCCTGCGCCTGGCGCGCTCGCTGGAAAAGCGCAATGCGTTGCATCCGGTGCTGGCGCTGCGTCTCAAACAGATGGCCTGCGAAGCCCTGCTGGAAGAGCGCCGCCACGACGGCGACGCGCTGCATGACTTCTGGCGCTCGCTATCGACCGACGAACGGCGCGCGGCCCGCATCGCCGAACCCGCGGCGCGCTATTTCGCCGCGCTGGGCCGGCAGGATGAGGCGCGCAAGATTGTCGAGGATGCGCTCAAGGCCAACTGGGATAGCCGGCTGGTATTGCGCTACGCGGAGTGCGCCGAGCCGGGACGTGCGCTGCCGCAGATCCAGCAGGCGGAGAAATGGCTGGCGCAGCATCCGGTTGATGCGGACCTTTACTTCACGCTGGGTGTGCTTTGCCTTGGAGAGAAGCTGTGGGGCAAGGCGCAGTCGAGTTTCGAGCGGGCGTTGCGCTATGCGGATGTGGATTCGCAGCGCAGGTTGCGGGTTCGGGCGCATCTGGCGCTGGCCAAGATGTTTGAGGAAACCGAGCGGCCCGACGAGGCGCAGAAGCACTATCGGGAGAGTGCGATTCTGGCGGCGTGAGGGTTTGGTTGGGGGGCTCCCCTCTCCCCCTGAGGGGGGAGTTGCGTCTCGGTTTTTTTCAGGCCGTCCCAATCCTGGCCTTCTCCTTCACCACCGCATACCGCGCCAATGTCTCCTTCCGGGCAACGTCATGCTGGACGATGGGCCGCGGGTAGTGTTCCCCGAGCCTGACACCGGCCGCCAGCAGCACGTCCTCCGAAGCCGTCCACGGCGCATGTATGTACTTGTCTGGCAACCGTGCCAGTTGCGGCAGGTACTTCCGGATAAACCGTCCCTGCGGATCGAACTTTTCCGATTGCGTGGTCGGGTTGAAGATCCGGAAGTAGGGCTGGGCATCGCAGCCCGTGGACGCGGCCCACTGCCAGCCGCCATTGTTCGCCGAGAAATCGAAGTCGTTCAGCTGGTCGGCAAAGTACTGCTCCCCTCGCCGCCAGTCCACGCCCAGATCCTTGACCAGGAAACTCGCCGCCACCATCCGCAGCCGGTTGTGCATGTAACCGCTTTGCCGGATCTGCAGCATGGCCGCATCCACCAGCGGATAGCCGGTCCGCGCGTCGCACCAGGCCTGGAAATAGCGCTCGCCGGTCTCGCCGCCGAGCCAGCGGATGGTGTCGTAGCCGGCGTGGAAGGCATGGCCCCCGGCAACGCGCGGATGGTGGTGCAGGATCATGAAATAAAAATCCCGCCAGATCAGTTCCGATAGCCAGGTAGCGGCGCCCACGCTTTCCGCGCCGCCGCGCAGCATGGCGGCGTGGGCGGCGCGGGCCAGCGTGCGGATCGACAGGGTGCCAAACCGCAGGTGGACCGACAGGTAGCTCGGGCCGCGCAGGGCGGGGAAGTCGCGCCGGCGCGCGTAGTCGCCCATGCGGCAGCAGAACTCGTCGAATAGCGCGTGGGCGCCGGGGCTGCCGGCGGGCATGGCGATCTCGGCGAGGTTGGAGGGAGCGAATCCCAGAGACGCCAGTGCAGGCAGCAGCCGCACATACGGCGCGGGTACGGGAGCCAGCGCCTTCAGATATGGCCCGACCGGATAGGGCTTGAGGTCGAACGGCAGCAGCGCCTTGAGCCAGGCGTTCTTATAGGGCGTGAATACCGAGAACGGCTTGCCCTGGCCGGTCAGGATCTCATCCCGCTCGAAGATCACCTGATCCTTGAAGGAAAAGAAGGCGCAGGACTGGTCCGCGAGCGTTTGCCGCACCTCGGCATCGCGGGCCTGCGCGGCGGGTTCGTAGTCGTGGTTGACGAACACGGCTTCGGCGCCCAGTTCGGCCGCCAGCGCGGGAACGGCCTTGCGCGCGTGGTCGTGCAGCACGATGAGGCCGCCGCCGGCGGCGCGCAGGGCGGCATCGAGGGGTGCCAGCGAGGCGAGGATGAATGCCACCCGGCGGTCGGCGGCCAGGCCGCGTGCCAGCAGCGGATCCAGGATCTCGCGGTCGAATACGAACACGCACCATACCTGGCGGCAGTGCTTGAGGGCATAATGCAGCGCCGCGTGATCGTCGGCGCGCAGGTCGCGCCGGAACCAGGCCAGCCCGCGCTCGAACTGCCGGTCGATCCGGTAGGGCTGGCGCATATCGGCGGTGGGCGAGGGCAAGATCGGACGCTCCGGAAACGGGCGGAAGAAGCCTGTTACCCTACCATACCGGCAGGGGTGCGCCGCACTGCGGACAGCCCCCCGGCAAGCCGGGCAGAGGCGCCGTTCCGGCGGCGCCGCACCAGTAATCCAGAATTCAGATATCAAGAAGCAAGCCATGGCCATGACACTCGACCGCATCCTTCAATCCCAGGGCTTCGGGACCCGCCGCTATTGCGGCGACCTGATCGGCGCCGGCCTGGTGGAGGTCGACGGCGTCCTGTGCGAGGATCCGGCCGCAAAGTTCGAAGTCGACGGACTGCGCCTGACCGTGGACGGCGAGGAGTGGATCGGCCACGCCAAGGCCTACCTGCTGCTGAACAAGCCGGTGGGCTACGAATGCTCGCAACGGCCGCGCCACCATCCCAGCGTGTATAACCTGCTGCCGGTGCCGTTGCGCCAGCGCGAGGTGCAGGCGGTGGGGCGGCTGGACCAGGACACCACCGGCCTGCTGCTGCTGTCGGACGACGGCCAGTTCATCCATGCCCAGACTTCGCCCAAGAAGAAGGTACCCAAGGTCTACGAGGTGACAACAGCCGAGCCGGTCACCCAGGCGCAGGTCGATGCCCTGTTGGCGGGCGTGAAGCTGGAGGACGAACCGGTGTCGATCGCCGCGGCCGCCTGCGAGGCCACCGGCGAGCGCAGCCTGCGCCTCAGCCTGACCGAAGGCAAATACCATCAGGTCAAGCGGATGGTGGCCGCGGCCGGCAACCATGTGGAAGCCCTGCACCGCAGCGCCATCGGCGGGCTCGTGCTGGAGCCGACGCTGGCGCTGGGCGAGTGGCGCTGGCTCACGCCGGACGACCTGGCCGCGCTCACGCGCAAGGAGTAGGGAATAGGGCCGGCAGGAAAGCGCACCGGGAAGCGTCGGGATGCTGCAATGCGGCATTCGCGAATCTTTTCCGGAAGGATGGCAACGATTTGATAAAATGCAGGGATGGCGACGCTGGAAGCCCCAATCAATCTCACCAATCAGTTCCTGATTGCCATGCCCGGCATGGCAGACCCGACTTTTTCGGGTTCCGTCGTCTACTTGTGCGAGCACAATGACCGCGGCGCGCTGGGCCTGGTGATCAATCGGCCTATCGACATCGATATGGCCACCTTGTTCGACAAGATCGACCTCAAGCTGGAGATCCAGCCGGTGGCGCAGCAGCCCGTGTACTTCGGCGGGCCGGTGCAGACCGAGCGGGGCTTCGTGCTGCACGATCCGGTCGGCATCTACGTCTCGTCCCTGGCCGTGCCGGGCGGACTGGAGATGACCACCTCAAAGGACGTGCTGGAGGCCGTGGCCAACGGCAGCGGCCCGCACCGCTTCCTGCTCACGCTCGGCTATGCCGGCTGGGGCGCGGGGCAGCTCGAGGAAGAACTCAGCCGCAATGGCTGGCTGACTGTCCAGGCCGATCCCGAAATCATCTTCAGCGTGCCGCCCGAGGAACGCTTTGCCGCTGCCATCCGCCTGCTGGGCATCGATTTCACCATGCTCTCGGGCGAGGCCGGGCATGCCTGAGGCAGGGGCGGCGCCAGCGCCGCGCCCGCTGCCCACCGACGGCACCGTCCTGGCATTCGATTACGGCGAAAAAAAGATCGGCGTCGCGCTTGGCAACTTTGTCACGCGCGAGGCCCGTGCGCTTGTCATCATCCCCAACATCACCGTGGAAGGCCGCTTCGAGGCCGTGACCGCGCTCATCAAGGAATGGGCGCCGGTGCAACTGGTGGTGGGCATGCCGGTTAACCCGGACGGCACCGAGCAGCCATCGATGCGGCTCGCGCGCCGCTTCGGCAATCAGCTGCACGGCCGCTTCGGGCTGCCGGTGGAGTGGGTGGACGAGCGTTACACGTCGATCGCCGCCGAGATGGCCGGCGCCCGCAAGGGCGCGCTCGACGCCGAAGCCGCCAGCATCATCCTGCAACAGTACTTCGACCAGCATCCGCTATGACCCAGACTTCCTCTCCCGACGCCGAGGCGCTCTACCATGCGCTGCGTGACCAGGTGCAGGCCGCGCTGCCCGCCGCCGAACGCGCGCAATGGTCGGTAGCCGGCATCTACTCCGGCGGCGCCTGGATTGCCGAGCGGCTCGCCGCCGACCTGCAGCTGTCGGCCCACGGCGTCATCAACGTCGCCTTCCACCGCGACGACTATGCCAAGAAGGGCCTGCATAGCCAGGCCCAGCCGACCACGCTGCCCTTCGACGTGCAGGACCGCAAGATTCTGCTGATCGACGATGTACTGGCCACCGGCCGCACCATCCGCGCCGCCGTCAACGAATTGTTCGACTATGGCCGCCCCGCGCGCGTGGCGCTGGCGGTGCTGGTCGATCGCGGCGGACGCGAACTGCCGGCGGCCGCCGATTTCGTCGCCGCGCACGTCGACCTGCCGCCCGGGACCACGCTGGTCCTGTCGCACGAGGGTACCGGCGCGGACATGCGCTTTGCCTTTGCCAACGAGGCCACCGGCAACTAAGCCTGCCCAGCCAGAAGACCCGCGCCCCGCGCCCCGAAAATGGGGCACCAGAAGGGGCGCCAGAACCGCACGCTCCAGACCAGTCAATCGCCACCGCCCGGCCCTTTCTACCTGCCATGATCAAGACGTTCCGCAACCCGCAACTGACCAAGAACGGCGAGCTCAAGCATTTGCTTTCGATCGAGGGCTTGTCGCGCGAGATGGTCGCGCACATCCTCGACACTGCCAGCCAGTTCGTCTCGCTGTCCGACTCGGACCGCGATGTGAAGAAGGTGCCGCTGTTGCGCGGCAAAAGTGTGTTCAACCTGTTCTTCGAGAACTCCACGCGCACCCGCACCACCTTCGAGATCGCCGCCAAGCGGCTATCGGCGGACGTGCTGAACCTGAACATCAACGCCTCGTCCACCAGCAAGGGCGAATCGCTGCTCGACACCATCAACAACCTGTCGGCGATGTCGGCCGACATGTTCGTGGTGCGCCACGCCAGTTCCGGCGCGCCCTACCTGATCGCCGAGCATGTCGCGCCCCATGTGCATGTCATCAACGCCGGCGACGGCCGCCACGCGCACCCCACGCAGGGGCTGCTCGACATGTACACCATCCGCCACTACAAGAAGGATTTCACCAACCTGACGGTAGCGATCGTCGGCGATATCCTGCACTCCCGCGTGGCGCGCTCCGACATCCATGCGCTGACCACGCTGGGTGTGCCTGAGGTGCGCGCCATCGGCCCGCGCACGCTGCTGCCCTCGGGGCTGGAGCAGATGGGTGTGCGTGTCTTCCACAATATGGAAGAGGGGCTCAAGGGCGTGGACGTGGTGATCATGCTGCGCCTGCAGAACGAGCGTATGAGCGGGGCGCTGCTGCCGTCGGCGCAGGAGTACTTCAAGGCCTACGGCCTGACGCCGGAGCGCCTGGCGCTGGCCAAGCCCGATGCCATTGTGATGCACCCGGGCCCGATGAACCGCGGCGTGGAGATCGACTCCGCCGTGGCGGATGGCCCGCAATCCGTGATCCTCAACCAGGTGACCTTCGGCATTGCGGTGCGCATGGCCGTGATGGGCATCGTGGCCGGAAACCACGACTGATATCGCGACTGATAGCGCCCGGCCGACAAGGTCCGGGCAGGCCAGAACAACCGAATACAAGCGAAGCGACACGATATGAAGATCCACATCAAGGGCGGCCGCCTGATCGACCCGGCCGCGAACGTCGATGCGCAGCAAGACCTTTACATCGCCGCCGGCAAGGTCGTCGGCGTGGGCAGCGCGCCGGCGGATTTCCATGCCAACAAGACCATCGACGCGACCGGGCTGATCGTCTGCCCCGGCCTGGTCGACCTCTCCGCGCGCCTGCGCGAGCCCGGCTATGAGTACAAGGCCACACTGGAATCCGAAGTGGCGGCAGCCACCGCCGGCGGCGTGACCAGCCTGGTCTGCCCGCCCGACACCGACCCCGTGCTCGACGAGCCCGGCCTGGTCGAAATGCTCAAGTACCGCGCCCGCACGCTCAACCAGACCCACGTCTACCCGCTGGGCGCGCTGACGCTGGGCCTGAAGGGCGAGACGCTGACCGAGATGTCGCAACTGACCGAGGCCGGCTGCATCGGCTTCTCGCAGGCCGAGGCGCCGATCCGGAATACCCAGGTGCTGCTGCGCGCGCTGCAGTACGCGCAGACCTTCGGCTTCACGGTATGGCTGCGCCCGGAAGATCCCTACCTCGGGGGCGGCGTGGCCGCCAGCGGCGCGGTGGCATCGCGCCTGGGCCTGTCCGGCATGTCGGTGATTGCCGAGACGGTGCGCCTGCACACCATCTTCGAGCTGATGCGCAGCAGTGGCGCGCGCGTGCACCTGTGCCGGTTGTCCTCGGCTGCCGGCATCGAACTGGTGCGCCAGGCCAAGCGCGAAGGCCTCGCGGTGAGTTGCGACGTCAACATCCATCACGTGTCGCTGACCGACATGGATATCGGCTACTTCAACTCGCAGATGCGCTTCTCGCCGCCGCTGCGCAGCGCGCGTGATCGCGACGCCATCGTGGCAGGTCTTGCCGATGGCACCATCGACGCCCTGTGCTCGGACCACACCCCGGTGGACGACGATGAAAAACTGCTGCCCTTCGCCGAGGCCTCCCCCGGCGCCACCGGGCTGGAGCTGCTGTTGCCGCTGACGCTGCGCTGGGCCGAGGAGCACAGGGTCCCGCTGTCCAAGGCGCTGGCCCGCATCACCGCCGAACCGGCCCGCGTGCTGGGCCTGGCGGCTGGCACGCTGAGCGCTGGCAGCGCGGCCGATATCTGCATCTTCCATCCCGAGCAGGAGTGGAAGGTCGAGCGGCGCGCGCTCAAGAGCCAGGGCAAGAATTCGCCGTGGCTGGGCTACGAGATGCGCGGCCGCGTGCGTGCCACGCTGGTCGGCGGCCACGTCGTCTACGAACTGCACTGAGCGTCATGCCGGGCCGAGTGGACACGGGCAAGACGATTGACGCAGGCCCGCCGGCGGGGATTGCATGATCTGGCTACGGAAAGCCGCTTTGATCCTGCACCTGCTGCGCGGCCTGGTCACCTGCGCCGTGCTGTTCCCGTGGCTGGGTGTCGAGTCGCGCCAGTGGCATATCCGGCGCTGGTCGCGCCGGCTGCTGGGGATCTGCGGGATCACGGTCGAGGTGCAGGGGCTCCAGCCTGGGCAGGCGCCGCCGCATGGCGCCATGGTGGTTTGCAACCACATTTCGTGGCTGGACATCTACGTCATCAACAGCTGGCAGCCCGTGCGCTTCGTGGCCAAATCGGAAATCCGCGACTGGCCCGTGATCGGCTGGCTGTGCGCGCAGACCGGCACCATCTTTATCGAACGTGCGCGCAAGCGCGATGCGCACCGCGTGCTGCACGCCATTACCGACGTGATGCTGCAGGGCGACCTGGTTTGCGTGTTTCCCGAGGGGACGACCACGGATGGCGCCAGCGTGCTGCCATTCCACGCCAACCTGATGCAGGCGCCGATCTCGGGTGGGCTGCCGGTGCAGCCGGTCGGGTTGGCCTACCTGGATGCCGCGACCGGCCAGCCGACCACAGCCCCGGCGTATATCGGCGACCTGACCCTGCTGCAGACACTTGACGCCATCTTGCGGGCGCCGCCGATCATCGCCAGGCTGTGCTTCGCGCCAGCCCTGACCGCCACCAGCGCCAGCCGGCGCGAGCTGGCTGAGGCCGCCCGGGAAGTGGTAACCCACCTGAGCCAGGGTGCGCAACAACATGCCGCCGAACTGGCGGGGCGGGTCAATGGCGGCGCCGGCAACGAACGTGCCTTCGGCGAAGTGGGCGAGGGGACGGGATCACCCGAGCCGGCTGCCACGCCGTAAGCCAGCCCTTGCACGGCCGCTGGCTCAGGCGAGCGGATCGCAGTATTGCGGGCAGTCCACCTGGATCAGCGAGCGCTGCGCCGGATCCGTCGCCAGCCGCGCCGCCGTGAGCTTGCCGCCCCAGACGCAGCCCGTGTCCAGCGCCATGAGGTTGGGGCGCATCACCAGCCCAAGCGTGGACCAGTGTCCGCAAACCACGGTGGTGTCTTGGGTCAGGCGGCCGGGGACGTCGAACCAGGGCATATGGCCCGTCGGCGTGCCGCCGGGACCTTCCTTGCTCTTCAGGTCCATCACCCCGTCCGCGCTGCAGAAGCGCAGGCGGGTGAGGGCGTTGACCACGACGCGGTGACGTTCGATGCCGCGCAGGCCTGCATCCCATCGAACTGCCGCGTTCCCGAAGATGTCGGCCAGGAAAGCCTGCCAGTTGGGACCGCGTAGCGCTTGCTCCACTTCCGACGCCAACTCCATGGTCTGCTCGGCCGTCCACTGCGGCAGTACGCCGGCGTGCACAAGCAGGAAACCGTTTTCACGGATGGCCAATGGGCGGTGCCTTAGCCATGTGAGCAACTCATCGCAATCCGGGGCTTCAAGAATATCGTCCAGGGTGTCGCTGCGGCCGCGCTTGCGTACGCCGGCGGCCACGGCCAGCAGGTGGATGTCATGATTGCCGAGCACGGATTCGGCGCGCTCGCCAAGCTGACGGACCAGGCGCAGCGTGCGCGCCGAGGCCGGGCCGCGGTTGACCAGGTCGCCTACGAAGCGGAGCTGGCTGTCGGCGGGCAAGCGCTGAAAAAGGAGTTCGTCAAGCGAACCCGCGCAACCCTGGAGGTCGCCTACAGCAAAATGATGTGTATTGTTCACAAAAATAAATTGCCTGAATGATCACACACGTAAACTGGTTCGAATTGGCAACATTGTGCTGAAATTTCCGATGGGACGTTACAACAGGCTACAAAAAGATGCCTGTTCCGGGTAAGGCCCCGCCCCCGGTCGGATAGAATACCGCCACTTCTGCAGGTACTTAAGATCCCGCCGTCCCCACAATGGACCAAGGCGGGCGCTCGGCATTGGTCGGGTCCTCGAAAAATATCGATAGGCAGGGAGCACAACTTTTGTCTCATATTCTCGTTACGGGCGGTGCGGGGTTCATCGGCGCCAACTTCGTTCTTAACTGGTTCGGCACCGGGGCTACCGACGGCATTGTCAATGTCGACAAGCTCACCTACGCAGGCAACCGCAAGACGCTTGCCTCGCTGGACGGCGACGCTCGCCATGTCTTCTCGCAGACGGATATCTGCGACCGCGCCGCGCTCGACCAGTTGCTGACGACCCACAAGCCCCGTGCCGTGGTGCATTTTGCCGCCGAGAGCCATGTCGACCGCTCCATCCATGGTCCCGGCGAGTTCATCCAGACCAATATTGTCGGCACCTTCACCCTGCTCGAAGCCGTGCGCGCCTACTGGAGCGCGCTCGATGACGAAGCCAGGGCATCCTTCCGCTTCCTGCACGTCTCCACCGACGAGGTCTTCGGTTCCCTCGAAGCCGGCGATCCGCAATTCTCCGAGACCACGGCCTACGCGCCCAACAGCCCCTATTCGGCATCGAAGGCAGCATCCGACCATCTGGTACGGGCCTACCACCACACCTATGGCTTGCCGGTTCTCACCACGAACTGCTCCAACAACTACGGGCCCTATCATTTCCCCGAGAAGCTGATCCCGTTGATCATCGCCAATGCGCTCGGCGGCAAGCCCTTGCCGGTTTATGGTGATGGCCTGAACGTGCGCGACTGGCTGTATGTGGGCGACCACTGCGCTGCCATCCGCGAAGTGCTGGCGCGAGGCCGCCTGGGTGAGACGTACAACGTGGGCGGCTGGAACGAGAAGACCAATCTCGACGTGGTCCACACCCTTTGCGACCTGCTCGACGAACTGCGCCCAAAGGCGGCCGGTTCCTATCGGGATCAGATCACGTTCGTCAAGGACCGTCCTGGTCATGACCGCCGCTATGCCATTGATGCGCGCAAACTGGAGCGCGAGCTTGGCTGGAAGCCCGCCGAGACTTTTGAGACCGGCATGCGTAAGACGGTACAGTGGTACCTGGACAATCAGGCGTGGGTACAAGATGTGATGTCCGGTGAATACCGGAACTGGGTGGCAAAGCAATATGCCGTATAAGGCACGCAACATTCCTACTTTTCTTGTAACAGGAAGCAACGGTCAGATCGGATTCGAACTGCGCCGGAGCCTGGCACCGCTTGGCAATGTGATTGCAGTTGACCGTGCCGCTTGCGACCTCTCGCGTCCGGATGCGCTGCGCCAGCTGATTCGGCTGTACCGGCCCGATGTGATCGTCAATCCTGCCGCCTATACCGCGGTGGACAAGGCCGAGACCGATGCCGACACTGCGTTTGCCGTCAATGGCACGGCGGTTGGCGTGCTGGCCGAGGAGGCAAAGGCACTCGGCAGCTTGCTGGTACATTACTCCACCGACTATGTCTTCGATGGTCGGAAGCAAGGCGCCTATGTCGAGACGGATGCGGTCAACCCGTTATCCGTCTACGGTAGGAGCAAGCTGGCTGGCGAGCAGGCCATTGAGGCGTCAGGCGCGCAGGCATTGGTGCTGCGCACCTGCTGGGTGGCAGGCGCCCATGGAAGAAACTTCGCCAAGACCATGCTTAAGCTGGGCCGGGAGCGCGACAGTCTGCGCGTGATTGCTGACCAGTTTGGCGCACCCACGACAGCCGGCCTGATTGCCGACGTGACCGCACATATCGTCGCGCGTCACTGGCTGGGCGATGGTGGCGCTACATTTGCCGCTGGCATATATCATCTGTCGGCCGCTGGAATCACAGATTGGCATGCCTACGCAAGCGAAGTCTTACGTTACGCGGCTTCGCTGGGCATCGCGTTGAAGACGGATCCAGGTGCGATCGTGCCAATCCCGGCCAGCGAGTATCCATTGCCAGCCCCCCGGCCAGCCAACTCTCGCCTGGATACTAGTAAACTGCGCGAGACCTTTGACATTCACCTTCCGGATTGGCAGCAGGGTATCCATTACCTGCTAGACCAGATCCTTTCATAAGTACTTGCACCATGCGCAAAGGCATCATCCTGGCCGGCGGTTCTGGCACGCGGCTTTATCCGATCACCCGCTCGGTATCGAAACAACTGCTGCCAGTCTACGACAAGCCGATGATTTACTATCCGCTGTCCACGCTGATGTTGGCAGGGATTCGTGACATTTTGGTGATTTCCACACCGGAAGATACGCCGCGCTTCTCCGAAATGCTTGGCGACGGCAGCAAATGGGGCATCAATCTGCAATATGCGGTGCAGCCCTCGCCTGACGGCCTCGCTCAGGCGTTCATCATTGGCCGTGACTTCATTGGCAATAATCCGTCCACGCTAATCTTGGGCGACAACATTTTTCACGGTCACGACCTTGTGCGTCAGCTCGAACGGGCCGCTGAACAACCGATCGGCGCGACGGTATTCGCATATCACGTGCATGATCCCGAACGCTACGGCGTGGTTGAGTTCGACGAGAAGTTCCGCGCGCTATCGCTCGAGGAGAAGCCATTGAAACCGCGTTCCAACTACGCCGTGACCGGTCTTTACTTCTACGATAGCCAAGTTTGCGACATCGCGGCAGATATTAAGCCGTCCCCCCGTGGCGAGCTGGAGATTACGGATGTGAACAAGCGCTATCTGGAGATGGCGCAGCTCGACGTGGAAATCATGGGGCGCGGCTACGCCTGGCTCGACACGGGTACGCATGACTCGTTGCTGGAGGCTGCCAGTTTCATTGCCACGCTGCAGAACCGGCAGGGCCTGATGGTCGCTTGTCCGGAGGAAATCGCGTATCGCAGCAAATGGATCGATGCCGAGCAGGTGGTGGCGCTGGCCAAGCCGCTTCTCAAGAACGGTTATGGGCAGTATTTGCAGCGTATCGTTTCGGAAACGATCAAGTAACCAATCATGAACTTCACAGTCATTCCTACTGCACTTCCTGAAGTGCTGATCCTCGAGCCAAAAGTCTTCGGCGACGACCGCGGATTCTTCTTCGAAAGCTTCAACGCGAAGGCTTTTGAGGCGGCGACGGGGCTTAAGCGCGATTTTGTGCAGGACAACCATTCGCGTTCCGCCCGTAATGTGCTGCGTGGCCTGCACTATCAGATTCAGCACCCTCAGGGCAAGCTGGTTCGCGTCGTTTCAGGCGAAGTGTTCGATGTGGCGGTCGATCTGCGCAAGGGTTCGCCGACCTTTGGCAAATGGGCCAGCGCCACGCTTTCCGCCGAGAACAAGCGGCAGCTTTGGGTACCTGAAGGTTTTGCGCACGGCTTCCTGGTGACATCGGAGTCCGCCGAGTTCCTGTACAAGACGACAGACTACTGGTACCCGGAGCACGAACGCAGCCTGGCTTGGAACGATCCAGAAATCGGCATCGATTGGCCGACCGAGGGGCAACCCATGCTTGCGGCAAAAGATGTGGCCGGCAAGCACCTGGCTGCCGCAGACGTATTTGAATGAGCGGCGGAGACCGGATCGAGATTGCTGTTTTCGACTGCCAGTACGAGATGCGTGCAGCACCAAAGTTTGTCGATTTTTTTCAAGGCACGGAAATTCAAAGGTATGCCCGAGAGTTCGATCAATGATGGCGGAATCGCCGCGCTGGGTACAAGAGTTGAATGCCAACTCGTCAAATAGGGGTGGCTGAAATGATTCAATTCACTGGGGAGCGCATTGTTCCGGAGGCGGACAATTGCGAACCGCGGTTCGCCGAGAAGATGTACCAGGAGCACGTTGCCCGCTATATGTTCGCAGCGCAATGGGTTCAGGGGCGGCGCGTTCTCGATGTTGGCTGCGGTGTTGGCTATGGTTCGCGCTGGCTTGCGCAGAATGGCGCCTCGAGCGTGCGGGCTTTCGATCTGTCGGCCGATGCGGTGAATCATGCGAAGAAATTTTATGCGCATGAAGCCGTTACCTACGAGGTGGCCTCGGCGGCCGATTTTGACTTCGGTGAGCGTTTTGACGTCGTAACCTGCTTCGAGCTGATTGAGCACGTCGACGCGCAGCGCGAAGTAATCCGATGCATTCGACGCGCCTTGAAGGATGATGGTGTGCTGATTATCTCGACGCCTCGGGCGCGCGAGCAGAAGCGCACGCATTTTCACACGCGGGAATTCTCTGAGCAGGAGTTCCGTGCACTGCTGGAAGACAGCTTCCCGCAGGCACGCTTTTACTTTGAGAATAACCATCTTGCCTCGCTGATTACCGACAGCGTGCCCCGGCGCATTGAACGGATTTTGCCGCTCAAGGATCAATATTCGCTGGCGCAAGCAGACTATTTCATCGCTGTTGCGTCGGCATCTGCCTCGCGTCCCATTGCCAATGACATGACTCCGGTGCTCGTCATGGGAGACGATAGCTATGTATCGCTGCTCGAGCGCGATGTCGACATCCTGCACAAGGCGGAGGAGCGCCTGCTGGAGGTGGTAGCGGCACGCGATTCGGCCTTGGCCGACAACGTCCGCGAGTTGGAAGCCCAGCGCTCCGAGACCGTTGCGCTTCGTGATAGCGAGAATGGACTGCAGCTCAGTGCATTGCAGCTTCGACGCGAGCTTGATGCGCTTCGGGAGGAGGCTACGGGCATGCGCCACGCGCTGTCGGCGGAGCGGGAATTGCAGCGGACCGTAGCGAAACTGCGGCGTGAACTCGAGCTGGAGCGCAGCGAAGGCGAATATCTGACGAGTGTAATTACAGACATGCAGGGGTCTACGAGCTGGAAGATGACTGCCCCCTATCGCTTCGTGGGCGGCAAACTGCACCAGCCGCTGCGCTTGTTGCGCAAGGCCAGCGAATACCGGCGAATGCACGGAACACGCGCGCTCGCCGGGGCGATTCGCCGCCGTCTCGGCCGCGATGGATGGAGTGGCTTGCAATCAGCATTGGTGTCGACACAGGCTGGCCCAACTGAACAGTCGATCGCCAACCAGCAATTCGATGTCGTTTTCGCGATCGGATGCTGGGAGGGGGAGTCGAAACGCTACCGCGTGTACAACCTTGCTGAGGGCCTGGAAGATCTCGGGTACAAAGTGCATGTGATGCCTTACCAGCGCATAGGTACGTTGCCGGAGCAGAACGTCAAGGCCAACGTGGTGGTGCTGTTCCGCGCGCCTTACGATCCGCGCGTGGGTGTCGAAGAGTTCCTGAAGTATGCGAAGGTCAGAGGCATCAAGGTGGTGTTCGATGTCGACGATCTCGTTTTCGAGCCGGAAGTCATCGACCAGATCGACGGTTTCCGCCTGCTGCCGGAAGGCCAGCAGAGGCAGTACATCGATGGTGTCCATCAATATCGAGAACTGCTGTTGGCGGCAGACCTGGTCACCGTGCCTACCGAGTACCTGCGGGCTCGCGTGGAAAAGCTGGGCAGGACAGCCGCGGTCATTCCAAACTCGATCAATAGGGCGCAGCAAGACATCGCCAGCGAGATTCCGGTGCCCTCCAGCATCGAACACAAGGTGGTGCGTATTGGCTATTTCAGCGGTAGCCGCACTCACCAGGCCGATTTCGCCCAATGCGCGGATGCGCTGTTCGAGGTGATGCGGGAGAATCCGGACACTGTATTGCGCGTGGTTGGCTACCTAGATCTGGAACCTCGCTGGGACAAGCTTGCCGATCGCATCGAGCGCTTGGGCTTCCAGCCCTACAAGACCATGCTGCGCGTTCTTGGCGAGTGCGATATCAATATTGCGCCGCTTGATCTTGGCAGCGTGTTTTGCCACGGCAAGAGCGAACTGAAGTTCTTCGAGGCCGGCCTGCTCGGCATTCCGACGGTGGCCAGCGCTACCGATACTTTCGCGCGCGCCATTGATAGTGACGTGAACGGGTATGCCCTGACCGCGCAGCAGGAGTGGAAGGACAAGCTCTCGAAGCTGATTGCCTCCCGCGAACTGCGGCGGGAGATTGGCGCCAAGGCGCGTGAAACCGCATTGGCGCATTTTGCCATCCAGGAGGTTGCGCGCACGGCGCGGGATGTCTACGGACTGACCGCCCCGCACGAAATGCAGGCGCCAGCCGAAGCCGAATTGCCAACGATTGGCATGGAACCGCTCGCGCCCGGCCGCCTCAGGATATCGTGGGTCATCCCCGGTCTGATCATCGGTGGCGGCGGGCATCGCAACATTCTGCGCGCGGCCCATTTCCTCTCGCAGTTCGGACATCAGGTGAATCTGTACTTCATCGGAACGGAGAAGGACCCGCAGACCATCAAGCGGCAGATCCAGGAGCATTTCTATCCGCTGGACTGTCCGGTCTATCTGTTCGAAGGGAAGATCCAGCCATCCGACGTGGTGTTTGCCACGCACTGGTCGACCGTCAATGCGGCCCTGACCGCTCGCGGCGTGGCGAAGGAAATCATGTACTTCGTGCAGGACTTCGAGCCTGCTTTCGCGCCCATGGGCACGGAGTACGTGCTGGCGGAGAACACTTATCGGTTAGGGCTGTACCACGTCACTTCCGGTCCCTGGTGCGAGGTCATGTTGCGCCGCGACTTCCATGCCGCGGCCGACCACTTCCAGTTTCCGGTGGACCGTTCAATCTACTATCCGCGTGCGCGCTCCAAGGCCAATATGAATCTGGTGTTCTTCGCCAAGCCCGAGATGCCGCGCCGCTGTTTTGAACTTGGAGTCATGGCGTTGCGGGAGTTCCATCGCATGCGTCCGGATGTGGAAATCGTCATGTTTGGCTCCAAGAATGCCAGCAAGCAGTCATATGACTTCCCTGTCACTATTCGTGAGGTGTTGCCCACGCTCGACGATCTGGCGCAGATGTATTCCGATGGGGATGCGGGTCTGGTTTTTTCCACTACCAATCCGAGCCTGATTCCGTATGAGATGATGGCCTGCGGATTGCCGGTGATCGACCTCGCACGCGGCGACAATGCAGTCAACTACGCTGGCCGTACGGATATCGCTCTGCTTGCGGATCCTCAGCCCAGGCGCATGGCGGAGGAAATCGTGGAATTGATGGGTAATCCTTCCGAATTGGCCGAGCGCCGCGAGAAGGGGCTGGCATTTGTCGACAGCTTCCCGTCGGAAGAGGGGATGGCCCGCCGCATCGAGAGCCTGATCTTCAGCCGCCTAGAGGCGATCGGCGCGGCACGGAAGCCGATGGTGGCATAGGCAGCTGGACAGGACGTTGAATTGGCGGAGCCGTTGCGATAGACGCAAAGGCCCGCTGGCGGATTTAAACAGACTAAGCGTAGGGCTATCGTGAGCATATTGATTACTGGTGTTGCCGGATTCGTGGGCTGCAATCTTGCCGAAGAGCTGATTGCCAAAGGGCACGTCGTTTTTGGCGTGGATAACTTCTGCCGTGGACAGCGCGAGAACCTGGCTAAAGTCATCGACCATCCCCGCTTTTCCTTTGCTCAGGTGGAGATGACCGATCTGGATGCTTACCGCCGCGCGTTCGACGCGTTCCACGCGCGCGATCCGATCACCGAGGTCTGGCACATGGCCGCCAATTCGGATATTCCCGCCGGCGTCCACGATGCCAACGTGGATCTGCGCGATACCTTCATGACGACCTTCAATACCCTGGAGCTGATGAAGGCTGCCAAGGTGCCCGCGATCGCGTTCGCTTCCAGCTCGGCCATCTACGGCGATCTGGGCGAGCAGCCGCTGGTGGAGAATATCGGCCCGCTGCTGCCGATTTCGAACTACGGTGCGATGAAGCTTGCTTCTGAGGCCGCCATCAGTGCCGCGGCGGAAAGCTATCTGGAGCGGGCCTTCATCTTCCGTTTCCCCAATGTGATCGGGATCCCGGCGACCCACGGGGTAATGCTGGATTTCGTGCGGAAGCTCGCCGCCACGCCAGACAATCTCGAAGTGCTGGGCAACGGCACCCAGCAAAAGGGCTATCTCCATGTGGAGGAACTGGTCGACGCGATGCTGTTCATTCGCGATAAGGCCGCCGACAAAGTGGCATTGTTCAATATCGGCGCCGGGGACGAAGGCGTCACGGTACGCTATATCGCCGAGGAAACCGTTCGAGAATGCGCCCCGGGCGCCCGCATCTCCTACGGCGAGGGCAATAAGGGCTGGGTGGGCGATGTGCCGCGCTTTGTCTACTCGGTGGACAAGCTAAGGGCACTCGGCTGGAAGCCCAAGCTTGGCTCGGCCGAGGCAGTGCGCAAGGCCGTGCGCCAGATCGTTGCACAGGAGGCATCGCAGGGATGAAGCAGGTCGTAATCCTGGCCGGTGGCAAAGGAACCCGCTTGCGTGAGCGGCTCGGGGATCTCCCCAAGCCGCTGATCGACGTTTGCGGGGTGCCGCTGCTCGAACGGCAGATCCTACTGGCCAAGCGCTACGGGTTTGGCAGAGTCTTGATCCTGGTGAACTATCGCGCCGAGCGAATCGCAGAGTACTGCGCGAGCAAGGCGAACTGGGGCCTCGAAATCCAGTGCGTTGACGATGGCGAGCCCAGGGGCACGGCCGGCGCCGTGCTACAGATCCTCGATCAGCTCGATGACGAGTTCCTGCTGATGTATGGCGACACGATGCTCGAGGTCGATCTCGAGCGTTTCCATCGCTATCACGCCGAGGGGGGCGACGTTGCCGCGACGCTGTTCCTGCATCCCAACGATCATCCACAGGATTCCGATCTGGTGGAAATCGATGAACGCGGCAATGTCTCTGGCTTCCACCCTTATCCGCACGACAGCGCACGCTACTACCCCAATCTGGTCAACGCCGCGCTTTACTGGATTCGCAAGTCAGCGCTGGAGTCGTGGCGCGGGCAGGAGGGCATGCTGGATTTCGGCAAGGAACTGTTCCCGGCAATGATCGGCCGCGGCATGACCTTGCGTGGCTACAACAGCCCGGAATACATCAAGGATTGCGGCACGCCTTCGCGCATCGATAAGGTTTGCGCGGATTTCCTGTCGGGACGTATTCATAGGGCCGCGCTGGACAGTCAGCAGATGGCCGTGTTTGTCGACCGGGACGGTACGTTGAACCGCGAAGTGGATCATCTCAATGATCCCGGGCAGCTTGAGCTGCTTCCCGGCGTGGAGCAGGCTGTTCGCCGCCTGAACCGCTCGGAGTACCGCGTGTGCGTCGTGACCAACCAGCCGGTGATTGCGCGCGGCGAATGCACGCCGGAGTCGTTGCGGCAGATCCATAATAAGCTCGAAACCTTGCTTGGTCGCGAAGGTGCCTACGTCGACCGTATCTACCATTGCCCGCATCATCCCGACAAGGGCTTTGCCGGCGAGGTTGCCGAACTCAAGATCGACTGCGACTGCCGCAAGCCGAAGACTGGCATGATCGATGCCGCGGTTGGCGAATTGAATATCGCCCGGGGAAAGTCGTGGATGATCGGCGATACCACGTCGGACCTCCTGGCCGCTAGTCGTGCCGGTGTGCGCTCCATTCTGGTGGAGACAGGTTACGCCGGTCTGGAGCAGAAATACTGGGTCACGCCGGACTACATCGTGCCAGACTTGCCGGCAGCGGTGGACTTTATCCTTGACGCGTATCCGCGGCTTCTACAGTGCGTGACGCCGCTTGCACATGAGATCGAAGGCGGCAGCGTGGCATTTGTCGGCGGCCAGTCGCGCAGTGGCAAAAGCACGTTCGCCAGCGTGCTGCGTGATGCCCTCGGGAATGCAGGCAAACGCTGCCATATTGTTTCCACCGACCGCTGGCTGTTGAACGAAGCGCAGCGCGGGGAAGGGGTGATGGCTCGCCACGATATGCCCGCGCTGGAAGCAGCCGTGCGGTTACTCGGCCAGTCCGGGCGGCCGGCATCACTGCCGCTACCTGGCTACCGTAAGCTAAAGCGGCAGCAGGTGCAGGACGTAGAAGAGTTGCAATTGCTACCGGGCGATGTCGTTATTGTCGAGGGCGTGGTAGCGCTTCATCTTGCCGAAATGCTGAATGCAACGCACCGGTTCTTCGTGGAGCTCGATGAAGCACAACGACGCAAACGCGTGATCCGGGAATACATCTTGCGGGGTGTTGAGGAAGCCGACGCTGTACGCCTCTACGAAGCACGATTTGCCGAGGAGGTGCCATCGGTGGCCGAGTCGGCAAGGACAGTCACGTCTTTCAGCATTGCAGACGTTACATCGAACGGAATTGAATAGCATGATCATCAGCAGAACACCTCTCAGAATGAGCTTCGTCGGCGGCGGCAGCGATTTGCCGGCCTTTTACCGCAAGCAGAAGGGTGCAGTGCTGAGCACTGCGATCGACAAGTATGTCTATGTCAACGTCAACAAGAAGTTCGACAATGGCATCCGCATTGCTTACTCGAAGAATGAAGAAGTGAGTTCGGTGGACAAGATCGAGCATCGCCTGGTCCGTGCTGGCATGGAGTTGCTCGACCTGGATGGCGGCGTTGAGATCACGACCATCGCCGATATCCCGTCCAAGGGCACAGGGCTGGGTTCGTCGAGTTCCTTCACAGTCGGCTTGCTTCATGCCCTCAATGCTTACAAGGGGCGGTACGTATCGAGCGAGCGGCTCGGCGAAGACAGTTGCAAGATCGAGATCGAGATGTGCGGCGAGCCGATCGGCAAGCAGGATCAGTACGCCGCCGCTTTCGGGGGGTTCAACCTGATCGAGTTTTGCCCGGACGACTCGGTCGTGGTGTCGCCGCTGATCTGCGATCCGCGCACCGTCAAGGAACTCGAGAGCAATGTCCTGCTGTTCTACACGGGCATTACGCGCAGCGCCTCGGCGCTGCTGAAGCAGCAATCGGAAGATATCGCCAACGACGAAGCGAAGCACCGTACTCTGGTGCGGATGGTGCAACTCGCATACGACATGCAGTCCGAACTGCAAAATAACAATGTGGACGCTTTTGGCGACATCCTGCATGAAAACTGGATGTTGAAGAAAAGCATCACCAGTGGCATCAGCACGTCATTCATCGACGATTGGTACGATGCCGCGCGCAAGGCCGGCGCCACCGGTGGCAAGATCCTAGGCGCGGGTGCAGGCGGTTTCCTGATGTTGTATGCGCCGCAGGACAGGCACGAGCAGATCAAGGCTGCGCTGCCGGAACTAAGACCTATTCCGATCGGCTTCGAGCCGCTTGGCAGCCGCATTATTTTTTATCATTGAATTTTCAGAGACAAAATAGTAAGGGGTTAATCATGATCTCATCCAAAGGTATCGCCGAAGCCTATCTCAGTAAGCTTATTGCTCAGCTGTCAACCATTAACCGTGATGAGATCGATCATGCGGTGCAGGTTGTCGCGGATGCGTGGCAGGCTGGCAAGCAAATCATTACGCTGGGCAACGGCGGCAGTTCCATGACTGCCCTGCATTTCATTACCGACTGGAACAAGAGCGTATTCATGTACGGCGGCGGCAAGCCGTTCCGCGGGCGATCGCTGGTGGACAACATGGGCCTGGTGATGGCCTACGGCAATGACATCTCTTTTCAGGACATCTTCGTCGAACAGCTGAAGAACATCTTGACCCCGGGGGACCTCGTGCTCGCCATTTCCGGTAGCGGTAACTCGGAGAACGTGCTTCGCGCAGTGCAGTACGCGAACGAGAACGATGCCGTCACGCTCGGCCTCGTCGGATATCGCGGTGGCAAGCTGAAGGATATGGCCCAGCATGTGCTGTGGGCAGATGTCGACGATATGCAGGTTGCGGAAGACGTGCACGCGATATTCGGGCATATGGTGATGCAGCGCCTGTGCGGGTATCTGTGATTTCGGCATTAACGGCACGCTGGTTGGTCATTGTCTTGGGCAAAGGACCTTCCATGTATGCCAGGTTTGTTGGTGCCTGCTTCACGAACAAGCACGGCGCAACATGGTCAGAAAGGTTCTAGCGTGCCAACAGCTTTGCCAGAGCACTGCCGTCATGCTCGGCACGTGGGTGCCGTGGTTGTCAGTTTTCGCCCAGATATCGCTGCACTGCAGCAGCTATTGATTGCTCTGTCCAGGCAAGTCGCGATGGTCTATGTCGTCGACAACGGATCGGATGAATCCGTTGTGGCGCAGTTGGGCGATATCGTGGCCGGTCGTAACATCGAGCTGATTTCGCTGTCGACCAACCGTGGGATCGCGGCGGCCCACAACATTGGTATGCGGCAGGTGGCGGCGCTAGGGCTCGAATTCGTGGTTCTGTTCGATCAAGACAGCTTGCCGGCCGAGGATATGATCGATCAGTTGGTCGGCGCACAGCGGGCCCTTTCGGCTCGAGGGGTTCGGGTTGCCGCTGTAGGGCCGGTGTCCGTGGACGAGCGCACGGGTACGCTCGGAAAGTTCATTCGCGTGCAGGCGGGACGAATCTGCCAGGTGTCCTGCAGCAATCCGGACGAGGTCTTGGAGGTGGATTTCCTGATTTCCTCGGGGAGCCTGATTCCGATGGCCGTAATAGAGGCCGTAGGGGGAATGAACGAAGGTTATTTCATCGACCACGTGGACACCGAGTGGTGCCTTCGCGCGCGCATGGCTGGTTGGCGGATCTTCGGCGTTTGCGCTGCCAGGCTGACGCATGCGCTCGGTGACAGGATCATTCGCGTCTGGTTTGGGAGGTGGCGGGAAGTATCGGTCCATTCGCCGCTTCGCGACTATTACATACTGCGCAATACGGTCTTGATGCTGAGGCAGGTGCCGATGACGTGGAGCTGGCGCTTCGCACAATTGGGCCGCATCGTGCAGTTCTTGGTGTTCTTTGGACTCGCGGTACCCCCGCGCGGTCGCCGCTTCGGGATGATGATGAAAGGGATTTGGCATGGCATGATCGGACGGATGGGGGCCTACTAGATGCCGCATGCCGTGTCTCCGGAGTTGACTATTTCCATTGTCAGTCATGGTCAGGCAGATCTTCTGCCGCCGTTGCTGGAACAATTGGCCGCGCTGAGTGAGCAAATCTCGCTACAGGTCATCATTACCGAGAACCTAGGGCAAGGACAGCTTCATCGTTTCGATGAACTGCCCCTGTCAATCGACTATATCGTCAATCGGGAGCCGAAAGGGTTCGGTGCCAACCACAATGCGGCCTTTGTCCACGCGGCGGCGCCGTATTTCTGCGTGATGAATCCCGACATCCGGCTGCACGGCGATCCGTTCAGGCCACTGCTTCGACAGCTTTGTCGAGCGAGCGGTATTGCGGGGCCCAAAGTGATCAATCCCAATGGAATGCTTGAAGACAGTGCACGTCATGTGCCCACCCTTGGCCGCCTGCTCGAACGTCACCTGAAGGGCATTCGGGTCGCGGACTACGTTTCCAATCGTATCCAGACCGTCGACTGGATGGCCGGCATGTGCCTAGTATTCGATGTGGCAGCCTATCGTATCCTTGGCGGCTTCGACGAGCGTTTCCATCTCTATTGCGAGGACGTCGACATCTGCCTGCGCGCGCATTTGACCGGCTGGCATGTCAGCTGGACAGTGGACGCCATTGTCGAGCATGAGGCGCGGCGGGATAGCCGTCGGAAGCTCAGGTATCTGTGGTGGCATCTGTGTAGTTTCACCCGGCTGATAGCTTCTTCGTCCTACAGAAAGTTCTGCTGGCGCCGGAATTCCGGAACTCGTTCCGTTAGTTGAGTGCAGGGAAATGTTCGAATACTTCTGGATTCCAGCCTTCGCGTTCGCAGCTACCATTATCTCCATTCTCTTGGTGAGGCCAATTGCCATTGCCGCGGACCTAGTGGACCGGCCCGGCGGGCGCAAGCGCCACGCAGGTGTCATACCGCTGGTCGGCGGCATTGCCATTACGATCGCGCTGGCTCTGATGACGGCCGCCTTCGTGCGTCCCCTAGGCAATTACTCGGCTTTGCTGGGAGGCATCTTCTTGTTGGTGATGGTCGGTATGATGGATGACCTTCGCGGTATCTCGCCGATGATCAGGCTTGCCGTACAGTTCTTCGCTGCTATTCTGATGACGTCGTGGGGTGGCGTTTACCTGTCCTCGCTTGGCGATCTTTTGGGACACCGGGAAATCATCCTTGCGGACTGGTCGATCCCCCTGACGCTGCTTGCGGCGCTGGCGGTTGTCAACGCAATGAACATGAGCGACGGCCTGGATGGCCTGGCAGGCGGCCTCGCCTTCTTCATGTTCGCCTGGTTCGCCGTGATCGCGGGGTATATCGACAACCTGATGGCGCAGCGGATTTGCCTGATTTTCTGCGGAGCTATTCTCGGGTTTCTTGTCTTTAACCTGCCGCAGGGATTGCGCAGCAACCGACTGCGCATTTTTCTCGGTGACGCCGGCAGCCTAACGCTCGGCTATGGCATCGTGTGGTTTTCCGTTCAGCTTTCGCAGGGTCAATACAATAGTGGGAAGAGCGTGCCCCCGGCTGTGATCCTCTGGATTGTCGGCTTTCTCCTGATCGACCTTCTCGCAGTGGTCGCACGGCGGGTCATTTCCGGCCGCAATCCCTTATCTGCGGACCGTACCCATCTGCACCACATATTGCTGCGCATGAATGCACGGCCCGGTCTAACGGTTGGTTTCATTCTCGTCAGCAACGCAATGCTTGGGCTGATCGGCATTGCGGCATGGCGGGTTGGAGTGCCGGACAGCGTCCTCTTCCTTGCGTTTCTGGCGCTCACCGCGGCCCATCTCATGATCATGCACAATGCGGCAAGGTTTTTGCGGCGCGGGCGGCGGTGGTTTTCCCGGAGGCAAAAGCAATAGCAACAGCTGACCAGCCGATGTCATTTTCATGTATCGGGCCGTTACATGCGGATTCACCAGATGCTTGAGCGGGCGCGGTTTTTGCCCCGCATAATGATTGCCAGCGCCAGCGTTCGGGTCATCTCAACGCCATGAAGAACATCTAACTCAGCGATTACCAAACGAGGAGGTTTCATGATTTCCAAGAATGACTATGATGCGCGCGGTTGGGACGTTCTTCCGGTCTACTCCTCTTGGCTGCCTGACGGCCTTGAAAATGAAATGAAGGCGCATCCGGAGGCCGCCGGTGAGTCTGCGGTTGGCACGCGAAATCTCTTGTTTTCCCTGATCCTCTCCATGCGGCCGAAATCAATCCTCGAGATTGGTGCGCATATTGGCTCTGGTAGTGTCGTGATGGGGGCGGCACTCCGGGCCAACGGGTTCGGCAATCTGTATTGCCTGGAACCGGCCGACCATTATTTCAAGATACTGAATAGCTTTGTGGACAAAGCGGGAGTGGCAGAGCATGTCCAGCCGCTAAAGCTGTTTTCTACTGATCGGGCGCTACTCGAGCATATTACCGAGCCGCTCGACATGATTTTTCTTGATGCAAATCACACCTACTCGCACGCGCTAGCCGACATAAAGCTCTCGGATCAGCTGCTGGCGGCCAACGGCATTCTGATTTTGGACGATGTCGGTCCGGTCATGTCCGCGGAAATGTGCAAGGAAAACAATGGCGGTGTGCGTCAGGCACTGATTGACTATGCTAGCGGCCGCGACGACTTGCAGGTCATCTTTCTGGAACCGCCGTTCTGGCTGAATCCTTGTGGAATCGCACTGGTCACGAAGCAGGCGATTGTGTCTCGATTGGCCAGGGAAGAGAAAAAGGTGCCGTTCTGGCGCCAGTTTGCCAAGAGTGGAGTGTTCGGGAAGGCTTAGCTGTGGACGCCGCTCTGCCTTGTTGGCAAAGCGCGAAACCCTTCATGGATGCTGCCCCTTCAGAAAGATCGGAGCGGGCAGCATCGGCCATGGCGCGGCCCCGGCCTGGGCTGAGCCCTGTTATCGCTGCGATCGCCCTTGCTCATTGCATGGAAGATCGCATGGGCTTTTTATGCAAGTGAAGGCTTGGGCCGGCCGTACCCCCGATTCACGCAGGCGTGTTTTCGGCGAGGGCAGGCAGCTTCGTTTTTTCGTATTGTTCCAGGATGACCGACTCGATAATCTTTGCCATCTCGATTTCGGTCGGGAACTGAGTGGCGAAATCGATTCCGCGCGAGCGCAGCGAGGCAGCGAGAGACGCGTCGTCGAGAACGCGGATGACACCATCGGCAATAGCGTTCGGCGTCGGTGGCACGAGCACACAGTTTTCGGTCCCGCCGTAGTTCACTTCGTTCCCATTCACATTCAGGTCCACAACCGGGCACCCGCAGGCCATCATCTCAAATGGGACCAGGGAAGGGTTTGTGGTCGAGAAGCAGATGCCCACCGTGGCTGACCGATACAGGTCTCCGAGTTCGAAGATCGTATCCGTCATGCCAAGATTGACGAAGTCGAAAGGCACATTTCCGTACTTCTCCTTCTTATCGCCGTAGAACACGATTTCCACATCCGGACGACGCTGTTTTACAATCTCCAGCGCCATGACGCCGAGCGTGTAACACCTGCGTGGCATGTCCGGGCGGGCAAAGAATGCTATGCGCGGCGCACCGGTTCGTGCAGTCGCTGTCGTGGGGAAGTAGATCGAACGGTCGAGCGGGAATCGGAAGAAGCTTCCTTGCTCGACGCCGACCGTCTCCTTCAGCATGCGCAGCGGCCATGGCCCGGATGTCAACGGATAGAAGCCAAGGTTATACGTCTCCATTGCGCGCACGTAGTCAACGCCCATAGGGAAGAACATTGGCTCGAAGTCCTGCAGGAAATAGACGTGCAGCGGTGCCTTCGATTTGAATGAGTCGACGACATAGGCTGTTGTCCAATAGGTGCACACGAGCACATCGCACTCGCCGATATCGTCTACGCCCCAAACCACCTTTTCAGTCTTGATATCAAAGAACTCGCGTTTCACAAAATCATAGACTTCCTGCCCTTTCGAGAACCTGTGATTATCGGGGAGCACGTAGAGATTGCATGTATGGCCAAATTCCGAAAGGTATTTGATGGCGCGGAAGATATTTCTGTGTCCGCCCGATGCCTCGAAAGGCTGAGGAATGACCCAGGATATGCGCAGGCCCTTTTTTCTGAAAAGGTCAGGCGTCTTGGTGGAATTAATCCCTGATGCGAGCGTTTCGGGTTCGCCGCGATGCACGCGCATGATCTCAGAGTAGATCTCGATCAAACGCGCGCCAATCCTTCCCGGGTAGTACGTCCGTGCCACGGTAAGTGCCGCCTCTTTCGCAATGCTATGGCGGAGTGCGGGATCATCAATGACGCTATTCAACGCGTCATACCATTCCTGGTCGTTGCGTGCGATGAAGCCATTGACGCCGTTCTCAATCACTTCGCAGAAAGAGGGAACTGCAGAAGCCACAATCGGCACTCCGCTTAGCGCGGCCTCGACGAATTTCAGTTCGCTCTTCGCCTTGCAGAACAGGCTGTCGACCTCGAATGGGGCGATGTTGATCAGGCAGGTTGCCGTCTCGATCATCAGGTACTGCCAATCCATAAAGTCCACGTGGCAGACCTTGTGCTCGAGGCCGGCAAGATACTGGGATACGTCAAGGTAGCCTACCACCTTGAGAAAGACGTCATCATGCTCCTGGAGAATTCTCCGGATCGCGGGTGCCGCCTGTTCGAAGTCCTTCTGATGCGTCTTTGTGCCGCTCAGATAGCCGATGAATTTGACATCGCGGAAATTGTTCTCGACAACTTCGCTGATTTCGACCTGTCGATTGTTGACCCCAAAAGGAACAACATAGGTCGGCCTGGAAAATGCGCTGGTGAGCTTCTCGGCGAGAAAATTCGTCGAGGTCGTGAGATATTGGCATGCCTCAAGCGTACGGCGAATGCTCTTGATCCCGTCCAGGTAGGAGGTTTTCCCCTCGTCGTCCATGCGCCGGTATGCATCGACGTGATCAGCGAGGGTCGGATCAAATACGAGGTCGTCGATATCGTAGACGAGAGGGATGCCGAGCCGCTTAACGTTGCTGAAGAGCACGTTAACCCGCTCGTTGAATCCACTGCGGAATGCCACGACGACCGAAAAGCCGGCCAGATAGTCGAGATCGTGGATTCGCGCGTCGATATCCCAGATCCACTCGCTCCCGACGTCGTGAAGAGCAAGGGCCTCAATATGGTTGAACACCCGGTAACGCTTACTCGGGCCCTCATTGCAGCCGAGAAGATAAAGTACACGAAGCTTGTTGTCGGATGACATAGATACGAATCCTGAAGGAGCCTACGACCGGCAGCCGGTCTCGTCATTCATAATAGTTGGGGTCAGATGTCGGGTTTCCCGACAGGGCGCAATCGAGCGTGGATCTCGTATATTTAATGAGACTCTTCACGGGAGGCACTGTTTAGGATCGCTTCAATCTTTTTCCGGCTGCCCCAAATCGCCGGCGAGTCGTAGGCCCGGTCCGGCAGGACGCCATACTGTGGTCTGATCTTCAGATCGTTCGTGGCGATAAATTCATCAATCTTCTCGCGAATCGTCGTTGCCTTGCCGGAGCAGCAATGGATGATGCCATCTACAGTGTTCTGCGAGACAACAGCGCCGATCTGAGCGGACAATTCGTCCATGGTGATGAAGTCAAACTTATTCATGCCTGACGTAAAGGGCAGGGTAGCCTGACCTTCCTTGTCCTTGAGCAAGATCTGCGAAAAGACGGACTGGCCACGTGCATAGTCGCCAATAATGTAGAAGAGACGGAGCCATTGGAGCTGTGCACCGAGCTCGGGGAGGGAGATTTCAAGTGATGCTCGCAGCGCGTTCTTTGCGATTCCGTAAAGCGAGCGCGGGTTGGCTGGCGTATTCTCATCGACCTCTCCCTCAAAGTAGCCGACCTCATGCACGCTGCCGATCACGGAGATTTGCTTGATGCCGAAGCTTGCCATCCGCGTGAGAAACGCATAGTGGGATGACAATTCTTCCATGTGGCTTTTTGCGTTGTGCGTGAAGCCGTTTCGCCAAGCCAGGTGCAGGCAGGCATCCGGGAGCCCTGTGGCGCAAAACACGGACTGATCAATGTCGTCGATGCTGCGCTGGAAGTAGTGAACCCGCTTATCACCGGGTGCCGGGGCAATGTCGACTGCGATGATCTCGTGGCCAAGCGCCAGGAGTGCGTCGATGACATGTGGGCCAAGATATCCCGATGCGCCGGTGATTAGTATGGTTTTTTTCATGTGGAGTTACTCCAAGAGCATCTGCGCCGATCCAGGTTTGATCGTTATTATCAATCGAATTCGGACCTGGAATGAAGGCAGTCTGAATCGGTATAGGTATGGGAGCTTGCATCGCCTTCGGGAGGCCTCGCCTAAGTCACAACAGGCCGCTGTTGCAGCCCGCCAACTGAGAAAGCGCTGAACCGTCTCGGGTGCCTGCGCCTTGCCTGCCTTGGTGTAGGCAGGCAAGGACGTTGCACGCAGAGCACGGATCGCCGATGTTTCGATGTATTCAGCCATAACCGGGCTGGCAACGCCAGAGAGTTAGTGGGCGCGCAACAAAAAACGTCGCAGCCGTGCTGCGAAAGAAAGGGGAGGCAGCACCAATGAACGGGTGAATTTCCTTACGCCTGGAGGCAGTCGGCGATAGCCGCGAGCAATACGGTAGGGGTAGTCAGCAGTCGAACCGATATCCGCGGTAATTTGCTGGAGCGTCGCCTGCGATTGCGCCAGGGATTGCCTGAGTTCGTCAATTGTTGCGGCGGCTTCGCTGAACCGTTGATCCCATTGCTGCTTTTCCTGTTCAAGCCGTTGATCCCATTGCTGTTTTTCCTGCTCAAGGAGAACGGTTTTGTTTCTGTAGAAAAACAGCTGCGACGCACGCAAGGCGTCGTCTTTTGAGGTGTGATCCGGCACGGAATCTTCACTGGTTTGATCGAGGATCGATTCGTGTTCGAGATAGGCCCAGATTCTTGCAACGCAACTACTGCCCATGCCGCCAATCGATATCCATTTTATGGAGTCGTAGTGGACATGTCCAGAAATGGTTTTGAAGGAGAAATCCGATACTTCGCTGCAGGCAGAGCCCGTGGAGTTGTCCAGCCAGTATTCACCAATATTGGTATTTTTATCGTCGGCGTCGGATGAGACCGCCACCCGAAGATTGGCAGTTGCTTTTTCACATAAAGAAATGATGCGCAGGACATTGTGCGTCAGATCCAGCGGAGTGCGTAATAGAATTGAGAGCTCGCGATAAGATGCGGAGTTCGGGAATCTCAAGGTACGCCCATCGGTCAGCCTGAACTCGGGTACGGAGAACGTCGATTTCTTTAGCCTTCTGGTCGCGATTCGGTCGTTGCACGCGATGAGGTCCGGGATGTGGACGTTGCCGGCTTCACTGCGATAAATGCTGCCTTGCATTGCAACGGGCAGGCGCGACTGGCAGAGCTCGATATCGAAGCTGCTGTCCGTGTATTGATTGCTGACAAAATGGCTTATTTTCCTGCCCCAGCCACAGACGTTCTGGGCGGTTTCAAGGAAAGAGGCCGTCGAGCAGTCGAATCCGCATGCCGCAAGGGTAGTGGCTAGTTGACCACAATTCCAACCGGTCTGCCAATGGTTGTCGCAGACGATCGGTTCATACGGCGGGACGACGAGGCAAAGATAGCCGCCGTCATTCAGAAGCCCTCTGAGATGATTGAGACCCCTTTCGAGATTGGGGAAGTGCTCAATGACATGAGAGAGAAAGATGGCATCAAACTTTCGATCGGGAGGGAGGTCGAGCAGATTCCCCTTTATGAATTCGATCTCGTTGTGGAATAGGAAATCGGCATCATTAAGGTCGACGGCCGTGGGTATGTAGCCACGCTCCAAGAAATATTTGCTGTGCACACCGCATCCGGCACCTACATCGAGAATTGTCTTAATGTCATCGGGTAAACGATCAAGCCATGGCCGCTGGGCATTCAATCTGATTTCGTTTGCGAGAGCTAGCGTTCCGCCAGCCTCGAATTCGTATTTAGCCAAGGTGATCTCCAATATTTCCCCTCGCCTTCGCGCAGGGCTGTCAGTCTATTCGGTAATCGTGGAATGGGGGAGTGCTGCCGCGCCGCCGTGGTAAGCGCGCCAGGAACTGGGTGACGATGGCTCGGCGGGGTTGGACCTCCTGGCGGGGGGCGGCAGCATTACATCGCCGGTGGCGCCTCGTGCGATGTCAGGAAAACAGACGATCTTCTCACATACAAATGGTGCACTGCCTTGGTGATGGTACATGCCCGGAACAGCCGGCGAATATGGTGTTTTCTGTTTGCACTGCTGGGACTGAAGCAGTACTGCCAGCCGCCGTTTCAACGGGTCGTGCGTGGTCTCCATCACTAGCGCTCCAAATACACTCGGCGGTAACCGAACTCTTGGCGTCAGCCAAAGGCTGGATGGTGGCGAGGAAGCCGACGATGGACGGTCTCGCTAGCAACTCAGGCAGCGGGGATTCCGCTCAGACCCACCATCCGGTTGCTCATGTAATCCAGTACATTCAATCTATATGGTGGGAAGCGTCACTCGGGTGAATATTTCTCCACGTGAAGCGATATGCAGGAGAAATCCCCCCTAGGCCGGTGGTCACGCCGACTTACTGCTCGCTACCCGCATGATACTCGGCCAGGACCTCTGACACCGGTCCGAAAGCCCGCAGCTGACCGCTATGCATCCAGATGGCGTGGGTGCACAGACTTGAGACAAGATGATCATCGTGGGAGGCAAGCACCATGATGCTTGCGTTATGGATGAGCCCTTCGATGCGCGTTCTTGCCTTGTTCACGAAGGCGGCGTCCCCTGCGCCGACCATCTCATCCAGCAGCAGGATCTCGGGCTGCACGGCCGTACTAATGGCAAATGCCAGCCGCAGCATCATGCCGGTGGAATAGGTTCGCACAGGCAAACGCAGGTATTCCCCGAGTTCGGTGAACTCCTCGATATCCGGAATCAGGGCCTCGGCCTTCTTCTTGTTCAGCCCCATGACCACACCGCGCAGCAGAACGTTCTCGTAGCCTGTCGCTTCCATGTCCATGCCCATGGACATATCCGTCAATGCTGAAATCCTGCCCTGGATTGCGATTCGTCCGGAAGTCGGTGGATAAATGCCGGCAAGTACGCGGAGTAGCGTTGTTTTCCCGGAGCCGTTACGACCCACTAGGGCAACGCGGTCTCCATGCTCAATGGCAATCGATACTTGGTCTAGAGCCTTGATGATTACGGTTTGCGGGTCCTTGGATGTCCCTAGGTTGCCGCCGACTGTGCGGCGCAGAAATTCGGCTTTTAGTGCCCGGCCCCGAGGATTGTAGATCGGCAGGGAGACGGAAACCTTGTCTAAGGAAATGTGTGGCAGCGTATCAGGCATTTTTCTGTATAAATTGGTATTAGTCGAAATCGATTAAAGATGTTCGCGTCATAACCAATAGACCACCCGTTTGGCATACCGGCCCGCAAAAGGAATGATCAGAAGATTGCCGATTACTGCGGTAACAAGACAGAACGTCAGGGAGAAGACGTCCGGAGGAAGTCCGAGCAACGGATCCCGTACGATCAGCAGAAGATGGGAAAACGGATTCAGGAGGAGTATTAAGCCCTTGTCGCCAAGTTGTGACGAACGGAACATGACGGGCGTTACGAAAAAGATCAGCTGCATGGCGCTGGCGATGATCTGGGGGACATCGCGGAAGCGTGCAGAAAAGATGGCGAGGAAATATCCGACCCAGAAAAGGTTGGCGATAACAAGCAGAATGCCTGGAATAAAATAAAGAATGTTCCAGTTGATAGGATGCAGAAAAATCAGGAAGACAACTGGAACAATCGCCAGATTGTGCAGCGCTATCAGCAAAGTGCGTAGTTGCACTCGCAACAGGTATGTGGCCCGTGGAGTGTTGGTGTGCCGGATGAGGCCTTCGCTTTCGATAAACGCCGAGCAAGATTCCACCACGCTGGTGGAGATAATGCCCCAGAAAACAAATGTGACGGAAATATAGGGCAGATATTCTGCCACATTCATCTTGAAGAGGGTTGAATAAACTGCGCCAAGGCCGCCGATGGTAATAGCCATGCTCAGCGTCAGCCAGAATTGGCCAAGCCTGGAACGCCGATAGCGGCGCTTTACATCGTTTAGTGCAAGTGTGCACCAAACCTGCCATCCGTGGGCGGATGCGCGAATATCCATTAACCCTGAACGAAAAGCTGTGATGTCGGAAGAATCCGTCATTTAATTGATTGCCTCAATTTAGTCCGAGCTGCCTCCATTTTGAAGCAGAGTCCTTGGAAAAAGCTGCAATTGTACCGTAGTTCGGAAGGGGCGAACATGTCTCGTCGGGCCGAGTGGCACGTGCTGTCCAGCAGCCGGCCACCATAATGCCCGGACACGGCTGGGGGAGTTCATACAAAGTGTTTCGGCGGGATTGTCTATGTGGACAAATCACAACTTTATGATTGAGGGTCCTGATTAGGGCGTGCGCTACGCGCCGGTGAGACAGGGCATTGCGCCATATGTTGTATATGCTATGAATAGAATATTTTGATAGATTGTATCAATAAAACGGCGGGGTCAATCCGGGAATGGACATTCGCCGATGCGTCGGCGCTATGCCTGGGTGTGGGGGCAGGCTTGCGCCGGGTGCCGGTTCAGCAATTCCTGCCATTGCGCCACGATGCTGTCTTGCGAAAACTGTCGTGCTTTCGCCCGCGCCGCCGCAGCAAGTCTGGCCGCATCGCTCTGATGATGAATGAGGTGTAGCAGTGCGTGGCTGAGCGACCGGGCGTCATCGACCGGCACGACCAGAGCGTCGTGGTCCGGTTCGAGCAACTCCCGGGGGCCGGTTTCGCAGTCCGTGGAAACAACGGGCAAGCCGAACGCCATGGCTTCTATCAGTACCAGGCCAAAGCCCTCGTAGCGCGAGCTGAGGCAAAAGATCGAAGCCTTCTCATAGGCCGCGGTGATGTCGGTCACGGCGCCGGGAAGCGAGGCACGGTCCCCAAGGCCAAGTTGCTTTTGCAGGGCTTCCAGGCTCGCGCGTTCTTCCCCCTCTCCTACGATGACGAGTTGCCAGTCGGCTACCTGGCAGGCGACTTCCGACCAGGCTCGCAGCAAGGTGTCGAAGCCTTTGGCGGCTACTAGCCGTCCCACCGCGAGCACCGTCGTGCCCGTACGCCCAGCCGCTTGTGCCGGTAAGGCGAAGGGTAGCGGATTTGGAATGCAAAGTACGGGGCAGCGCGGACGTAGCGCGTCGATCCACCTAGCTCGGTCGCGCTCGGTCAGTACCACGATATGATTGCTAAAGCGTGCTGCTAGGCGGCGGGCCAGGCGGCGGGAGGGCCTGCCCAGGTCTTCGTCGAAGTGGCAATGCTCCCAGGCGACACGCCGCACGCCAAGTCCGAGCGTGGCGGGCAAGGTGAACAGTGTCAGCATGGTATCGACCTCAATCAGGGTGCCGATCGCATACTGCTTGACGCAGCGGCGTATGCCACCGATGGTGGACAGATAGGCACGCTTGAACGAAGGGCGCTGTGCATGCAGCGCAACGTGGGTGACCGATGGATGCAGTGGGAAGGCGCTGCGCTCGTCCCACAGGCTGATGATGCAAACAGAATAGCCCTGCGCGGCGAGGGCATTGGCGATAACGGCGGTCATCCGCTCGGCCCCGGCAAGCGCATTGAGCGTGCCGGTCAGGAAGCCTATGGCTGTTGCGCGATTCATTGGTTCGCCGATTGCGGCGATCTCCCGCTACGCCACCACAGATAGAGCCCGAAGCCGACTGCCACGGTATTCGACAAGGCATAACCACCGATCGCACCCCAGACGCCGTATCGCGGTACCGCAAACATGTCGAACGCGACGGTGACCACCAACACGAGTGCCCATTTTATCGCGATCCAGTCCGGGCGCCGCAAGTAGACCTGCTGCAGGGTCAGTCCCACGTCGACAAACAGAAGGGTGGAGGCCAGGGCGGCGAACTGCAGAAGCGCCACCGAGGATGCGAACTCCTTCCCGTACAGCAGATGGATGATCCAGTGCGCGCCTAATGCGATCATCACGGCGCCGGCCAGTCCCGCCAGGCCCATTCCAAGCGCGATGCGGGCCACATTGGTTCTTGCCGAAGCGAAGTCGATCTTGCGGTAGACGTAGGTAGGGGCCACGCTAGCCGCAAGAATGGTGGCGACCGCGGTGTAATTGTCCAGGATCTGCATGGTGGCGGCATACGCGCTGAATTCGGCCAATGCCACGGATGGCTGGAGAATCAGCTGGTCGATCCGTCGCGCCCCCATCATCAACATGAAGCTGGCCCAGAACAGGACGCCGCCAGAGAATAATTCAAGCGTGAGCGGGGCCTCGAGAGCGACCTTGCGAAAGTTCACGCGTGAAAGATAGTGTAGTCCCAGCAGCAGTGCCAGGATGATCGGCTCGACCGCGAAGGCGCCGGCAAAAACTGGTGCCGCGTGCTGGCCCAATGCAAACAATATCGCGACCAGGCTGACCTTGGCTGTCAGCGAGATCAAGTTGAACAGCGTGCTCGGCCGGTTGTTCGTGTGTGCCTGCATCCACGCCACCACCACGCCCGACGATTCCCGGAGCAGAATCGATACGCCGAGCAGTAACGCTGTGATCCAAGTCTCCGGCGGCGGTCTCGTAATCAGCAGAAACACGCACATAAGCAGGTAGCCAAGCGCTGCGCCCATCACGCGCAACGAAAAGGCGTGGGCCAGCAGCCTATGCTGTTCCCAGGCGGAGGCGGTTGCGACAAGCCGAGGCACAATCACTTCCGCGCCGCAGATCAGCCCCACAGAAGCCGCAATCAACACGATGGCCTGCGCATACTGGAAATGCGCAAAACCCTCCGGCCCCAGCCCGCGCGCCAGCATGGCCACGATGCCGATACCGGCGCCCACCTGCAAGCCCCGTTCGACCAGCATCCATACCAGGTTACTGGCAACCTTGCGTTGCATCAGACGGGCTCCGCACAGGCCGCGGGAGTCATCCGGGCCAGGCCCGCATAGCAGGCCAGCCAGTGGCGGGCCACGGCTTCGAGGCTAAAGCGCGACACGATGCGCTCGCGCCGGGCGGTCTCCTCGGCAGCCGCGCCGCGGCCGTCCCCAAGCACTTCGCCGATGGCGGTGGCGAGAGCTGAGGCGTCGCCCCTGGGCACGATCGTCCCGCAGTCTCCGAGCAACGCCGTGACGCCGGCGGCGTCGGTGGCGACCACCGGACACCCGCAGGCAAGCGCTTCGCCCACAACTAGTGGCATGCCTTCGATCTCAGAGGAAAGAACAAACAGGTCGGCCGCGTTGAGCAATGCCGGGACGTCGCTGCGGGTGCCCGCCAGCATAACGCTGCCGGTTAGCTCCTGTTGGCGAATACGTTGCTCCAGGGCGGCGCGTTCAGGCCCCTCGCCGGCGATCAGCAAGCGCGCCTTGACCGCTGTGCCGGACTGGAAGAGGGCGAATGCGTCGATCAATACACTTTGCGCCTTTTCAGGCACAAGGCGCCCGACATTGAGCAGCAGGCGCGTGTCGTCATCCAAACCAAGTTCCGTCCGGGCAATGTGCCTCGCCACCGTGTCGGGGCGGAACTGGGTGGTATCGATGCCATTTGGCACCACGGTGATGCGTGCGGCGGGTACGGCACCCGACTTCACCATCGCTAAACAGCCTTCCGGGCTGACATGCGTAGTGAGGCTGGCCCAGCGATCCGTCAGCCGGTAGGCGAGCATGCGCATTCTGCCGCCTTCGCGCGCGCTGTGCGCGGTACAGATGACGGGCGGGCAGGGCGACACGGCGGCAAGGACCCGAGCGAACAAGTTGGCGTGCACCATATGGGCGTGAATGATTTCCGGACGCCACTCTCGCACAAAACGGCGCAGGTGCCAAAGTGCCCGAGCCATCGATAGGGGAGTCTTGCGCATGTCGAGCGCCAGCAGTCTGACAGCGGCAGGCAGGTCCACCGCGCAGCCCGGTGTCAGGCTGACCACCGCTACGGCATGCCCCAGTGCGACAAATTGCCGCGCCAGCGCGGCCACTTGCTGCTCCGCGCCGCCAAGCTGCAGGCCGGTGCTCAGCAACAGGATGCGCATTGGGGCAGTGGCGCCCTGGGAGGACGATGGCGTGGTCACCGAGCTCCATATCCCGTCAACAACGTCCGCAACGTCTTTACCCCGATCAGCAGGTCCAGCGCAAACGAACAGTGCTTCACGTAATACAGGTCGTAACTGAGCTTGGTCACCGTTTCTTCATGCGTGCCGACGTAGCCTTGCTGCACCTGCGCCCAGCCCGACAAGCCAGGCCGCACCAGATGGCGGTAGGGATAGTAGGGGATGGTATGGGCGAATTCCTTGACCATGGGTACCTGTTCGGGGCGCGGGCCGATCAGGCTCATATCGCCTGCCAGCACGTTCCATAGCTGGGGGATTTCGTCGAGCCGGTATTTGCGGATCACGCGGCCTACGCGGGTGACGCGCGGGTCGCGCCGGGCGGCGAATTGCGCGGGTGCACAGGCGTCGAATCCCATGCTGCGGAACTTGAACATGGTGAAGGATTTGCCGAAGAGTCCCACGCGCGCCTGGCGGAACAGCGCGGGCCCAGGCGATTCGAGGCGGATCGCGATGGCCACCGCCACGCCCAGCGGCAGTGCGAACGGCGCCAGGCAGACCACCGCGGCGAGATCGATCAGGCGCTTGGCGAAGCTATAGAAATAGTGCGCGGCGTAGTCGTCGAGGAAGTTCTCGTCGATGTGTGCCAGGCCGACGCGGCCGGTCAGCATCTCGCCGACCCGGTCCACCGAATACATGCGCACGTGGCTGAGCTTGAACTGGGCGAGCACACGGGTGCGCTCGGGATCGGCGGTGGCGTTGCGGTCCAGCATCAGGCCGTCGCAATGCACCGCTTCCTCGAGCGAGCTGATGGCCTGGAAGCGGGTGGGGCTGGCGGGCGCCGCGCCTGGCATGGCGAGGATCTTTTCGAGCTGTGCCAGCGTGGCGGCATCGGTGTAGCCGAATACCGGTACGTAATTGCGCACGAAGTGCCGGTAGCCGAACCAGATCCAGCCGAGCGTGGTGAGGTAGCTGAGCAGCAGCGCGCCGCGCGAGTATTCGAGATGGAAAGCGGCAAAGGCGAAGAGCAGCGCCGCGAAGGGCAGGGTGGCCGCCAGTCCGACGAGGCTGTTGCCTTCCATGACGGGCAGGTGCAGCGAGCGGTGCAGCAGCACGAAGGCGAACAGGTAGGGTAGTGCCGACCACAGCAGCGTGCGGGTGAAGATGTAGGTGACCAGGCCGGCATGATGCGCGAATTCGGCCAGCGCGATATTGAGGCCGAACAAGAGCAGGCCGAGCAGTGCCCAGGCCAGCATGCGGCTGGCGCGGCGGATGGTTTCCGAGCCCTGGGCGCGGGTCAGATGGGCGGGGCGGCCGACGCTGTGCATCTTGTTCATTGTCCGCTTGCTCCGGTGCTGGCCGCCGCACGGGCGGCGCCGGGCTTGCCAGCCAGGGCTTGCTGATAGATCGCCCAGGTCGCCTCGGCCATCGGCCCCAGGCCAAACTCCCTCGCCCAGCGTGTCCGGGCTGCATGTCCCAGGTTCTTGCGCAACGCTGTGTCGCCTGCCAGCCGCGCCAGCGCGCCCGACCATGCATGTTCGTCGTTGCCGGCAACCAGCAGGCCGCAGGCGCCGTCGTCGAGCTGCTCGCGGATGCCCGGCAGGTCGCTGGCGATGACCGGCAGCCCGGCCCGCATGGCCTCCAGGACCGACAGCGGGAAGCCTTCGTGGTCCGATGCCAGCGCGAAGGCCTGGGCCGAGGCCAGCAGCGCGGGCACGTCGGCGACCGGGCCGGCAAACCGTACGCGGCCCGGTGCCATGGCGTCGGCCAGGGTCCGCAAGGCGGCCATTTGCGGGCCTTCGCCGGCCAGTACCAGCTCGCAATCGGGCAGCGCGGCGCGCGCGAAGGCCCGGATCAGCAGGTCGGCGCGCTTCGGCGCCGCCAGGCGCGCCACCATGACGATGCGCCGCAGCGGTGCCTCGGGTGTGGCATGCGCGCTGCTGTCTGCAATGCCGTTGCGGATCACGCTGATCCGCGCGGGGGGAATTGGCAGTGCCGCGGCCAGCGCCCTTTCAGCCTGGGCCACACAGATCAGGCGGGTCGTCAGCGGTGCCAGCAGCCATTCCATCACGCGCGAGACAAGGCGCTGGCGGGCCGGGGCCGCGGCCTTGAAGGCGAAGCCATGCACCGTATAGACCACTGGAATGCCAAGAAGCCAGCCTGCCACCCGGCCCATCGCGCCGGCCTTTGCGCTGTGGGCGTGGATCAGGTCGGGCTGCGCGGCGCGCAGTGCCGCCAGCAGTTGCCTGAGCGTGGCCAGCGCGCGCAACGGCGACAGGGCATTGTCAAGCAGCGGCAGGCGTACGGTGCGGGCGCCGGCAGCCCGTGCGATGCCCAGCAGGGGGCCATCTCCCCCGGCCAGCAGTACAGGCTCGGTCCTGTCGCGCAGCGCCTGAAGCAGATCGGCGACGTGCGTCTGCGCCCCGCCGATCTCGGAGTTCGTGATCAGGTAGGCGATGCGCGGGCGGAGCGGGTGGCGGTTGGGCAGGGGCGAAGGCACTGGGCAAATCGCAAAGGAGGCTAGGGGAACAGAGCTGGGATAGGTCGATAGGGCCGTCGATCCGGCAGAAGGTTCAATCAGGCGCCCAGGACGAAAAATGGGCAAAAATCCGAAAAACACGTTCAAACACGGCCCAGAGGTGCTGGCGGGCCGAATCCGGGGCGAGTGACGCGAACCCGCTATAGGCCAGCCGGCGCAGTTTGCGGCAGGCCTGGCCGGGGTTGTTCCTGGGGCCATGCGGGCTGGCTTGCTGCGCCCTTTCGTGCGTAGTCGAACGATTATAACTGGCGTGCCCTCCGCAATCCGGCAAAATACGGCCTTTGACGCATTTGCCCGCCGCGCCGGCTTAAGCCGGAACGGGTGGCCGGCAAAGTCGACCGGTTCAACCGCAAATATTCAGGATGACCCATGCAAATTGATCCTTCCATTTTCAAGGCCTACGATATCCGCGGCATCGTCGGCAAGACCCTGACGCGCGACGTGGCGCGCGCGATTGGGCTGTCTTTCGGCTCGGCCGCCGCCGAGCAGGGCGAGCGCGCCGTGGTGGTCGGGCGCGACGGACGCCTGTCGGGCCCGGACCTGCTGGGCGGGCTGGTCGAAGGCCTGCGCGCTGCCGGCATGGATGTGATCGATCTTGGCATGGTCGCCACGCCGATGGTTTATTTCGGCACCAATGTCGACCTGGCAGGGCTCCGCGCCACTTCCGGCATCATGGTGACGGGCAGCCACAATCCGCCCGACTACAACGGCTTCAAGATGGTGCTGGCCGGCAAGGCGATCTATGGCGAGCAGATCCAGGCGCTGCGCCAGCGTATCGAGGCCGGCCAGTTCGCCAGCGGTGCCGGCGGCTACCAGCAGGTCGACATCCGCCAGCCGTACCTGGACCGCATCGTCGGCGACGTCAAGCTGGCGCGCCCGATGAAGATCGCGCTCGATGCCGGCAATGGTGTGGCGGGTGCCTTTGTCGGCGACCTGTTCCGCGCGCTGGGTTGCGAGGTGACGGAGCTGTTCTGCGAGGTGGATGGCAACTTCCCCAACCACCATCCCGATCCCGCCCATGTGGAAAACCTGCAGGACCTGATGCGCTGCCTGAAGGACACCGACTGCGAACTGGGCCTGGCTTTCGACGGCGACGGCGACCGCCTGGGCGTGGTGACCAAGGACGGACAGGTGATCTTCCCCGACCGCCAGTTGATGCTGTTTGCCGAGGAGATCCTGTCGCGCAATCCCGGCCAGCAGATCATCTATGACGTCAAGTGCACCGGCAAGCTGGCGCCCTGGATCCGCCAGCACGGCGGCGAGCCGCTGATGTGGAAGACCGGCCATTCGCTAGTCAAGGCCAAGCTCAAGGAAACCGGCGCGCCGCTGGCCGGCGAGATGAGCGGCCACGTGTTCTTCAAGGATCGCTGGTACGGTTTCGACGATGGCCTGTACACGGGGGCGCGCCTGCTGGAGATCCTGTCGAAGCATGCCGACCCGAGCGCAGTGCTCAACGCCTTGCCGAACTCCAACTGCACGCCCGAGCTGCAGCTCAAGTGCGCCGAGGGCGAAGCCTTCACGCTGCTCGACAAGATCCGCGCCAATGCGAAGTTCGATGGCGCGCGCGAGGTCATCACCATCGACGGCGTGCGCGTGGAATACGCCGATGGCTTTGGCCTGGCACGTCCGTCCAACACCACCCCGGTGGTGGTGATGCGTTTCGAGGCCGACAACGACGCTGCGCTGGCACGCATCCAGGCCGAGTTCAAACGCGTGATCCTGGCGGAAAAGCCGGACGCGCAACTTCCGTTCTGAGCGGATGCCGTTGAATGCGCCCCAGGCGGGCAAATCGGGAAAATCGCGCATACCGGGCATATCGGGCCAATCCTTGATGCAGCATGCGCTGCCCTCGCGGCCGCGCATCCTGGTGGTCAAGGTCTCATCGCTGGGCGACGTGGTGCACAACATGCCGTTGATCCACGACCTGCGCGCGCGCTGGCCGGACTGCGAGATCGACTGGGTGGTCGAAGAAGGCTACGTCGATCTCGTGCGCTTGCTGCCGGAAGTGCGGCGGGTGATCCCGTTCGCCTTGCGCCGCTGGCGCAAGCGCTTCTATCAGGCCGCCACCTGGCGGGAGATCGGTGCGTTCAGGCGGGCTCTGCGCGAGGATGCCTACGACGCCGTGATCGAGACCCAGGGCCTGCTCAAGACCGCCGTGGTGGCCCGTGTGGCCAGCCGGCGCTCCAGTGCGCCGGTGATCGGGCTGGCCAACGCCACGCAGGGCTCCGGCTATGAGCCGGCCGCGCGGCTCTTCTATACCGATTCGGTGACGGTGCCGCGCCAGACCCATTCGGTACGGCGTTCGCGCCTGCTGGGCGCGGCCCTGACGGGGCTCGCGCCGCCGGAGCCGCCCCGGTTTTTCGGTCCCGGCGCGCGCGCGCTGCATGTCGGCGATCCGCTATGGGCCGGCCTGCCGGCGCATTACGCGGTATGTTTCCACGCTACCGCGGGCGCGAAGAAGAAGTGGCCGCTGGCCAGCTGGCACGACCTCGGCCGGCGGCTGGCGGACGAAGGCTTGACCATGCTGCTGCCCTGGGGCAACGAAGCGGAGCGGCGCGCGGCGGAAGAGATCGCCGCCGGCGTGCCGCAGGCGCAGGTGCTGCCGCGTTTCACCGTCATGCAGGGTTTCGGCGTGATCAACCGCGCGGAAGTGGTGATCGGGGTCGATACGGGCTTGGTCCACATCGCCGCGGCGCTGTGCCGGCCGACCGTGGAGATCTATACCGCCACCTGGCGCTGGAAGACCGAAGGGTACTGGTCCGATCGCATCGCCAATGTGGGCGACGACGGCGTGGTGCCGACGGTCGATGAAGTCCACGCCGCCGCACGGCGCGTGCGCGGGCAGGGGATCTGATGCTGCGCGTCTTGTATAGCCTGCTATGGCTGCTGGCGCTGCCAGTGGCGCTGTTGCGCCTGGTGTGGCGCGCGCGCAAGGAACCCGGCTATGTGCAGCACGTGGGCGAGCGCCTTGGCGCCTACGGCAAGCTGCCGGCCGCCGGGCCCTGGCTGTGGGTCCACGCGGTGTCGGTGGGCGAGACTCGCGCAGCGCAGCCGCTGATCGACGCGCTGCTGGCGCACTATCCGTCCCATCGCATCCTGCTCACGCATATGACGCCCACTGGGCGCCAGACCGGCGCCCAGTTGTATGGCGGGCAGCCGCGCGTGATGCAATGCTATCTGCCCTATGACCTGCCTTGGCTGGTGCGGCGTTTCCTGCGTTATTTCCGTCCGGTGGCGGGCATGCTGATGGAAACCGAGGTATGGCCCAGCCTTGTGCGAGGCGCCCGCGTGGCGGGCGTGCCGCTGCTGCTGGTCAATGCCAGGCTGTCGCCGCGCAGCTTCCGCCGTACCGCGCGCTTTGGGCGGGCCGCGACGGCGATGTATCGCGACTTCACGGCGGTGCTGGCGCAGACGCAGGGTGATGCCGAACGCTTTCGTGCCCTTGGTTTGCCGTCGGTGCAGGTGACCGGCAACCTCAAGTTCGATATGCAGCCGCCCGAGGATGGCCTGCGCCGTGGCCAGGTGTTGCGCCAGGGATTCGGCGGGCGCGCGGTGTTCGCCGCCACCAGCACGCGCGAAGGGGAGGAGGTGCTCTTGCTCGAAGCGTTCGCGCGCTGGCAGGCGCTGGCGGCCGACGCGCCCGGCGCCGTGCCGCGCCCGGCCTTGTTGCTGGTGCCCCGCCATCCGCAGCGGTTCGACGAAGTGGCCGCGCTGGTCGCGCGTGCCGGATTCACGCTGCAGCGCCGCAGCGCGCTTGGCGATCCGGCGGGATGGGAGCAGGCGGGACTGCCGGAGCCGGTCACGGCGGATGTGCTGCTGGGAGATTCGATGGGCGAGATGGCGCTGTACTTCGCAGCCTCGGACATCGCTTTCATCGGCGGCAGCCTGCTGCCGCTGGGCGGCCAGAACCTGATCGAGGCATGCGCCGCCGGCACGCCCGTATTGATCGGGCCGCACACCTTCAACTTTGCGCAGGCGACCGAGGATGCCATTGCTGCCGGCGCCTGCCAGCGCGTGGCTGATGCCGGCGAGCTGATGCGCGCGGCCGCGATGATATTGGGCGATCCGCCAGGGCTTGCCACCATGCGCGAGAACGCGCGCGAATTTGCGGTACTGCACCGGGGCGCTACCGCGCGAACCGTGGCAGCGCTGGAAAAGGTGCTCGGCAAGGCGCACTAGGCGCAGATCCCTTCGCCGCAACCTGGGGTCTTGTAGGCCAGCGTCCGATGGGCTGCGAGCACGCAGTTCGCTACACTCTCCGGAGTGAGGGCCCAGACCCGCCGCCCCAACAGGCCCGCAAAGCCGCCCCGGAGCGGCGCGGGCCGGCCAGGCCGAGCCCCCCTATCAGGAGCTTTTCAGATGCAGAAAACCATTCGTCTTTCGCCCGGCGCGCTGGCTGCGCGTGCCGCCGCCGTCATGCTTGCCGCGGCCCTGGGCGCTTGCACCACATCGCCCGCGCCCGATTCGCCCGGCGCCGGGGTCAGCCTGAACCAGGCGCAGACCGGCGGCCCCAGCCGCTGGGAGCTGGTGCGCTGGCAGCAGGCCGACGGCACGCTCAAGCCCATCCCGCATGGCGATAACGGCGAGCCGATCATCTTTGAATTCAATAGCGGCATCGATTCGGCGCAAGGCACCGTCAGCGGGTACAGCGGCTGCAATCGCTTTACCGGCGGCTACGGCAAGACGGCAACCGGCATGCGTTTCGACAGCCTGGCTGGCACGCGCATGGCCTGCGTGCCGCCGCGCGACGAGTTGGAGTCCGCGCTGCTCAAGGCCATGCAGTCGCCGTTCACTACCGTGGGCACGCAGCCGTCGGCCGGGTCGACGGGACGCCAGATCATCTGGAAGACCGCCGACGGCGACCTGCTGCAATTCATCGAGCGCGAAGGTGTGGGCAAGCGCGGCGCCAGGCTGGATGCGCAGGCAGCGGCCGGCGGCGTCGAGAAGACGGTGTACGTGGATTCGCAGCGGGTGGAATGCTCGGGCGTGGGCCGGCAGACCTGCTATCGCGTGCGCGACAACCCCAGTGCGCCGTGGACGCTCTGGTATGGCCCGATCGAGGGACTGGATTTCGAGCCGGGCATCGCATACACCTTGCGCGTGCGCGAGACCCGGGTGGAGAACCCGCCGGCGGACGCTTCGGCTATCCGATGGCAGTTGTTGAGCGTGGAGTCCCGTACGCGGGCCAACTGAGCGGCGCCAGGATGCTGGGCCGGCAAGCAAAACGCCGCGGTCGAAGCCGCGGCGTTTCTGTTTCGAGCGAATACCGGTTGGCCGGCGGCCGTCCGCTATTCACATTCAGCTGCGTGGCGCGGGCGCTCCGGCGATGGCTTCCTTGCGCGTGGCAGGGCGCTTTGCCGCTGGCGGCGTACCGGCGGGCGATGCCGTGCCGAGCTTTACCTTGTCCGGCAGCTTGTACATCGAGCCCGGCGCCGAGGTCAGCAGCGTGTTGATCTGCACGACATCGTCTTCGGTCAGCGCGCCCGTCGCGGCCTTGAGGCGCAGCCCGTTCATGATGGTGTCGTAGCGCGCCTTGGCCAGGTCGCGGCGGGTGGAGAATAGCTGCGCCTCGGCGTTCAGCACATCGATATTGATGCGCACGCCCACTTCATAGCCGAGCTGGTTGGATTCCACCGCGCTCTGCGCCGAATGTTCGGCGGCTTCCAGTGCCTTGACCTGCGCCAGGCCGTTGGACACGCCCGAGTAGGTCTGCCGCGCATTCTGGGCGGCGGTGCGCCGCGCGAACTCGAGGTCGCTGGCGGCCTTGTCGGCCAGTGCCGCGGTCTCGCGCACGCGCGACTGGATCTGGCCACCGCTGTAAATCGGCACGTTCAGTTGCACCCCGATCTGGGCGCTGTTGTAGCGGCTGGAAATATTGACCTGCTGCGTGGCGTTGCCGGTGGAGTTGACGAAGCCATAGGAGGCTACGAGGTCGACCGTGGGCAGGTGGCCGGCGCGCGCCTTGTTGTACTCGCGCTGTGCGGTGTCGAGGTTGTAGCGGGCCAGGCCTACTTGCGGGTTGGTGTTCTCGGCCTGGCTGGCCCAGGTGTTCACATCGGCCGGCTGCGGACCGGGAAGGGTGGCGGCGGGGCGCAATCCCAGCAGTTCGTCGACCGGCTTGCTGGTGATCTGCTGCAGGTTGGCGCGCCGGATTTCGAGGTCGCTCTGCGCCGCGATTTCGGTCGAGGTGGCGAGATCGTAGCGGGCCTGCGCATCGTTGGCGTCGGTGATGGTGGCGGTGCCGACCTCGAAGTTGCGCTTGGCTTGTGCCAGTTGCTCGCCGATGGCCTTCTTCTGCGCGCCGGCCAGGTAGAGGTTGTCCTGCGCGGCCAGCACGTCGAAGTAGGCTTGCGAAGTGCGGGTGATCAGGTCGAGCTGCGCCTGGCTGAAGGTGACCTCGCCAGCCAGCGCTGCCAGTTCGCCCTGCTTGTAGGTCTCCCAGCGATCCCAGCGGAACAACGGCTGGACCAGTTGCAGCGTCCAGTTATTGTTGTTGATGAAGCGGTCCGCCACGAACGGCACCGTCTGGTCGATGTTGGTGCGCGTGGCGCCGAGCGTGCCGTTGATCTGCGGCAGCAGGCCGGAGCGTCCCTGCGGGAGCTTTTCCAGGGTGGCCGTCAGTTGCGAACGCGCGCTGGTGAACTGCGCATCGTTGGCTTGCGCGTCGCGGTAGACCTGGAGCAGGTCGGCGCCATGCGCGGCCGGCAGTTGCAGCAGCGCAAGCAGGGAACCCGTCAGTGCCAGGCGCGTCTTGGGCACGCCCCGCGCAGGGAAAAGCGCAAACCTCATGACATCTCCAGTCTGCCGGGCACCGGGCGCGCGGCTAACGTTTCTAACGATCAGCGTTCTAGGGAATCGGCGCCGCGGGAAGCCGGCGCCCTGGAATTGATGCTTGTGCTGCTGCTAGTGCTGCTAGTGCTGGTGATGCTCAGTACTTCGGCATCGCCGGGTCGACCTGCTCGGACCAGGCGTGCACGCCGCCCGTCAGGTTGTAGACCTTGGCAAATCCTTGCCGCTCGAGGAAGCTGGCCACCTGCATGCTGCGCGCGCCGTGATGGCAGATGCAGACGATGTCGGCATCCTCATCGAGCTCGGCGGCGCGTGCCGGGATCTGGCCCATCGGGATATGGGTAATGCCGGGCATGGCGCAGGTCTGCACTTCCCAGCCTTCGCGTACGTCGAGCAGCACCGGCTGTGCGCGGCCGGTGTCGGCCAGCCAATGTGCCAGTTCGGGGGCGTTGATTAACTGCATGTCCTGGGTCCCGCTCAGAAGTGGAAGCGCGAAGGCTGCTCGGCGCCGATCAGCGGCGTGACGGCAGTCTCGAACAGGTTGACCGTCTTGTACTCGGTCTCGCTGACGCGGGTGATGATCTGGGCTTCCATGGCCGGCAGGGCGCCGACGAACGCGGCGATGCGCCCGCCAACCTTGATCTGCGACAGGATGAACGCCGGCACCGAGGGCAGCGCGCCCGAGATGCAGATCACGTCGTAAGGCGCGCTGGCGGCCCAGCCGGTGGCGGCACTGCCTTCGGCCACGTCGACATTGGTCACGCCGGCGTCGGCCAGGTTCTTGCGGGCCAGCGCGGCCAGTTCCGGCAGGATGTCCACGGTCAGCACGTGGCGCGCGCGGTGGGCCAGCAGGGCGGCCATATAGCCGGAGCCGGCGCCGATCTCAAGCACTTGTTCGTGCTTGCGCACGGCCAGGTCCTGCAGGATGCGGGCTTCCACGCGCGGGGCCAGCATGTTCTGGCCGCCCGGCAGCGGAATTTCCATGTCGACGAAGGCCAGCGCGGCGTAGGCCTGCGGCACGAACTGTTCCCGCTTGACCACCGCCAGCAGGTCCAGGATTTCCTGATCCAGCACATCCCACGGGCGGATTTGCTGTTCGATCATGTTGAATCGGGCTTTCTCGAGATCCATCTTGCCATTCCTTCCAATGCCAACCGCTAATCAGTTCTGAATTCCGGCCGCGCGGTGCCAGGGGCCGGGGAAATCCGTCAAACCTGACATTTTAACTCTTCGTCAAGGCAGTTGCCCAAGCGCGTGGCCCTTGGTGTGGCCTGCATGCCGCAGTCTGGCCAGGGCCACGGCATTCCGGGTATCCGCCGGCGCTGCCTCATTCCGCACTCGCCGGCCCGTGCGCGGGCGCATCGGCCGCTTCCGGCGCGGCGGCGCGAGCGGACGCCGCCTCCTTGCCGCGCCACAGCCGGCCCAGCCAGGCGCTGAAATCGTCCAGGTACGTATAGATCACCGGCACCACCACCAGGGTCAGGATCGACGAGGTGATGATGCCGCCGATCACCGTCTGGCCCATCGGCGCGCGCTGCTCCGCGCCTTCGCCCAGGCTGAAGGCGAGCGGCACCATGCCGAAGATCATGGCCAGCGTGGTCATCAGGATCGGCCGCAGCCGCACACGCGCGGCTGCCACCAGCGCCGCCTCGCGTGACATCGGCGGCTGGCCGTCGGTACCGCGCCGGGCCTGGTTGGCGAAGTCGATCAGCAGGATGGCGTTCTTGGTCACCAGCCCCATCAGCATGATGAAACCGATGATGGAGAACATATTCAGCGTGGAGCGGAACAGCAGCAGCGCCGCGAACACGCCGATCAGCGTGAGCGGCAGCGAGGTCATGATGGCGATGGGCTGGAAGAAGCTGGCGAACTGCGAGGCCAGGATCATGTAGATAAAGATGACCGCCAGCGCCAGCGCCGATACCGCGAAGCCGAACGATTCGTTCATCGATTTGGTGGAACCGCCGAAGCGATACTTGTATCCCGCCGGCCAGTTCATGCTGTCCAGCGCCGTCTTGACCTCGCGCGCCACCTCGCCCTGCGAGCGCCCCGCGGTATTGGCGGTCAGCTCCACTTCGCGGTTCAGGTCGCGCCGGCTGATCTGGTTGGCGCCGGTGGTGGGCACCAGTTCGGCGATCTGGCGCAGCGGCACCATGCGCGGCGAGCCGTCGGTGTTGGTCTGGTTGCTGGCGATCATCAGCGCGCTGAGGTCGGCCATGCCGGTGCGCGCGTCCTTGGGCAGGCGCACGCGTACGTCGTAGTTCTGATCGTCGGGAGCGCGCCAGGAGCTGATGGCGTCGCCGGCCAGCAGCGGGCGCAGCGCGTTGCCGATCTGGACAATGCCCACGCCCAGGTCGGACGCCAGCTCGCGGCGGATGCGCACTTCCACCGTGGGGCGGTCGTCCTTCATGCTGGAGTCCAGGTCGGTCAGGCCGCGCACGGTGGCCATGCGCCGGCTGGCCTCCACCGACAGGCGCCGCAGCGTTTCCAGGTCGTCGCCCTGGATCGACACCTGCAGCGCCTTCTGCCCGCCGGCGCCATCGGGCATGCCGACCATGGTCAGCGTGATGCCGGCGATGCCCGCCAGCCGCTCGCGGATCATCGGGTTGAGTTGCGTGGTGGTGAGCTTGCGCGCGCGGCGCTCGATCAGGCGTACCGAGACCAGCGCGTTGTTGCGCCCGGAGGTGTTGCCGGAGTTGATGGTGGCGTACGTGTAGGCCACTTCGGGGAAGGTCTTGAGCGCGGCTTCCACCTGCCTGACCTTGGCTTCGGTGACCGCCAGCGAGGTGCCCACCGGCGTGGTGAAGCCCACCTGCGTTTCGCCGAGGTCGGCGGCGGGCACGAACTCGGTGCCGATCAGCGGCACCAGTGCGAAGCTGCCGAAGAACGTCACCACGGCAATGATGGCCGTCGCGATCCGGTGCTTGAGCGCCCAGCCCAGCATCGATCCATAGCCATGGCCGAGCGCATCCATGCGCGCCGAGAACCAGTCCAGCATGCGGCCCACGGTACGGCCGTACAGGCTCTTCTTGTTGCCGGTGCCGTGCAGGTCCGGGTCATGCCAGACCGAGGACAGCATCGGGTCCAGCGTGAAAGAGACGAACATGGAGATCAGCACCGCCGCCACCACGGTCACGCCGAACTGGTGGAAGAAGCGGCCGATGATGCCGCCCATGAAGCCCACCGGCAGGAACACCGCGACGATGGAGAACGTGGTGGCCAGCACCGCCAGCCCGATCTCGTTGGTGCCGTCCAGCGCCGCTGTGCGGTGGTCCTTGCCCATCAGGTTATGGCGCACGATGTTCTCGCGCACCACGATGGCATCGTCGATCAGCAGGCCCACGCACAGCGACAGCGCCATCAGCGTGATCACGTTGAGCGTGAAGCCGAACATGTACATCACGCCGAAGGTGCCGATCAGCGCGATCGGCAAGGTCAGCCCGGTAATCACCGTGCTGCGCCAGGAGCCGAGGAACAGGAACACGATCGCCACCGTCAGGAAGGCGCCTTCGAGCAGGGAGGAGCGGACTTCCTTGACGCTGCTGCGGATGCCGCGCGCGGCGTCGTTGACCACGGTGAGCTGCACGCCGGCGGGTATCAGCTTGCGCATCTCGTCGGTCATCTTGATCAGGCCGTCGACGGTATCCACGGTGTTCTGGCCCTGCGCCTTCACCACCGCCAGGAACAGCGCGCGCTTGCCGTCCAGCATGGCCAGGCTCTCCTGCTCCTCCTCGCCGTCGCGCACGTCGGCGACCTGTTCCAGCGTGACCGGCTGGCCGGCGCGCCGGGCCACGATGATGTGGCGGAAGTCGTCCGGCGAGATGACGCGCCCCTTGATCTGCACCACCGTCTCGGTGGAGGAGGAGCGCAACTCGCCGGCAGGCAGTTCCTGGTTTTCGTTGCGGATGGCGTCCATTACCTGGTTCACGCCAATGCCGAGCGCCTCCAGCTGGGCCGGGCGGATGCGGATCTCCACCTCGCGCTTGGTGCCGCCCACCAGGCTGATGGCGCCCACGCCGCGCACCGTCTCCAGCCGCTTGCGCACGATCTGGTCGGCAATGGTGGTCAGCTCGCGCTGCGTGCGCTCCGCGCCCGGCGCATTCGACACCGACAGGTAGAACACCGGCGCCTCTGACGGGTCGTAGCGCAGCACGCGCGGGTCTTTCACCTCGTCGCGGAACTGCGGGCGGATCAGCGCGATCTTGTCGCGCACGTCCTGCGCGGCCTGGCCAACGTCCACGGTCAGGTCGAACTTGATCACCACCACCGAGTTGCCCTGATAGGAGTGCGAGAAGATCTCGTCGATGCCGGAGATGGTGTTGACGATCTCCTCGATCTTGCGGGTGACATCCGATTCGACCGATTCCGGCGCGGCGCCGGGGTACTCGGTCTGCACCACCACGATCGGGAAGGTGATGTCCGGGAACTGGTCGACCGGCAGGCGCTGGTAGGAGAACAGGCCGATGACGACGAAGGCCATCATCATCATGGTGGCCAGCACGGGGTTATGGATGGACAGGCGGGTGAACCACATGGGCGGGGGCTCCTACGCCTTGACCAACTTGACGCGGCTGCCCGCGCGCAGGGTGCCGAGATTGTTGCGCACCACCTTGGCGCCGGCGGCCAGGCCGCTGGCGATCTCTACCAGCCCGCTCTCGTCGTCGCGGATGCCCAGCTTGACCTGGCGCTCTGCCAGCACGTCGTTTTCCACGCTGTAGACGAAGGCGCGCTCGCCATCGCTGCGCACCGCCGTGGCGGGCACCGCCACCACGCCGGCATGGCGGCCGAGCACCAGCGCGCCCTGGGCGAACATGCCCGCGCGCAGGCGCGCGTCCGGGTTATCGACCCGCACATAGACCATGATGCTGCGCGTGCCCTGGCTGACCGCGGGGTTGATGCGCACCAGCTTGCCCTCGAAGCGGCCGCTGCCTTCCACGTCAAGCTGCACGGCCTGGCCGATGGCGGCACGCGCCACGTCGGCCATCGGGATCGGCGCCTCCAGTTCCAGCGCGCGCAAGTCCACCACGTCGATCAGGCGCGTGTCGGGCGATACCTTCTCGCCCGGCTGCACCGCGCGCGCGGCCACCAGGCCGTCCAGCGGCGCCTTGACGATCGTATCGGCGAGCGCTTTCTGGGCCACTTCCAGGCCGCCCTGGGCGGCATCGAGGTTGGCGCGCGCCACGTCCAGGTTGCTCTGGAAATTGTCGAAGGCGGTCTTGGAGATAAAGCCCTTGGCCACCAGTTCGCGGTTGCGCTCGAAGGTCTGCTTCGAATTCTCGTACTGGCCGCGCGCCGCCAGCATCTGCCCGCGCGCCTGCGCTACCTTGGCCTGGTATTCGGTCGCGTCGATGCGCACGATGACCTGGCCGGCACGCACGGCTTCACCCTCGCGAACCAGCACCTGCTGCACCTCGCCCGAGACCTTGGCCTTGACCGAAGCCTGGTTGAGCGCCCGCAAGCCACCGGACAGCGGCAGCGAAACGCGCAGGTCCTGCGTGGTGGCATCGACCAGGTCGGACTGCAGGAATTCCACCTGGCCGGGCGCGGCGGCCCCCTGGGCAGTCGCTTGCGCCGGGGCCGCGCCCGGCTTGCCGTTGCCTGCCTTGCGGACCGCGGCAGCGGCGCTCAGCACGCCGATCACGGCAATGGCGGCAATCGTACCGATCAGGATCTTCTTGCGTCGGGTCATGCGGTCTCCGGCGGCCGCGTCGGGGGATCCCGCGCGTCCGGCTGCCCCTGCGCTTGTGCAAGGGCTTGTTGTTCTTCTCGTATCTGCTCCCAGACGTAGGGGCCAACCTGGGGCGGCAGCGGCGTATCGCGCGCCGCGCCGGTGGTCAGGCCAAACAGCAACATCTGGATCAGGTTGTCGAGGAAAGCCTCGGGGTCGATCTCGATGCGCGACGACGCGCTGAACGCACGCTGCCACAGCATCAGGAACATCAGCGGCGCGCAGATCAGCGTCGTGGTCGGGTTGGCCGGCGTCTCGCGCAACTCGCCGCGCTCCACGCCGCGCTTGAGCACGCGCGCGAACAGTTCGTCACCCGGCAGCACCACTTCCTCATGGTAGAACTGCGCGATGTCAGGGAAGTTGCTGGACTCGGCCATGATCAGCTTGGTCAGGCCGGCTACCGGCGTGGCCCCGATCAGGCCCCACCAGCCGCGCAGCAACTCGCGGAGCAACGCCGGCGTGGAACCCTGGTAGTTCTCCACGAGGTCGATGCCCCTGGTCAGCGTTGGCACCAGGTTCTCGCGCACCACGGTCTTGAACAGCTCTTCCTTATTAGCGAAATACAGATACACCGTGCCCTTGGACACGCCTGCCGCGGCGGCAACATCCTCCAGCCGCGTGGCCGCATAGCCGCGCTGGACGAAAAGCTCGAGCGCGGCAGCTACCAGTTCCTGCGGGCGCGCGGCTTTGCGGCGAGCCCAACGTTTGGTGTTTGCCGCTTCCTGGGTCTGGTCTGGGGACTTTTTCACTGGGCCGCTACGCACCGATGCCGGCGCGTTCCGCGAGAATTGCAGATAAATAACTCTTGGGTCAGTAATGTAGTAGACGCGATTCCGGCGGTCAAGCGTGCAGGCAATCCATGGCGCTGCCGGTGCCAAAGCGTGAAGGAGGGGACGCGGGTTGGGGCACAATACGGGGCTGCCGGGCGATGCCTGTGCCTGAACCTTTGCCATGCCTCTTCAGTCTGAACTTTCCTGTCGGCCCGATTGCGGCGCTTGTTGCACCGCGCCCTCGATCACATCGCCCATTCCCGGCATGCCAAGCGGCAAGCCGGCCGGCGTACCCTGCGTGCAACTGCTGCCCGACCGGCGCTGCGCGATTTTCGGCGAGCCCACGCGGCCGGCGTTTTGCGCCGGTCTGAAGCCCGCCGCCGACATGTGCGGCGACTCGCGTGTGCATGCGCTGGCATGGTTGTCGCAGCTAGAGGCCGCCACCGCGCCCGGCCATGCCGGCTAAACCCGCAAGGATCAAACAGATGTTCAAAATGACTCGCCGGCGTTGGCTGGCAGCAAGCGGTGCCGCCGCGCTCCTCGCGGGACTCGCCGCCTGCGGCGTGATGGGCAACGACTACACCTTCTCGCAGAGCCAGTTGCAATCGGCGCTGGAGCGCAAGTTTCCGTTCAACAAGCGCTATATGGAGTTGTTCGATATCCAGCTCGCCAACCCGCAGCTCACGCTGGACCCCGGCCGCAACCGCGTCAACGTACAGTTCGATGCCACCGTGGACAACCGGCTGTTCTTCCGCCAGCCGCTGACCGGGCGCTTCGCGCTGGACAGCGGCCTGCGCTACGATCCGGCCAGCCGCGCGGTCGTGCTGCAGGATCCGCAGGTCCAGCAGTTCGACGTAAATGGCCTGCCGCCGCAGTTCTCGCGCCAGCTCAATGCGCTCGGCGGCATCCTCGCGGAGCAATTGCTGCAAGGCTACCCGCTCTATACCTTCCGCCCCGACGAGCTGCGCCTTGCCGGCGCGAGTGCCGAGCCCGGTACAATCACCGTTTTGCCCAACGGGATCAACGTCAAGATCAATCGGCCGTAAGGAAGAGCGGCGCGCTGCGTGGGAGGCATATGCCTTGCACACGGTAGCGTCATGCTCGTGGTCGATAGTGGTGGTTCCTTGTGTGCGAGACCGTGCGGGTACTCATTTCCTTTTCCTCGCTTCTCCTTCGTTTTCCTTCGCTCCCCTAATAAGAATGGATATTGCTCTCGCCTTGAAAGCCGTGATCCTCGGCATCGTCGAAGGACTGACCGAGTTCCTGCCTATCTCCAGTACCGGCCACCTGATCCTGGCCGGCCAGTTGCTCGACTTCAACGATGAAAAGGGCAAGATTTTCGAGATCGTGATCCAGTTCGGCGCCATCCTGGCGGTGTGCTGGGAGTTCCGCCGCCGTATCACCACCGTGGTGGGCGGACTGGCCACCGATGAAAAAGCGCAGCGCTTCGCCATCAACGTCATCGTCGCCACCGTGCCGGCGATCGTGCTGGCGCTGGTGTTCGGTAAGTGGATCAAGGATCACCTGTTCAACCCGATCACCGTGGCGACCGCGTTTATCGTCGGCGGCGTGGTGATCCTGTGGGCCGAGTGGCGTGAAAGCCATCGGGGCCGGGTATCCCATCCGCAAGGCAACGCCTTGCTGAAGGCTGCCCAGGCCGGGGCGCCGCGCATCGAATCCGTCGACGACCTGAACTGGCGCGATGCGATCAAGGTCGGGCTGGCGCAATGCTGCGCCCTGATCCCCGGCACCTCGCGTTCCGGCGCGACCATCATTGGCGGCATGCTGTTCGGGCTGTCGCGCCAGGTGGCCACCGAGTTCTCCTTTTTCCTGGCGATCCCGGTGATCTTCGGCGCCACCGTGTACGAGTTGTACAAGTCGCGCGCGTTGCTCTCCGCCGACGACCTCGGCATCTTCGGCATCGGCTTCGTCTTCGCCTTCCTGTCGGCTTTCCTGTGCGTGCGCTGGCTGTTGCGCTTTGTTGCCACCCATGATTTCAAGCCGTTCGCCTGGTACCGCATCATCTTCGGCATCATCGTGCTGGTGACGGCTTACTCGGGCCTGATCGCCTGGCATGCCTGATCCGGGCTACCGCAAATGAAAAAGGCGTGGCTCGTGGCCACGCCTTTTTTCATTGTCGCGCCAGTTACCGCGCGGCCTCAGGCCCCCGCTTGCGAAACACCACGTCCCACACGCCATGCCCAAGGCGCACGCCACGGCGCTCGAACTTGGTCACCGGGCGGTAATCCGGCCGCGGCGAAAAGCCGCCGGCTGCATCCGAGGTATTGACCAGGTCCAGGTCGCCGGAGAGCACTTCCACCATCTGGTGAGCGTATTCCTCCCAGTCGGTCGCGCAGTGCAGGTAGCCGCCCGGCTTGAGGCGGCTGGCCAGCAGCTTGACCAGCGGCGGCTGCACCAGGCGCCGCTTGTTGTGGCGCTTCTTGTGCCAGGGGTCGGGAAAGAAGATGTGCACGCCGTCCAGGCAGGATTCCGTCAGCATGTGTGCGATGACCTCGACCGCGTCGTGCGGCATGATCCGCACATTGCCGATCTCGCGCTCGCCGATCAGCTTGAGCAGGGCGCCCACGCCGGGCTCGTGCACCTCGCAGCCCAGGAAGTTGTCCTGCGGGCGCAATTGCGCGATATGCGCGGTGGTCTCGCCCATGCCGAAGCCGATTTCCAGGATCGCCGGGGCAGTGCGGCCGAAAGTAGCCTCCCAGTCGAGCGGCTGCGGGGCATACGGCAGGATGAAGCGCGGCCCCAGGTCATCGATGGCGCGCTGCTGGCCGGTGGAGGTGCGCCCGGCGCGGCGCACGAAGGAACGGATGCGGCGCGGATGCGCGACGTCCGTGCCGGTGTCGGCCGGGGTGGGCGCGTTGTCAGCGTCGTCGGCTGGCGTCGGATCGGAGCTGGGATCTTGGGGGAGCATGGCAACAAAAAAGCCGCCGGGCGGGTCCTGATCGGGCATGCGACCAGGTGGCGAAGGCGGCTCGTCTCAATCTGATGTGGAGCGGGCGATGGGAATCGAACCCACGTCTTTAGCTTGGGAAGCTAAGGTAATGGCCATTATACGACGCCCGCGAAACCGCGATTCTACGCGGGATTCCCCGGCAAGTGCAAGCGCTCGTGCTGGCTGCTGCATTGAAAAGTGTATCCACTGCCACTCGGCTTGCTGGGTACGCTGGCGTTACTTTCGCAGCCAGACTCTTGAGTCTCCATTTGGCTGAGTGGTACGCGTCATTTGTACACGCCACTGATGTCTGTCAGGTTCGTGTACAAGCCAGCTTGATAACTGGCATCCAGCTTGGCTTGCCGTGCCAGGGAAATGAAACTTTTCTCCGCAACCAGACGGTTTGCGTATGGAATGGCAGCGCAGAAGGACGGCATGTCGCGAATGTCATTCGGCTCCAGAGAACCGGTCTGCGCCTCCAGGCGAGTGGCTAACGCAGCCTCCACGTTCAAAGTTGGAACGTTTCGGATGAACGTCACAATTGCCTCCGGTCCGAGCTGCTTCAGTTCATCTACGGTATGCCCAATGACCTCGAGCATGTGGGCAACATAGCCTTGATGATCGTAGAAGAGCAGAGCCGCATATGCTCGCCAGCGCAAATCGATGGTTGCGCCTCTCATGAGCGCGCGACGTTGTTCGATTCTGGCAAGAAGCGCGTCCGATTCAGCGGAGAATGCGGCATGGGCCGTTCGACGGCACTGGTCGTCCTGATCGAGCATGTAGTCGATGTATTGACGCTTCGGATCAACGTGCTCATTCAGGAAGCGAGATGTAGTAGCCTCGGTATGCGAAGCCACGAGCGTGTCGAAAGTCTCGAACGCTTGCATGAAACTTGGAGCGATGGCCCAGTTTAAGTCAAACTGAACCGGGGACTCCTCGAATATGGCATCTCGATCAGAACTCGGGCTTTGCGACTTCTGAAGACCCAGCCCTTACTAAGGGCGGCCTGTACCTCGACGACGTGCGTACGACTTGTTTGGTCGTTGCGCTTGGATGTCTCCAGGATATGAGAGACCGTCAACGGGGCAATGAATCGGCCTTTGTCGACGGCCTCGTGGAGTTCTGCGTAGGCAATGTACGCTGGACCCGTGGTCACCACACCTGCTCGCACGCGGGCGAGTTCGATCCACTTGTTTTGGTCCAGAAACAGGACTTCCATCTTGCGCCGCCTAAATGTCAGTAGACGGACCCGCTGGTCTGTCTAGGGTTCCCGAGCAGGACAGTGTTCTATACGTGGGTCAACATTCGATGCAAAAACCAGCGTTACCTGGGTCAGATTTCGCATCGATCAGGTCCAGAATCCCGACCGTTTTGTTTTCCTAGGCGCGACAGTAGTAGCCTCGGCCGTGGGCGATGGTTTTGTTGATCAAGGGGGCATCGGACAAGTCAACTGTGCTATGGGGCGTAGCGCATGGCAACTCAAGAAGCTCGCCTGAATTAAGGTGAGGGGCCATGGAGCGCTGGCAACCTTGTCAAATTGAATTCTACAGATTATTCTGTCAGCACTTATCGCCGCTTTAGCGGCATTGACATCGACATTGGCGCTGCGCGCCACGACAGGATGCGGTTCATGGGCTTGGGCGCTTTGGCACCGTAAGCGAGCGCTTCCCTTAGCCACCGTCTATCCATTTTTTGGGCCATCCGGGCGGGCTGTCTAAGTCCGTCCAGTTCTCATCCCCTGCCTGCAATGATCCCCGTAGCGTCGCTGCGGGTATCCCTCCCGTTTTCCTGTCTTCTACTTTCCTCCGCAACTTTCCTGAATCGTAGCCGAAGGGTTTTACATGCCCTTGTACTCACGTCCACTCTTGCCTTTTCATTGTGGCCGTATTCGGAAGCGTTGATAAGGGGTTTCATGCCCTTTTCCCTAGTGATGCTCTCAGGACAGCCTGAGCATGGCCGGACTGTATCCGGTGAGTTCGTCTGCACTCTCAAAGCAGGCATCCAACGGACGGAACCCAACCGTTGCCAGTTGGGGAAGGTGATGAAGGTGGACGTAGGGTCGGCCTGTACCTAGTGCGATGGTCAGTTCGTGAAGCTGGACATCGATGACGATGGTACGAAGAAGGTCCGGCTGGCCCGGGCGCGATGTGGCTGGAGCAATGCGGTTACTTGCCGCCTCAGCCCCGGACATCGATGCTGTTGTAGCGCTCCACCTCAAGTAGTCCCGGCATGTTGTCGCCAGAACGTCTGTGTGTGCCTGACGGGACGCACCGGCCCGCTGGTGGTGCCGTAGCTGTTCCCTGTATCCCGTACCGCGTACCCGAGGGTTCCGGTGCCAGGGCTGGTTTAGCCAGCCGCCGTTAACACTGACCAAGTGAGGAACCTAGTGAAGCTGGATATCTTTGTGGACCTGATGCGCATGGTTGACCGCAATCGGGATGGCTCGTATGCGACCCAGGCGGCCCGCAGGGAAGTGCTCGCGCAGGTGGCTCATGACCTCAAGGACATGGGCTTCCGAATGCTTCCTGCTACCGGGTTGAAGCCAAAGCATGTCGCCGCGCTGGTCAATCGTTGGCAGGCCTCCGGCATTGCTGTGGGCACCATGAAAAACCGTATGTCACATGTGCGGTGGTGGGCAGAGAAGGTCGGCAAGCAGAATTGCGTCCCGCGCACCAATGGTGAGCTGGGCATTGGCCGGCGCCGGTATGTGACCAACGTTTCGAAGGCACTGGTGCTGGCTTCGGGTGATATCGGGCAAATTACTGACGAGCGTCTGCGCTGTTCCGTCGAGCTGCAGCAGGCCTTTGGGTTGCGCCGCGAGGAGTGCCTCAAATTTCAGCCGAGGTATGCGCTGGCAGGCCTGACGCCGGATCTAGTATGTGAGATTCAGCTCAAGCCGACTTGGTGTAAGGGCGGCCGGGCACGTGCTGTGCCTGTCACGAGTGAGCATCAGCGGGCTGTGCTTGCGCGTGCAGTTGCGCTCTGTGGAAGCGGCTCCATGATCCCGAAGAATCTCAAGTACGTCGACCAGCTCCACCGCTATACCTGGGCTGTCGAGAAGGCTGGCATGTCGAAGTTACATGGTCTTCGGCATGAGTATGCTCAGCAGCGTTACCACCAGCTTACTGGCTGGCTTGCTCCTGCCGCAGGGGGCCCCGTGTCAGCACAGCTCACGTCGCAGCAGCGGGCCGTGGATCGTGTAGCACGGCTCCAGGTGTCAGCCGAGTTGGGCCACAATCGCGAGGAGATTACAGCCGTTTATCTAGGCCGCTAACGTGTTGTCGCGACCTTGCACGATGCTCTACTAGATGGGCCGCGCTGCTGCCAGATTTGTTGGGAAGCAGCGTTGCGTCACGCCTGTGGTACAACCTGTGTTTTCTGCGAAAGAGAGCGACGCCTTATCCGATCTGTTGGAACATCAATTCATTGCCTTGCTTGAGCGCGGCGCAGTGGGATTCGTCGAACTGGTTCCGGCGCCGGACGGTTGGTACGTGCGCATCAATGGCAGCCAGTGGTTGCGCTCGTCTCGCCAGTGCCCGCACCGATTTGTCCGGCTGGAAAAGACCTTGATGTACCTGCGCGAGCTGGGCTGCGCGCGGGTGATGGTGGATCTGAGCGCCTGGCCAGACGCGCCATGGTCCCGATTTCCGTCGTGCGTGTCTCCTTGTGGGATGGATCATTGAGGCGAGGGGGGCAGTGAAGCGTGCGAAGGTAGGCCATTCGCTTTCTGTGGCTCAAAATGGCGTCGAAACTGGCATCGCGGCAAGACACGCAGATTTGGTGGGGAAAATGGACAGCCGCGATAACTCGCGTTTGAAACCCGCATGAACAGTGGGTTTGGTCAGACCGTTGCGGCTTGGGAAGCTAAGGTAATGGCCACTATACGACGCTCGCAGGAAGCGCGATTTTACGCGGGATGTCCCGGCGAGCGTAAGGTGGTCGGGTGCCGGAGCCAATGAAAAGTGCATTATTTCCCGCACCGGCACGCAGGCGAGCCAGCCTGCACGGCAGGGGCGCCTGCGCTATCGGTCCAGCCGCAGCTGGCAAATCGCCGCTTCGTCCTGGCCCGGCGCGAGCCAGCGCAACCCCATGCCATGGTGGATCGCGTTTGGCAGGCCGAGCCAGGGCTCCACGCAGTAATAGTCGGCGTCGACGTGCTCGGACCATGTGGTGACGGCGAACCATGGAACGCTGCCAGGCGGGTCCAGGTCGATCACCAGCTTGCGGCCCTGAGGGGCAGCGGCGTTGGGCGGCATCGCCAACGTACAGGCGCGCGGCGCGGCAAGCCGCGGCTGCAGGACGTGGAAGGTGTCTTGCAGGCGCAGGTCATCAAGCCGATACGCTGCGGCGCCTGCGCCGCTGGATGCCGGCGAGCCATCCGCGCGCTGATGCATCAGGATCGCGGCCGGCATGGCCAGCCCGGACGCCCCGCGCCCCTGGTGGGCGAGCGCGAAATAGAAATGATGGCCGGCGTAATAGGGCAGCGGCTGCGCACCGGCATTGCGCGTGCGCAGCATGGCTTCGAGCCCGTCCTCCAGCAGACGGTAAGTGACCTCGAAACTGAAATCGAACGGGTAGGAAGCGCGCGTCGCATCCGAGGCTTGCAGCTCCATGGCAATGCTGCGTCCCGGCTCGTGCCGCGTGACCGCGAAGGGCAGGTCACGCGCAAAACCGTGGTTCGGCATGGCGCGCACGGTGCCGCTGGCGTCTTTCCAGGCGCCCTGCGCACCGTCGGCGAAGTGCCTTGCGATGAAGGGGAATAGCAAGGGATTGCCACCGCGAACGCGGGCGGGTTGGGACCAGTCGGCGTTGTCCGGCCAGTAGAAGATGTCCTCGCCGCGATGTACCCAGCGCACCAGGCGGCCGCCGAACTGCGGGGCGAGCAGAAGGAAACTATCTTCGTTTCCGACCCGGATCAATGCCTGGCCCTGGAAGCGGGTATGGGAAAGGGGCTGCATGCGGAGGTTCCGGGGAGTGCATATCGCTGCATCATAGCCGCCATTGCGTTGCCCGCGTGGGCATGCTGTCGGCGGGGCGTCCGGGATGCATAATCATATGGCACCGGTCCGGTGCCGGGCTGGTGCGCCGCGCCTCCGGCAAGGGCATGCGCGGCATGCCTGGTCCCCGACGCATGGCACATGCAGCGGACGGTGCTCCACATTCAACCGGGCCACTGCTGGCGTGAATGTTGCGTCGCAGCGCAGTGCTTTTCCACAGCGAAAGGAGCTTGTCATGGCCGAGTCCCTCAACAAGTCCAGCGCGCCCGCCGGCGATCCCGCCGCGGACTCCACTCAGACGAAGTTTTCCCACGTGCGCCCGCAAGACACCGCTTTCGTCGACCAGGGTTTGCGCGATTTCTTCCTCTATCGCGATCTCGGCATTGCCGAGGCCACCGGCGGCAAGCTGCTGGTGCAACTGGTCAAGGCCAACCAGCCGCCCGAGCAGGGCACAGGCTGGCACCGCCACGAGGCGCAGTTCCACGTGGTGCTGATGCTCAAGGGCTGGGCGCGCTTCATGTACGAGGACAAGGAGACGCTGGTGGCGACCGGCGACTGCGTCCACCAGCGCCCCGGCATCACCCACTACCTGTTCGATTACTCGCCGGACATGGAGTACCTGGAGATCGTGGGGCCGGCCGACTTCGGTACGGTCGAGGTGGAAGGCCCATGCGCGGTGCCCGCGGTGACACCGTGGCCGAATGACCGCGACGCCGCCTAGCCGGGCTGCCCTGGAAGCGCCGGGCGCGCTCACGGGCTCGCGCGTTTCATGCGCTCATGCGCTCATGTGTACGGCGTTGCGCACCAGCGGATAGACCTGCGTTTCCCAGCGCTTGCCGTTGAATACGCCGTAGTGGCCAACTCCGGTTTGCACATGGTGCATGCGCATATAGGGACGCAGGCTGCCGCACAGTTCCTGCGCGGCCATGGTCTGCCCGATGGCGCAGATATCGTCGCGCTCGCCTTCCACTGTGAGTAGCGCCGTGCGGTGGATCGCGTTCGGGTCCACGCGGCGCCCGCCTACTTCAAGCAGGCCCTGCGCCAGCAAGAAGCGCTGGAACACCATGCTCACGGTTTCGAGATAGAACTCCGCGCTCAGGTCCATGGTGGCGAAGTATTCCTCGTAGAACACCTGGATTGCATCGGCGCGGGCGTGATCGCCATGGGCGCGAAGGTCGTAAAGATCGCGAAACGCCTGCTGGTGGCGCTCATGGTTCATGCTCATGAAGGCGATCAGCTGCATGAAGCCGGGATAGACACGGCGCATCGCGCCGGCGAAACGCAGCGGCACGTAGCCGGTGAGCGAATTCTCGAACCATTCGATCGACTGGCTGGTGGCGAGCTCGTTGACCTTGGTCGGATTGATGCGCGCGTCGATGGGGCCGGCCATCAGGATCAGGCTGGGCGGCTGGGCCGGGTCATTGTCTTCCGCCATCAGGGCCACCGCGGCGAGCGCTGCCACGGTAGGTTGGCAAACCGCCATCAAGTGCGTGCCGCTGCCGAGGGCGTGCAGGAAATCGATCAGGTGATAGACGAACTCGTCAAAGCCGAAGCGCCCGTGCAGCAACGAGACGTCGCGCGGGTTGTGCCAGTCAGTGATGTAGACATCGTGGTCGCGCAACATGGTTTGCACGGTGCCCCGCAGCAGCGTGGCAAAGTGGCCCGACATCGGCGCCACCAGCAACACACGCGGCTGGCCGGAGACGCCATGCTTGCGAAAGCGTAGCAGCGAGCAAAAAGGCGTGTTCGCGACCACTTCCTCGGTCACCTGTAACGGCATGCCGTTTACGGTGATGCTATCGATGCCAAAGGGCGGGCGATGATGCGTCAGCCGGCTCAGCGCAAGCACTTCGCAGGCGGCGCGCGTGGCGCGCATCTGCTCGCAACCTGAGAGCCGCGAGTTCACTGCCAGCGCCGACGCCACCAGGTCGGCGACGCTGCACGCAGGGTGCATGAGGTCCGCATAGCTCTGGTACACCTGGTACAGCATGGCTCACCCCTTTTCATGCATTGACCTCATCAGCCGCAATATGCGTGCCACGACGACATGGCTGGCATGAGGCTTGCGGGCTTGCCCGTATGGCGTAACGGGGTGACCTGTTCTGGTTCGTATGCGGCGCAAGCGCCGCGCATGGGCGACGCTTGCTGGCCTTTGCCAATATCGCCGCCTCATGTCGGTGCTGCGTGTTGCACCTTGCCAGTGCCACGCCGGCTGGAGCGCGGCCGGGCATGAAAAGGCGCTTGCGATGTACGTGTTCCTCATGTGGGTCAACTACGTCAGGGGCCCGGCGAATTGCGCAGACGCAATACAAATGTCATCGCCATGATGTAGTACAAATTCATAGTAGAGGCAGCGAGCGCAAAGCACATAGCACATAGCACGACACTGCACCGAGAGATACGGGCGCACCGTTCACTGGCACACACAACGGCATTCGCCCGCCATGCAATGGCTTTTCCAGGTGGCAAGGAGGAGGGATGGCAAGGACGACACTGACCATCAGCAGCAAAACGTATTCTTCATGGTCCCTGCGGGGCTGGCTGCTGGCCCGGTTTGCGGGACTGGAGTTCGAAGAGGTGCTGGTACCGCCCGACGATGCCGCGGCGCGCGCGGAAATCCTGCTGCTGTCGCCCTCCATCCTCGTCCCGCGGTTGCTGCATCAGGGCGTGACAGTGTGGGATACACTGGCCATTGCCGAGTATCTCAACGAAGTCAGTCCCAAGGCCGGCCTGCTCCCCGAGGAGCGCTCGGCGCGCGCGCATTGCCGCGCCATCTGCGGAGAAATGCACTCAGGCTTCGCGGCCATGCGCTCGGCGCTGCCGATGAACCTGAAGGGGCACTTTCCCGGCTTCAAGGTGTGGTCGCGCGCGCAAGCCGACATCGACCGCATTACACAGATCTGGACCGAGTGCCTGACCCAATATGGCGGCCCCTACCTGTTCGGCGAGAAACGCACGATGGCCGATGCGATGTATGCGCCGGTGGTGACGCGCTTTGTGACCTATGGCGTGATGCTGGATCCCGCGCCGGTGGAGTACTGCAAGCAGATCCTGGCGATGCCGGAGTTGCAGGAATGGATCGCGGAAGCCAAGAAGGAGCCCGATGAAATCAGCGAGTTGGAAGTGGAGTTCTGATTCGCCGGTGCAGGGGATAAAAAGGGGAAAAAAGGGAACGGGCAATGAAGAAGAGGGTGCGCGGCGGCGCACCCTCTTTGCTTTACACCGGCGCGGATTCGCTCGCACGCGCCGCGAGAAAATGCCCGGCGTAGGCAAAGTACCAGTCCAGCGTCTCCGGGTTGGCCATGGCATCGCGATTGGCGATTTTGTCCGGGGCGTGGCCCAGCAGCAGCTTCTTGACCGGCACTTCCATCTTCTTGCCCGACAGCGTGCGCGGCACGCCTGGCACCTGCAGGATTTCGTTCGGCACATGGCGTGAAGACAGCGCGCTGCGGATGCGCGCGCGCATGATGTCACGCAGCGCATCGTCGAGCACCGCGCCTTCGCGCAGCACCACGAACAGCGGCATGTAGGAGTCGCGGCCCAGGTACTCGAGATCCACCACCATGCTGTCGAGCACTTCTGGCAGATCTTCCACCACCCGGTACAACTCGCTGGTGCCCATGCGGATGCCGTGGCGGTTGATGGTCGCGTCCGAGCGGCCGTAGATGATGGCGCCGCCATGCGCGGTGATCTTGATCCAGTCACCGTGGCGCCAGACGCCGGGATAGGTGTCGAAGTAACTGTCGCGATAGCGCTTTCCGTCGGCATCGCCCCACAGGAACAGCGGCATTGACGGCATCGGCGCCGTGCAGACCAGTTCGCCCACCTCTTCGGTCAGCGCGTGGCCGGCTTCGTCGAAGGCTTCCACTTTTGCGCCCAGGCAGCGGCACTGCATCTCGCCTGAGTAGACGGGCAGGATCGGGCAGCCCGCCACGAAGGAGCCGGCGAAGTCGGTGCCGCCGCTCATGGGCGCCAGCCAGATGTCGGTGCGCACGTGGCGGTAGATCCAGTCGTAGGCCTCTGCAGGTAGTGGCGAACCGGTGGAGCCAAGCGCGCGCAGCCGGGACAGGTCGGCCAGGCGGGCCGGCTCGATGCCTGCCTTCATGCAACTGGTGAAGAACGCCGCGCCGGCGCCAAAGGCGGTGACGCCGGCGGCATCCACGAAGCGCCACAACACCCCGGCGTCGGGCCAGGCGGGGTTGCCGTCGTAAAGCGCGATGGTGGTACCCAGCAACAGCCCCGCTACCTGGGCATTCCACATGATCCAGCCGCTGCTGCTGTACCAGTGGAAAACGTCGTCCGGCCCGAGGTTGTTGTGAAAGGCCATGAGCTTGAGTTGCTCGATGACGATGCCGCCGTGGCCGTGCACGATGGGCTTGGGCATGCCCGTGGTGCCGGAGGAGTAGACGATCCACAGCGGGTGGTCGAATGGTACCGGCTCAATCGCCAGCGGCACGCGATGGGCCAGCACGTCTTGCCACGCGTGGCGGCGCAGGCCGGGCGGAAGCGGGATCGTGCCTTCGCCGGGATTTCCCGCCTGCACCAGCACCAGGTCCGTGAGCGAGGGCAGGGCGGTGGCCAAGTCGGCCAGTACCGGTGCGCGGTCGTAAGCCTTGCCGCCGTAGCGGTAGCCGTCCACGGCGATCAGCACCTTGGGCTCGATCTGGCGGAAGCGGTCGATCACTGCCACCTGCCCCATGTCGGGCGCGCAGCCCGACCAGATAGCGCCCAGGCTGGCGGTGGCCAGGAAGGCGACGACGGTGGCGGGGATGTTCGGCAGGTAGCCTGCCACGCGATCGCCGCGGGTGATGCCCATTTCGCGCAGGGCGTGCGCCAGCGAGGCTACCTGTTGTTCGAGTGCGTCCCAGCCAAGGTCCGTGACTTCAACGGATTCGCCGGCGTAGCGGATGGCGGCGCGCTGGCGCGCCGCGCCGCTGCCGGCATGGCGGAATACCTGCTGCACATAGTTCAGGCTGGCGCCTTCGAACCACCGCGCGCCGGGCATGCCGGCATCGCCGAGCACGCGCGAGGGCGGGGTGTCGAAGCGCAGGTCGAAGTAGGCGCGGATGGCGTCCCAGAAACCTTCCAGGTCGGTCACAGACCACTGCCATAGCGTGGCGTAGTCCGCGAAGGCGAGGCCTCGCTCGCTTTCCAGCCAGCGCATGAAGTGCGCAATGCTGCTGTCGTCGCGGAACGCCGGCGACGGCGTCCACATCAGTTTCCCTTCTTCAAGGCTGGTCATGTCTCCTCCTCGGATCCGTCTGCGCGGACGTGCGGATGGGTTGCGATGCGGTGTAATGCGGTGCGATGCCTCGCGATACAGTTTGGGGTCGGGAGCGGCTTCGCTCGCCGCCGACCCGGAAAACGTGATCTTACATGCAGTCCGCCATCATGCCTTGGACCGGGCCTCGAACAGCGAGTCCCAAAGCCCATCGACGCGTGCCTTGACGGCGGCATCCATCTGGATCGGGCGGCCCCATTCGCGGGTGGTTTCGCCGGGCCATTTGTCGGTGGCGTCGATGCCCATCTTCGAGCCCAGCCCGGATACCGGCGAGGCGAAGTCGAGATAGTCGATCGGCGTGTTCTCCACCAGCACGGTATCGCGCGCGGGATCGACGCGCGTGGTGATGGCCCAGATCACTTCCTTCCAGTCGCGCACGTCGACGTCGTCGTCCACCACCACGATGAACTTCGTATACATGAACTGACGCAGGAAGCTCCAGACGCCGAACATCACGCGCTTGGCGTGGCCGGCGTACTGCTTCTTCATGCGCACCACGGCCATGCGGTAGCTGCAGCCCTCGGGCGGCAGGTAGAAATCCGTGATTTCCGGGAACTGCTTTTGCAGCAGGGGCACGAAGACTTCGTTGAGCGCCACGCCAAGCACGGCCGGTTCGTCGGGTGGCTTGCCAGTGTAGGTGGAGTGGTAGATCGGCTCGCGCCGCATGGTGATGCGGTCGATGGTGAAGACCGGGAACCAGTCCTGCTCGTTGTAATAGCCGGTGTGGTCGCCGTACGGGCCTTCCAGCGCGTGCTGGTAGCCGGAAGGGTGGCTCGGGTCGGGCTGGATGTGGCCTTCCAGCACGATCTCGGCCGAAGCCGGCACGCTCAGTTCGGACAGCGTGGGCGTGATGCAGCCAGCCAGCGCTGTCCGGCTGCCGCGCAGCAGGCCGGCGAACTGGTACTCCGACAAGGTGTCCGGCACGGGCGTGACGGCGCCGAGGATGGTGGCCGGGTCCGCGCCCAGCGCCACCGCGATCGGGAATGGCTTGCCGGGGTTGGTCAGCGCATGCTCGCGGAAGTCCAGCGCGCCGCCGCGATGCGCCAGCCAGCGCATGATGACCTGGTTGCGGCTGATGACCTGTTGGCGGTAGATGCCCAGGTTCTGCCGCTTCTTGTGTGGGCCCTTGGTGATCACCAGGCCCCATGTGATTAGCGGAGCGGCGTCTTCCGGCCAGCACGTCTGGATGGGCAGGCGCGCCAGGTCCACGTCGTTGCCTTCCCAGACCACCTCCTGGCAGGCCGGGCTGCCGACGCGCTTGGGCGCCATGTCCCACACGGACTTGGCCAGCGTGAACAGCTTGCCGGCTTCGCGCAGGCCGCGGGGCGGTTCGGGCTCCTTGAGGGCCGACAGGACACGGCCGATATCACGCAGATCGGCCAGGCTTTCGGCGCCCATGCCCAGCGCCACCCTGCGTGTCGTACCGAACAGATTGGCCAGTACGGGGACGCTATAACTCTGTCCAGGCCTCCTGGGATCGCTCGGGTTTTCGAACACGACTGCCGGTCCGCTCGCCCGCAACAGCCTGTCGCAGATTTCGGTCATTTCGAGGTTGGGCGACACCGGCGCATCGATCCGTTTCAGTTCGCCAAGGCCTTCCAGCTGGCCGATGAAATCGCGCAAGTCGTTGTATTTCATAGTGAATTCTAGTGGTGTACAGGCGACGGAGCGCGCCTGTCCTGGCAATTTATATGCTTCTATCTACACATTGGTGCGATGAGGCGCAAAAAAATCATCCTCATTTGCATCTCCAAATTGTAAATTTTTTGACACCGCCGAGGTCGGCCGCGATGGCCTCCATGCATTGCCAGTGCTGACTTTCCCAGAATCGGGGGGTGGTGAAAGTGCGTCAAAGAGCCTTGTTACATATAACCAAAAGCTTTGTTAATTTAAATCGTTATTCTTGACGAGGTATAAAAGGGTTTCTACAATCCGTTTCTGCTCGTTGGAGTGTTGCGGTGCAGCACATTCTTTTGCGCCCTGTCAAGGGGTTAGTGAAGAATCATCCATATCCGATCATATGAGCGGATCCGTCAGAGCAGGACGGGTCCGGTCGATCGCCCCGGCGCTGGCCGGGTGCTTTGAGTAGTTCGCGGCAGGGCAGGCTCCCCCAAGAGCCTACCTTGTTTCTCGTTGGGCGCATGGGGAGCGCTCACCAACAGGTGCTGGACGTCATTGCTAGGCGGCGCGGCATCCTTACTTGAATACGCGGTCAACGGACGTGCGGCGCAACAATGCGGCACGAAGCGGACGGCGGATGGAGGTAAGTATGAGTGGTTGGAAAACCCTTCATCTTCCCGGAGTCGGGCGGGCATTGCAGGTCCGTTTCAGACAACCGGTACCCGGAGTGAATCGGGCATTGCAGGTCCGTCTCGCGCATCCGGTCGCTGGCCGCGCCTTACGGAGTGGTCGCGCAACATTGAAATATGCCCTGAACAGTCTCGGGGTGTTGTCTGTAGTCGCAGCGGTATCGCTGTCGGTCAGCCAGGAGTGGCGTACGGCCCTCGCTGGCGCGCTGGCCGGTGAGGAAGCGCCTGCTGTACTGATGGAAGCGGCGGTGCCTGCCAGTACGGCCGACGTGGCCGCGGCCAAGATCGGTCTGGCACCGGCCAAGCCCGTGGGTCTGCCCACGGTGTCCGGTACCGACGACTGGGGCCAGCCGGCCGGCAAGGTGCCCTCCGTGGCCCACCTGGCTGCGCAGATCCCGGCGCAGCGCGTGGCGCTGGATGCGCGCAACCCGGCTACGCTGGGCAGCGCGCGCGAGCAGGCTGTGGTGGCTGAGTACATCGCACGCAAGTACCGCGTCGCGGCGCAGGCAACCGCGCAGCTGGTGAAGGCTGCGTACCTGACCGGGCGCGAGGTTGGCATCGATCCGCTGCTGATCCTGGGCGTGATTGCCATCGAATCCAGCTTCAACCCGTACGCAGAGAGCGGTGTGGGCGCGCAGGGCCTGATGCAAGTGATGACCAAGGTCCACCAGGACAAGTACGAGGCCGTGGGCGGCGTGGCAGCCGCACTCAACCCGTACGCCAATATCAAGATCGGCGCGCTGGTGCTGAAGGACTGCATCGCCCGCGCGGGCTCGCTGGAAGGCGGCCTGAAGTACTACGTAGGCGCAGCAACCACCAACACCGACGGCGGCTATGGCGCCAAGGTGCTGGCAGAGCGTGCCCGCCTGCGCCAGTTGCCGGGCGTGCGCAGCGTCGCGGCCGAGCCCGTGGCTGCCAAGCCGGACGTGACTGCCGATGCCAAGTCGCAGGCAGAGCACCGTCAAGGTACGGCCAGCGACAAGCTGGAAGCCGCCGGGAACGTGCCGAAAAGCGCCTGATACGCGCCGGCGGCAGCCTGGCTACTGCTGGCCGGGATGCGCGAGAAGGCGCCTCCGGGCCGCCAGGACAAGACGGAGCCGGCAACCAGAAAAAAAGCACCCACAGGGGTGCTTTTTTTCGTTTGTGCGCCTTCGTTTGGGTCTCGTTTGTGCTTCCCTCAGGCGAAGAACTTGCCCAGTCGCGCCATGGCTTCCTCAATGTTCTCCATGGAGGTCGCGTACGAGATCCGGATATAGTCACTGGCCGTATAGGGACCAAAATCCTGGCCCGGCACCATGACCACGCCCGCATCGCGCAGCATGGCCTGGGTCAGGGTGTCGGCGTCGCCCGCGGCGGGGTGGTTGACGCCCCGGCAGTCCGCATACACATAGAAAGCGCCATCCGGCTTGACCGGCACCCGCAGGCCGAGCGATTCCAGCGCCGGCACGATGGCGTCGCGGCGGCGATGGAATTCGGCCTTGCGTGCGTCATAGATGGCCAGCGCTTCGGGAGAGAAGCAGGCCAGCGCCGCGTGCTGGGCCACCGCCGAGGCGCAGATAAACAGGTTCTGCGCCACTTTCTCGAAGGCATTCACCAGTTCGTCCGGCACCACCAGCCAGCCCAGGCGCCAGCCGGTCATATTGAAGTACTTGGAGAAGCTGTTGACGGTGATCACATCGTCGTCCAGGCTCAGCGCCGATACCGGCGGCGCGTCGTACGACAGGCCCTGGTAGATCTCGTCGACGATGGCGAAGCCCTGGCGGGCGCGTACGGTCTTCAGGATGCGCGCCAGCTCATCCGGCAGGATCGAGGTGCCGGTGGGGTTGGAGGGCGAGGCCAGCAGCACGCCACGGGTCTGCTCGCCCCAGTGCGCTTCCACCTGCGCGGCCGTGAGCTGGAAGCGCTGGCCCGGGCCGCTCGGGATCATCTTGGCGCGGCCGTCGAAGGCTGCGACGAAATGGCGGTTGCAGGGATAGCTGGGGTCCGGCATCAGCACCTCGGCGCCGATCTCCACCATCACGGCGCAAGCCAGCAGCAGCGCGCCCGAGGCGCCGGCGGTGACCATCACGCGGCGCGCCGGGATGTCGATCCCGTACATGGTCTTGTAATAGCCGGCGATGGCCTCGCGCAGCGGCGCGATGCCCAGCGCTCCGGTGTACTGGGTGACGCCCCGGCGCATGGCCGCCTCGGCCGCCCGCACGACGGGCTCGGCGGCGGTGAAGTCGGGCTCGCCAATGCCCATGTGGATGATGTGGCGCCCGGCACGTTCGAGTTCGGCGGCCTGCTTGGCCAGCTCCATCACGTGGAAGGCATCGATATTGGCAAGTCGGGAGGCGGTGGCGAGGCGCTGCATGTCCATGGCGGGAATAGGCTTGGTGGGCTGGGTTGGGGGAGGAGACGCGAGGTTAAAGCGGAATTAAGCCGAGTTAATCGGCGTAGAAGTAAAAACACCCGCCGCAGCGGGTGTCTGAACGGCAAGCCTGGCGCCGTGAACGGCGCAGGTTGCCGTCGCTCAGCGTCGGGCGGCCAGTTCGGGCGCGCGCACCTTGGCGGCCAGCTTGTCCAGCACGCCGTTGACGTATTTATAGCCTTCCACGCCGCCGAAGGTCTTGGTCAGTTCCACGGCTTCGTTGATGACTACCTTGTATGGGATGTCGACGCAGTGGATCAGTTCGTAGCTGCCGATCAGCAGGGCAGCGCGCTCCACCGGCGACAGCTCGGCCACCGGGCGGTCCAGGAAGGGCTCGAATGCGCCGGTCAGCCTGGTTTCTTCGCGGATGGCGCCGTTGAGCAGGGCGTCGAAGTGCTCGCGGTCAGCCTTGTTGAAGCCCTGGGCGTCGTGCAGGTGGGCCTGGATCGCATTGGTATCGTTGCGATTCAGCAGCCACTGGTACAGGCCCTGCAGTGCGAGTTCGCGCGAGCGGCGGCGAGCGCTCTTGGGCGCTGCCTTGGGCTCGGACTTGGCGGCGGGCTTGGCGCCGGCGTCGTCCGCCGGCTTGCCGGCGGGGTTGCTGCTATCGGGCGCGTCACTCATCGTCGTCCTCGTCTTCATCCTCTTCCTGGCCGCGCAGCGAATCCAGCGCGGAGACCAGGTTTGCCATTTCCACCGCGGCGCGGGCGCAATCGCGGCCCTTCTCGCGGGTGCGGGCGTGAGCCTGGGCGTCGGTGTCGACGGTCAGGATGCCGTTGGAGATGGGCACATTGAAGTCCAGCCCGACCCGGGTGATGCCGGCGCCGGATTCGTTCGAGACCAGCTCGAAGTGGTAGGTCTCGCCGCGTACCACCGCACCAAGCGCGATCAGTGCGTCGAACTGGCCGCTTTCGGCCATCTTTTGCAGTGCCAGCGGAATCTCGAGGGCGCCGGGCACGGTCACCACCAGGGTGTCCTCGCCTTCGATGCCCAGCTTTTCCAGTTCGGCCACGCAGGCTTCGCGCAGCTCGTCGCAAACCGGCTCGTTGAAGCGCGCTTGCACGATGCCGATGCGCAGGCCTTCACCTTCGAGGTTGCTGGGATAGAAACCGTGATCCATCTTATGTTCTCCTGGGTTCGGGGTGGCGGCCGGCGATAGGATTGCGGCCGCCGGATATCCGGTAGTTCAGTTTGCCTGGCTGCCGCTCATGGGCTGGTAGCCAGTCACTTCAAGGTCATAGCCGGTCATGCTCGGCATTTTCAGCGGGGAAGCCAGCACACGCATCTTGCCCACGCCGAGGTCCTTGAGGATCTGGGCGCCGGTGCCATAGGTGCGCAGGTCCGGCTTCACACGGGGGCGATTCTGCGGGGCATCAAGGGCCGAGAACTGCGTGAACAGCTGCTCCGCCGTGTCCCCGCAGTTCAGCAGCACCATCACGCCGTGATCGGCCTGGGCGATGGCCTCGAGCGCGGCGGGCACGCTCCACGAATGCGTGGTGCACGACACTTCGAGCAGGTCCAGGATGGACAGCGGCTCGTGCACCCGCACCAGCGTTTCCCGGTCGGGTCGCGGCGCACCCTTGACCAGCGCCAGGTGCGCGCGGCCGCTCGGCTTGTCGCGATAGATGATGCTGTTGAAGGTACCGTAGGGCGTTTGCATGGTGCGCTCGCCGGCGCGCTCGATAATGCTCTCGGTGCGGCTGCGGTAGTGAATCAGGTCGGCAATGGTGCCGATCTTGATGTCATGCTCCTGCGCGAACTCGACCAGGTCGGGCAGGCGCGCCATAGTGCCGTCGTCCTTCATGATCTCGCAGATCACGGCAGCCGGCGTAAGGCCGGCCAGGGCGCCCAGGTCGCAACCGGCCTCGGTATGGCCCGCGCGGATCAGCACGCCACCGGGCTGGGCCGTCAGCGGGAAGATATGGCCGGGCTGGACCAGGTCGGTGGCGCGGGCGTCCTTTGCCACGGCGGCCTGCACGGTACGGGCCCGGTCGGCTGCCGAAATACCGGTAGTGACGCCCTCGGCCGCTTCGATCGATACCGTGAAGTTGGTGCCGTGGACGGTGCCGTTACGGCTGACCATGGGTTGCAGCTCGAGCTGGCGGCAGCGCTCGGCGGTCAGCGTCAGGCAGATCAGGCCGCGGCCGTACTTGGCCATGAAGTTGATCGCCTCTGGTGTGACGAAATCGGCAGCCAGCACCAGGTCGCCCTCGTTCTCGCGGTCTTCCTCGTCAACCAGGATAACCATGCGGCCGGCACGGATTTCGGCAATGATTTCTTCTGTACGGGCGATTGTCATGGCATGCAGGCTGGAAAGCGGGCTGAGGTTGGGGCTGGAATTCTGGCTGAATTTCGGGCGGGATGGCTTGCTGGCCGGCTGTCGGCACTGGCTCGCCGGGACCCGCCTTGGGGTAAACCGGCTGGCCGCGGCAGCGGTCTGGCCCAATATTGTACGTCAACCGCGCGCCGCAAGGCGCGCGCTGCCCACCGGGGGCGTCCCGGTGGCAGTTGGCGCTTGGGGTGCGTGGCAACGGCGGCCGGCTAGCGGCGCCTGGAAGAGCGCATATCAGGCGGGTTTCGGCGCGCTCAGCATGCGTTCCACGTACCGCGCGATCAGATCGATCTCCAGGTTCACGCGCGCGCCGGGCTTGAGATCCTGCAGCGTGGTGACCTCGATTGTGTGGGGGATCAGGTTGATCGAGAACGTGCAGCCGTCTTGCTCGTCAATGACCTTGTTGACCGTGAGCGATACGCCGTTGACTACCACCGACCCCTTGTAGGCCAGGTAGCGTCCCAACTCGCGCGGGGCGCGCACGCGCAGCTCGTGGGATTCGCCCACCGGTGCGAAGTGCGTGACTTCACCTAGCCCGTCGACATGGCCGGATACCAGATGGCCGCCGAGGCGGTCGGCCAGGGTCAGCGCCTTTTCCAGGTTGACGCGCCCTGGCTTGTCGAGGCCAGCGGTCTTGTCGAGTGACTCACGCGAGACATCCACGTCGAATGCGTCCCCGTCCAGCGCGATCACCGTCATGCAAGCGCCCTGGATGGCGATGCTGTCACCCAGGATGACATCGGACAGGTCAAGCCCAGGAGCGCGGATGCGCAGGCGCACGCCGGCGTCGGCTGCGGCTTCGCTGGCACCCAGCGGGGAAACGGATTCGATGCGGCCGACGGCCGCGACAATGCCAGTGAACATGGTTGGTGCGAAATGCGATGGGAAAGCACGCATGCTAGCAGGTGCGGCGTCAGTTCGTATTTGCCCGCGGCTTCCCGCCGGGTGGCCGGCAGGGGGTCAGGCGTGGTCGGCGCGGCGGGCAATCAGCCGCAGGTCTTCCCCGATCATGCGCACGTCGTGCCAGCGGAAGGCAGCGGCGTCCTGCAGGCGTGCCAGGGGCGGCAACTGGAACATGCCTTGCGCATCTCCCAGCAGCTTGGGCGCCAGGTAGACCAGCAGTTCGTCGGCGCAATGCTCGCGGATCAGCGATCCGTTGAGCTTGAACCCGGCTTCCACATGCAGCTCGTTGACGCCGCGCCGCCCAAGCTCTTCCAGCATGTGGCGCAGTTCCACCTTGCCGTGCGGATTGGGCAGCACTACCACCTCGGCGCCGCGAGCCTCCAGCGCGCGCCGGCGCGCGCCGTCGTCGAAGGCGCAGAACACCAGCACCGGCTTGGCAAAATCGCCGGTGTCCGGCCTCAGCAGGCGTGCGTCCAGCGGGATCTCCAGCCGGGAGTCCACCACCACGCGCTGCGGCTGGCGCGGCGTGTCCACGGCACGCACATTCAACTGCGGGTTGTCGTCGCGCACGGTGCCTATGCCGGTGAGGATGGCGCTGGCGCGCGCGCGCCAGGCATGGCCATCGTCGCGTGCCGCCTGGCCGGTAATCCACTGGCTGGTGCCATCATGCAGCGCGGTACCGCCGTCGAGCGAGGCGGCAACCTTGATCCGCACCCAGGGCAGTCCGCGCGTCATGCGGTTGACAAATCCAATATTGAGTTCGCGGGCTTCTTTTTCCAGGAGCCCGCAGCGCACGTCCACGCCGGCTTCGCGCAGCCGTTGCAAGCCGCGGCCGGAAACGGCGGGATTCGGGTCTTCCATGGCCGCCACCACGCGCGCGATGCCGGCGCGCACCAGCGCATCCGCGCAGGGCGGCGTCCGGCCAAAATGGCTGCAGGGCTCCAGCGTGACGAAGGCCGTGGCGCCGGCCGGATCGTTGCCGCGCGCGGCGGCATCCTTGAGCGCCTGTATCTCGGCGTGATCCTGTCCGGCGGGTTGCGTGAAACCCTGGCCGATGATTTTGCCGTCCTTGGACAAAACGCAGCCGACGCGCGGATTGGGCGTGGTGGTGTACATGCCTCGCGCCGCTAGCGCGAGAGCTTGTGCCATGGCTGCGTGGTCGGTATCGGAGAACATGAGGCCTGGTGCTTCCTGCCGCGCGGGCGGCGAGTTGAGGTTGGTTTCAGTCTTCAAGTGTCAGGGCGGCGGGGGGCTGGTCGAGACCACCGCAATCGGTATCCTGGCCGGGCGTGCACAGGCGGATGCGACCGTGGGCACCGAGCCTTAGTTGCCGCTGTTCACCCTGGCAGGTCACGGTGAAGGTGGCGGCGAGGAAACCGCCTTGCTCTGAGCGAGAGTATCCCACAGCTGCCATGTGCAGCGTATGGTTGCCTTGCGTGGTCGATCGCAGTGCGATACGCAGGCAGGCGCTGCGCAGTTCGACCTGGGCCAGCAGGCCGTCTTCGTACCGGTCAGGCGCGCCGGAGTCGGAGGGCGACAGGTCTGTGGCTGCGCTGCCTGCGGGTGCCAGCGTCAGGCGCCAGCCCTGGTCCAGGGTCGCCTTGCGGGGCAACGGCCCAAATAACACTTCCGTGCGCCGTGCCACGGAAGTGGCGCGCGCCAATGCCAGCGAGCCGGCCAGGCGGTTGGCCGCCAGCACCACCTGCTGGCGCGCCAGCAGGTGGTGCCAGGATGGATACGCGGATGCCGCAAGGATGGATAGCACGGCGAGGCAGGTCAGCAGCTCTGCGAGCGTGGCGCCGACGTTTCGATGCCGGTGCCAGTATCGTGTCCAATACTCCGGCATGTCAGCAAGCCTGCGGCAGCGGCAGCGGTGTCGGCGCAAACGCCGGCTGCGCAAGCCACTCGCCGGTACTACGCAGGATCAGTGTGCCGCGCGACGCATCCAGCGTCTGCGGCACGGCGCGAAGCTCAACGCAGCGCTCCAGTCCAGCGTCCGGGCAGGCGCTGGCGTTGATCCAGTGCCGCGGGCGCGCCGGCGGCACTGGCACGGGCAGTGGCCACTTGCCGGCCACCACGGCGCCGCCTGGCTCACCCGCGAAGCTTACGGTGGCCAGCGCGTGGCGTTCGAGTCCCAGCATCGCGCCAAGCATGGCGCTGCGCGCCTCCGCGCGCCAGCCTCGCTCCATATGCCGATTTCAGGCAGGCGCGACCATCGCCGTGAGGATCGTCATCATGGTTAGCGTGACCAGCAGTTCGAGCAGGGTGAATCCTGACAGGCGAGAGTGGGGCGTCATGCGCATTCTCCATAGCGCCGGCCGATCCGTGGACGGGCCCGGGCGTTCGAGCGGTTGATAGGGGCGCGGCCTGGTGCCGGATGCCGGGTGCCGGGTGCCGGGTGGCGGATTGGCAAGGGCTGGCTCACGGCGAACCGGAACGGATCAGTTTGCGCCAGCGCAGGCGGCCGGTGCGGCGGCTGGCAACAGTGCGGTTGTGCGGCACGGCTCGGCCGTGCTCCAGGGACCAGAGCGTAAGCGCCACTGCTTCTCGCGACGTGATGCCAGGTTGTGTGGGGTGGGCAGGTGGCAATGGCGCACGGCCAAGGACTATGGAGGCCTGGGGTTCCGCCGCAAGTCCGGTGCTTGCGTGGATGCGGGGGCCGCCGGCTTGTACGCTAACGGCGGAATCGCCGCTCAACGCATGGATCAGGTAAATGCGCTGGCGTGCGTCAGGCGTTCGCGTCACCACGCCGAGGTAGCCTAGATCGGCCGGCATGAGCCGGTCCAGCCGCTCGCCCGGATGGGGAAGGGGCGGGTGCCAGCCGGTTGCCATGGGCTGGTCGGGGATCTCCGGTTCGGAGGACTGGCGACGCAGCACGACGCCGTTCCCCTGCGGATGGGTCGCAATACGCGTTGATTTGCTGTGTCGCCCGCCGGAATCCGCGAGTGAAGCGCTGTCGAAGACGGCGGCGATGTGATTGCCGCTGCCGTACACCACGAGGTGGCCGCCCTGGGCATCGATCAGGACCGGTGCCGCGAACGTTGCCGTGCCGTTCGACGATTGTGCTGGCCATGGCACTGGAGTCTCCAGCCGGTGAATGCATCGCACGCGCTGTTCGCTCTTCCGCCACAGCGCCGCGCCGCGCAGGTCGAAGCGCCAGAGCCGGCCGATGGCGTCCACGACATAGGCGGCCAGGGCCGTGCCCGATGCATCTGGCAAGATGCTCGCCGCCAGCAGGGCGGGGCTGGCCCCGCCGATCCCGCAACCGTTGCCGGGCAGGTGTAGCCGGGGTATCGCATGCCGCCCGTGCCAAGGTGCGCGCGCGGGTTTGTCCAGCGGTAGCAGGGCAAGTCCCGCCTGCTGTGCGGATGGATTGTGGTGCGGCTCGCCTGACCGGGTCTTGCCGCCAGGCTCCGGCGCCAGCGCAGCCATGGCGTACCAGCGCGGGCCCTCAGGCGTCGTTAGCGCCAATGCGCGTACAGGCCCCGCAGGCGCCAGCGGCAGCGAGTCGGAAGCCATGGCCTCCCAGAGCAGTGCCAGCGGAAACTGGCTGGCGCGGTCGCCGACGTCGGTGATGTCGAGGGCGAACATGCCTGCATGCGCATCCTGATCGGCGCGCCCAGCGTCGCTGGCCGGCAGGCCACATAGCAAGACAGTACGCCAGCGCCCGCGTTCCAGCGCTACGTCGGCCGCTTCCGGGTAAGGGCAGGGCGCGACGGGTGCGGATGCGGACGGCGCAGGCGGCAAGTAGGCGAGCCCTTCTTCGCCTGACCTGGCGTCGAACGCGTGGAGCAAGCCGTCGCGGGTGCCCAGCCACACCAGCGTCGGGCGTGGCTGTACAGCGCGGCGAATTCGGCGTGGCCGGGCATCCAGGAAGGCGGCGGCACCAGCACTGGTGGCGTGCCGGCCGGGCGCCCCAGCAGTCCCCTGTCGTGCTTAGGGTGTGTGCCCCGCAAGCGGGCCAGCCGCTCCTGGCCGTGGCCGTCCGGCCGCCCTTCGGGACCGATTTCATCGAGCAGGCCGCGTGTCACACTAGTCACACTATTCAGTGCCTGCCATTGCAGCGGAGCCAGGCGCACCGGCGGCGTCTCCGTGCCTGCGAGCGCTGTCAATAAGCGCCGCGAAGCGGGATCGCGTGCCGCGAGCAGTGCGCCTGCCTCCCACGCGGGCGGCGGCAACGACTTTGCGGTCTTGTGTTCGCCCGACGGGAGCGGCAGGGCGGTCAGGCGGCCGCTCCAGGGGCGATCGCCGGGCTCCGCGATGTGGTGGGTGCCGGCGCCCTGCGCCGTGCCGGCACAGGGCAGCCACACGGAGGCGGCTATCAACGTGCTGCAGCACCGCGTAAAGAGCGTCATGGCTGGAACTCGCTTTGCAGCAAGCTGCACACCGCGGGGTCTCTACCCTTGCCGAGCGCCGTTATGCGAAATCACAATCGCGGGCCCGCGCCAGCCGCGTAGTCCGCGCCCAGCCATTCGCCGGGCGGACGCTCGTGCAGCAACTCCACGACATAGCGCGGCATGGTGCTCACGCCCGCCGCCCCGGCCGGCAAGTCCGGAAGGGTGGCGCTGCTGAAGGTGCCCACAGCAATGCCGACGCCTTCGTCCGGCCGGTGTGCCGCGAGCCGGTCCTCCCAAGGCGCCGGCACGTTCGCATCGGGCCGGCACAGTCCCAGTTGCGCTCCGCGTCCGCACTGGCCCGGAGACGGCCAGGCAGCAAGTCGCGCGTCCGCTCCGGCAGAACCGGCGCGTAGCGCCGCCAGCAATTCCGCTTCGGCGTCGAGCAGCGCCGTCTCCGCGGCGCGGAAGGCTATTTCGCGCGCCAGCTGGTAAGCGGCCACTTGCCGGCTGGAGAGTAGGAAATCCAGGCCGGCCATGGTGGTGGCGATCACCGGCAGCAGCATCGTGGCAGTCAGCAGCAGTGTAGTGCTGCCGTCGGCGCGGAAGCAGCGCGCGGCGGTGGCGCGCTGCATTGGCCGGCATGGCTCCGATAGCGATACCGATACCGGTCTCAACATAGCGTTTCCATGCAGGGCTGGGCATTGCGTAGCCGCACGGATGCCGAGAACACCCGGCGAATAACAGCGGCCCCGGGCGGGGGATGAAAGACGAGGTCGTCGGCATGCGCGCCCGCGCCTGGCCCCGGCGGAGGAAACAGGACGAGCCGGGCGGCCGCGCCAGCCTGCGGCAGCGGGCGTTCGCCGCGGAGCACCAGCGCCACCTGGACTATCCGCACCTCACGCCAGGCCGCTTCCCCCCTGGCGCGTATCTCCTCGGCTCGCAGGAACGCATCCGCCTTGCCGTCGCCATCTGTGTCGATGCCGTATCGCAACTGCATGGTCTCCACGCCGCGCACCAGCGCGCCGGAAGTCCGGCTTCCCGCCTGCACCCGTCCGTCGCGCCGGCTGGCATAGCGGCACAGCAGTTGCGGTTCGCCATCGGCGCCGTTGCCTATATAAAGCAGGTTCGCGCCGGCATAGGCGCGGTCGCTCTCATCGGCACCGGCGCTGATGCGAGCGGCCGGGAGCGCGTAGCCGCTGCAATCGGTCATGGTCTGGTCCGGCAGCGTCGGATCGTGTGCGCGTCCGCTACCGCTGAAGCGCACCAGCAGCGCATCGCTGCCGTTGACGCCACGCCGCGCACAGGTGGGCTGCGCGGCGATGCCGGGCTGGCCGCAGTCGTCCTGCCCGGACAGGGCTGGCGGTGCATGCGGCAGGAGGGATGCCGCCGGTGGACGCCAGCCGCCATGGCGGACCAGGTGGGTGACGATGGAAAGCGCACGCTGGCCTCGTTGCTTCCAGCAATACGAGGTCGACGGTGGTTCGGTAGGACATCTGCACGACGTGAAATGCCGATGCCGCCAGCGCGCATACCAGCATTCCCAGCGCCAGGCCGATCATCAGTTCGATCAGCGAGAAGCCCCGTGCCCGACTGGCTCTCACGGCCTGATCCATAGGGCAACGACGCGCAGTGCAATGGCATCGTCCACACGTCCAGGCCGGCCGGAGGGCGGATGCAGCGGTCCGACGACCGCCAGCCTGGGGCCTGGCGCGCACCCGGGCAGGCCATGTTCACCGCCAGCCGAGGCCAGCGACTGGCACAGTCGGAGGGGATGCGGGCCGATGCCGCGGGCATGCAAGGGCGACAGCGCCGGGCCAGGGTCTTCCAGTTCCGCCAGTTCGGCGACCGCGCGTGTCGCTTGGCCAAGTGCCTCATAGTGGCGCTGTGTGTTCAGCGCGACGGCAGCAAGGGTGGCAAGCGGCAACAGGCCAACGCCGAGGACCGCGAGGGCCGTGAGGGATTCGATCAGGAGGTAGCCGCGGGTGGATGCCGCGGTGGCATGGATGGGGCTGCCAGTACGACAGGTTGACATGACATGGCGGCTCGGCGTCTTCGCCCGGCAGGTCGAAGGATGGGGACGTACCTTTGCGTTGGCGGAAGGGGGTCTTGTTGACGGCATGGCACTTGCGCTTGGATGTGGCGACGTGAATCAGGATGCCGGTCAAACGGGGGTGAAAATGTGCCAGTCCGTAAAGGGTTTGCCAATTATTGTTTCATGCATGGATGTGGCGACGATCCTGGTGACGTTCAGTGTTGCGGCGAACGGATGGTCTTATGCGGTGCCCAGCGTGGGTGCGGGATCGGTTTACACGGCATCGCCGGGAGACATCGGCAAGGCGGTGTCGGTGGTAGCGAATTCGCCCACCGTTTGCTTTGATGGTACTGGCCGCGTGCTGCTCGCCGACTGCAGCGGGCCGCCTGCCGTTTTGCCACAATTGGACGTTGTGCTAGTGGCCCGGCGGCGCGAATGCATGCAAGGCAAGCAGAGGCACTGCCAGGTGCCTGTGTATCCCGATTTCGCGATTGGGGCAGGCGCGCGTGTGCGATTCGGCGGCCGGCCCGACTGACGTTATGGTTTGCTGCCCGGAGACCCGCAACATGCGCCCACCGTGACTTATGACGGAGTCACCTGCGACATGACCGTGGGATCCGGAAAACTGCTGGGCTCAACGGATGTACGATCTTGGTGTCGAGTCGATGTACGCGCTCGTCCGAGCGGTATCCCGCTGTCCACTACGGCACTGTGCTCGCGTGCCTCGCTTGTCTTGCTGAACAATGGAACACTCAACGCATTGACTCAGCAATCCAACGCAACCGCTACAACTTCGCAATTGCCCGGCAATTTGCTCGGTACGTCCAAGCGTGTCGCCTGGAAAGAGTCATTTTTGCAGAAATAGGATGCAAGGCGCCCGCGCGATTGCGAGATCGCTGATCTCGCCCGCCAGCGGGCCCGATCTATTTCTTGGGTGCTCCGGTCGCAGAGAATTCATCCAGCACGTCCCGAAACTCCGACACATCCTCAAAGCTCCGGTACACCGAAGCAAACCGGATATATGCAATTTTGTCGAGCCGGCGCAGTTCGCGCATGACCAGTTCCCCGACCTGGCTGCTGGGGATTTCCTTCTCGCCGAGCGCGAGCAGCTTTTCTTCGATGCGGGTGATGGAGGCGTCGATGGCCTCGGCAGAGACCGGGCGCTTGCGCAGCGCCAGGCGCATGGAGTCCTTCAGCTTGTCGCGGGTGTAGTCCGCGCGGGAGCCGTTTTTCTTGACGATGGCGGGGAAGAACAGTTCGATCCGCTCATAGGTGGTGAAGCGGCGGTCGCAGGATTCGCAGCGGCGGCGGCGGCGGACTGTATCGCCTTCTTCGGACATGCGCGTGTCCAGGACCTGGGTATTGGAATGAGCGCAAAAGGGGCATTTCATGCCTGACCACCTCGAAGTTTGAGCCGGGGCGCGTGCTGCGCGTGCAGCGTCTTGTCATTCTGTGTTGCGCTGGGCTGGGTTGGCAAGGCCCGCCGGCAGCGCTGGCGCGCCGCGGCGGACTGCCGGCCACCCGCACGTGGGCGGGTGGCGCAGGGGGGTCAGCCGTAGACCGGGAAACGCTTGGTCAGGGCTGCCACTTGCTCGCGCACGCTGGCGATATTGGCCAGGTCGTGCGGATTCTCCAGCACGTCGGCGACCAGGTTGGCCACCTGGCGGGCTTCTTCTTCCTTGAAGCCGCGGGTGGTCATGGCCGGCGAACCCAGGCGGATACCCGAGGTGACGAAGGGCTTTTCCGGGTCGTTGGGGATGGCGTTCTTGTTGACGGTGATATGCGCTTCGCCCAAGGCCTTTTCGGCTTCCTTGCCGGTGATCTGCATGGCGCGCAGGTCGACCAGCATCACGTGGCTCTCGGTGCGGCCCGAGACGATGCGCAGGCCGCGCTCGGTCAGCGTTTCGGCCATGACGCGGGCGTTCTTGACCACTTGCTGCTGGTAGGTCTTGAACTCGGGCGACAGGGCTTCCTTGAAGGCCACGGCCTTGCCGGCAATCACGTGCATCAGGGGGCCGCCCTGGATGCCGGGGAAGATGGCCGAGTTGATGGCCTTCTCATGCTCGGCCTTCATCAGGATCACGCCACCGCGCGGGCCGCGCAGGCTCTTGTGGGTGGTGGTGGTGACAAAGTCGGCGTGCGGAACCGGGTTCGGGTACTCGCCGGCGGCGATCAGGCCGGCGTAGTGGGCCATGTCGACCATGAACAGGGCGCCGATCGACTTGGCAACCTTGGCGATGCGTTCGAAGTCGATGCGCAGGGCGAAGGCCGAGGCGCCGGCGATGATCAGCTTGGGCTTCTTTTCCTGTGCCAGCTTTTCCAGCGCGACATAGTCGATGTCTTCGTTGGCGTCCAGGCCGTAGCTCACCACGTTGAACCACTTGCCGCTCATGTTGAGCGCCATGCCGTGGGTCAGGTGGCCGCCTTCGGCGAGGCTCATGCCCATGATGGTGTCGCCCGGCTTCAGGGCGGCGAAAAACACGCCCTGGTTGGCCTGCGAGCCGGAGTTGGGCTGCACATTGGCGGCTTCGGCGCCGAACAGTTGCTTGACGCGGTCGATGGCGAGCTGCTCGACGATGTCGACATACTCGCAGCCACCGTAGTAGCGCTTGCCGGGATAACCTTCGGCGTACTTGTTGGTCAGTTGCGAACCCTGGGCGGCCATCACGGCCGGCGAGGTGTAGTTTTCCGAGGCGATCAGCTCGATGTGCTCTTCCTGGCGCTGGTCTTCCTTCTGGATAGCGGCAAAAAGCTCGGGGTCGATCTGGTCGATCGTATAGCGGCTGCGTTCGAACATGGCGAAAACTCGTCTGAAAAAAAGGAGATCCGAATCGGCTTCGGGGTAGGGCGCGCGGGGAAGGCACATGCGACCAGCGCCGGAAAGCGTGGCTAGTCCGGCGCAGGGCGCACCCTGCTTCCCATTCGCTGCCCAGGCGAGCGGCAGGCGCTTGATACATCGCGCCAGAGAAACTTGCGCTTCCTCGTGGTAGTGCCCACTGACTTCGCCAGTCGCGCAAGATGGAATGGTTGGCGGCAGTTTAACGCGAGGCGCTGGCTCGCTGCAAGAAGGCGGAAAGGGCCCGCTTCGCGAAAGTCAACGGCTAGTCTGTCAGGTAATGTAATTGTTGTAATGTCGGGCGAGGGTATACACCGGGCCGGGCCGGCTGTCCGTTACAATCGCGGCCATGAGCAACAATGTGTGGGCCTTGCGGGTGTACTGGGAAGACACCGACGCGGGCGGTGTGGTGTTCTACGCCAATTACCTGAAATTCTTCGAGCGCGCCCGGACCGAGTGGCTGCGCTCGCTTGGCGTCGAACAGCAAGCGCTGGCCGATGAGACCGGTGTCGTCTTCATCGTCAGAAGCACGGCGGTGGACTACAATGCCCCCGCCCGTCTGGACGACATGCTTGAGATCCGGACCCGGATTGAACGGGTTGGTCCGGCGTCTGTCCAATTCGCCCAGGAAGCCTGGCGTGGTGAGCAATTGCTGGCTACCGGCGCCATCCGGGTTGGATGTGTCGATCGCACCACATTTCGCCCGACGCCCATTCCCGCTCCCGTCCTAGCAACCATCAAGACCGCTCGATGAATCCCGTGACCGTCACGCAAGACCTGTCGATCATTTCGCTGGTGCTGCACGCCAGTGTGCTGGCGCAGGCCGTCATGGCCCTGCTGCTGGTGATGTCCCTGTTTTCGTGGACATATATCTTCCGCAAGCATTTCTCGCTGCGCTCGGCGCGCACCCAGACCGAGGGCTTCGAGCGCGACTTCTGGGCTGGCGGCGACCTGCAGGCGCTGTACCAGAGCGCGGCCAACAATCGCCACAGCACGGGCGCGCTGGAACGGATCTTCGAGTCCGGCATGGGCGAGTACCTGAAGGCGCGTGAACGCAACAATGACGCCGGGGCGCTACTCGACGCAGCCCGGCGCGCCATGCGTGCGGCCTACCAGCGCGAGATGGATGTGATGGAGTCACATCTTCCGTTCCTGGCCTCGGTGGGCTCTGTCAGTCCTTATATCGGCCTGTTCGGCACGGTGTGGGGCATCATGAACGCCTTCCGCGGATTGTCCAACGTGCAGCAAGCAACGCTTGCCGCGGTTGCGCCCGGCATTGCCGAGGCGCTGGTCGCCACTGCCATCGGTCTGTTCGCGGCGATTCCTGCCGTGATCGCGTACAACCGCTACGCCACCGAGGTGGATCGCCTGGCCATCCGTTTCGAGAGCTTCATGGAAGAATTCCTGAATATCCTGCAACGGCAGACCCGCTAAAGCGCCGAAGCCACCAACGTCATCGGTCAAGGAGATACCTGCAATGGCAGCGATACAGCGCCGCGGCGGCTCGCGCCGCCGGGCCAGCGCCGACATCAATGTCGTGCCCTACATCGACGTGATGCTGGTGCTGCTCGTCATTTTCATGGTGGCCGCACCGATCGTGAACCCTGCCGTGGTCGATCTGCCCAGCGTGGCCAATGCCACGCAGCAGCAGAAAGCGCCGCCCATCGTCGTTACCGTCCATGAAGACGGCGCGCTCACCGCGCGCGGCAAGGATGGCGCCGGCAATGCCTTCGAGCGCAAGCTCGACAAGCAGGGCCTGATCGATTTCGTGCACCAGCGCCAAAACGAGAATCCCGACCAGCCGGTGGTGATCGCTGCCGACCGCTCGGTCAAGTACGAGGCCGTGCTCGACGTGATGTCGGTGCTAAAGGCCGATGGCGTGAAGCGCGTCGGCCTGATGGTCAAGCCCAAGTAAGCACCGCCGCCCGCCATGAAGACCGCCGCCTATCCTTATCAGCCGGCCCCGGAGCGGGGAACCCTGCGTTCCTTCCTGCTCGCGGTTTTCATGCACCTGCTGCTTGGCATCGTGCTGTATTTTGGCGTGCACTGGCAGAGCAGCACGCCCGTCGGCGCCGAAGCCGAACTCTGGGACGAAATCCCCGCAACCCCCGCGCCGACGCCGCTTCCCGCTCCAATGCCCGCACCTGTGGCGGTGGACCAGGCGCGCCCCGCGCCGCCCGCGCCGGCAGTGAAGTCGCGCGCCGAAGAAGACGCCGAGATCGCCCTCCAGCAGCAAAAGCGCCGCCAGGCCGAAGCCGCCGCCCGCGAGGAGGCGCGCAAGCAGGCCGACCTGCGCGCGCGCCAGGAAGCCGAGCGCCAGGAGGCGGCCCGCAAGGAAGCCCAGCATAAGGAAGACCTGCGCCGCGAAGAACAACGTCGCGAGGAGCAGAAGAAGGAAGATCAGAAGAAGGAGGCCCAGCGCAAGGACGACGCGCGCAAGCAGGCCGCCATCCAGCACGATCAACAGCGCAAGGAACAGGCCGAGCGCGAGCGCAAGGAAGCCGAAGCGAAGGCCCGCGCCGATGCCAAGGCCCGTGCCGAGGCCGATGCCAGGGCGCGCGCCGAGGCGGACGCCAAGGCGAAGGCGAACGCCGATGCGAAGGCCGCTGCCACCGCCAAGGCAAACGCCGATGCCAAGGCCGCTGCCACCGCCAAGGCAAACGCGGAAGCCAAGGCCGCCGCCAACGCGAAGGCCAAGGCGGATGCCGACGCCAAGGCCAAGCGCGACGCTGCCGCCAATGCCCAGCGCCATGGCGAACTGGCACGCCTGCAGGCCCTGGCCGGTGGCTCGGGTACCGCCGGTGGCGCCGGCGGCGTCGGCAGCAGCGCGGGCAGCGGCGCCGGCTCGGGCGGCAAGGCTTCGCCCGGCTACCCGGACCGCGTGCGTCGCCGCGTCAAGCCGAATATCGTATTTACTGAAGACGTGCCTGGCAATCCGGCCGCGGTGGTGTCCGTCCAGCTCGCGCCGGATGGCTCCCTGATGTCGTCGCGGCTGGCGAAGTCCAGCGGCAATGCCGCCTGGGACAGCGCAGTGCTGCGCGCCGTCGAGCGCTCGGACCCGCTACCCCGCGACGAGAATGGCAAGGCGCCGGCCAGTTTTACCATCACGTTCAAGCCGAACGACTAAGGCGAGGGAGCGTGGCGATAGCGATGGCACGGGTGTTTTCGAATTGCAACAGATTGCAACCTGCGTCGAAGCCGGGCTATCCCGGCGCTAGGATGATAGGTTGCCTGACGCGGCCGGCAAATGTGCCCGGTGCACGCGATACGGGCATGCGACATGCTTGCCCGTACCACGGCTTCCAGTTTGCCGGCCGCGCTCGATGAATATTGATCTCGACTGAGGAGCAGCATGCGAAAGCTTTGGGCCCCCCTTTGGCTAGCCGCACGGCGGCACAACACCCGCGCGAACGCCCTGTTTGCCTGGCTTGCCGTGGCGCTGGCCTTTTCGGCCGGCAGCGCACAGGCGCAACTGAACGTTGAAATCACCGGCGTAGGCGCCAGCCAGTTCCCGATCGCCACCGCCAATTTCCAGGGCGAAGCACAGGCCCCGCAAAATGTCACCGCCATCATCCGCGGCGACCTGCAGCGCAGTGGGCGCTTCCGCAATATCGATCCGGCTGGCGCCACAGTGGCCGAATCCGCCAATGCCGACCTTGGCAACTGGAAGTCGCGCGGCGCCGACGCCTTCGTGGCCGGCAGCGTGACCCCGACCGGCAATGGCCAGTACGACGTGCGCTTCCGCCTCTACGACACCGTCAAGGGCCAGAGCCTTGGCGGACTGGCCTTCACCGTCGGGCCGAACCAGTTGCGCGTCGCCGGGCACAAGATCGCCGACTACATCTACGAGAAGCTGCTGGGCGAGCGTGGCGTGTTCGCCACTCGCCTGTCCTATGTCTCGCGCGTGGGTGGGCGCTTCCAGCTGCTGATCTCGGACTCCGACGGACAGAATTCCCAGGTGGCGCTGACCAGCAACGAGCCGATCATCTCGCCTTCGTGGTCGCCGGATGGCAGCAAGGTCGCCTACGTGTCCTTCGAGGCCAAGAAGCCCGTGGTCTACGTGCACGACCTGGCAAGCGGCCGCCGTACGCTGGTGTCCAACCAGAAGGGCAACAACAGCGCGCCTTCGTGGTCGCCCGACGGGCACCACCTGGCGGTCGCGCTGTCGCGTGACGGCAATACCCAGATCTACCAGGTCAACGCCGATGGCTCCGGCCTCAAGCGCCTCACGCGCAGCAGCGCGATCGACACCGAGCCGCAATACGCGCCGGACGGCCGCGGCATCTACTTCACCAGCGATCGCGGCGGCGCGCCGCAGATCTACCGCATGCCGGCCGGCGGGGAAGAAGGCGGCGCAGCCCAGCGTGTGACCTTCAAGGGCAGCTACAACGTGAGCCCGCGCATTTCCCCCGACGGCAAGCAGCTGGCTTATATCACCCGCAGCGGCGGCTTCAAGCTGCAGCTGATGGATCTCGGCAACGGCGATGTCACGTCGCTGACCGACACCGCCAACGACGAGGCGCCGAGCTTCGCCGCCAACGGCAAGTACATTCTTTATGCCACCCGGGTGGGAGGTCGCTCGGTGCTGGCGGCAGTGTCCACTGACGGGCGTACCCGGCAGGTTTTGTCGCTCCAGTCCGGCGAGGTTCGCGAGCCGTCCTGGGGCCCATTCATGCAATAAACGAGGAGTTCCTAGCCATGACCCAAATGATGACCAAAACCCTTGCCGTCGCTGCCCTGCTGGCCCTCGGCGCTTGCAGTTCCGGCGTCAAGCTGGACGACACCGCCGGTGCCGGTGGCAAGGGCACGCCTTCGACCGACGCCCGAGCCGTGGCGCCGGTGGACGTCTCGCGCGATCCGCTGAACGACCCGAACAGCCCGCTGGCCAAGCGCAGCGTGTACTTCGACTTCGACAGCTACAGCGTCAAGTCCGACTACCAGGGCATGCTGTCCGAGCACGCCAAGTACCTGGCCGCCAACAAGGGCCGCCGCATCCTGATCCAGGGCAACACCGACGAGCGCGGTACCAGCGAGTACAACCTGGCGCTGGGCCAGAAGCGTGCCGAAGCCGTGCGCCGCTCCATGTCCTCGCTGGGCGTGCCGGAAAGCCAGATGGAAGCCGTCAGCCTGGGCAAGGAAAAGCCCAAGGCAACCGGCCATGACGAAGCCTCGTGGGCGGAAAACCGTCGCGCGGACATCACGTACTAATCTGCGGATAGCCAACTCATGAAAGCACGCGTCTCCAAGTTGGTATTGCTTACTGCGATGTCCTGCGCCAGCCTGCTGCATGTTGCGCAGGCGCGGGCCGGGGTGTTCGACGATGACGAGGCGCGCAAAGCCATCGTGACCATGCGGGACCAGTTCAACGGTTTCCAGGCAACGGCGTCGCAGCGCATCGACCAGAACAGCCGCGCCCAGCTCGACATGCAGAACCAGCTCGAGGGCCTGCGCCAGGAAGTGGCGCGGCTGCGCGGCCAGAACGAGATGCTGCAGAACGAAGTGACCGCGCTGCAGAAACAGCAGAAGGACTACTACGCCGACCTCGATGCGCGCCTGAAGAAATTCGAGCCGCAGCAGGTCACCGTGGATGGCCGGGAAGGCCTGTCGCAACCCGGCGAGAAGACCGAATACGATGCCGCGCTCAAGCAGTTCCAGACCGGGGACTTCAAGGGTGCCGGCAACGTGTTCTCGGCCTTCATCAAGAAGTACCCGCAGAGCCCGTATGTGCCGCTGGCGCAATACTGGCTAGGTAACTCGTTGTATGCGCAGCGGGATTACAGCCGTTCCACCACGGTGCTGCAGAACATGGTGCAGGCCTATCCGGATCATCCCAAGGCGCCGGATGCGCTGATCGCCATCGCCAACAACCAGATCGAATCGGGGCAGAAGCCCGCGGCCCGCAAGACCCTGGAGCAGGTGGTAGCCAAATACCCCGGCACCGAGGGCGCGCAGGCGGCGACCAATCGCCTCAAGACGCTGAAGTAAGCGCCGCGCTGGCAGGGCGCCGGTGGCAGACGAAAGACGCAAGGCCCGCATCCGCGGGCCTTTTGTCGTGGTCGCGCTAAAATACGCGATTCGCCCCCGAATTTTGCGTGGCGCCGCCAGGCGCCGCCCCCTGCCATCATGAAAAAACGCGCTATCGTCCTGCTTTCCGGCGGCCTGGACTCCGCCACCGTCTTAGCCATGGCCAATGCACAGGATTTCGAGACCTATGCGCTGTCGATGCGCTATGGCCAGCGCCATTCCTCGGAACTGGAGGCAGCCAAGCGCGTGGCGGCGGCCCTGGGCGCGGTGCGCCACGAGATCATCGACCTCGACCTGCGCCGCTTCGGCGGCTCGGCGCTGACCGACGATAGGCTGGACGTGCCCACCGACGGCGCGGTCGGCGGGATTCCGGTCACCTATGTGCCGGCCCGCAATACCATCATGCTCTCGCTGGCCCTGGGCTGGGCCGAGGCCATTGGCGGCCGCGACCTGTTCTTCGGCGCCAACGCGGTCGATTACTCAGGCTATCCGGATTGCCGGCCCGAGTATGTTTCGGCCTACGAGACGCTTGCCAACCTGGCCACCAAGGCCGGCGTGGAAGGCGAGCGCATCCGCGTGCACGCGCCCATCATCGACATGACCAAGGGCGAGATCATCCGCGCCGGCGTCAGGCTCGGGGTGGACTACGGCATGACGGTGTCGTGCTACAAGGCCGACGACGACGGCCGCGCCTGCGGCGTATGCGACTCCTGCCGCATCCGCCGCGCGGGTTTCGAGGCCGCCGGCGTGCCCGATCCAACCCGCTACCAGGGCGCCGCCTGACTGTTGCGCAACAAGAGCGCGCGCTCGCGCGCACTCAACCCTGACGCCGCACACACCCGTTCCGATTCCCCCGCCGGATACTCATGCCCGATATCGATCTCGCAGCGCTCAGCCGTACCATACTGGCGAGCACCTTCATCCTGACCTTCCTGTTTGGGGTGGTGCTCCAGCGCACGCACTTCTGCACCATGGGCGCGGTCTCCGACATCGTCAACATGGGCGACTGGAGCCGCATGCGCATGTGGGGCCTCGCCATCGGCGTGGCCATGATAGGCACCGCCGGGCTGGCGGCGGGCGGTTACATCGATCCCGCCAAGACCATCTATGCCGCAAGCAAGCTCAGCTGGCTTTCCGCGCTGGTGGGCGGGCTGATGTTCGGCTTCGGCATGGTGCTGGCCTCGGGATGCGGCAGCAAGACCCTGGTGCGCATCGGCGCGGGCAACCTGAAATCGCTGGTGGTATTCGTCTTCCTCGGGCTGTCCGCCTATATGACGTTGCGCGGCCTGTTCGGCGTGATTCGCGTGAATACCGTCGATGCGGTGACGCTCACGCTGCCCACCACGCAGGACCTGCCCTCGGTGCTGGCGCATGCCAGCGGCATGGCGCGTGCCACCCTGCAGCTTGGCATCGGGCTGGTGCTGGGCGGAGCGCTGGTGATCTGGGCGCTGGCCGGACGCGGCTTCCGAACTTTCGATAACCTGCTGGGCGGCATTGCGGTGGGGCTCATCATCGTGGCGATGTGGTACGTCTCGGGGCATATTGGCTATGTGTCCGAAGATCCCAACACGCTCGAAGAGCTGTTCGTGGGTACCAATAGCGGCCGCATGGAAAGCCTGAGCTTCGTCGCTCCGTATGCCTATGCGCTGGACTGGCTGATGATGTTCAGCGACAAGAGCAAGGTATTGACCATTGGCATCGTCAGCGTGTTCGGCGTGGTGGCCGGGGCCGCCGCCTATGCGCTGGTCACGCGCACCTTCCGCTGGGAAGGCTTTGGCAGCGCCGAGGACGTTGGCAACCATCTGGTGGGCGGCATCCTGATGGGCGCAGGCGGCGTGACGGCCCTGGGCTGCACGATCGGCCAGGGCTTGTCGGGTGTATCGACGCTGGCAATCGGCTCGTTTATTGCGCTGGCCGGCATCCTGGCCGGCTCGGTGCTGGGCTTCCGCTACCAGATATGGCGCCTTGAGCGCATGATCTAGCTCGAACGTTTAACGCGCTAAGGTTGACATTAGGGCCAAGATATTCCTATAATCGCGGCTTCAGTTTTTCCGGGTCGTTAGCTCAGTCGGTAGAGCAGCGGACTTTTAATCCGTTGGTCGCGTGTTCGAGTCACGCACGACCCACCAGCATTGCGAAAAGGCGTAGCGGGCAACCGCTACGCCTTTTTTGTTTTGGGTCCTGGCCGGGGAAGACGGCTGGGCAGGGGACAAAAGCCTGCCCCCCGGCCAGCAGCAATCAGCCTTGCCTTGCCAGGTGCCTGGCCAGAAACGCTTCCATCGCCTCATAGAAGTCGAAGCGGTTCTCCTCGTTGTGAAAGCCGTGGCCTTCGTTTTCCTTGAGCAGGTACTCCACATCGATACCACGCGCGCGTAGCGCCTCGACAATCTGGTCGCTCTCGGCCTGCTTGACGCGCGGATCGTTGGCGCCCTGAGCGACCAGCAGCGGCGTGCGGATCCGGTCCGCGAAGAACACCGGCGAGGCATCGTGCATGGCCTGGCGGTCGGTTTCGTCGTTGGGATTGCCGATCATCTCGTACAGCATGTCGAGCATCGGCGTCCAGTACGCGGGAATCGTCTCCAGCAGCGTGAACAGGTTCGACACGCCGACATAATCGATGGCAGCGGCATAGCGGTCCGGCGTGAAGGCGACGCCGGCAAGCGTCGCATAGCCGCCGTAGCTGCCGCCGAAGATCGCGATGCGCTTTGGATCCACGATGCCCTGCGCGACGAGCCAGTCGACGCCGTCGTCGATGTCGTGCTGCATCGCCTTGCCCCATTGCTTGAAGCTCGCTTCCCAGAACTTGCGGCCGTAGCCGGTCGAGCCGCGGAAGTTGATCTGCAGCACCGCGTAGCCGCGGTTCGCCAGCAACTGCACCTCGGGGTTGAAGCCCCAGTCGTCGCGCGTCCAGGGGCCACCGTGCGGGTTGACCACGAGCGGCAGGCCCAGGGGCGCGGGCTCGCCCGCGGCGGCTACCGGCAGCGTCAGGTAGCCATGGATCTGCAGGCCGTCGCGCGAGGTGAACCGGATCGGCCGCATGCTGGCCATATCGGCTTCATCGAGCCACGGCAGCACCTTGCCTAGCGTGACCAGCTTGCGCGTGCCGCTGTCGTACAGGTAGCGGGTGCCGGCGGTCTTGTCGCTCGACACGGAGACGATCATGCGGGTCTCGTCGCGCGTGAGGCTGGTGATGTGGTGCTCGTAGCCCGGCAACTGCCGTTCCAGGTCGGCATGGATCTGCCTGGCGTGCGCGTCGAAGAAATGGCGGTGCGTCTTCCAGTCCGTGTACCAGGCGGCGCTCAGCACACGACGATGACGTGAGTAGCTCAGGCCGCCGACGTCGACTTCATCGTGCTCGAAGACCAGCCGGCCTTCCTGCGCCGTCTGCGGATCGAATTCGAAGATCGCCAGCTTGTCGCGTCCGCGATTGGATTGCACATACAACTGCTTGTTGTCGAAGGTGAAGAACAGCGGCGCGACCGTCTCGCGGAAATCGGTAGTCAGGATCGGGCGGAAGGGCTGCTCCTCGGTATCGCGATAGAGCAGGGTGGTATTCACGCCGTCGCTGGCGGTCGCCACGCGCAGGCGGCCGGCGTGATCGGTGCCCCAGCTCATCACATTGCCGGGGTTCTCGGCGATCTGCACCGACTCGCCGGTCACGACATCGACGCGCAGCACATCGAAGACCTGCGGGTCGCGCTTGTTGTGCGACAGCAGGATATGGCGCTCGTCGTCCTCGAGATCGTCGACGATCTCGGCCCGTACGCCGGGGTACGGCGTCAGGTCGACCGGGTCGCCGCCGTCGATCGGCACCGACAGCACGTGGAAGTTTTCGTCGCCGCCAAAGTCTTTCACGTAGAGGATGTGCGCGTTGCCTTTCCAGGCATGGAAGGGCAGGTCACGCTCGGTTTCGCGGGTCAGCGGCCGGGCTTCGCCCAGCAGGTTGCCGTCGGCGTCGATGGCCTGCACGAAAATATTCTGGCGGCCCTGATGCCTGGCCAGGAACGACAGGTGACGTCCATCCGGAGAGATCGAGAACTGGGAGCGGTCCGGCTTGCGAAACAGTTCGCGCACGCTGTAGTGCTTTACCTTCGCGGGTGCCTGCGCACCGGATGACTCGTGGTTTTGACGCAATGCTCACTCCTTGGTGTGTTTGGGACCGGCAAATACAGCGGCGGGCTCAATCCGTGTGGGCCGCCTTGGGGCGCGCGTCGCCGCGGGCGCCGGCTGGGTCTTCCGGCGGTGCCGGTGGCGTGGAATCCTTGTCCTGAGCCGCATCGCGGCGCTCGATTTCGTCGCGCGTCGAGGTGGACAGGTCCCAGCTGGCGATAAACAGCGCGGCGATCAGCGGACCGATGACGAAGCCATTCAGCCCGAACAGCGCCATCCCGCCCAGCGTGGAGATCAGCACCACCCAGTCGGGCATGCGGGTGTCCTTGCCGACCAGGATGGGGCGCAGGACGTTATCCACCGCGCCGATCACCACCGCGCAGAAGCCGATCAGGATCGAGCCTTTGCCCACATCGCCGGTCAGCAGGAAGTAGATGGCCACCGGCCCCCAGATCAGGGCGGCGCCCACGGCCGGCAGCAGCGACAGGAAGGCCATCAGCACGCCCCATAGCAGCGAGCCCTGGATGCCGAGTATCCAGAAGATCAGTCCGCCCAGCGCGCCTTGCACCGCGGCGACGGCGATATTGCCCTTGACCGTGGCACGGGCCACGGTGGTGAACTTGCGCAGCAGGTGCTGCTTGTGCGGCTCGCTCAGGGGGATGGCCTGCATGATCAGCCGTGAAATCTGCAGACCATCGCGCAGCAGGAAGAACAGCAGGTACAGCATCACGCCGAAGCTGACCACGAACTGGAAGGTGTTCTGTCCGATACTCAGCGCCTGCGTGGCGATGATCTGGCTGGCCTGGGCGGCGCCATTGGTGAGCTTTTGCTGCAAGTCGCCGATATCGAGGAGGCCGAAGCGGTCCAGCACCCGTCCCACCGAAGGCGGCAGCGCGTGCACGGCCTGCTGGAAGTAGGCGCCGAAATTGAGTTGCCCCGACCTGATCTGCTGGTAGACCGTGCCGCCTTCCCGGAGCAGGGCGCCGGTGACGAAGATCAGCGGCAGCACCACGATCAACATGCACAGTGTCAAGGTGGTCAGCGACGCCAGGTTGCGCCGGCCGCCCATGCGGCGGGTCAGCCAGTTGTTGGGCGGCGTGAAGATGATGGCCAGGATGGTGCCCCAGAACACCGCGCCAAAGAAGGGCGAGAGGACGAAGCAAAAGGCTACCGAGACTACTGCCAGCAGCAGATAGAACGCCTTCTGCTGCATATCCGATCGATGGGTCATTGCGCTGTCCCTTGGGTCAGGTTGGCATCGCGGGGGCGCCGCACGGGCTGCCGCTGGTCGCCAAGGCGCAGCGCGCCCGCCACGGGCAAGCCCGCGCTCGAAAGGCAAGGCCAGCGTGTGCCATGGCCTTGCGTCGGGGGTTGCGGTACTAGCGTACCAGCGGGTCGCGAAATCCGGTGTCGACGGTTTCGACGGTGTCGGGCGGAGCCCGCCGGGCAGCTTCCGCGCTGCCCTTCTGCCAGGTTTGATAAACCCAGTAGCCGGCACCTGCCAGGATGCCGAACTTGGAGGCTTTCCACGTCCAGCGCAGCACCGGCGTCTTGCGCAGCAACGGCAGTGCCAGGGACACGGCCGAGCTGAGCAGTGGATATTCCTTGGCCAGGCCCAGCAGCTTGAGCCAGGAAGCAGGCCGGGTCATGCGCGGCAGCCAGGTGCTGAAACGGCCGAACCGGGTTGCGCTGCCCCGTACATGGTGGAGCGCCTGGGCGCAGTCGTAGCGCTCCAGCGCGGCGCGCGTGATCAGCAGTTCCTTGCGGATGGCGAGCGGCAAGCGCACCTCGCGCGAGAAACGCACCGGGCGCTGATGTTCCCGGCGCGGGGTGCCGGCCACGTTCTCCGTGGGCTGGTCTGGCTTGTTCGGGTGGCTCATCGGCGCAGGATCTCCCGGTCTTTGTCGATCTCGGCCAGCGTGGCTTCGAACAGGGGCGGGGCATTGCGCGCCAGGTGACGGGCGAATGCGAGGCAGGCTGCGCAGGCGGCCAGGTAACACGCAACCAGCACGCCGAGGGCTTGCCAGCGGTAAGTGTCCCAGAACAGGATGGCGATCAGCACGGTCAGCGTCACCAGGGCCAGGCCGAAGAACACCAGGCCGAAACAGGCCAGCAAGGCCATCTTCGTCAGCCGCGAACGTTCTTCCGCGAGTTCTACGCTGGCAAGTTCGAGGCGCGTCTGCACCATCGCCACCAATGATCCTGCCAGGCTGCGCAGGGCATCCATAAACTTGGGGGAGGAGGTGGGGTCGCTCATGCAATTCCGGCGAAGGCGTGCAGCGGCAATGCGCTGCACCAGCTACAAACGGGAAGCCCCGCCAGCGGTCTCGGACCACTGGCGGGGCGTTGCCCGGCACCGCCTCGCGACCTACGGAGGACTGAGTGCGGGGCGCTCGGGTTCATACGCGAGGCTTGCGGCCTTGCGAATTACTTGCGGTTCAGCAGCAGGCCGATCAGCAGGCCAACACCGGCAGCCACGCCGACGGCGCGCCACGGGTGGTCGTGTACATAGTCATCGGTGGCGCGTGCTGCCGCCTTGCTCTTGGTGACTACGGCGTCCTGCAGGTCCTGGGCCTTTTCCTTGGCTTGCTTCAGCAGGCCCATGCCGCGCTCGCGCAGTTCGGCAGCTTTCTCGCCGGTGGTCGAGGCCGCTTGCTTAAGCAGTTCTTCGGCATCGGACAAAACGGTCTTGACATCGCTCATCAGTTTCTCCTGTTTGCGGGCGGTGGTTTCGGATTGTGACATTTTGCCTTCCTCGCACGTTCTCGGGCAGCTTCTCACCCTCTTTACTAGCATATGCGGGGAACCGCCGTGGTTTCAACACCACGAGTCCGACACCCTGTGTGGGACATTGACGCAGACAAAGGTCTTAAGACAAAAAGGTGATTTTGTAGTGACTTTATATTCGTTTGGGTTGGATCGCAATCTCACTACACTGGTTCAACCCGAATTTGCCCCCTTTGAGGACACCCTTATGACACTACGTCTTGGCGACATCGCACCGGATTTCGAGCAGGATTCCAGTGAAGGCCCGATTCGCTTTCATCAATGGCTTGGCGACAGCTGGGGCGTTCTGTTTTCGCACCCCGCCGACTTCACGCCGGTCTGCACGACCGAGCTGGGTTTGACGGCGAAGCTAAAGGGTGATTTTGCCAAGCGCAATGTCAGGGCGATCGCGCTGTCGGTCGATCCGGTCGAGTCCCATCGCGAGTGGATCAAGGACATCGACGAGACGCAGGGTACCACGGTCAATTTCCCCATCCTCGCCGATGGCGACCGCAAGGTTTCCCAACTCTACGACATGATCCACCCCAATGCGAACGAGACCCTGACGGTGCGTTCGCTCTTCGTGATCGATCCGAAGAAGAAGGTGCGCCTGATCATCACCTACCCGGCCAGCACCGGGCGCAACTTCAACGAGATCCTGCGCGTGATCGATTCGCTGCAGCTCACCGATAGCCACAGCGTTGCCACGCCGGGCAACTGGCAGGACGGCGACGACGTGGTGATTGTGCCCTCGCTGAAGGACGAGGCGGTGATAAAGCAGAAATTTCCGAAGGGTTACAAGGCCGTGCGGCCTTACCTGCGGCTGACGCCGCAACCCAACAAGTAAGGGGCCGGCCGGGGCGCGCTGCGCCCGGCCGGCTGACCGGTGTTGTACAACGATGGGCTCGCCCGTCGTCTCTCCTTGGTAGTGTGCTTGGCCCGGCTTCGCAGCCGGGCCTTTTTAATTTTCTGCGGGAGAGCGGGCCGCCCGGCTTCCGGGCCCGGGGCTTTAGAAGAAGGCCTGGATGCCGGTCTGGGCGCGGCCCAGGATCAGTGCATGGATGTCATGGGTGCCTTCGTAAGTGTTGACCACTTCGAGGTTGACCACGTGACGGATCACGCCGAACTCGTCCGAGATGCCGTTGCCGCCGAGCATGTCGCGCGCAACGCGGGCGATGTCCAGCGATTTGCCGCAGGAGTTGCGCTTCATGATCGAGGTGATTTCCACCGCGGCGGTGCCTTCGTCCTTCATGCGGCCCAGGCGCAGGCAGCCTTGCAGGCCCAGCGTGATCTCGGTCTGCATGTCGGCCAGTTTCTTCTGGATCAGCTGGTTGGCCGCCAGGGGACGGCCGAACTGCTTGCGGTCCAGCGTGTACTGGCGCGCGGTGTGCCAGCAGAATTCGGCGGCGCCCAGGGCGCCCCAGGCGATGCCGTAGCGGGCCGAGTTCAGGCAGGTGAAGGGGCCCTTCAGGCCGGATACGCCCGGCATCAGGTTCTCTTCCGGCACGAACACCTGATCCATGACGATTTCACCGGTGATCGAGGTGCGCAGGCCGACCTTGCCATGGATGGCCGGAGCCGACAGGCCCTTCCAGCCCTTTTCCAGGATAAAGCCGCGGATGGCTTCCTTGCCGTCATCGCCGACCAGCTTGCCCCACACCACGAACACATCGGCGATCGGCGAGTTGGTGATCCACATCTTGGCGCCGGAGAGTTCATAGCCGCCCGCAACCTTCTTGGCGCGCGTGACCATGGAGCCCGGGTCCGAGCCGTGGTTGGGTTCGGTCAGGCCGAAGCAGCCGATCCACTCGCCGGTGGCCAGCTTGGGCAGGTATTTCTGCTTTTGCGCCTCGCTGCCGAACTCGTGGATCGGCACCATCACCAGCGACGATTGCACGCTCATCATCGAACGGTAGCCCGAATCCACCCGCTCCACTTCGCGCGCGATCAGGCCGTAGGCCACGTAGTTCAGGCCGGGGCCGCCGTATTCCTCGGGAATGGTGGGGCCGAGCAGGCCGAGTTCGCCCATCTCGCGGAAGATCTCGATATCGGTCTTCTCGTTGCGGAACGATTGCAGTACGCGCGGTGCGAGCTTGTCCTGGCAATAAGCCAGTGCGGCATCGCGCACCATGCGCTCGTCGGCGCTCAGCTGGTCGTCCAGCAAGAGGGGGTCGGCCCAGTGGAATTCGGCGTTGGCAGCCATATTACGTCTCCTTCGATAGTGCAGGTCGGTGCAGGTCGGGATGGGCAGCCGCGCGGGCCGGCCCTGAATTCATGAATTATCGGCGCATTCCGCGCTCTGCCGAGGACTCTTTGAGTTCCGCATTGCGGAACTTTGTTCCGATGATGTAGTATATCGCAATGCGCGGTCCGTGCAATAGGCGCGCGCCTTCATCCCACCCGCGGAGACTTCTTTTGGCCACCGAATCGCAAGCCACGCCCGCAGTAGATGTCGTCAGCGCCACACCGCGCGAAAGCGATCCCAATTTCGTCACCGCACTGGCGCGCGGCCTTGAGTTGCTGCGTTGTTTCCGCACCGGCGAATCGATGCTCGGCAACCAGGATTTCGTGCGCCGCACCGGCTTCCCCAAAGCAACTGTGAGCCGGCTGGCAGGCACGCTGGTGCAACTGGGGTACCTGCGCTATGACGATAGCCTGGGCAAATACGCGCTCGACGCCGGCGTGCTGGCGCTGGGATATTCCTACCTTTCCGCTTCCAACGTAGTCACGCTGGCGCGCCCGCACATGCTGGCGTTTGCCCAGGCTTACGGGGTATCCGTGTCGCTGGGCAAGCGGGAGCGGCTGGAGGTGATTTATCTTGAATCGATCCGGAACGATGCGGGTGTGATGCTCGGGCTGGGGGTAGGGTCGCGCCTGTCGCTGGTGTCGAGTTCGATGGGGCGCGCCTACCTGGCTGCCTTGCCGGCGGCCAAGCGCGAGCGGGTACTGGCGGAGTTTGCCCAGGCCTATCCGGAGCAGTGGAAAACGCAGGAGGCGGCAATGCGTGCCACGGTGGCAGAGGCCGCGACCCTGGGTTACGCGGCGTCATTCCGCGACTGGCATCCTGCCATCCACGCGTGCGCGGTGGCGTTCCGGCCAGTGGGAGAGAAGGAGTTGCACATGCTCAGTTGCAGCGCGTCCTATGGCTCGGTCGAGGAGGCGGTATTCCACGACAAGCTGGCGCCGGCCTTGCGCGCGCTGGCGGCGCGGCTGTCGGACCCGGCGCTCTGAGCGCTCGGGGGCGGCGGTACCGGCCTGGCCGGCACCGCCTTGCGGTCGCGCTTACAGATCCGTGCGCAGCTTCCACAATTCGGGGAACAGCACCACGTCGAGCATCTTGCGCAGGTAGCTGACGCCCTCCGTGCCGCCGGTGCCGCGCTTGAAGCCGATCACGCGCTCCACGGTCGTGACATGGCGGAAGCGCCACTGCCGGAAGGCGTCTTCCAGGTCGACGAACTTTTCGCCCAGTTCATACAGTTCCCAGTGCGCCTCGGGCTGACGATAGACTTCCAGCCACGCGGCTTCGACCGAGGCGTTTTCGCCGGCTGGCAGGGTCCAGTCGCGCTCGATGCAGGCCGCATCGATGGCAAAACCGCGCCGTGCCATCAGGCGGATCGCCTCGTCATACAGCGATGGCGTGCGCAGTGCTTCCTCCACCAGGGCCAGGTGTTCTGGCTGGTGTGCATGCGGGCGCAGCATGGCGGCGTTCTTGTTGCCGAGGATGAATTCGATCTCGCGGTACTGGAAGGACTGGAAACCGGACGACATCCCCAGGTAGGGACGCATCGCCGAGTATTCCGGCGGCGTCATGGTGGCCAGCACATTCCACGCCTGCACCAGTTGCTCCATGATGCGCGATACCCGCGTGAGCATCTTGAAGGCTGGCGGCAACTGGTCCTGGCGCACGCATTCGCGCGCGGCGCGCAACTCGTGCAGCGCCAGCTTCATCCATAGCTCGCTGGTCTGGTGCTGCACGATAAACAGCATCTCGTTGTGCTCGGGCGAGAGCGGATGCTGGGCGTTGAGAATCTTGTCCAGCGCCAGGTAATCGCCATAGCTCATCTCCCTGGCGAAATCCATCTGGGCGTCGTGCCAGCTGGCGTCGTCGCCACCGGTTTCTTTTGCACCCAGGCCCGCACCCGACATCGGGCATCCTTTGTTGCTATTCATGTTGCGTGCTCCTGCTCAGGTCACTTGGCCACGGGTCTGGTGACGCTCGGCCTTGTAGCTGCCACTGTCCAGCACGTCGCGCATGATCTCGACCGCATCCCACACTTCTGTGAAGCTGGTGTACAGCGGGGTGAATCCAAAGCGCGCGACACGAGGCTCGCGGTAGTCGCCGATGACGCCGCGTTCGATCAGGGCCTGCACCAGCCCGAAGCCGTCCGGATGGGCAAAGCTGACATGGCTGCCGCGGCGCATGTGGGCGCGGGGGGTTACCAGTTCGAGCGGGTGATGGCCGCAGCGTGCTTCCACCAGCGCGATAAAGAGATCGGTCAGCTGCAGCGACTTGGCGCGCAGCGACTGCATGTCGGTCTGGGCAAAGATATCCAGGCCGCATTCGACCATGGCCAGCGAGGTGATGGGCTGGGTGCCGCACAGGAAGCGGGCCACGCCGTCGCGGGGGCGGTAGCCGGGTTCCATCGCGAATGGCGCGGCATGGCCCCACCATCCGGACAGTGGTTGCCAGAAGGCGTTGCGCAGTGCCGGCGCGACCCACAGGAAGGCGGGCGAGCCAGGGCCGCCATTCAGATATTTGTAGGTGCAGCCGACCGCATAATCGGCCTTGGACTCGTTCAGCGCCACCGGCACCGCGCCGGCTGAATGGGCCAGGTCCCATACGGTGAGCACGCCGCGGGCGTGCGCCATCTCAGTGAGGCCTGCCATATCCAGCATTTCGCCCGTCTTGTAGTTGACGTGGGTCAGCATCAGCACGGCGGTGTCGGCGTCGACCGCCGCATCGATTTCCTCGGGCGCGTTCACCAGGCGCAGCGAGTAACCCTGCTGCAGCAGGTCGGCCAGCCCCTGGGCGATGTAGAGGTCGGTGGGGAAATTGCTTGCCTCCGACACGATGATCTTGCGCTTCGGGTCGCGCGTCTGCTGCACGCGCAGCGCGGCCGCCAGCACCTTGAACAGGTTGATCGACGTGGTATCTGTGACGACGATTTCATCCTCGCCGGCGCCCACCAGCGGCGCCAGCATATTGCCCAGGCGTTGCGGCAGCTCGAACCAGCCGGCGGTGTTCCAGCTGCGGATCAGGCCCGTACCCCATTCCTCGCTCACCACGTCGGCGGCACGTGCCGCTGCGCTTCGCGGGCGGGCGCCCAGCGAGTTGCCGTCGAGGTAGATCACGCCGTCCGGCAGTGCGAACTGTTCGCGCAGGCTGCGCAGCGGGTCCTGCTGGTCAAGAGCGAGGCATTGCTCGCGGGTCATTGCAGTCATGGGTGAGAGGTTTCCTGGGGGGCGGTTCGGTAGGTTCAGGTCAGGCTGCGCAGCACGGCGCGTACCGGGCTCGCATCGAGTCCGGCAAAGCGCAGGGGCAGCGCGATCAGTTCGTAGTCGGCTTCTGGCACCGCGTCGAGCACCAGTCCTTCAAGGATGGCGAGGCGATGGCGGCGCACCATGTTGTGCGCGTCCATGGTCTTGGATTCCTGCGGGTCCAGCGAAGGCGTATCGATGCCGACCAGCGTGACGCCATGCGTGGCCAGCAGCGCGATGGTCTCTGGCGCGACCGCGCAGAAGCCGGGGTCCCACTGCGCCAGCGGAGCTTGCTGGTAAGTGCGCAGCAGTACCCGCGGCGGCACGCCCGCCAGGGCATGCCTTATATGGTGCGGTTCGACCAGCGGGCTGGCGCCGATGCAATGGATCACCCGGCAAAGACCGAGATAGGGCGCCAGGTCCACGTCACCGATGGGCGCGCCGTCCGCGGCGTAGTGCAGCGGTGCATCTGCATGCGCGCCGGTGTGCGGCGACAGCGTGATGCGCCCGACATTGACCGGGCAGTGCGCGTCCATCTGCCAGGCGGCTTGCTGCTGGAAAGGCGTGTCTCCGGGCCACACAGGCGTGTCGGGCGAGAGCGGCGGGCTGATGTCCCACAGCTGGCGCTGGATGTCGGGGGCGGGGCGGTTTGTCATTGGGTGGCTGACGCCGGGGGCCGGCGTTCCGGTGCTCTACGTGGAGCGGATGACGGCATGATAGTCAATATTCTGGGCAAGAGGCTTGCTAATTGACCGGACTGTCGGTGCATATTTCGCATAGAATTTCATGAATGAATGAAGCCATGGAAGAATCTGCGAAATGAACCTCGACCCCATCGATTTACGCATCCTGACCTGCCTGCAGGAGAACGGGCGCATCAGCAACCAGGACCTGGCCGACCGCGTGGCGCTGTCGCCTTCAGCCTGCTTGCGGCGGGTCCGGCTGCTGGAGGAGAGCGGGGTGATCGGCGGCTACCGCGCCTGGTTCGATGCCGAAATGCTCGGCCTGGAGCTGGAAGCGATCGTGCAGGTGTCCATGCGCCCCGAAACGGAGGGATGGCACGACACGTTCAACGCAGCGGTGCAGTCCTGGCCCGAAGTGGTGTCGGCCTACATCATCACCGGCGACAGCAACTACATCCTGAAGGTGCAGGCGCGCAATCTCAAGCATTACTCGGATTTCATCGTCAACCGGCTCTATCGCACGCCCGGCGTGATGGATATCCGTTCGAACATCGTGCTGCAGAGGATCAAGACCGACGGGTCGCCGCTGGCGGTGATCAAGGGCGAGCCGTCGTCCTGAGCCGCCGCCCTGGCGCAAATCAGCGCGACGTGTGCAGCGCGATCAGCCGGCGCAGGGTGTCCTTGAGCTGATCGCCTTGCAGCGGGCCGAAGTCGTCCAGCACCTGCTGCTCGTGCGCGGCGGCTTGCTCGAGCAGTGCGCGGGCGCGGGCGCGGCCGCGCGGGGTGATTGAGACCAGCGCATGCCGGCGGTCGTCCGCGCCGTTGCGGCGCGCGACAAGGCCGCTGGCGGCCATGCGGTCGATCAGCTTGGTCAGGGTGGGTTGCTTGGTCAGCGTGATGTCGGCCAGCGCGCCGATGGTGCAATCCGGCCGGTCGGCCAGCGTGGCGAGCACGCGCCATTCGGGCACGGAGAAGCCCGCCGCTTCCACCTGCCGGTGGAATTCGCCGGACACAAGGTAACTGGCCCGCGCCAGCAGATAAGGCAGGTAGCCGTCGACAAAAGCGGGCTTGGGCGAATCCGTCATGGCTGCGATGGCCTTGTGCGCCTGCATTTCAGTCCGTCAGCGGGCGGGTGGTGGCAAAGCGGCCGTCGTGGAACACCAGCGGGTTGCCCGCGTTGTCGTGCACGCCGCAACGTTCCACCTCGCCCACGAAGATGACGTGGTCGCCCTCGTCGTAGCGGCTGCGGTTGTGGCATTCGAACCAGGCCAGCGCATTGGCCAGGATCGGCAGGCCGGTTTCGGAGAGGCGGTAGTCGACACCGGCGAAGCGGTCGCCCTTGAGCGTGGCGAAGCGCTGGCACAGATCGAGTTGCGATGCCGACAGCACATTGATGATGTAGTGCGAACCGTCGCGGAACATCGGCAGGCTGTTGGCGCGCGTGGCCATGCTCCACAGTACCAGCGGCGGATCGAGCGAGACCGAGTTGAACGAACTGGCGGTGATGCCCACGAACGGCGCACCCGGCGGCGAGCCGGGGCCCGCGCGGGTGGTGATGACCGTCACGCCGGTGGCGAACTGGGACAGCGCGCGCCGGAAGTGCAGCGTATCGAAATCGGGAGAGGCGGCCTTGCCGGAGGCCTCAGGCATGCCCATCGTGCGGGCTCCACTGGGATCCATGAAATTTCATATATTATTTGCGCCAGCGACAAGAATCACAAGCACAAGCTAATGCGCCCGGCGGGCGGCATCGGTGGACAGACCCACCAAGACTGCCGCCGGGATCATGCCAAGACCACGGCAGGATCGCACCAGGAGGAGACAAATGCTCATCGAGCAAATCGAGCACCGCTGGCTAGCGGCTTTTCGGCGCACCCTTGCACTGTGCGCCCTGACCGCCCAGGAAGTGGTTGGGATTGTAACGGAGTCCCAATCCCGACGCGTCAATGTGGAGTTGGCTGAACTGGCCGTGCAATCGCTCGGCGCCACGCCGGTGCGCCTCCGGGTACCGTCCCCGGCGCTTCAGGCGCCGGCGCCGGTGCGTTCCACCGGGGCCAGCGACGCCCTGCAGCAGCTGGCACCCGTGGTAGCCGCCTTGCAGCGCTGCCACCTGGTGATCGATTGCACCGTGGAGGGCCTGCTCCATGCGCCCGAACTGCCCCTGATCCTGAAAGGCGCCGACGGCATCGTGCCGCGCCTGTTGATGGTCAGCAACGAACACCCCGAAATCCTGGAGCGCTGCCTGCCCGATCCCGCGCTGGAGGGCAGCGTGCGCGCCGCGATGAAGCGGCTGCGCGGCGCGCGCGAGATGCGCGTGCACTCGGCGGCAGGCACCGAGTTGCGCGTCGGCCTGGCAAGCGCGCGCGTGGGCGGTGTCTGGGGCTACTGCAACAAGCCGGGCCAGGTCGCGCACTGGCCGGGCGGCCTTTGCCTGGCATTCCCCGCAGGCGGGCAGGTCAACGGCACCCTGGTGCTGGCGCCAGGCGACGTCAACCTGACCTTCAAGACCTACCTGCGCGACACCATCGTCTGCCATATCGAGGATGACTACATGGTCGGCATCGAAGGGCAGGGCATGGACGCCGACATGATGCGCGGCTACTACGCGGCCTGGGCCGACCGCGAAGGCACGCGCGATGCCTACGCGGTCTCGCATGTTGGCTGGGGCCTGAACCCGCAGGCCCGCTGGGATGCCATGACCTTCTATGACAAGCGCGACTGCAACGGGACAGAGTTGCGCGCCTTCGCCGGCAACTTTCTCTATTCCACCGGCGCCAACGAGGTGGCCGGCCGCCATACGCTGGGCCACTTCGACCTGCCGCTGCGCAACTGCACGATCACGCTCGACGGCGCGAGCGAGGTCGACGAGGGCCGGCTTGCCGGTCCAAGCCCATCCACCAAGGCGGATGCATGAGCATGAACGCAAACACGAACCTCCAGATTTTCCCCAATGGCGTTGCCTTGGTCGCACAGGGCACAGGGCCGGTAGCCGTCTTGATGCTGCATGGCATCGGCGGAGGCAAGGCAGCGTGGCCGGCACAACTCGATGCGCTGTCGCAGGCGGGTTATCGCGCGGTAGCGTGGGACATGCCCGGCTATGGCGATAGCGCCCTGATCGCGCCTTACGATTTTGCCGGGCTGGCGCAAGCCTTGCGGCCGGTACTCCAGGCCGAGCGCGATGCCGGCAGGCGCGTCGTGCTGCTGGGCCACAGCATGGGCGGCATGGTGGCGCAGGAAGCTTACGCAGCCATGCCCGGCCTGATCGACGGCATGGTGTTGTCCGGTACCTCGCCCGCGTTCGGCAAGGCCGACGGGCAGTGGCAGCGCGATTTCGTTGCAGCGCGCACGGCACCGCTCGATGCCGGCAAGACGATGGCGCAGATGGCGGCCGGACTGGTGCGCGCGATGGTCGCGCCGGATGCCGATGCGCAGGCGGTGGCGTTCGCGGCCAGCGTGATGGCAGCGGTACCGCCCGACACCTATCGCGCCGCGCTGGAGGCGCTGGTGCGTTTCGACCGGCGCGAAATGCTCGCGCGCATCGGCGTGCCGGTGCTGGCGCTGGCGGGCGAGCACGATGCCAATGCGGCACCGGCCGTGATGGAGCGCATGGCGCAGAAGATCGCCGGCGCCGAGTACCTGTGCCTGCCGGGCGTGGGGCACCTGGCCTGCATGGAGCGGCCGGCGGATTTCAATACCGCCGTGCTGGGCTTCCTCAGCCGGCATTTCCCCGCGCGCTGAAATACGGCGCCGCCGGTCAGCGAGCACAGAAAAATACCAACGAGGCATCGCCGCGTGCAAGCGGCGCCCTGGGAGACAACGAACATGCCACTGGACTTCATCCCTGCCGTCGGCAGCGCCGATTTCACCGAAACGCAGGCGCGCCTGCTGACACTGGCCAACCGGCTGGGCCGCGAACGCTTTGCCCCGCGCGCGGCGCAGTGGGACCGCGAGGCCAGCTTCCCCTTTGCCAACTACGACGACCTGCGCGAAGCCGGGCTGCTGGCCTTGTGCGTGCCGCGTGAGTTCGGCGGCGAGGGCGCGGACTTTGCCACCTATTGCATGGTGGGCGCGGAGATCGGCCGCTTCTGCGGCGCCACCGCGCTGACCTACAACATGCATATCTGCTCCACCATGTGGACCGGCATGCTGGCCGACGGCATCGCCATGACGCCTGGGCAGCGTGCCGAACACGAGGCGCGGCGGGAACTGCATTTCGCCCGCGTGGTCAGCGACGGCGCGATCTATGCCCAGCCCTTCTCCGAAGGCTCGGCCGCTGCCGCCGGGCGCGCGCCGTTCGGCACCAGCGCGCGCAAGGTGGAAGGCGGCTGGGTGCTCAATGGCCGCAAGATCTTCGCCTCGCTGTCGGGCGCGGCGGACTACTACGGCATCCTCTGCACGGAGGAGTGCGCGGACCATTCGCCGGATATGCGCGACACGCTCTATATCGCGGTGCCGGGCAATGCCGAAGGCCTTACCGTGACCGGCGAGTGGGACCCGATGGGCATGCGCGGCACGGTGTCGCGCACGCTGCTGCTCAAGGATGTGTTCGTCGCCGACCAGGAGCAGCTGATGCCGCGTGGCGTCTACTACAAGGCCGCGCAGACCTGGCCGGCGATGTTCTTCACGCTCTCGCCCACCTATCTCGGCGTGGCGCAGGCCGCCTACGATTTCACCGTGCAGTACCTGCGCGGCGAAGTGCCGGGCCAGCCGCCGGTGAAGCGCCGCATGTATCCCACCAAGCAGATCGCGGTGGCGCAGATGCGTATCCAGCTCGAGAACATGCGCTCGATCTTCTGGCGCGTGATTCACGAAGCCTGCGCCAGTCCGTCCAAGGATGCGCGCATGCGCCTGTACGCCGCCCACTACACGGTGATGGAAGGCGCCAACGATATCGCCCGGCTGGCGATCCGCACCTGCGGCGGCCAGTCCATGCTCAAGGACCTGCCGCTGGAGCGCCTCTATCGCGATTCGCGCTGCGGCGCGCTGATGCTGCCCTGGACCGCGGAGCTGATCATGGACCGCATGGGCCGCGAGACGCTCTACGAAGCGGGTGAGCGCGACGAATGAGCGAGCGTGCCGACCGGCTCTTCGCCGGCACCCCGGATCCGGGCGCCTTGCTGCGCGCGCTGCATGCGCACGTGAGTGCCGCACCGCAGCGTCCGGCGCTGCATAGCCTGGGCCGCACCATCAGCTATGGCAAGCTGTGGCGGCGCGTGGAGCGCGCATGCGCCCACCTGGCCGGCACCTGGGGCGTGCGGCCGGGCGATCGTGTGGCCACGCTGTGCCTGAACCATGATCTGCAACTCGCGCTGCTGTTCGCGTGCGCCAGGCTCGGGGCCATCTTCGTGCCGCTGAATTTTCGCCTGGCAGTGCCGGAGTTGAGCGCTATCGCCGCGCATGCGGGCATTCGCATGCTGTTCCACGACGCTCCGCACGCGCAGGCCGCGGCGGAGGTGGCGGCAGCTGCCATGCACGCGCCCATCGACAGCCTGATCGACCGGCCGGCAGCGCTGGACACGCGGTTGCCGCAGCCATCGCAGCCGCCCGGGCAGGCACCGCTGCTGCTGGTCTACACCTCCGGCTCCACGGGCCAGCCCAAGGGCGCGCTGCATACGCAGGCTGGCCTGCTGGCCAACGCCCGCGCGAGCTGGTGGGCGCACGGCATGACGCAGGACGACCATATCTTGTCGGTGCTGCCGCTGTTCCATGTGGGCGGCCTTTGCATCCAGACCTTGCCGGCGCTGCTGGCCGGGGCGCAGGTGACGCTGCACCAGCGCTTCGCGCCGGATGCCTGGCTCGCTGCACTGGCGCAGACGCGCGCCACGTTGGCGCTGATGGTGCCGGCCACGCTGCGCGCGGTGCTCGAGCATCCCGGCTGGCCGCAGGCGGATCTGTCCTCGCTGCGCGGCGTGATGGCGGGCTCTTCGCCCATTCCCCGCGCGTACATCGATGCCTTTCACGCGCGCGGCGTTCCGCTGGGGCAGGTCTACGGCGCTACTGAAACGGGACCGGTATCGGTCGTCCTGCGCCTGGACCAGGCCATGGCGCGGCCGGGCTACGCAGGCTGGCCGCAGCCGGAAGTGCGGGTGCGGCTGGCCGGCGCGGATGGCACCGAGGTGGCCGATGGCGAAGTCGGCGAACTCTGGCTGGCCGGCGCAAACCTGATGCAGGGCTACTGGCGGCAGCCGGACCATCCGGACTTCCGTGACGGCTGGTTCCACTCCGGCGATCTCGCCCATCGCAATGCCGACGGGTGCATCGAAGTGGTCGGGCGCAGCAAGGACATGATCATCTCCGGCGGCGAGAACATCTATCCGGCCGAGATCGAGAACGTGCTGCTGGGCCTGCCCGGCGTGCAGGACTGCGCGGTGGTCGGCCTGCCCGATCCGCGCTGGGGCGAAGTGCCGGTCGCGGTCGTGGTGCCGGCCGCGGGGGCGGACCGCGCCGCGCTGGCGCATGAGGCGCTGCGCGAAACGCTGGCCTTGTCCATTGCGCGCTTCAAGCTGCCGCGGCGGGTGGTGCTGCTCGACAGCCTGCCCAAGAGCGCGCTGGGCAAGGTCCTCAAGCCGCAATTGCGGGCCATGTTGGCAATGTCGTCCGGCTGACGCGCGCCAGGCTGCGCGCGCGTCTGCTATTGACCCCGCAAGGCCTCCGCCAGGAAGTCCACGAATACGCCGACCTTGCGTTGCAGATGGCGATGGCTTGCATAAAGCGCGTAGATGCTGCGTCCGGCCAGCGCATGCTCAGGCAGCACCCTGACCAGCTCGCCGCGCGCCAGCAACGGCAGCGCGATGAACGAAGGCAGCGCGCCGATGCCCATCCCGGCCAGCAGCATGTCGCTGAGCAGCAGGCTGTTGTTCGCCGAGAGGCGGGCCGGTACTTCGATGCTGGTGGTTCCCAGTGGCCCCTCCAGGTGCCAGCTCCCCGGATAGTCGGCCAGCTGGTAGGCAAGGCAATCGTGGCCGCGCAGGTCCTCGACGCTGCGCGGCGTGCCGCGGGCTGCCAGGTAGCCGGGTGCGGCGCAGATGAACTGCGCGACCTCGCCCAGCCGCCTTGCAATCAGGGACGAGTCCGTCAACGCGGAGCGGATGCGCAGCGACACGTCGAAACCCTCCGACACCACGTCCAGCAGCCGGTCGTCCAGGGTCAGCTCGACCTGCAGCTGCGGGTAGCGCGCCATGAATGTCACCAGGATCGGCGAAAGCACCTTGAGGCCGAATGACAGCGGCGCATTTACGCGCAGGCGGCCGCTGATCTCCTCCTTGCCCGCCGCCGTGGCCCGCTCCAGCGCATCCAGCTCGTCGAGCAGGCGGCAGCATTCGGCAAAGTAGGCGCGGCCGGTTTCCGACAGGCTCATGCGCCGCGTGGTGCGCAGGATCAGCAGCGCGCCCAGGCGCGCCTCCAGTTGACGCACTTGCTTGCTGACCGCCGCGGTCGATTGCCCGAGATCGGCGGCGGCCTGGCTGAAGCTGTCGCGCTCCACGACCCGGCGGAAGGTGCGCATGGCCGCAAGCAAATCCATATATTTTCCCTTGGGTTGAATATGTTTGTCTGAATGCGCAGATTATCTACCGAAAAATGTCTAATAGGATGACGACATGGCTTCCACGTGACCGTGGAAAGCGCCAACCTTTCAGGAGTTCGCATGTCGCAATCCATCCCGTCCCATCCCGCCCGCGCCGCCGGGCGCCGGTTCGCCAGGTTTTCCCTGTCGATGTTGTTCGCTGTGCTGAGCGGTGCCGCCGCCGCGGCGCCTCAGGTAGGCGTCAGCCCCTGGGGTCCCAAGGATGAGATAGGCCGGCTCAACCTGATCACCCCGGCCTCGCGCGCCGCCATCATGGCGCGCGTCTCGGGCACGCAGGCCTACGATCTGGCGGTTGACTACTTCATCGGCATGCCGAGCTGGCAGGCGGCCGGCGACCCGCCGTACCAGATGTGGATGACCCATACCCCGCACGGCAACCTGGTGGCCGACTCCATGCAGGTGGGCGAGGCGATGAACCGGCATGTCAGCTACAGCGGGTCGGCGGTTTCCATGTACGCGCACATGGGTACGCATATCGATGCGCTCAACCATTTCGGCCTGAACGGCAAGATCTGGAACGGCTATTCCGCCGCCGAGCACCTGGGCGATCGCGGCTGGAAAGTCACCGGCGCGGAGAAGCTGCCGCCGATCGTCGCCCGCGGCGTGCTGATCGACGTAGCCGCGGCCAAGGGACTGGATATGCTGCCCGACAACTACCGGGTGACCCGGCAGGATTTGCGCGACGCGCTGGCCAAACAAGGCACAGGGCTGCAGAAAGGCGACGTGGTGCTGATCCGCACGGGGCGCATGCAACATTATGAAAATGCCCAGGCGTACATGGCCAACCCGCCGGGCCTTGGCCTGGATGCGGCCAGGTTTCTCGTGGAAGAGGGCGGCGCCATGGTGGTCGGCGCCGATAACCTGAGCTTCGAGACCTTCCCGGCGGAAGTGCCCGACAACTACATCCCGGTGCACACCTATCTGCTGGCGCAGCAGGGCGCACCGATTATCGAACTGGTGAACCTGGAGGCGTTGTCGCGCGACCGCGTCTACCAGTTCGCCTTTATCGGCGCATCGCTGAAGTTCCGCGGCGCCGATGCCGCGCCCATCCGGCCGGTCGCCTTGCCCATCAAATAGCGTCGGCAAGACTCCGGCGCGGTCACCCGGTCCGGCGGGCCATACTTCGGCGGCAGGCCGGGAGCCGAACGAGTATGCTAGCTATTGTCACGAGCCGGAGAATCAAGATGGACAACGAGCGGGAAATTGCCACCCTGGGGGGCGGTTGCTTCTGGTGCCTGGAGGCGGTGTACCAGCAAGTCAAGGGCGTGCGCGCCGTGGAGTCGGGTTACACCGGCGGCCACGTGAACCATCCGACCTACGAGCAGGTTTGCGACGGCGACACGGGACACGCCGAAGTGGTGCGCGTGAGCTTCGACCCTTCGGTGATCAAGTATCGCGAGATCCTTGAGATCTTCTTTGCCATCCACGATCCCACCACGCTGAACCGGCAGGGCAACGACGTGGGCACGCAGTACCGCTCGGCCATCTTCACCCACACCGAGCCGCAACGTGCCATGGCTGAGTACGTGATGCGCGAGGTGACCGCGCAGAAGCTCTACGACGCGCCGCTGGTGACGCAGATCGAGCCCGCACAGCCGTACTGGCGCGCCGAGGAAAGCCACCAGAACTACTACCAGAATCACCCGAACCAGGGCTATTGCTCCTTCGTGATCTCGCCCAAGCTGGCCAAGTTCCGGCAAAAGTTCGCCCACCTGCTGAATCGCTGAGGTGCTGGCCGGCGGCTAGCTGCCGGCCAGCCGTTCGGCAATCGCTTCGGCCAGGCGCAGGCAGGTCAGCGGCGCGGAGCCTTCGGCCTTGTTGCTGACGATCACATAGGCGGGCTGGCCCGCCCGCAGCGTGCGTACCACCTGCTCCGCGATCACCGCGCGGGTATGCGGGTCTTCGTCGATCAGCCGGTCGAACGGCGCGTAGCGGGATTCGGCCTGCTCGTAGGCAAAGCCGGCATGCAGCATCCAGCGCAACACCAGGGGACCGGGCTCACCTTCGTCCATCAGCGCCTGCGCCGGCAATTGCCGTTCCGCGGGCGGCATGCGCTCGCGCGCCGACAGGCAAAAACGTACGCCGCGTGCGCGCAGCAACTTGATAAAGCGGGGCGTGAGCAGGCTGGCGTCGCGCAGTTCCACCGCGTAGCAGGCGTGCGGCGTGGCGCCGGGGTCGAGTGGCGGCAGGGCGCCGAGGAAGGCGTCGAGCCGCGACAGGAAGCCGGCACTGTCCGCGGCCATCGCGCCCAGCGGCGAGAGCTGGAACAGCAAAGGCCCGCATTTGGTGCCGAGGCCCGCGGTGGCGGGCGCCGCGAAATCCCGCGCGGCGATCGCGGCATCCAGGAAGCTGGCATTGGCGAGCCGGCCCGCACCCTCGGACGTGCGCAGCCACGGATCGCAGACGCTCGCCGGAGCCTTGACCAGGAAGCGGAAATGCGCCGGCACCTGGGCCGCGTAGGCCATGTGGTCGGCCAGCGGGATCGGTGCGTAGAAGCCGCGATCGATGCCGGCGGCCCGCAGCAAGGGATGCTGGGAGTAGGCGGCCAGCCCCTTGCGCGAGAGCAGGCTGTCGCTGTATTCGCCCTGGTAGACCAGCCCGTTCCAGCCCCCATAGGACCATGACGACGTGCCGAGATGCAGGCCGGCTGGCAGGCGCTCCGCCAGCGCCAGCAGGGCAGGGTCCGGCTGCGGCGCCTGCACGATCTTGCCGCGCGCGGGTTTGGTGGCAGGCGTTGCCGGGTTCGCCCCGGCATTGGTTGCGGTAGTGCCGGGAGCGGGCGGCGCCGCTGGCTCCGGCAGGCCGCCGAACAGGTCTTCAGTCAAGTAGCTTCAGTCAAGCGATTTGTCGTAGATATAGCGACGCGACCAGGGCAAGCTCTGCGACGACAGGCCGGCCTTGTGGCAAACCACCTGGTAGATCGACATCTTCTCGGTGTCGAAGGCATGCCCGCATCCTGCCAGGTAGATGCGCCAGATGCGGTACTTTTTTTCGCCCACCATGGCGCGGATGGTATCACCCTGGGCTTCGAAGTTATCCGCCCAGTGGCGCAGCGTGCGCGTGTAGTGGCCGCGAATCAGTTCGACATCGGTGGCCTCCAGGCCCCCGCGCTGCAGCGTGTTGAGCACCATGCCGATGTGCGGCAGCTCGCCCTGCGGGAAGACGTAGCGATCCATGAACTCGGAGCCGTCCATGGGCGTGGCGCCGCTGTCGGGATCGGGCGACGTGATGCCATGGTTCATGGCGTAGCCGTCGTCGGCCAGCAAATCGCGCATGCGGCTGAAGTAAGCGGTCAGGTTGTTTTTGCCCACATGCTCGAACATGCCGACGCTGGTGATGCGGTCAAAGGTGCCCGCGGTATCGCGGTAATCCTGCAGGCGGATCTCGATGCGGTCCAACAGCCCTGCCTGCCTGACGCGTTCGGTGGCCAGGTCGAACTGGTTCTGCGACAGCGTGATGCCCACGCAGCGCGCGCCGAACTTATCCGCCGCGCGCATCACCAGCGCGCCCCAGCCGCAGCCGATATCGAGCAGGGTCTGGCCTGGCTGCAGCCGGATCTTGGTCAGGATGTGGTCGATCTTCTTGCGCTGCGCGGTGGCGAGGTCTTCGTTGCCATGCTCGAAATAGGCGCAGGAATAGACCATGCCCGGATCGAGCCAGAGCCGGTAGAACTCATTGGAAACGTCGTAGTGATACTGGATGGAGGCTTTGTCGGCTGCCTTGGTGTGCGCGAAGTGCCGTGCCACCCGCGCCAGCGCGCCGCCGGCCTGTGCGCTGGCGGCCGCCGAGAAGCGGTAAGCCACGGCGATGATGTCGCTCAGCTTGCCGTCGAGATCGATTTTCTCCTGCACATAGGCTTCGCCGAGATTATCCAGGCTGGGCGTCAGCAGCAGGGGTAGCGCGCCCGCCTCGCGTACCGTGAGCGTCACCGCCGGCTGCTCGAAGCGGCCGAGCGGATACTCGTTGCCGTTCCACAGGCGCAGCCTGACGGGGAGATTGGCCCGATCGCGCAGATCGGCGATCCAGTGGTCCAGTTGCTTGTCCAGTGCTTGCTTGAAAAACATGCGGCCTCCCTCCTGACAGGTTGCGGCACACTCCTCGAACTCACAGCAGCGGGCAGGCGGGGCCTGCTCGTGGCGGCCGCCGCCTCCCGGTGGCGACCTTTATCCACTTTACGACAAATCCTAATATTGTGCAGTGCGCGGCCTTGGCGGCCGGCACCGCGTTCAGGGCGACAGGCGCACGATCTGCCAGGCACCATCCGCCTGCAGCCGGTAGGCGATCCGGTCGTGCAGGCGCGAAGGCCGCCCCTGCCAGAACTCGATCCGGGTCGGCACCACGCGATAGCCACCCCAGTGCGCCGGGCGCGGCGGGTTATCGCCGAACTTGGCGCGGAAATCCGCTTCGCGCTGCTCCAGTATCGTGCGGTCCGCTACCTCGCGGCTTTGCTCCGAGGCCCACGCGCCGAGGCGTGAGCCAAGTGGCCGTGTTGCGTAATAGGCATCGCTCTCGGTTTCGGTAACTTTTTCAACGCGGCCTTCCACGCGTACCTGGCGCTCCAGTTGCACCCAGTGGAACAGCAGCGCCGCGCGTGGGTTGGCGGCAATGTCGAGGCCTTTGCGGCTTTCGTAGTTGGTGAAGAAGGTGAAGCCCATTGCATCCATGCCCTTGAGCAGCACGATGCGTGCCGAGGGCTGGCCGTCGGCGTCGACGGTGGCCAGCGTCATGGCATTGGGCTCGGGGAGCTTGGCGTGGATGGCTTCATCGAACCAGTGCTGGAACTGGCTGATGGGATCGGACGCCACATCGGATTCGGACAGCGATCCGAGTACGTAGGTGCGGCGGAGGTCGGCGAGTTGGGTCATGTCGGATCAGGTATCGAGTCAGCAGGCCGCGCGCGGGCAGGCGCCCTGCGCGTGCGGCCTGTCTGCTTTGAGTATAGCGAAAGCGAAGCAAGCCGCATTTGCGCGCGCGCAAGTCGCCGGCGAGGCCGCTTGCGCTTCAGGCCGGCGGCGGAGGCAGCTTGCGGGCCTGGCCGCGCGAGTAGTAGCCCGCCACACCCATCGCGCCGGCCATCGACAGGAAGATCGGCAACATGCCAAGTGCCGTGCCGACCACGCCGAAGGTCAGCGGCCACACCACCTGGCTGGTATTGAGCACGGCCGAGCGCAGGCCCAGCGCCTCACCGGCGCGCCCGGTGGGCGAGGCCGTATGCAGGATGTTCATGACGTTGGGCTGGGCGCTGCCCAGCGCCAGCCCGAGCAGGAAGGCCAGGCAGCACATCAGCCAGAACGCGGTGACGAAGGGATAGATCAGGTAGGCCACCGCGCCGACCAGCAATGCGACGCGAATCACCTTCCATTCGGACAGCCGGCGCGACACCAGCGGCATCGCCACGCGGATGGCAAAGGTGGCAATGGCAAAGGCGCCCAGCACCCAGCCGATCGACGAGGGCGAGAGGCCGACCCGGGTGCCCTGGATGGGAATCAGGAAAGCGTGCAGGTCCCAGGCCGCGGACAGGACCGCGCTGGCGATAAAGACCGCGCGCAGTTCCGGATGCGCGAGCAGGCTCAGCGTGGAGTTGCGCGTGCCGTCCACGATCGCGCCGCGCGCGGCCCGCCCGCCCTGTGCCGGCAGCCGTCCGCGCACCAGGTGCAAGCCAAGCACGCCGATTGCCGCTACCGCCACCAGCACGAAGAAGGCCGGGCGGTAGCCGGCGTGTTCGATCACGTAGCCCATCACGACCGGGCCCAGCGTGCCGGAGAACGACAAGCCCAGCGCGTGCAGCGTGTAGTTGCGCAGCCGCGTGGCATCGGTGGAAATCTGCCCGATCAGCAACTGCATGGCGACCTGCACCAGCATGAAGCCAACGCCGATCAGGGCGCAGGAGAGATAGAGCGCCGCAATGTCCGGCCACACCGCCGGCAGCAGCGTGCCCGCAACCACCATCAGCGAGCCCGCCGTCATCGGCTTGCGCGGGCCGATCTCGTCGATGCGTTTGCCGGCGTGGATGGCGAGCAGCATCGGCAGCAGCGCATACAGCGACATCAGGATGCCGAGCGTGACGGTCGAGGCTTTGAGCGAGAGGGCGAACAGCGACACCACCACGCGGCTGGCATTGAAGGCCACGTGGTTGCACACCGTTAGCGCGATCAGGCAACTGATCGGCGGGACGGTGGCGTGTAGCGGCGTCATGCTGGGGCGGGGGCTGGAAGGAAATCGGAAAAAACAAGTGCGGCCGAAACCGCACCCAAGAAGGACTCCAACGCCGGAATCAATCCGCCGCCGGACATCCGCTTCGTGCCATGTATTGAAGACTTCGTTGTAAATGGCCGTTTAATTATGCGAGCGGCGTGGGCGATATACAACGACAGACTGTGCTTATGCACCAAAGTGTTGCGAAATTGCGTCGCGGAACACGCTCGTCAGTGGGTGCGTGTCGCCGACAGGCAACGCCGGGGCGGCAGCCCGGCACGGCTTAGCCGCCCTGGTACAGGGAAGCGTCTGGCGTAGCGCGTTGAGGTGGGGTGGGACGCGCGGGACCCGCTGGCCGGGCGGGCGCGGCCTGTGCGTCGGGCGAGGGCGGGGGGCCGGCGCTCTGGCCGGTCTTGCCTGTTGTGCTGCCTGTGCCCGGGTCCTGATAGGCCTGGCCGGGCGGCGGCGCGGTGGGGCGCTTGCGGATTTCCGCCAGCAGTTTGCCGCACTGGCTGCTCTCGTCGGCGGTGGAAAGGTCGATCAGCGGCAGGATGGCGGCGCCGACCGGCGCCACCAGCGCCAGCGCCACCACGCCGCCGGCGCGCAAGGCCAGCACGCCGATGTCCGGGCTGACCGATGGCTTCTTCAGCGTGCCGCCCACGTAGAGCGGCGAACGCAGCGAAAGAATGCGCAGTCCTTTGGACTCGGGCCGGATGGTGAGCGCAAGCCGCTCGCTGGCGAGGTCGACGGCGCCGCTGGTCTCGATCACCGCGTCCTGGGTGTCGAGGACGAAGGTGCGCGCGCGGGCCACCCCCTTGGTGAAAGTGAAATCGCTGACGCCGCAGTTGATCTGCACCGGCTTGTCGCCGAACAGCTTGCGGATCACGACGCTGCCCACGTTCAGGCCCATTGCCTCCAGCAGGAACTTGCTGATGGTGCCGTTCTCCACCAGCAGCTTGGCTTCGCCATTGGACGTGCCCAGCAGCGTGGCCACCGAGTTGCCGGTGGCGCTCAGTCTGGCGCTGCCGTTGAGCTCGCCGATGCTGGCGCGCATCGTCTCGAACTTCGGGAACAGTTGCTTGAGCTGGAGATGGCGCGCCTTTATGTCGATGGTGGCGGCCAGCGGCTCGCGCTTGCCGTCGAGTTGCAGCGACGACGTCAGGTTGCCGCCCGCCACGCCGAAATTCAGCGGGTCGAGCGTGAGCACGCCATCGTTGAGCTTCAGATGGGTGACGAGGTCGGTGATCGGCAGGTCGGTGGTGCGGATGATGCGGTTGCCCGTGAACTTCACGTCGGCGTCGATGCTGTCCCAGCGCTCCGTGCGGAATGGCGCTACCGGCAGGGCCTTGTCCGCGGGCTGGCGCACCGTGCTGTCCGAGGCAGCCTGCCCGGGCTTGGCGTCCGCGCCGATCAGCGGGGCCAGGTCTTCGAAGCGCAGCTGGTTCGATTCCAGCTCGCCGGACAGCAGGGCGCGCGGCTGGCGCTGGGTGAACGTGAGCGAGCCGTTCAGGTCGCTGCCGCCGACGCGGCCGGTGAACTTTTCGTAGCGGTATTCCGATGCGCCCTTGCGCAGTGTGGCAACGAGCCGGCCGCGGGTTTCGTAGGGCGGGGTGCTCGGCAGCACGATGCCGGTCAGCGCGTAGAGCTTGGCCATATTGTCGCCCGACAGTTGCAGGTGCATGTCCAGCGCACCGAAGTGGGCAGGGTTGGTCAGCGTGCCCTCCACCACCGCGCGCGTATTGCCGACCCGCACATCGGCCTGCAAGGGAAAGGGCACGTCTGCGTTGCGCAGGCTCAGTACGGTACCGGCCTTGCCGCTGGCGTTGATGGTGGCCTCGTTGTAGCGGCCCGTGGCCTTCCAGCGGATGCCGTAGCGCGGGCCGCCGGCGCTGCTTGCACTGCTTGTGCCGCCGGCGTGGCCGGATGCGCCGATGGAACTGGCGGCCCCCGTGCCGGCCCCGGATGCCGGCGGCGCGATCAGCGCGCCGTCGCGGGTCTTCTCATAGAGGGCCGCGTCGGCGATGGTGTCCAGGCGCGCCTGCAGTTCGATTTTCATCGCCTTGTCGGTCAGGGCTAGATCGCCGCGCACCAGCGCCACTTCGCCGATATCCAGCCGCCATTGCGAAGGCGTCTTGCTTGCGGGGGTGGCGAAGGTCCAGTTGTTGCGCTGGTCCGCCAGCCGCTCCAGCCAGACTACGGGACTGTCTACGACGATGGTGGGAATCGCGATCCGACGGGAGAGCAGCGGCACCGGGCGCAGCACGAAGATCAGTTCGCGCACGGTGGCGAAGTTGGGCTCGCGGCCCCACTCCGGGTTGCCAATGGTGATATCGCGCGCGGAAAGGCGCGGCCAGGGCACCCAGGTATGCCAGCCGGTTTCGCCCTCGGCGCCGCGCCAGGTCAGGGCCAGGTCGCCGTTGACGGCGAAAGGCCGGCCGATGGCCTCCGAGACCTTCTGGTTAAGCCACGGCTTGAGGCGGTTCCAGTCGAAGGTCAGAATCACCACGACGAGCGCGGCGATAAGCACCAGCGGTGTCAGTACACTCCAGAGAATGGCCTTGCGGCGCACGGGCATGGGGTCGGTTTCCTGATTGGCGCGGGCAGCCGCGCGCTGTCTGCGAGACAATGCGGCGGTCGAACCACAGCTGTGGGTATTGTATAGTTGCGCGCCCCGTTCTCCTGTCGGCGCTTGGCTGACAAGGTGCCTCAACGCGCGCTTTTCCCCGCAGTCTCTCTTCAAAACCAGCAAGCTTCGAGCAAGAAATGAGCAACCTCCTCCCGGAAACCTCCGTCCCGCCGGAACTGGCGCAACTGCCGCCGGCCCTTACCCACGAGAGCCCGGAGGAGGAGGACTACCACCGCCGTTTCGGCGGCGTGGCGCGCCTGTACGGCGCGGAGGGCCTGGCGCGGCTGGAGGCGGCGAACGTCTGCGTGGTCGGCATCGGCGGGGTGGGCAGCTGGGCGGCCGAGGCGCTGGCGCGCAACGCGGTCGGCCGCGTCACGCTGATCGATCTCGACCATATCGCGCTATCCAATACCAACCGCCAGATCCACGCGCTGGGCGATGCCTATGGGCGCGCCAAGGTGCAGGCCATGGCCGAGCGCATGGTGCAGATCAACCCGCGCTGCCAGGTCACGCAGGTTGACGATTTCGTTACCCCGGACAATGTGGTGGAACTGCTTGGCGGGTACGACTACATCATCGACGCGATCGATTCGGTCAAGGTCAAGATAGCCATGCTGGGCTGGGCGCGCCGCGAGGGCCGGCGCATCATCACCTGCGGCGGTGCCGGCGGCCAGCTCGACCCGACCCGTATCCGCGTCGTCGATTTCTCCCGCACCGTCCAGGACCCGCTGCTGGCCAAGGTGCGCTCCAGCCTGCGCAAGGACTGGGGCTGGCCGCGCAATCCCAAGAGAAAGTTCGGCATCGACGCGGTCTACTCGGACGAGCCCTTGCGCTATCCCGAGCCCGAGCAGCAGTCCTGCGAAATCGACGAGGCCCCGGAAGGCACGCCAGCCATGCCAACCGCGCCACCGGCCGGCCCGCAGGGGCTGGCCTGCGCCGGCTTTGGCTCCTCGGTGGCGGTGACCGCGGTGTTCGGGATGGTGGCGGCTTCGAGTGTGCTGGCCGCCCTCACGGCGCCCGACTGAACTCTCGCGTCACGCCGCAAGGCGCGCCAGCAGGGCGGCCAGTTCGGCCTCGCCCGGCGCGGTGTTGTCGAAGTAGGCCAGTTCGGGGTACTGCTCCGGTGCGGGCATGAAGCGCCGCGTGCGGTAGTCGTCCCAGTGCGCCAGCTTGTAGGCGTCGTTGGGGTTGCCGCGCCGCACGATGCGGGCGCGGGCCTCGTCTTCCGGCAGGTGCACCCACAGCGTGCGTACCCTGGTGCCGGCGGGCACGCGCAGCCAGTCGGGGTCGTGCAGCAGATGGTCGCGCACCTCGCGCGATAGCGGACCCACGACGATCACACTGATGCCCAGCGCGAGATTCTCGCGCGCAGTATCCAGCAGGCCGTGGTATTCGGCATTGCGCAGATGCTTGAGGTAGGTCGGGCTGTCGCGGTCGTTCGGGTCGCCGGTCAAGGCGCCCATCGCCGCGGCGCTGTAGGCGCCATAAAGCGTGTCCTTGTCGAGCAGGCAGAACGGCTCGCCGGTGGCCTGCATCAGCGGGCCGATCAGGCGGTGGGCCAGTGTGGTCTTGCCGGTGCCGGCATGGCCGCAGAAGAAGAGCAGTCGGGGCATGGGAAGCCAGGGGGCAGCGTGGTGAGAGGAAAGCGCCAGCCGTCAGCATAACCCGCGGGCGCGGGCTGCCCCCGCCGCGCAGGGATTTGTCCTGGATCAGCCCCGCCCTCCGTGGATTCGGTATCCTTGCGGTTTGCGCGCTTTTGTCCTCCCGATATGACCGATTCCTCCTCCCCAAGCACCGCCACCCTGGCCCCCGACCTGTTGCTGGGCGAGCCGGTGACCGACGCCACCCACGCCGAATTCGTGCAACTGCTGGATGCCGCCACGCGCGCGGACGATGCCCGTTTCCTGGTGGCGCTGGACGAGTGGATCGATCACACCCGCCATCATTTCGGACAGGAGGAAGCGTGGATGGAGGCGATGGCCTTCGGCCCGCAGCATTGCCATCGCGGCGAGCACCAGCAGGTGCTGGCGGTGGCTGGCGCGGTACGCGAGAAAGTGGCGCAGGGAGACCTGGCGCTCGGCCGGCGCCTGCTGTCGGAACTGCCGGGCTGGTTCGACCAGCATGTGAAGGGCATGGACGCGATGATGGTCAGCCACATGCGCGAGAACGGCTTCACGCTGATCGAGGCACCGTCCGAACAGGTGGTTTAGTCTGCCTTGGCAGCCGCGCGGTCCAGCACGACAAAGTGCTTGCGCACCGCTTCGAGCACCTCGAACAGGCCGGTGAAGCCTGCCGGGATCACGCAGGCGTCGCCGGGGCCGAATTCGCGGGCATTGCCCGCGTCGTCGCTGATGCGCAGGCGTCCGCTGATGACATGGAAAAATTCCTCTTTGCCCGCCGGGAAGGCAATGCGCCAGGCACCCGGTTCGCAAGCCCAGATACCGCAATCGAAATCTCCCTGGCTGGCGCTGTAGTGCGTCCAGGTGGTGCGGTCCGGGTTGCCGGCGACCAGCCGGTCGGGGCGCGGCCGGTCATGGCTGGGCAGCGGTTCGGGGGCGGTCTGGAAATCGGTCAGGCGGGGCGGGGAAGCGGTCACGGCGAGAACAGGATCAAGGCGAGCAGGGGCGGCGGGGCCAGGTAAGGCGGCGGGCCCGGCCCGCCGCACGCACCCGGCAGTTTAATTGAGCGCCGAGGCCAGCAGCCGGCGCCAGCGCGCAACCGCTTCGGGCTGGTCGCTCATCAGCGTGAATACCGATAGCATTGCCGTGCGCCCGATATCGTCCTCGAAGGTGCGGTCCGTCCGCACGATGGCCAGCAGTTGTTCCAGCGCCTTCTCGTATTGCCGATGCGCGATCAGCGCGCGGGCCAGGTCCAGCCGCGCCTGCAGGTCGCCGGGCGCAGCGGCGACGCGGGCCTCCAGCGTGGCTGCGTCGGGCAGGTCGGAGACGCCGCGCATGGCCTCGATCCGGGTGCGCAATGCCGCGTAACCGTCCTCCTGGGCCGCGCCCGGCGACAGCATGCCGAACTCCGCCTGGGCCTGGTCCAGGGCGTCCTCGTCGAGCAGGAAGCCGATGTACTCGAGGCGAGCCGCGTCAAAGCCGGGATCGAACGCCAGCGCCGCCTGGAAGGCTGACCTGGCAGCGTCGCGTTCGCCCACGGCGGCGTGATCGAGTGCGGCGCGCAGGGCCACCTGGCCCGGATCGGGCATCACGCGGGCAATAAACTCACGCAGGCCGGACTCGGGCAGCACGCCGGTGAACTGGTCGACCGCCTTGCCGTCGGCAAATGCCACCACGTGCGGAATGCTGCGCACGCCGAAATGTGCCGCCAGTTCCTGGTTTTCATCCACGTTCACCTTGGCCAGCCGCCATTTGCCGGCGGCTTCCCCTTCGAGCTTTTCCAGCATCGGCCCGAGGGTGCGGCAAGGGCCGCACCAGGGCGCCCAGAAATCCACCAGCACCGGGATGTGGCGCGACGTCTCGATCACGTCCGTCTCGAAATTCTGCAGGGTTACGTCACTCATGGCTTAGTCTCGAAAGTGGCACAGCCGCGGCGGGGCCGCGAGGGATAACGCGCAATGACGCGCCTTGCGCGCCGACCTCCCGCATTTTGGGGCGAGACCCGCCGATTGCAACCGTGGCCCATCGAAGCAACGATGGGCAAGGGTAAGCGATGGATTGAAAATAGAACGGTCGTTCGGTTATATTCATTGCTTCATTGCTTCATTGCTTCATTGCTTCATTGCTTCATTGCTTCATTGCTTCACTTGCATTCCAAGACCAGGTCGGACAGACCGCACAGGAGACCCTTATGCAGACCACCCAGCCCGCGCGCCCGCATTTCCAGTTCTGGCCCAAGCGCGCGCCCACCGAGATCGTGCTGCCGGAGACCTCGCTCTGGTACAACCTGGTGGTCTCCGCGCGGCGCTACCCCGACAAGGCAGCCATCCGGTATTTCGGTAACGCCATCACGTTCCGGGCGCTGGAAGCCCAGGCCAGTGCAGTGGCGGGCTGGCTGCAGCAAAAGGCGGGCGTGAAGAAGGGCGACCGGGTGCTGCTCTACATGCAGAACTGTCCGCAATTCATCATTGCCTACTACGCGATCCTGCGCGCGGACGCCGTGGTCGTGCCGGTGAACCCGATGAACCGTACCGAGGAATTCAAGCATTACATCAGCGATGCGCAGGCCACCGTGGCGATCTGCAGCGCGGATCTCGCCGGCGGGGCCGAGCAGGCCAACGCCGAGCTACCGGCCGGTGAGCGCCTGCAGCATCTGCTGGTCACGCAATACAGCGATGCGCTGCCGGCCAGCTACGAAAACCCGGAAGACGCCCCGGCAGCCTGGCTGACCACCCGGCATCCGCTGCCCGCCGGCGCTACGCCGTGGGCCGAGGCGCTCGCCGCGCAACGGGTGCCCGGACCGCATACCGCCGGCCCGGACGACATGGCGGTGATGCCCTATACCTCGGGCACCACCGGTTTCCCCAAGGGTTGCATCCATACCCACCGGTCCGTCATGCATAACGTGGTCGGGGGTGGCATCTGGAGCGGCAGCGGCGCGGAGTCGACGATCCTGTCGGTGCTGCCGCTGTTCCACGTGACCGGCATGCAGTACGGCATGAACGGCCCGATCTACAGCGGTGCCACCGTGGTCATGCTGCCGCGCTGGGACCGTGAAGTCGCGGGCCGGCTGATCTCGCGCTACCAGGTCACGCACTGGACCAACATCCCGACCATGGTCATCGACTTCCTGGGCAGCCCGAATCTCGACCAGTTCGACCTGTCGAGCCTGCGCTATATCGGCGGCGGCGGCGCGGCGATGCCGCAGGCGGTGGCCGAGCGCCTGAAGCAGCAGTTCGGCCTGAACTACATTGAAGGCTATGGATTGTCCGAGACCATGGCCCCGACCCACAGCAACCCGGGCGACCGGCCCAAGCTGCAGTGCCTGGGCGTGCCGAGCTTCAATACCGATGCGCGCGTGATCGACCCGGTCACGCTCAAAGAGGTGGCGGTCAATGAGGTCGGCGAGATCATCGTGTGCGGCCCGCAGGTGTTCAAGGGCTACTGGCGCAAGCCGGATGCCACGCGCGATGCCTTTATCGAGTTCGAGGGCAAGACTTTCTTCCGCACCGGCGACCTGGGCCGCATGGACGAGGAGGGCTACTACTTCCTTACCGACCGGCTCAAGCGCATGATCAATGCCTCGGGCTTCAAGGTGTGGCCGGCCGAGGTCGAGAACCTGCTGTACAAGCATCCCGATGTGCAGGAGGCCTGCATCATCGGCACGCGCGATGCCTACCGCGGTGAAACGGTGAAGGCGGTGGTGGTGCTAAAGACACATGCCAGGGGCAAGACCACGCCCGAGGACATCATCGAGTGGGCCAAGGAGAATATGGCGGCCTACAAGTACCCGCGCGTGGTGGAGTTCGTCGACGCGCTGCCCAAGTCGGGCACCGGCAAGGTGATGTGGCGCGCGTTGCAGGAAAGCGAGAATGCTCGCAACGCGGGATCCCAGCCGGCTGCGGCCTGACCCCATGGCGCTACGCCTCGGGCACGCCCCGGGGCAAACCAGCGAGGCGTGCGCGGGTACATCAGTGCCCGCGCACGCGCACCAGCATCTTCACCATGGTCTTGTAGCTGCGCTCGCGCGCGTGGCGGGTCGGCGAGGTGCCGTCGCGGTCGGGAAGGTTGGCGTCCGCGCCAGCGTCGAGCAGCAACTGCACCGTGTCTTCATAGCGCGCGCTGCCATCGCCCATGACGATGGTTTCCAGCAGGGCGGTCCAGCCCTGACGGTTGACATGGTCGACCGCGACGCCAGCCTTCAGCAGCACCTTCACCACTTCGGTATTGCCATGTTCGCAGGCTACGATCAAGGCGGTGCTGTCGTTGATGTCGGTGCTGGTGAGGTCCGCGCCATGCGTGAGCGCCAGCTGTACCATTTCAAGCTGCCCAGTGGCCGCGGCCAGCAGGAAGGGGCTGTTGGATTCGATGTCCTTGCGGTTGACGTCGGCGCCAGCCGCCACCAGCGCCTTCGCCACTTCGGTGTGCCGGCTATAGACCGCCACCAGCAGGGCGCTGCGGCCCCGTTCGTCGGTGGTCTGGGCCGAAGCGCCGGCCGCCAGCAAGCGCTTGACCAGTTCGAGGTCGCCCAGCGTCGCTGCCGCGATCAGGTTGCGGTCGAGCCCGCCCACGCCATCGTGCGCGGTGGTGGCGGAGCCGGCGCCTTGCGCGTGCGAGCGCGGCGAGGCCTGGGCCGGGCCGCTGCCGGCGGGGCGCGCCGCCAGGCTCGTTCCGCCGGGGCCGGCCAGCAGCGCACCGCCCATCAGCAGGCCGGTCAGTCCCAACACTTCGGCAAGCACCAGTCGGCGGGGGCGGGCGGAAGTGCGCGGCATCCTGGTGGCTCCCGGGTCAGGCGGTTTCGCTGAAAGCCTGTGCGGCCGTGGCATCCGTATCCTGCAGCCGGCGCCATAACCGGCCAAGGTAGGGATCGTCGACGCCGTTGGTGGCAAGGCCCAGCAGCGTCTGCTGCAGGTATTCGCGCGCCGGCCCGTAGAGGCCGCAGGCGTGACGCAGGCGAGCCACCACGCTGTCGTCGGGCAGGCGCCCGGCATAGGCCTCATGCGAGCGGTTCATCACGAAGGCCAGCGCGCGCTGCGGCGGGCAACCGTTCATTTTTACGTTGAGCCAGCGCGGATGATAGGCGCCGGTGAGCATCTCGCGGCGCCACAGCAGGCGGAATTCCTGCTCGATCATGTGATGGGGGATGCGGAAGACGATGCCCTGGCAAGAACCGCCACGGTCCAGGCCGAGCACCAGGCCGGGGTTGTCCCAGGTGCCGCGATTGATGCGCGAATACAGGTAGAAGCCGCGATGGTAGCCGTGCACGCTGGCCAGCCGGCGGTCCGTGTGAATCACCATCGGGTTCCAGATCAGCGAGCCGTAGCCGAACACCCAGACATCGCCTGCCAGCCCGGGCGTATCCGGCCGCTGCTCCAGCGTAGCGCGTAGCGAGCGTTCGAAAGCTTCTTCGGGAAGTAGCGAGGAAGCCACCGGCGTGCTGCAAAGTGAAGCACGCAGCCGATCCGTTTCGAGATCTTGTCGGGTGATGGCCATGGTGCAAGCATAATCCAAAGCCGCGCGGCAGGCGGCATGGAAACCACATGGCGTGCAGAAATCTCTGCAAGCTCCGGCTGGTTGTATGCGATAGACAACGGTCATGCCGAGATTCGGCAGGTACCCTTGGCCGGCCAATCTGCCAGGGCGAGGTGGCGGTACCGGCCGCTATGTCTTTACAATGTGGCATCAACCAGGAGATCAGGCTATGGCGCGCACGCTCACGGTAGTTTTCGGTACCGGCAAGGAATTTGGCTTCACGATTGGCGACGCCGAGCTGGCGGCGGTTACCGAGGACGCTGGCTGGCGCTGGTTCGACCGCGAATATGCCGAACTCGATTGCCAGGCTTCCAGCCCGGTGGGCAAGGTGCTGGTGATCGACAAGATCCTGAGCGTGGCCAAGTTCTCCGGCGAGCAGCGTTTCGCCAGCGATGCCGCCTGGGCCCAGGACTATGCGCGCCATGCCGCGCGCCTGCTGGACCGTGACAAGGTGCGGGTCGACGTGAGCAGCGCGGCGATCAGTTTCTGAACGCGCGGGCCGGAACGCAAGAGGGGCGCCCGCGGGCGCCCCTCTTGCTTGTACCATCCGCGCGGGATGGGATGCCGGTGGCCGCCGCCGGGGCGGCGCCCAGGCGATCAGACCGCCAGCAGTTCCACTTCGAACAGCAGCGTGGCGTTCGGCGGAATCACGCCGCCCGCGCCGCGCGCGCCGTAGCCCAGATCGGCGGGGATCACCAGGCGGCGCGTGCCGCCCACCTTCATGCCTTGCACGCCTTCATCCCAGCCGCGGATGACGTGGCCGGCGCCCAGCGGGAACACGAACGGGTCGTTGCGGTCCTTGCTCGAATCGAACTTGCGGCCAGCCTGGCCGTTCTCATAGAGCCAGCCGGTGTAATGCACCGTGACATGCTTGCCTGCCGTGGCTTCGGCGCCTTCGCCGGTGACGGTGTCTTCATATTGCAGGCCGGAGGGAGTGGTATTCATGGATGGCTTCCTTGTGCTGTATCAGCGAGGGTCACGGGTTCGGTGAGGCCGGCGGCATGCCGGCCGCACCGGGCGGATGGGTAATTCTGAACTTGGTAATGCTGGCAACGCGAAAACCGCTCGGGCGCCGGGCTTAGCCCTGGGGCTGTTGCAGGACCTCAAGCGTAATGCGGACGTTGTGGTCGTCGTCGCTGACCCAGATCTCGCTGTCCTGGATCGTTACGGACAACCGCATGGCGCGCTGGGCCAGGGCGGCGAGTGCTTCCACCGCCTCGGCCGGCACATTGTAGATGGTCACGTTGCGCAGCTTGCCGGCCTTGCCGGCCATGCCTTTCCACCATTCGCGCGCGCTCGCACCATTGTAGGTGAACACGGTGACGCGATCGGCGCGCGCGGCGGCGCGCTTCAGGCGCGACTCGTCCGGCTGGCCCAGCTCGATCCAATGCGCGATCTCGCCGGTCAGGGTCTTTTCCCACAGGTCCGGCTCGTCGGGCTCGTCCAGGCCGCGGGTGAAGGTCAACGTCTCGCTGGCTTCGCAGGCAAAGGCCAGCAGCCGCACCATCATGCGCGCATCGTTCTCGGACGGATGCTTCGCGATGGTCAGGGCGTGGCTGCCGTAGTAGGGCCGGTCCATGTCGGACACGGACAGTTCGGCCTTGTAGATGGTGGATTTAAGTGCCATGAAGGAAGCGGGAGCGGCAAATGCTGCGAGAAGCGAAAGGCCGCATCATACGTGAATCGGACGCGGCGTTCGCAACGACACCGTACCGGGTGCCTGCCATGCCGCCTGGAATGGGCTCAGGCGCCCACGGCGCCCAGCGCGATCGCGCTCAGCCTGGCGGCGAAGCCGGGCTGGTTTTGCCAGGCTTCGCCCAGCAAGTGGCCGGTGCCGGGCAGGTCGATCACTTCCACCCGTTCGGCCAGGCCGGCACGGGCGGCAAGCGTGTCGGCAACGCCCGCGGGGATGATTTTGTCTTCGGCGCCGCGTACCAGGGTCAGGCGGCCGCGGAATTGCGCGATCCGTTCAAAGGCGAGCGAGGCGCGCCAGCTGCCGGGCGTGCGCAGTACGGCGGTAAAGGCCGGGCCGAAGGGCAGTTCGAAAGCGGCGGGGTCGTAGGCGGCGCCCACCAGTGTCAGCAGCCGGTCGATCCGGTTGCGCGGACCGGCGGCCAGCCGCACGGCGATTTCGCCGCTCATGCTGATGCCGATCAAGGCGCGGGGACCAGCGCCATTCAGATGGGCCAGCGCCGCTTCGGCTTCGCACTGGCGCTTGACCAGCGAGTTGGGCGTGCGCGCCGAGCTTTCGCCGTGGCCGGAAAAATCGAAGGCGATGCTGCCCACGCCCTGGGCGGCGAGCGCTTGCCGCAACGCCAGCCAGCGCGCGCGGTGGCTGGCGCCGGCGCCATGCAGCAGCAGGCAGTTCGCGCCGTTGCCGGCGTCGATGCGGTCGGCGGCCAGTGTCTCGGCGCCGGTTTCGATGTCAAAGCGCTGGGGCGTGCTCATGGATGGCCTGGCGCGAACATTGGCGCCGCGATGGACGCCGCTCGCTTTAGCGGGACTTTCGGAAATCGCTCAGGTAGTAGCGCAGCAGCGCCGAGGCCAGGGTCAGGCAGAGAAAGGCGGTTGCCACCACCATGGCGTGGCCGGCGGGACTGTCGATCTGCCCCGACAGCGCCAGCCCTGCCAGCCAGCTTCCCACCGGCAGGATCAGCAACGGCACCAGCAGCGCGCGGCGGCCATAGGTACGTAACGCCCAGGCCGGAAAGCGGCGCAGGAACGCCATCGGGATGCTGCAGATCAGGCAGGCGCCCGCGGCCGCCAGCGACGCCGCCACCACATCCCCAACTTGAATCGTGATCATTGTTTTCGGGTTTCCCGTTCAGGCGGAGACCGGGAAAAATGGGCCCGCCGGAAAAATGCAAACCGCTGATTTTACAGAAGAAGCCGGCTCTTCAGGCGTCTCCGGGTCGACATCTGGCGGTGATGCGGAAAACTATTTGTGATGTTTATGTCACTTCGGTGCCGACGCGGCCGGCATGGCTTCCACCGAGATCGTCAGGACCACGCTATCGCTCACCTCGGGCAGGAAGCGCGTCATGCCAAAGGCGCTGCGCGACAGTACCGCGCGGAAGTCGCCGCCGCAAACGTGGCGCTTGATGCCAAACAGCGAGATGTCGCCACAGCTGAAGCGCTCGGCTTCCAGCCGCAGCGGTTGCGTGACGCCGTGCAGGCTCAGTTCTCCCTCCACGGCCACCAGGCGGCCGCCGTCCTGCACGAAGCGGTTGGCGCGCAGCCGGACCACCGGGAAGTTCTGCGCATCGAGGAACTGGGCCGAGCGCAGGATGCCGTCCAGTGTGCGGTTGCCGGAATCGACGGAGTCGGCGTCGACCGTAAAATCGATGGCGCCGCTGCCGCTGGTTTCGTCATAGCTGATGCGGCCGTCGATCTTGCCGAAACGCCCGCGTACCGAGGTCCGCTCGAAATGGCTGGCGGCGAAGTACACCACGGTATGGGTCGGGTCCACCGCGTAGCTGGCCGGCTCGGCCCGCGCCGTGCCGGGCAGGGCCGGCGCCAGCAGGCAGAGCGCGCAAAGGACGGCAGGCAGGTAGCGCATGATCGCTCTCCCCGGTATTCTCAGTGCACCAACACCGGCAGCAGGAAGATGCCGATCACCGACAGGAAGCCGATGGTCCAGCACAGCGTGCGCAAGGTGGCGCGATCGGCCAGGTAGCACACCGTGTACAGGATGCGCGCGGCGACAAAGACCAGCGCCAGCTCGTCGATGCGCGCGGCAGGCGCCTGCAGGTGGGTGGCGCACAGCACCGCCGCGGCGAATAAGGGGAAGGCCTCGAAATGGTTGCGGTGCGCCATGTCGGCGCGCCGGGCGCGTCCGGCCTGTTTTTCCAGCCAGCCGCGCGGATCGTGGTTGTCGAAGGCGTTTCCGCTCGCCTTGGCGATGCCAACCGTCACCACGGGCAGGATGCCTGCCACCAGCACACACCAGAATGCGATCGGCATTGTCATTTCCTTTGCTTGGAAGCACGCGCCCGATGGCCGGCTGGCCGGCCGCCGGCATACCGGCGGCCGCGACGGTCAGGCCGCCACTACCCGGATCTTCACGCCAGCCACGCTGACCACCTGGCCGGCGCGGATCTTGGCGGTCTTGCGCGATTCCACCGCGCCGTCGACTGACACTTCGCCGGCCGCCACCAGCGCCTTGCCGGCGCCGCCGCTGTCGCACACGCCGGCCACCTTGAGCAGGTCGTTCAGGGCGATATGCTCGCCTTCGAGCGGGAAGGTTACGGTTTGCATGGGCTTACTTCCCCCAGCTGTCGCGCAAGCCGACGATGCGGTTGAAGACCGGCTTGCCCGGCGTCGAATCGACCCGGTCGGCCACGAAGTAGCCCTGGCGCTCGAACTGGAAGCGGTCTTCCGCGGCGGCTTGCTGCAGGCCGGGTTCCAGGTAGGCGGTGACGATCTTCTTGGAGTCCGGGTTCAGCGCGTCGAGGAAGTTCTTGCCGCCGGCATCCGGGTTGGGGTCGTTGAAGAGACGGTCGTACAGGCGCACCTCGGCCTCATAGGCATGCGCCACGCTGACCCAGTGGATGTTGCCCTTGACCTTGACGCTGTCCGCGCCCGGCGTGCCGCTCTTGGTCTCGGGCAGGTAGTTGGCGTGCACGGCGATCACCTTGCCGTCGGCGTCGCGGTCCACGCCCGTGCATTCGATCACGTAGCCGTGGCGCAGGCGCACCTTGCTGCCCGGGGTGCCGTCCTTGGGCGCGAACAGGCGGAAGTAGCCCTTGGGCGGTGCTTCGCTGAAGTCGTCGCGCTCGATCCACAGCTCGCGCGTGAGCGGGAAGACGCGCATGCCCAGCTCCGGCTTCTTCGGATGCACCGGCGCCGTGCAGTCGTCGCTCTGGCCTTCGGGGTAGTTGTCGAGGATCAGCTTGAGCGGATCCAGCACGGCCGCGCCACGCGCCGCGCGCGCATCGAGGTCGTCGCGCACGGCGCCTTCCAGCGTGCTCATGTCGATCCAGCTATCGGACTTGGCCACGCCGATGCGATCGCAGAACAACTGGATCGATTCCGGCGTAAAGCCGCGCCGGCGCACGCCCACGATGGTGGGCATGCGCGGATCGTCCCAGCCGTCCACGCGGTTTTCAACGACCAGTTGCAGCAGCTTGCGCTTGCTGGTGATGGCGTAGGTCAGGTTCAGGCGGGCGAATTCATACTGGTGCGGCAGCGGATCGCTGAACACGCCGCATTCGCGCAGCTGGGCCAGCACCCAGTCGTACAGCGGGCGGTTGTTCTCGAACTCCAGCGTGCACAGCGAGTGCGTGATGTTCTCCAGCGCGTCCGAGATGCAGTGCGTGAAGTCGTACATCGGGTAGATGCACCACTTGTCGCCCGTGCGGTGGTGATGCGCGTGGCGGATCCGGTAGATCACCGGGTCGCGCATCACGATATTGGGCGCGTTCATGTCGATCTTGGCGCGCAGCACGTGCTCGCCGTCGGCGTACTTGTCGTCGCGCATGTCGCGGAACAGCTGCAGGTTTTCCTCGACGCTGCGGTCGCGGAACGGCGAAGGCGTGCCCGGGCGGGAGAAGTCGCCGCGGTTGGCGGCGATCTGCTCGGCGCTCTGGCTGTCCACGTAGGCCACGCCGCGCTCGATCAGCTTTTCGGCGAAGGCGTAGAGCTGGTCGAAGTAGTCGCTGGCGTAATACAGGTGGGGCTGCTGGCTGCCGTCCTTGGCGGTGCTGTCCCAGCTGAAGCCGAGCCAGTGTACCGCGTCGATGATGGAGTCAACGTATTCGGTATCTTCCTTGACCGGGTTAGTGTCGTCGAAGCGCAGGTGGCAGCGGCCACCGTAGTCGCGCGCCATGCCGAAGTTCACGCAGATGCTCTTGGCGTGGCCGATGTGCAGGTAGCCGTTGGGCTCCGGCGGGAAGCGGGTGATGACGGGGGGCAACGGCTCGCCCTGGGCATCCTGGCGGCCGGCGTAGGTGCCGGCGGTGAGGTCCTGGTCGATGATGCTGCGCAGGAAATTGGATGCGGCGGGCGTGTTGTCGTTGGCTTTGGGGTCGTTGCTCATGGTGGCGCCGGTGGGCGGTTAAGTCAGGGGCGGGGCGGCGGCCGGCGTCTGGCGCGCAGCCCGCCGCGCTGCTCGATTGCATGGCGGAATGCCGGATCGGGTGATTTTACCGTGCCGGCGGCCAGAGTCGTGCAATCTCCGCGCGGCAGCGCAAAAACAGCCGCCGCGGCCTAGGATGGAGGGAGCGCATCCGCCCCCTGGAGCATCGCCGCCATGCCGAATTCAACCCCGACTCCAACCCTTGCCGCTGCCTCCCGCCCGACCCCGGCCGAAGCCGTGGCCGGACTCTGGCAGGCCGCCGGGATGCCCGCCGCAGCGCTGGGCCGGCTGCAACTCACCGGCACCGACCCGGTGCTGCCGTCGTCCTTTGCCGTGGGCACTGCCGCCCAGGCGAGCCTGGGCGCCGCGGCGCTCGCCGCCGCCACGCTGTGGCAACAGCGCAGCGGACGCTGGCAGGATGTTGCCATCGACATGCGCCACGCCCTGGCCGAATTCCGCAGCGAGCGCTACCTGCGCGTGGAGGGCGGCCCGGCGGCGGAGATGTGGAACAAGATCGCCGGCGCCTACCGCTGCGGCGACGGGCGCTGGGTGCGCCTGCATACCAACTTCCCGCATCATCGCGATGGCGTGCTGCGCATCCTGGGCTGCGCCCATGAGCGGGCCGCCGTGGAAGCCGCCCTGCAACGGTGGGAGGCCGAGGCCTTCGAGGCTGCCGCCTCCGAAGCCGGCCTGGTGGTAGCCGCCATGCGCAGCTTCGAGGAGTGGGACCAGCATCCGCAGGGGCAGGCGCTGCGCGGCCTGCCCCCGTTTACCCTGGAGCGGATCGGCGAGGCGCTCCCGGAGCCGTTGCCGGCGCTGGCCGCTGCCGGCGCGCGCCCGCTGTCGGGTGTCCGCGTGCTCGATTTCACGCGCATCATTGCCGGCCCGGTGGCCGGGCGTACCCTGGCCGCGCATGGCGCGGACGTACTGCTGGTCACCTCCGCCCACCTGCCTGCCATCGAACCGCTGGTGATCGACACCGGGCGCGGCAAGCGCGCCTGCCAGCTCGACCTGCGCGATGCCGACGATAAGCGTGCCTTGCACAAACTTTTGCACGGCGCGGATGTGCTGGTCCAGGGCTACCGGCCGCATGGCCTCGCCGAACTGGGTGTGGGGCCGGAGGCGGCGGCCCGGGCGCGGCCGGGCATCGTCTATGTGACGTTGAGCGCCTACGGGCACGTCGGGCCGTGGGCCGGCAAGCGCGGCTTCGATTCCCTGGTGCAGACCGCCACCGGCTTCAACCATGCGGAAGCGCAGGCAGCCGGCAGCGACGAGCCGCGCCCGCTGCCGGCCCAGGTGCTGGATCATGCCGCCGGCTACCTGCTGGCGCTCGGCGCCATGGCTGCGCTGCACCGGCGCGCCGTCGAGGGAGGCAGCTGGCATGTGCGGGTGTCGCTGGCGCAGGTTGGCCAGTGGCTGCGTGGCCTGGGGCGGGTGGAAGGGGGATTGCAGGTGCCGGACCAGCGGCTTGAGGATGTGGCCGACCTGATGGTGACATTGCCGTCGGGCTTCGGCGACTTGAGCGTGGTGTCGCATGCGGGCCGCCTGTCGGGGACCCCCGCGTACTGGGCGCTGCCTTCGGTGCCGCTGGGCACGCATGCGCCGGAGTGGCTGCCGCGCGCCTGAGCGGCGCGGGCGGTGTTGCGGCTGTTGCGTTGCAGCCGGCTTAAGCGTTTCAGGCGCCCGTCATGCGCGCCATCCACGCCGCCATGTCGCGCTCGATCGGGCTGCCTTCCTGCTGGGCGGCGAGAATGCGGGCGCGGTCGGCCGCGGGGCGGTTCTGGCTGAGCTTGAACTTGGCTTCGACTCGCGTCGGCACGATGCGCAGGCCGACAATCGCGCCCAGCATCTTCTGCTGGAAATCCTCCGGCAGTTCTCGCCATTGCGCGGCGTAGCCGGGCTCGTTTTGCGCGATCAGCCGCTTGAGCAGCGCATCCTTGGCATCGGCGTCGTGAATCGTGGCGATTTCCGCGTACACGTGCACGGCGACGTAGTTCCAGGTCGGCACCGACAGCTTCTGTTCGTACAGCGCGGGCGAGACATAGCCGTGCGGGCCCTGGAATACCAGGAGCGCGCGCGGCGTCTGCTCCAGCCAGCGCCAGTGCGGGTTGGCGCGCGCCATATGGCCTTCGATCAGCCAGGCGTCGCCGCTGCGTTCCGCCACCACCGGCAGATGGGTGGCGAACGGCAGCCCGTCGGCGTCATGGCCGATCAGGGTGGCGAAAGGGTAGCGGCGCATGACTTCGTCGATGGCGTCGCTTTCGGTGCTGGCAAAGTGGGTTGGCGTGTACATGGGCTCAATACAGGGTTTGCTTCATCCGGGCGGGCTGCGACTCGTCGTACGCGACGCCGTCGAAGGGATTCCGGCTCACGGCGGCGAGGATAGTGCCGTTGCTCGGCAGGCTGCTGCGCGCCACCTGTGTCTGCGGGTTCCACAACCTGGATCGCACCAGCGCGCGGGCGCACTGGAAGAACACCGACTGGATCGAGATCACCAGCACCGTGGCCGGCGCCTTGCCATCCACTATGCAGCGCGCGATCAGCGCCGGGTCGACCGAGACATAGGCAGTGCCGGCCACCCGGATGGTCTCGTCCACGCCGGGAATCAGGAACAGCAAGCCCACGCGCGGGTCCGCGATGATGTTGCGCAGGCTGTCGAGGCGGTTGTTGCCGCGCCGGTCCGGCAGCAGCAAGGTGCGCTCGTCGAGCACCTGGACAAAGCCGGGCGCGTCGCCGCGCGGCGAGCACTCGGCATACTCCCCGCCCACCGTGGAGAGCAGGCAGAGCGGGGCGGCCTCGACAAAGGCGCGGTAGTGCGAATGCAGGTAATCGACTTCCTTGGCGAGCGAGGCCTCGCTGGCCTGGGCGTAGTGGGCTTCCAGTTCGGCCAGCGTGGTCAGGGCGTGCGGCGTGGTCATGTCGGTGGGCGCGTGGGGGGGGGCGCGTCAGGGCTGATGGGCGGGGCGGACCTCACTGTAACGCAGCTGCGCGTGGTTTGTCGCGCCTGCCGGCCCCTCGCCGCCATGCGCGATTGGGCCGCGCGTTACAGGTTGATGGTGCCGCGGCCCAGTTCGATCACGCGTCCGCCCACGCGGATGGCCTGCCCGGCGGTGACTTCCAGCCGCAGCGTGCACGGCCGGTCGACCGCCTCGCCCTGCGCGATCTGGTATCCGGCCGGCAGCGCGTGGCCGCTGGCGATCAGCCAGCCGCCCAGGTTGGCGCAGGCCGATCCGGTGCCCGGGTCCTCGGCCACGCCACCGCCCTGCTTGGTGAAGAAATAGCGCGCCACCACCTGTTCCGGCCGCGTGGGATCGAAGGCAAAGACGTAGGCGGTCTTGCGGCCCAGGCTGCTCTGCGGCCAGGCCGCCAGGCGCGCGCTGTCGGGCTGCGCGCGGCGCACGGCGTCGACATGCTTCACAGGTACCAGCAACTGGTCGGCGCCGGTGTCGACCCACATCGGCGAAGCCAGCAGGTCGGACTCGGCAAGGCCGAGCAGGGAGGCCATTTCCGCATCCGGCAGGCCGGCTGGCGCCGTCTTCGGCTGGCCTGCATGCGGCGCCGTGAAGGTCCACACATCGCCCTGCGCGGTCACCGGAACCACGCCCGCCTTGAATTCGAGCGTGAGCGCGTCGCCGGTAGCGGCCAAGTCGCGCACCACATGCGCCGTGCCCAGCGTGGGATGGCCGGCAAAGCGCATCTCATAGCCCGGCGTGAAAATCCGGACCTGGGCGCTGGCTTGCCCGGAGGGCAGGATGAAGGTGGTCTCGGACAAGTTGAACTGCAGCGCCAGGGCTTGCATGGTGGCGTCGTCGAGCCCGCGCGCATCCTCGAATACGCACAGGGGATTGCCGCCGAAAGTGGATTCGGCGAAAACGTTGAGCAGGCGGTAAGCGTAGGCGGTCATGGCTGTTCGGGCTGGAAGTAGAAAGGACCAGTGTAAATCGCCACCCGGCGTACGCCATGCACAGTCGACGGGATGGCTGGCAGGCCAGTTGCTGACAGTTGGCCTGGGTGCGGGACCGGCAGGGCCCGATCCATGCGAGGCCGGCGTCCGTGCGGCCGGTTCCGGCATGACCGGTTCTCCGGCGAATCCGGAAGAACCTAGGGGTATTCGCTGCTAAATGCGAATACTGGCTAACGGTATAGTAGCGGCGCCGGTGGCTTGTCTCAGTCCGGCCGTTCCAGCATGAAGGCCACCGGAGGATGCCCATGGCGAGCAAGACGGACTTGTTTGGTGGCTTGACCACGACGTTGAGTGTATGGATCGCGGCGGCGGCCGGGCTTGCCTGTCTCTCGTCGGCGGTCGCGGCCCCTCTCTCCTTCGCATCGTCTCCCGCCGAAATCGCAACGACCGTGCTCGAGGATGAACCCGGCACCGTGGCGGTGGGCATCTGGCGGGACAAACAGGATCGCTATGCCGTACAACGTCGTCGCGTGGGCTCGGCCAGTGAGATCGTGGGGGGCGGCGATCCGGAAGCACAGCCGCTATTCGAGATCGGCTCCATCAGCAAGTTGTTCACGGGCCTGCTGCTCGCGCAGGCCGTCGAGCGCGGCGACCTGTCGCCGGATGACAACCTCGGCAAACTTCTGCAGGGCCAGGCAGCGCTGAAGCCGGAGACCGCCGCCATCACGCTGCGCCAGCTCGTGACGCACAGCGCCTGTCTGCCCCGCGAGCCGCAGGATTTTCCCGGCTACGGGACCGAAAACCCGTTCTCCCAGCATGACCGCCGGAAGCTGCTTGCCGGTCTTTCCGGGCTGACGCTGGAACACGCGCCGCCCTGCGGCGCGGCGTACAGCAATCTGGGGATGGGCTTGCTCGGGCAACTGCTTGCCGACCGGTACGGCAAGCCTTGGGATGTGCTTGTGCGCGAGAACATCACCGGACCGCTGGGCATGCGCAGCACGTTCCAGTTCCCGGGGCCGCAGGCCAAGGCGCTCGCGGCCGGCTATAGCCACGAAGAGACGCGGGCGCCATGGGACTTCGATGCATTGTCGGGCGCCGGCGCGCTGCGCTCGACGGCCCCGGACCTGCTCATCTTCGCGCGCGCCATGATGGCAGGCAGCGCCGGACCGCTCGGTCCGGCGGCGGAACGGGCGCTCACGCCGCTGGCCCGCTACCGTGGCGAGGAGATCGGCTACGCCGTGCTGATCCGCGGGCTGGCCGGCCATCGCACGTATTACCACGACGGACTGACAGGGGGCTATCGCGCCTTGCTGGCCTTCGCGCCGGACACGCAGGAAGCGGCCGCCGTGCTGGTGAGCAATACCCATGCGCCCTCATACAAGGTCCTGCTGGGCATCACCGCCAGCCGCTACCCCACCATGCCGGCGGCGCCTGCGCTCGCGCCTGGCGTGCTGGCGGAGTACGACGGGATCTACCAGGTCGACAAGAGCAACTACGTCACCATGGTGCCGCAGGATGGCACGCTGTACCGGCGCGCCACGGGCGGGGGGTTCCGCCCGCTATCGCCGGCCGGGCGCGACACCTTTGTCGACACCGAGGTCGGCGTGCAGTATGTGTTCCGGCGCGAAGCCGGCGAGATCGTTGGGTTGGACTATTCGCTAGGCGGCGCCGGCTATTCCGCGCTGCGCACGAAAGAGGCCGCGCCGGCGATTGCCGTCGTGCCGCTCGACAGGCAACAGGAATACGTCGGCCGCTATCGTAGCCAGCGGCTGATTCGCACGGACCTGATCTTTGATATCCGGGCCGAAAACGGGCAGCTCGGTGTGCGATCCGGAAACTGGCTGCGCAAGCCGGTGTTCCCGCTCGCAGCGCAGGCCGACCGGTTCGTCTACGAGAACGGACTTGCCCAACTCCAGTTCGAGCGCGATGCGGCGGGGCAGGTCACGGGCGTTGTCCTCTACGAGAGCGGTGTGATTCGCCTGCGCCGGATGCCTTGAGACCGATGGCGTGCCCCGGGACGCCAACTGCCCCAAAAAAAAAGCGCCCACGTTGCCGCGGGCGCTCTCCCAGTACTGCTATCGGGAATTCAGAAACCTACTGCCTGTCCATCGCGCCGGCTGTCGCTGGCGGCCACGTAGCCATGCTCGGCGTCTTCCGACAGGCGCCAGATGAACTGTCCCGAGCCGAAATCCATGTAGGGATCGTCGACCGACTTGAGCTGGTGGCCGCGTGCCTTGAGGCCCGCCACCACGGCCGGATCCATGGTGGATTCGATGTCCAGCGTGAAATCCCGGTTGACCTTCCAGCGCGGCGCGCAGCAGGCGGCCTGCGGCTGCTGGTTGTAGTCCACCATCCGCACCACGGTCTGCAGGTGGCCCTGCGGTTGCATGTCGCCGCCCATCACGCCGAAGCTCATCACCGGCTGGCCGTCCCTGGTGAGGAAGGCGGGGATGATAGTGTGGAAGGGGCGCTTGCCGCCAGCCACCACGTTGGCGGACTTCGGGTCCATCGAGAAGCCCACGCCGCGGTTCTGCAGGCTGATGCCGGTGCCCGGCACGACCACGCCTGAGCCGAAGCCCATGTAGTTCGACTGGATGAACGAGATCATCATGCCGTTCTCGTCGGCGGCGGTCAGGTAGATGGTGCCGCCGACCTTGGGCATGCCGAAATCGAAATGCGTGGCGCGTTCCATGTCGATCAGCTTGGCGCGCGACTTCAGGTAGTCGTCGTCGAGCATTGCCTCGGGCGTGACTTCCATGCTGGCCGGATCGGCCACATAGCGGTAGAGGTCGGCAAAGGCCAGCTTCATCGCCTCGATCTGCAGATGCTGGGACTCGACCGAATCCACCGGCAGCGAGGCCATGTCGAACTGGTTGAGGATGCCGAGCGCCACCAGCGCGGCAATGCCCTGTCCATTCGGCGGAATCTCGTGCAGTTCATAGCCGCGGTAGGACTTGCTGATCGGCTTGACCCATTCCGGCTTGTAGTTGCGCAGGTCGTCGGCTGTCATGGCGCCGCCGCATTCCTTGCTGAAGGCGGCGATCTTCCCGGCGATCTCGCCTTCGTAGTAATCGCGGCCATTGGTGGCGCCAATCTTGCGCAGCGTCTCGGCGGCGGCCTTGAGCGTGAATTTCTCGCCCACCTTGGGGGCGCGGCCATTCGGCATGAAGGCCTCGGAATAGCCGGGCTGGTCCTTCAGTTCGGGCACGGCGGCGGCCCACTTGTGCGCCACCACCGGTGGCACGGCGTAGCCGCGCTCGGCGATCTCGATGGCGGGCTCCATCAGTTCGGCGAAGGGGAGCTTGCCGAAGCGCTCATGCAGCGCGGCCCAGCCGGCGATCACGCCGGGCACGGTGACGGCGTCCCAGCCGCGCACGGGGCGGTTGGCGATGCCATTGGCGTCCGTGCCGTACTTGTTCTTGAAGTACTCGGGGCTCCACGCCGCCGGGGCTACGCCCGAGGCGTTCAGGCCATGCATTTCCTTGCCGTCCCACAGGATGGCGAAGGCGTCGCTGCCCAGGCCGCACGAGACCGGTTCGACAATGGTGATCGCCGCCGCTGCCGCGATGGCCGCGTCCACCGCGTTGCCACCCTTGAGCAGCATGCGCAGGCCGGCCTGCGCTGCCAGCGGGTGCGAGGTGGACACCACGTTGCGCGCGAACAGCGGAATGCGCACGGAAGGGTAGGGATTGGTCCAGTTGAAGTTCTGCATGCTTGCCTCGGTTCGGTTCGCTGTCCTGGCGGGGGTGCCGTGCCTGTCGGCTCGCCAGGATTCGCGCTTGTTTTGGCGCCCGCCTCCCGCATCGGCGGGGACGGGGCGTACGGCGGAAGTCGCTGTGACTCCGGCGCCGTCATTCCACGGTGATCTTGCGGTCCTTGATCAGCTTACCCCAGCGCGCGCTGTCCTTCTTCACCATGGTGGCGAACTGCGCGGGCGTGCCGCCGACGGGTTCTGCGCCCAGCTTGCCGAGGCGTTCCTTCACGTCCGGCGACTGGATCGCCTTGTTGAATTCCGCATTGAGGCGGGTCACCAGTTCGGCCGGCATTTGCTTGGGGCCGTAGATGCCGAACCAGGTATCGGACTCGAAGCCCGGCAGGCCGGACTCGCTGACGGTGGGGATCTCGGGTGCCAGCGGCGAGCGCTTCAGGCTGGTCACGGCCAGTGCCTTGAGCTTGCCGTCCTTCACATGCGGCAGGCCGGAGACGATGCTGTCGAACAGGATCTGCACCTTGTTGGAGATCAGGTCGGGCACGGCCAGCGCGGTACCGCGATACGGGATGTGCGTGATGAATACGCCGGCCTGCGCCTTGAAGGCCTCGGCGGTCAGGTGCACCACGGTGCCGTTGCCGCTGGACGCGTAGTTCAGTTCACCCGGATGCTTCTTGGCGTAGTCGATCAGTTCCTTGACGTTCTTCACCGGCAGGTTGTTCGGCACCACCAGCACGTTGGTGGCGATGGCCACTTGGCTGATCGGCGTGAAGTCGGTCTCGGTGTTGTACGGCAGGCGGGGGTTGATGTACGGCCCGATCGAGTGCGTGCTGGTGGTGGCGATCAGCAGCGTGTAGCCGTCGGCCGGGGCCTTGGCGGCCATGTCCGAGCCGATCGCGCCACCCGCGCCGGGACGGTTGTCGACCACGATCTGCTGGCCCATGTTGGTGCCCACCTTCTGCGCGATGGCGCGGGCCAGCAGATCGGTGGCGCCGCTGGCCGGGAACGGCACGATCAGGCGGATCGGCTTGTTCGGATAGGTGTCGGCGAGTGCCGGGACGGCGCTCAGCGCGAGGCCGGTGGCGAGGCTCGTGCCAAACAGGCGCAGCCAGTGTTTCATGGTGATCTCCGGATCTGGAAGCAAGGCAGTGCGGGCCGGTGCCGGCCTTCGGGCAACACACCGCGCGCATGCCGAGGCTGGTGGCGCCAAGCCTGCGTTGATGGTGCTGCGCATCATTATTCCGTGCAGGACATCATAATGAAAGCTAATATTTCTTTCTTATGTCTCAATGTTTTCTTAAGAATCGGCATGGCCGGTCTGCCTCATTCCGCGAGCACTTCCCATGAGCACCATCCGTTTCCTGCGCACTTTCGTTGCCGTGGCCGACCACGGTTCCTTTGCCGCTGCCTCCGAGCGGGTGGCGCTGACGCAGGCCGCGGTCAGCTTGCAGATGCGCGCGCTGGAGATCGAGCTGCGCCGCGAGCTGTTCGACCGGGGCGGCAGGGTGGTGGCGCTCAATGCCGGCGGCCGCGAGCTGTTGCCGCAGGCGCGGCGCATGCTCGCGCTCTACGACGAGATACGCCTGCCGCCCGAAGCGCCGGACGCGATGGCCGGCGCGGTGGCGGTGGGGGCGGTGGTCTCGGTGATGGGTGGGCTGTCGCATGTGGTGGCGCGCATGAAGCGCGAACATCCGGCGCTGGACGTGCGCCTGGTCGGCGCCAAGTCGATCGAACTGGCGGCGCAGGTGGAAGCGGGCGAGCTTGACGCGGCAATGCTGGTGGAGGGGACCGGCCGGCTGGCCGGCACCCTGGCGTGGACGCCGCTCTACCAGGAGCCGCTGGTGGCGATAGCCGGGCGCGACAGCCCGGGCGCGACCGCGCGCGCGGCGCTGGCGGCCAACCCCTTCCTGCGTTTCGACCGCGGCCAGCGCACCGGCTTGCTGGTGGAGCGGGCGCTGCGCCGCGCGCACCTGCGCGTCAACGAGTTCCTGGAACTGAACTCGATCGAGGCGCTGGTCGAACTGGTGCGCCAGCAGGTGGGCGTGACCGTGGTGCCGCTCTTGCAGCGCGCGCGCTGGCTGGAGGACGAGGCCTTGCGCATCCTGCCGCTGGAAGTGGGCGGCGCCCCGGTGATGCGTACCATCGGCATGCTGGAGCGGCGCGACCATGCGCGCCGGCATGTCGCGGCGGCGGTGCGGGAGGCCTGCGCGGGATTGTTCGATGCCCCCGGCGGCGATGGCGTGGCAGCGCAGCCGTGAGGCGAAGCAGCGCACTTCTCGTGACCATGGAAGCGAAGCAGGCATAAAAAAAGGTGCCTGGCGGCACCTTGAGGGTCTTGCTGGCAGGGTCGCTCGCGGCCGGCACGTTGGCTGGCCGCGGGACTTGCTGGATTATTCTTCCTGGAACGCTTCTTCGCGCTTGTTCTTGATCGACGGCAGCGCCACGATCAGCACCAGCACGGCGGCCGCGATCAGCAGGCCGAGCGACAGCGGACGGGTCACGAACACCGTGAACTCGCCACGCGACAGCAGCAGGGAGCGGCGGAAGTTCTCTTCCATCATCGGTCCCAGCACGAAGCCCAGCAGCAGCGGAGCCGGCTCGCATTTCAGCTTGATGAACAGGTATCCGATCACGCCGAAGGCCGCGGTCTGGAACACGTCGAAGGTGGTGTTCTGGACCGAGTACACGCCGATGCAGCAGAAGGTCAGGATGGCCGGGTACAGGTAGCGGTAAGGCACCTTGAGCAGCTTGACCCAGATCCCGATCAGCGGCAGGTTCAGGATGATCAGCATGAAGTTGCCGATCCACATCGAGGCGATCAGGCCCCAGAACAGCGCGGGGTTGCTGGTCATGACCTGCGGGCCCGGCTGGATGTTGTGGATGGTCATCGCACCCACCATCAGCGCCATCACCGCGTTGGGCGGAATGCCCAGCGTCAGCAGCGGGATGAAGGAGGTCTGCGCAGCCGCGTTGTTGGCCGATTCCGGACCTGCCACGCCTTCGATGGCGCCCTTGCCGAACTCATGCGCGTACTTCGAGGTCTTCTTTTCCAGCGAGTAGGCCGCAAACGAAGCCAGCGCAGCACCGCCGCCCGGCAGGATGCCCAGCGCCGAACCCAGCACCGTGCCACGCAGCACCGCGGGGATCATGCGCTTGAAGTCTTCCTTGGTCGGGAACAGGTTGGTGATGTGGTCGGTGAAGGTCTCGCGGGCATCCTTCTGTTCCAGGTTCGCGATGATTTCCGCGAAACCGAACACACCCATCGCCACCGAGACGAAGTTCAGGCCGTCGGTGAGTTCAGGCACGTCGAAGGAGAAGCGCGCCGCGCCGGAGTTCACGTCGGTACCGACCAGGCCCAGCAGCAGGCCCAGCACGATCATCGCAATGGCCTTGACCAGCGAACCGGAAGCCAGCACCACGGCGCCGATCAGGCCCAGCACCATCAGCGAGAAGTATTCGGCGGGACCGAACTTGAACGCCAGTTCCGACAGCGGCGCAGCAAATGCCGCCAGGATCAGGGTAGCCACGCAGCCGGCGAAGAACGAGCCCAGGCCGGCGGTGGCTAACGCCACCCCCGCTCGTCCTCGCCTGGCCATCTGGTAGCCATCGATGGTAGTCACCACCGACGACGATTCACCCGGCAGGTTGACCAGAATGGCGGTGGTGGAGCCACCGTACTGGGCACCGTAGTAAATACCGGCCAGCATGATCAGCGCGGCCACCGGCGGCAGCGTGTAGGTCACCGGCAGCAGCATGGCGATGGTGGCCAGAGGCCCCAGGCCCGGCAGCACGCCGATCAGGGTACCCAGCACGCAGCCCAGGAAGGCGTATGCCAGGTTTTGCAGCGTCAGGGCGGTCGAGAAGCCGAGGCCCAGGTTGGCTAGTAGTTCCATATGGCCGTCTCCTTAACCTGCCAAGAATGCAGGCCACACCGGCATCTGCAGATTGATGCCATACACGAACGCACCCATGCTGATCAGCACCAGGATGACCGCGTTTGCGACAGCGCCTTTCCAGCTGAATTCATGGCTGGCCATCGAGGACACCAGCACCAGGACCAGCACGGACAACACCATGCCCAGCGGCTTGAGCATGAGGCCGAACAGCACCACCGAACCCAGGATCCACAACAGCGTCTTGATGTCCCAGCGCGCCAGCTGATCTTCTTCCTTCTTGGCGGACAGGGAACCCCACAGCACCAGCGCGCCCAGCAGGGCGAGCACGATGCCGAGCCAGAACGGGAAATATCCCGGGCCCATCTTGGCGGCGGTGCCCATGGAATAACCACGTGCGACCCAGGAAAAGCCGAATCCGACCAGGATAAACATCAGGCCGGAGGCAAAGTCCTTTTGGCTACGAATGCGCAAAATGATTCTCCTCGAAAAAACTGCTTGAAATCCGTGCGGCCGTCGATGTTGCAGTGCGCAAAAATGACGCTTGCATTCGTCCTGCCGCTGGCAGGGTGGAAATTAAGGGGGGGACCTTTCAGCTACCTTTCAGATGTCTGCAAAAATGGTCAATCTCCGGGTATCTCCCTAGGCGACATATGAAGGTGGGCCGGACGGCATGGCGCCGGCGCCGGATTGCACCTCGCAACGGGGGCGCGGCAGTGCTGACATGGCGCTGCGTTATCATCGTCGGCTGCACTGCCGTTGCCGCCGCGTACGCAGCCTGCGGCCGATTCGGCGCGGTATTGGTACTGAAAGGGAAAGCCGTCTTGGAAAGCATTGACCATGTCATCCTGATCGGCGCCGTCGTGATGTCCCTGGGCATTGTGGTGGGCGCCTTCTCGGCGCGCCTGGGCGTGCCCTTCCTGCTTGTCTTCTTGTCGGTCGGCATGCTGGCCGGCGTGGATGGCCCCGGCGGCATCCGCTTTTCCAACACCTGGCTGAGCTTCCTGGTCGGCAACCTGGCGCTGGCGGTGATCCTGCTCGACGGCGGCCTGCGTACCCGGCTGGCGACTTTCCGGGTTGCGCTGCGCCCATCCCTGTCGCTGGCCACCGTCGGGGTCCTGGTCACGACCGGGCTGGTGGGCCTGTTCGCCGCCTGGGTGCTGGAGATCGACTGGAAGCTCGGCCTGCTGCTGGGCGCCATCGTGGGCTCGACCGATGCCGCGGCGGTGTTCTCGCTGCTCAATACCAGCGGCATCCGGCTCAAGGAGCGGGTCGCCAGCGTGCTGGAGATCGAGTCCGGCATCAACGACCCGATGGCCATTTTCCTGACCCTGACGCTGATCGACTGGATCGCCGCGCCGGCCGGCCTGAGCCCCGGCGCGCTGGTGTGGCGCCTGCTGGTGCAGTTTGGGGTGGGCGGCTTGCTCGGGCTCGGGTTGGGCTACTGCCTGGCCAATGTGATGGAACGCATGCGCGTGGCCGAAGGCTTGCAGGCCATCCTGCTGTGCTCTGGCGGCGCCATGGTGTTCGCCATCGTGCAGACCGCGGGCGGCAGCGGCTTCCTGGCGGTCTACCTGACCGGCATCCTGGTGGGCAACCGCGACCGTGCGGTCAGCGCCGACACCATGCGGGCGATGGATGGCATGGCCTGGCTGTCGCAGTCCGCGATGTTCCTGCTGCTTGGCCTGCTGGTGGCGCCCCACCGGATCTGGGAAGTGGCGCTGCCGGCGGTGGCGGTGGCGGCCTTCCTCATGCTGGTGGCGCGCCCGGCGGCAGTCTGGCTGGCGCTGCTGCCGTTCCGTTTCAGCGCGCGCGAGAAGGGCTTCATGGCGTGGATGGGCCTGCGCGGGGCCGTGCCCATCGTGCTGGCGCTGTTCCCGATGCTGCAGGGCATGCCGGACTCCGGGCTGCTGTTTCGCATTGCGTTTGCGGTGGTGCTGGCCAGCCTGCTGCTGCAGGGCACCACCGTGCCGCTGGCGGCACGCCTGGCGCGTGTGCTGCGGCCCGCCTATCCCGAGCCGCTGGCCCGCGCGCGCCTGCAGGGCACCCATGGGCCGGCGCTGGAGGTGATGCAGTTCAGGGTCGGGGCGGATTCCCCCACCGAGAACCTGCGCGCCGACCAGCTTGAGTTGCCGCCGCGCTGCCGGTTGCTGACGGTGGTGCGCGACAAGGCCCTGGTAGCACCCGAGCAGACCATGCTGGCGGCCGGCGACGTGGTCTCCATCCTGGCGCCTGCCACCAGCGTGCCGATGCTGGCGCTGCTGTTCCATCGGCCCGGGCCGGCGCCGGCCTGGGGCAAGGCAAGCCATGATTTCCTCTTGTCCGGGGACGCCATGCTGCGGGATGTGGCGGGGCTTTACGGTACGCGGGAGCTGAGCGCCGACGAAGCCGCCCGGACGCTGGAAGCGGCCATGCAGAAGGCATTTACGTCGCCGCCGGTGGAGGGCGACGCGGTGGAGATCGCTGGATTGAAGCTGACGGTGACGCGCATGGACGGGCCACGCATCATCCAGGTGGGCTTGCTGCTGCCGCGCGCGGAGTCCGGCGCGACCAGTCCGGAGGTGTCCTGACGGCTGGCGGGGACGCCCTGAACAGGAATGAAAAACGGCCCGCGCGGGCCGTTTTTCATTCAAGGGGCGGCGTTTTGCCCAGGCGGATCAATCCACCTTGGCGCCCGACACTTTGACGATCTGCGCATATTTCTTCAACTCACGCTGCACCAGCGCCCCGAACTGCTCGGGCGTGGTCGGCGCCGGCTGGGCGCCGATCCGGGCCAGCCTGGCCTTCATGTCTTCGGTCTTGAGGATGGCCACGATCTCGTGGTTGAGACGGTCGACGATCTCCTTCGGCGTATTGGCGGGAGCGAACACGCCGAACCACGTGGAGATGTCAAAGCCCTCCAGCCCCAAGCCCTTGCCAGCCTCGGCAATGGTCGGCAGCTCGGGGAAGGCGGCGGCACGCGTGGCGGTGGTGACAGCAAACGCCTTGAGCTTGCCGGCCTTGATATTGGCCGAGGCCGAGGCGAGGTTGTCGAAGATCATGTCGGTCTGCCCGGACAGCACCGACAACTGCGCGGGCGACGCGCCGTTATAGGGAATGTGAACCATGCTCACCCTGGCCAGACTCTTGAACAACTCGCCCGACAGGTGGCCGGCGCTGCCGTTGCCGCCCGAGGCATAGTCCAGTTTGCCGGGGTTCTTGCGCGCGTACTCCACCAGCTCGCGCACATTGCTGATATGCAGCTCGGCGGCCTTGCCGGGATGCATGACCAGCACGTTGGGCACGTCGGCCACCAGCGTGATCGGGCTGAAATCCTTCACCGGGTCGTAAGGCATCCTGGCGAACAACGTCGGGTTGATGGCGTGGGTGGCTACCGCGCCCATCACGATGGTGTAGCCGTCCGCGGGCTGCTTGGCCACGTAGTCGGCGCCGATATTGCCGCCGGCGCCGGGGCGGTTTTCCACCACGACGGGCTGGCCAAGGCTGTCCTTGAGTTTGTCGCCGATGGCGCGTGCCACGGTGTCGAGCGGGCCGCCGGCCGGGTAGGGCACCACGAACTTGAGGGGCTTGGCCGGGTAGGCGGCCGCGGCGGCGGCTGGCGCCGCGCCGATGGCGCCAAGGATGCCAATGGCGGGCAGGGCCGCGGCGAACAGCGCTGCGGCAAGTTTTTGCTTGAACATGGGGATGCGTCGGTAGGGATTGGGAATCTGGGCGCGCCAGGCGGCCTGGGCCTGGCGGCTGTTTATCTCGTTTGCAAGCCGGCGGGGCTTACTTCATGCCGATGCCGCGCGCCATCATCACCGCGCACAGCGGCAGCAGGATCAGCAGGTGGGCCTCGATCATGACCCAGCGCCGGGCGGATTTCAGTTCGGCCGGCATCGGCACGAAGTCCGGCAGGCCGCGCGCCTGACGGCGCCAGCGCTGGATGGCGAAGGTGGGCGGCAGCGAGCACAGCGCAATCACCACGAACACGGTGATCTTGGCGTGGAACCACGGGTTGTGCAGGTAGAACTGCATGCCCTTGGTGCCGTAGAACAGTCGCAGCAGGCCGGTCGCCAGCACCGCCATGGCGGACAGGAAGTAGAGCAGGTCGTAGACCGAGAGCCGCCTGAGCGTGGCCGGGGTCATGCCGGGCCGCAGCACGACGGCCTCGGCGGTCATCAGGGCGATCAGCAGGAAGATGAAAGTAAAGTGCAGGAAGGCCAGCAGGGCGTCGGTCAGCATCCAAACTCCTCTCTTGGTGGGGCACGCGCCGGACGCCGGCGCGCGCAGGGTAAGGTTCTCTGCTTGTTTCGCTACGGCTACTGCAACTTTCCGCCCGCGCCGCCGGGAGCGGCGCAGGCGGCCGATGCCGGACTTACAGCACGCCCTTGGCGCGCAGCGCGGCGATCTGCTCCGCCGTATAGCCCAGCATGTCGCCGAGCACGGCATCGGTGTGCTCGCCCAGTAGCGGCGGGTGCCGCACGGCTTCGGGCGGCGTCGCGCTCATCTTGATCGGGCTGCCCACCAGCTTGACTTCGCCGGCGCTGGGGTGCGGCAGGTCCACGCGCAGGCCGCGCGCCTTGACCTGGGCATCGTCGAACACATCGTCCAGGGTGTTGATCGGGCCGCAGGGGACGCCGGCGGCTTCCAGGTCGAGGATCCACTGGTCGCGGGTGCGCGGTCTGACCATCTCGGCGATGATCGGCACCAGCACGTCACGGTGTGCCACGCGCTGCGGGTTGGTGGCGAAGCGCGGGTCGTCGGCCAGCTCGGGGCGCCCGCCGGCATCGACGAACTTGCGGAACTGGCCGTCATTGCCCACCGCCACGATGATCCAGCCATCGGCGGCCTGGAAGGTCTGGTAGGGGACGATGTTGGGGTGCGCGTTGCCCCAGCGCTTGGGCGCCACGCCGCTGGCCAGGTAATTGGTGTTCATGTTGGCCAGCATGGCCACCTGCACGTCGAGTAGGGCCATATCGATGTACTGGCCTTCGCCGGTGCGCTCGCGGTGGGCCAGCGCGGCCAGCACGGCGATGGTGGCGTACTGGCCGGTCATCAGGTCGGAGATGGCCACGCCGGCCTTCTGCGGGCCGCCGCCGGGCAGGTCGTCGCGCTCGCCGGTCAGGCTCATGAAGCCGCCCATGCCCTGGATGATGAAGTCGTAACCGGGGCGGGCTGCGTAGGGACCGGTCTGGCCGAAGCCCGTCACCGAGCAATAGATCAGGTCCGGCTTGATCGCCTTGAGCGAGTCGTAGTCCAGGCCGTACTTCTTCAGTTGGCCGACCTTGTAGTTTTCCAGCACCACATCGCTCTGGGCGGCCAGCGCGCGCACCAGTTCCTGGCCTTCGGGCGTGCTGATGTCGCAGGTGACCGAGCGCTTGTTGCGGTTGGCGGCCAGGTAGTAGGCGGCTTCCGCGGTATCGTGGCCCGCGCCGTCCTGCAGCCAGGGCGGGCCCCAGGTGCGGGTGTCGTCGCCGGCGCCGGGGCGCTCGATCTTGATCACGTCGGCGCCGAAGTCGGCGAGGTTCTGGGCGCACCAGGGCCCGGCGAGAACACGGGTCAGGTCGAGGACGCGGAGGTGGCTTAAAGCTCCCATGGGGTGTGATGCGAATCCGGCAAGAGTGGCAAAGGGAAGGCCGGGCGGCCCCGCCGTCTGTCTGGGCGGCGGCTTGCGGGGCAGTCGGGGCAGGCGTGAAACCGGCCCGGGGGCGTCCGGCAGGGACAGCCAGCACTTTACCACCGGCACGCCGCCGGGAGCACATCGCGCCATGCGGGGAGTGTGCCGGGACGGGGCGCCGCGGGCCGCGCGCGACGAATCCCCGGCGGGCTGCCGCGCGGCGGGGCTTCCCCGTATAATCAATGGTTTGCAAATCCTCCATCTTGACCGACAGCGCCCTGCCACGCCGCCGGACGCCCTGCCCAGAACATGAAAGTCTCCGACATCCGCAGCAAGTTCCTGCAGTACTTCGAATCGAAGGGCCATACCGTGGTCCGCTCGTCCAGCCTGGTGCCGGGGAACGATCCGACGTTGCTGTTCACCAATTCCGGCATGGTGCAGTTCAAGGACGTGTTCCTGGGCACCGACAAGCGCCCCTACAGCCGCGCGACCTCGTCGCAGCGTTCGGTGCGCGCCGGCGGCAAGCACAACGACCTGGAGAACGTGGGTTACACCGCGCGTCACCACACCTTCTTTGAGATGCTCGGCAACTTCTCGTTTGGCGACTATTTCAAGCGCGAGGCCATCCAGTACGCATGGGAGCTGCTGACCAAGGTCTACCAGCTGCCGGCCGAGAAGCTGTGGGTCACGGTGTACGCGGAAGACGACGAAGCCTACGACATCTGGGCCAAGGAAGTCGGCGTGCCGGCGGAGCGCATCGTGCGCATCGGCGACAACAAGGGCGCGCGCTACGCCTCGGACAATTTCTGGCAGATGGCGGACACCGGCCCCTGCGGCCCCTGCTCGGAAATCTTCTACGACCACGGTCCGGAAGTGTGGGGCGGCCCGCCGGGATCGCCGGAGGAAGACGGCGACCGCTACATCGAGATCTGGAACCTGGTGTTCATGCAGTTCAACCGGGACGAGCAAGGCAATATGCCGCGCCTGCCCAAGCCCTGCGTCGACACCGGCATGGGCCTGGAGCGCATCGCCGCGGTGCTGCAGCACGTGCACAGCAACTACGAGATCGACCTGTTCCAGGCGCTGATCAAGGGTGCCGCGCGCGAGACCCATACCGACAACCTCAACCAGAACTCGCTCAAGGTCATCGCCGACCACATCCGTGCCTGCGCCTTCCTGATCGTCGACGGCGTGATCCCCGGCAATGAAGGCCGCGGCTACGTGCTGCGCCGTATCATCCGCCGCGCCATCCGCCACGGCTACAAGCTGGGCCAGAAGACGCCGTTCTTCCACAAGCTGGTGGCCGACCTGGTGGCGCAGATGGGCGAAGCCTATCCGGAGCTGGCCGAGGCCGAATCGCGTGTGGTGGAAGTGCTCAAGGCCGAGGAAGAGCGCTTCTTCGAGACCATCGAGAACGGCATGTCCATCCTCGATGCCGCACTGGCCGATATCAAGCTCAAGGGCGGCAAGGTGCTCGACGGCGAACTCGCCTTCAAGCTGCACGATACCTTTGGCTTCCCGCTGGACCTGACGCAGGACGTGTGCCGTGAGCAGGAACTGACGGTGGACGAAGCCGCCTTCGACGCGGCCATGAACCGCCAGCGCGAGCAGGCCCGTGCGGCCGGCAAATTCAAGATGGCGGCCGGCCTGGAGTACAAGGGCGACAAGACGACGTTCCACGGCTACGAGAAGCTGGGCGTGGACGACGCGAAGATTACCGCGCTGTATGTGGATGGCGCCGCGGTGGACACCATGGAGCCCGGCCAGACCGGCGTCGTTGTGCTCGACAACACGCCGTTCTACGCCGAGTCCGGCGGCCAGGCCGGCGACCAGGGCGAACTAAAGAGCGGCGATGCCGTCTTCACCGTGGCCGACACCACCAAGGTGCAGGCCGACGTGTTCGGCCACCAGGGCACCCTGGCGGGCGGCGCGCTCAAGGTGGGCGACAGCGTCACCGCGCAGGTCGACGCGCAGCGCCGCGCGCGCACCGTGCGCAACCACTCGGCCACCCACCTGATGCACAAGGCCTTGCGTGAAGTGCTGGGCAGCCACGTGCAGCAGAAGGGCTCGCTGGTCGATGCCGACAAGACCCGCTTCGACTTCTCGCACAACACCGCGATGACCGACGAGCAGATCCGCCGCGTGGAGGAAATCGTCAACGCCGAGATCCTGCAGAACGCGGCCACCGGCGCCGAAGTCATGCCCTTCGACGACGCCGTCAAGAGCGGCGCCATGGCGCTGTTCGGCGAGAAGTATGCCGACGACGTGCGGGTGCTGTCGATCGGCAGCTCCAAGGAACTGTGCGGCGGCACCCACGTGATCCGCACCGGCGATATCGGCGTGTTCAAGATCGTGATGGAAGGCGGCGTGGCGGCGGGTATCCGCCGCGTCGAAGCCATCACCGGCGACAACGCGCTGCACTACCTGCAAGCGCTCGACGCCAAGCTGAACGAAGCCGCTGCCGCGCTCAAGGCGCAACCGTCCGAACTGGTGCCGCGTATCGGCCAGGTGCAGGAACAGGTGCGCGCGCTGGAGAAGGAGCTGGAACGCCTCAAGAGCAAGCTGGCCGCCTCGCAGGGCGACGAGCTGGCGGCGCAGGCCATCGACGTCAAGGGCATCAAGGTGCTGGCAGCCCAGCTCGACGGTGCCGACGTCAAGACGCTGCGCGAGACCATGGACAAGCTCAAGGACAAGCTGGGCACCGCGGCCATCGTGCTGGGCGCCGTGGCCGACGGCAAGGTCAGCCTGATCGCCGGTGTTACCGCCGATGCCACCGCCAGGGTCAAGGCCGGCGAGCTGGTCAATTTTGTCGCGCAGCAGGTCGGCGGCAAGGGCGGCGGCCGCCCGGACATGGCACAGGCCGGCGGCACGGAGCCGGCAAATCTGCCCAAGGCGCTGGCTGGCGTCGGCGAGTGGGTGGCGGGCAAGGTTTGAGGCAACGCTGAGGCTTGAAACGAAGCCGACTGGCTGGGCCAAGAGCATCTGCCATGACGACGGCTGTCTCTCCCTCTCCCCTCGGGGGAGAGGGGAGCAAACCGGCAGGAGTCGGAATCCCCCGCAGCATCGAAAAGGCGCCCCCGGCGCCTTTTTTCACGCCGACTCGCGGCTCAGCTTCCCCACCAGCGTCAGGATGTCGATCGGTAGCGGAAACACGATCGTCGAACTCTTGTCCCCCGCGATCTGCGTCAGCGTCTGCAGGTAGCGCAACTGCATTGCCTGCGGCTCCCTCGCCAGCATCTGCGCCGCCTCGAGCAGCTTCACCGAAGCCTGCAATTCCCCCTCGGCATGAATCACCTTGGCGCGCCGTTCGCGCTCGGCCTCGGCCTGGCGCGCGATGGCGCGGATCATGGATTCGTTGAGGTCGACGTGCTTGATCTCCACGTTGGACACCTTGATGCCCCAGCTATCCGTCTGGGCATCCAGCGCTTTCTGGATATCGATATTGAGCTGCTCGCGCTCGGCCAGCATCTCGTCGAGTTCGTGCTTGCCCAGCACCGAGCGCAGCGTGGTCTGCGCCAGCTGGCTGGTGGCTTCGAGGAAGTTCGCTACCTGGATGATGGCGCGCTCCGGGTCGATCACGCGGAAGTACACCACCGCATTCACCTTGACCGACACGTTGTCGCGCGAGATCACGTCCTGCGGCGGCACGTCCATCACCACCGTGCGCAAGTCCACGCGCACCATCTGCTGCACCGCCGGGATCAGGATCACCAGCCCCGGCCCCTTGACCTTCCAGAAGCGCCCCAGCATGAACACCACGCCGCGCTCGTACTCGCGCAGCACGCGGATGGACGAAACGATCAGCAGGGCTATCAGGAAGACCAGACCGCCTGCGCTGAATCCGAATGCCATGATCATGCTCCTTGGGTGGATGATTGAATCGGGGCCGCGTCCGTGGCGCGGACCTCGAGCTGCAGCCCGTGGCGCCCGATGACCAGCACGTGCTGGCCACGCGCCAGCGGCATGGCGCTGTGCACTTGCCAGCGTTCGCCGCGTACTTCGGCCCAGCCGTCGTCCCAGAGATCTTCGAGCACCACGCCGGGCGTACCGATCAGGGCATCGCCGCCGCTGATCGCAGGCATGCGGCGCGCGCGCCAGAGCAGCGTCCAGACCGCGAACAGGAACAGCGCGCTGGCCAGCGCCAGACTGCCGATCAGCCACAGCGGGATGCCGAAGCCGGGCACGTCGGTGTCGATCAGCATCACCGCACCGAAGATGAAGGCAATGATGCCGCCCACGCCCAGTGCGCCAAAGGTCGGCAGGTACAACTCGGCCACCATGCAGCCGATGCCCAGTGCAATCAGCCCCAGCCCCGCGTAACTGACCGGCAGCATATGCAGCGCGAACAGCGCCAGCAGCAGGCAGATCGCGCCGCCTACGCCGGGCACCACCATGCCCGGCGTGGAAAACTCGAAGATCAGGCCGTAGATGCCGGCCATCATCAGGATCAGCGCCACGCTGGGATCCGTGATGACCCCCAGGAAGTTGTCGCGCCAGTCAGGTTCCAGCACCTGCACCGGTGCCTGCGCGGTGCGCAGCACGCGCTCCGCACCGGCCGCCTGGATGCGGCGCCCGTCCACGGCGCGCAGCAGGGCGGGCAGGTCGGGTGCTATCAGATCGGCCACATGCTGCGTCACGGCTTCATTTGCCGACAGGCTGACCGCCTCGCGGACCGCGCGCTCGCCCCACTCGGCGTTGCGCCCGCGCAGTTGCGCCAGGCCGCGGATATAGGCCGAGGCGTCATGCATCTGCTTGCGCTCCATGACGTCTTGCGGCGGCGCGCTTGCGGGGGCAGAGGCCGGTGCGGTTTCCGGCTTTTGCGGCCCGCCGATGCCGATCTGCACCGGGCTGGCGGCGCCAAGATTGGTGCCCGGCGCCATCGCCGCGATATGGCTGGCGTAGAGGATGTAGGTGCCGGCGCTGGCCGCGCGCGCGCCGCCCGGATAAACATAGCTTGCCACCGGTACCGGCGAGGCCAGGATGGCCTGGATGATCTCGCGCATCGACAGGTCCAGCCCGCCCGGCGTGTCCATCTCCAGCACGATCAGCTGGGCGCCGGCCTCGCGCGCGCGCGTCATGCCGCGCAGGATGAAGCTGGCGCTGGCCGGGCCGACCGCGCCTTTCAGGGCGATCACGACGACGGGCGCCGTGGCGTTGGCGGCGCTGGCTGCCGTGGGGGCGGTCGCGGACGCCGGCGCAGGGGCGCTTGCCTGCGCATTGGCTGGCGCGGCTGGCGCGGCCACCGCCGCGGCCACGGCTAGCAAGAGGCCGGCGGCAAGCCATCGAAAGAGCATCTGGGCATGCTTCATGGCAGTGACGCCGGCACGAGGAGTGCAAACGCGGCGCCACTTCCAGTGTAGGCGACCGGGCACATCTTGCCGGTGCGCGCCAGCCGCGTTGCGGGGCGAGTGGATTCAGGCCACTGTGGCGAGGCCAGGCTGCGATGCGCGGAACGTGTCGGCCAGCGCACCCAGCGCGGTGCTGGCCATGGCTGGATGCCAGGCCAGCAGCGTGCAGACCTGGCCGGCCGGGCCGAGGCCGTGGATGCTGATCTTGGGCAGGTCCCGGTACAGGCCAAGTACCGAACGCGGCACAATGGCCACGCCGATGCCGGCGGCGGCGCAGGCAATGATGGCGTGGTAGGAGCCGAGCTCCAGCACCCGGCGCGGCAGGCTGTCGCTGGCGCCAAACCAGGCTTCCAGCCGCGCGCGGTAGTTGCAGCCGGATTCGAAGGCGAGCATGGTGCGGGTTTCCAGGTCGGCGGCGCTGTGGATGGGCGCGTGGCGCTCGTGCGCGACCAGGACCAGTTCCTCCTGGTACGCGGGCAGCCACGCCAGCGCGGGGTCATCCAGGGGCTCGGCCACGAAGGCGCAGTCCACCTCGAAGCGCGCCAGCGCCTGCATGGCCTGGCGCGTGGTGCAGGTCACCAGTTCGAGCTGCACATCCGGCCAGGCCTGGTGATAGGCAGCCAGCATGGCGGGCAGGCGGCTGGCCGCCGTGCTTTCCATCGAGGCGATGCGCAGGCGGCCTTGCGGCTTGGCTGGCAGCACAGCCTGGCGCGCTTCTTCGGCCAGGTCCAGCACGCGCCGGGCGTAGTCGGACAAGGTTTTTCCGGCGGGCGTCAGCACCATGCGCTTGCCGTCGCGCAGGAACAGCTCGACGCCGAGCGAGCTTTCCAGTTGCCGGATGCGGGTGGTGACGTTGGATTGCACGCGGTGCAGGCGGGCGGCGGCGCGCGTGACGCCGCCTTCCTCGACCACGGCGCGGAAGATCTCCAGGGAGGCCAGGTCCATTGCGATCTCCATTAACAGGTAGGCGGAAGCGGGTGGTGGCGAGTGGTAGCGGCTGGTTGCCGCATGCGCAGCGGAAATCATCTTGAATGAAGATGATTGTGTTCTCAATTATTCATTTTTTGGTTTGCCGATCCGAGCGTAGCATGCTGCCATGAACTCGACACTCTCCATCGCCCGCCACCGGGCGCGCGCGTAGATGGGCAGCGCAGACCGCCAGCTTGGCAGCGCCATTGCGCCGGTTAGTACGCAGCCCGCGGTCTGGGCCGTGGCGCTGGCGGGCCTGGCGGCGCTGGGCGTGGCCATGGGCATCGGCCGCTTTGCCTTTACACCGCTGCTACCCATGATGCTGCACGACGGCAGCGTCACGCTGGGCGAGGGAGGCTGGCTGGCCACGCTGAACTACCTGGGATACTTCGCCGGCGCCGCGGCCTGCTTGTTCATCCGTCCCGATCCGGCGCGCATGGTCCGCTGCGGGCTGGTTGCCACCGTGCTGCTGACGCTCGGCATGGCCGCCCCCGGCGGCATGGCGGCCTGGGGGCTGTGGCGCGCCGCGGCCGGCGTGGCCAGCGCGCTGGTCATGGTATACGGCTCGGCCTGGTGCATGCACCGGCTGGCCGAACTGGGCAGGGCACCGCTGGGCGGCGTGATCTTTTGCGGGCCGGGGATCGGTATTGTCTTTACTGGTGTCTCGGCCTTCGCCATGGTGAGTGCCGGCTGGCGAGCCAACTGGGGCTGGCTGGCCTTCGGCGTGCTCGCGGTGCTGCTGGTTGGTGCGACCTGGCATATCTTCACGCCGGCGCCGCGCGGCGCGCACGCCGCCGGACCGGCCGCGCTGGCGCAACCGGCGCCGCAACTGAACCGCGAGACCTGGCTGCTCACGCTAGCCTATGGCCTGGCCGGATTCGGCTACATCATTACCGCCACCTTCCTGCCTGTGATCGCGCGCCAGGCCATGCCGGGCTCGCTATGGGCCGACCTGTTCTGGCCCATCTTCGGCGTGGGCGTGATCATCGGCGCCTTCGTGGCCTCGCGCGTCAGCACGGAGCGCGACAATCGCCGGCTGCTGGCCTTTACCTACGCCATGCAGGCGATCGGCGTGGCCATCGCGGTGGTCTGGCCGACGGTGGCCGGTTTCGCGCTCAGCAGCATGCTGGCGGGGCTGCCTTTCAACGCGCTGGTGTCGTTCGCCATGCGCGAGGCACGGCGGCTGTGGGGCGCGCAGGCGCAGCGCCTGATGGGCCTGATGACCGCCAGCTATGGCCTCGGCCAGATCGTCGGGCCGCCGCTGGCCACGGCCCTGGTGGCACGCAGCGGCGGCTTCGCGGCTTCGCTGTGCTGCGCGGTCGCGGCCCTGCTGCTGGGGGGCGCGATCTTCGCCTGGATGAGCAGGACGGAGTCCACCCCGGCCGCGGCGTGAGGGCGGGGCAGGGCCGTCGCGGGACGCCCTGACGCCGCACCTGGCTTGCGCTACAGTATCGCCTTCGCCGTCCGCGGCGCCGGTTGGCAGAACCGGCGCGCGCAGCGCGGCGCAGGAGACCGTCCATGTCCTTTGCCTTGCAGCCCGCCCGTGCCGCGGGAGCCACCCAGCCTGCCACGCAGGCCGAACTGCGCATGCGCGCCGACCTGGCCGCGGCTTACCGCCTGTGCGCCCTGCAGGGCTGGGATGACCTGATCTACACGCATATCTCGGCCGCCGTGCCTGGCGAGCCCGATCACTTCCTGATCAATCCCTTCGGTTTTGCCTTCGATGAGATCCGCGCGAGCGACCTGGTCAAGATCAACGGGCGCGGCGAGGTGGTGGGCGAAAGCGCGCATCCCGTCAATGTCACCGGCTTCGCGCTGCACGGCGCGGTGCATGCCGCGCGCCCGGATGCGGTGTGCGTGATGCACCTGCACAACAGCGCCGGCGTGTCGGTATCGGCCCAGGCCTGCGGCCTGCTGGCGCTGTCGCAACATGCGATGCGTTTTTATGGCCGCCTGGCTTACCACGACTACGAGGGGCTGGCTTTCACGCCCGCCGAGGGCGCGCGGCTGACCGCGTCGCTGGGCCAGCATCCCGCCATGCTGCTGCGCAACCACGGCACGCTGACGGTGGGCCGGACCGTGGCCGAGGCTTATGTGCTGATGGCGACCCTCATCAAGGCGTGCGAGATCCAGCTTGGCGCGCAGGCCGGCGGACAGGTCGTGCAGCCGCCGCACGCGCTGGCGCAACGGGCTTCCGAGCAGCTTCACGACGACGGCGCCGTCGAAGGCGCGCTGGAATGGCCATCGTTGTTGCGCAAACTGGATAGAATCGATGGTTCGTACCGCGATTGACGGACCCGGGCCCTTCGGTCGGGATGCGCGTCCACCCCGCATCCCCAGGCCCGGCAATATAACCAGACAACAGGAATCAAACCATGCCGACTTACCATGTAGAACTCTTCGAAGGCCGCACCATCGAGCAAAAGCGCAAGCTGGTCGAGGAAGTCACCCGCGTTACCTGTGAAACGCTCGGCTGCTCGGCCTCGGCCGTGGATATCATCATTACCGACATCAAGCGCGAGAACTGGGCCACCGGCGGGGAACTGTGGGCTGACAAGAAATAAGCCACGCCAGGCCACGGCAAGCCAGACCGGAGCCAGCTTCAAACCAGCCAGCCGCCAGGCCAAAGGCCACAAGCCCCAACGCCGGCGGCTCGCGCCTCGCCACCCGCCACGGATTTCTCCATGCAGCATTTCGCCTCCGACAACTACGCCGGCTTCTGTCCGGAATCGCTCAAGTATTTCCTCGAAGCCAACGGCAGCGGCCACGAACAGGCCTACGGCGACGATTCGTGGACGCAGAAAGTCTGCGACCGCATTCGCGACCTGTTCCAGACCGACTGCGAGGTGTTCTTCGTCTTCAACGGCACCGCGGCGAATTCGCTGGCGCTGTCGGCGCTGTGCCAGTCGTACCATTCAGTGATTTGCCACGAGCTGGCGCACATCGAGACCGACGAGTGCGGCGGTCCGGAGTTTTTCTCCAACGGCTCCAAGCTGCTGACCGCGCCGGGCGCCAACGGCAAGCTCACGCCTGACGCGATCGAAGCGTTGGTCACGCGCCGCTCCGATATCCACTATCCCAAGCCCAAGGTGGTGTCGCTGACGCAGTCGACCGAGGTTGGCACGGTGTACACGGTGGAGGAGATTCGTGCCATCGCCGCCATCGCCAAGCGCCGCCAGTTGCGCGTGCATATGGATGGCGCGCGCTTTGCCAACGCCGTGGCTTCGCTCGGGGTGCATCCGTCGGAGATCACCTGGCGCGCGGGTGTCGACGTGCTGTGCTTCGGCGGCACCAAGAACGGCCTGCCGGTGGGCGAGGCGGTGGTCTTCTTCGACCGCAAGCTGGCCGAGGATTTCGCCTATCGCGTCAAGCAGGCGGGGCAGCTGGCCTCCAAGATGCGCTTTATCTCGGCGCCGTGGCTGGGCTTGCTGGAGAACGACGTGTGGCTGGGCAACGCCCGCCACGCCAACGCCATGGCGCAGTTGCTGCACCAGCGTATCGCCGGCATTCCCGGCGTGCGCATCATGTTCCCGACCGAGTCCAACGCGGTCTTTGCCGAGTTGCCGATTCCCGCGATCGAGGCCCTGCGTGCCAAGGGCTGGCGCTTCTACACCTTTATCGGTGCCGGCGGCTGCCGCTTCATGTGCTCGTGGGACCTGCAGCCGGAAACCGTCGAGGCGCTGGCGGCCGATATGCGCATTGCCTGCGGCGCCTGAACGCGCCCACCATAACAAGACCACATAAAGGAGCCCCCGCATGTCCGTCTACCGATACTGTCCGCAATGCGGCTCGCCGCTGGAATTGCTGCCGCACTCGGGCCGCGAGCGCGATGCCTGCATCCAGCCAGAGTGCGGCTTTGTCCACTGGAACAACCCGCTGCCGGTGCTGGCCGCGGTGGTGGAATACGAAGGCAAGCTGCTGCTGGCGCGCAATGCCGCCTGGCCGGAGAAAATGTTTGCGCTGGTGACCGGTTTCCTGGAGCGCGACGAAACGCCGGAGCAGGGCGTGGCGCGCGAGCTGAAGGAGGAAACCAACCTCGACGCGCAATCGGTATCGCTGATCGGCGTCTACGAATTCATGCGCAAGAACGAGCTGATCATTGCCTATCATGTGCAGGCGAGCGGCGAGATCGCGCTGTCGGAGGAGCTGGCCGACTACAAGCTGGTGGCGCCCGAGGACATGCGGATCTGGTCGGCGGGCACGGGCTTCGCGGTGGCGGACTGGCTGGCCTCGCGCGGGCATCCGGTGCGTTTCTTCGATCGCCAGACCGGCGAGGACATTCCCGATCCGCGCCGGCGCGATGGCTTGGGAGTGCCGGGCATTTCGCTACAATACCGGTCATAGACATCGATAGAGGCAGGCATGGCTGCCGTGGCCACGACGGTCATGACAGGCCCTGAAAGCCCTGAACCAAGGAAGAGAGGAATGGAGTTCCAGAAAGAAGTGGATGCGCGGGGCCTGAACTGCCCGCTGCCGATCCTGCGTACCAAGAAGGCGCTGGCCGACATGGCCAGCGGCGACGTGCTCAAGGTGCTTGCCACCGACCCCGGCGCCACGCGCGATTTCCAGGCCTTTGCCAAGCAGACCGGCAATGAATTGCTGTCGCACCAGGAAGTCGACAAGGTGTTTGTGTTCTACATGCGCCGGCGCTAAATCCGGCTCAGTGCCGCCGCACCATGAAAAAAGCCGCGGAAACGCGGCTTTTTTCATGGCGACGACAAGGCCGGCCGCGCTTCAGATGTTGTCGGTGCGTGCGCGCAGGTAGGCGCCGAACTCGTCCATGACTTCCGGGTGCTTGAGTGCAAACTCCACGGTAGCCTTCAGGTAGCCCAGCTTGCTGCCGCAATCGTAGCGAACGCCGTTGTAGCGGTAAGCCAGCACCTGCTCCTGGCTGAGCAGGGACTGGATCGCATCGGTGAGCTGGAACTCGCCGCCGGCGCCCGGCTTGAGATTGCGGATATGGTCGAAGATGCGCGGCGTGAGGATGTAGCGGCCCACCACGCCCAGGTTGGACGGTGCGTTCTCGGGCGCGGGCTTCTCGACGATGTCGGATACCTTGATCACGCCTTCGTCCCATTCGCGGCCGGCGACCACGCCATAGGAGCGGCTCTGCTCCGGCGCGATCTCTTCCACGCCCAGCACCGAGCAGTTGTAGTGGCCGTACAGGTCCACCATCTGCTTCATCACCGGGGGCTCGCCATCCAGCAAGTCATCGGCCAGCATCACGGCGAACGGTGCGTCGCCCACCAGCTTTTCCGCGCACAGCACGGCGTGGCCAAGGCCGAGGGCCTCGGGCTGGCGCACGTAGAAACACTCCACGTGCGACGGCTTGATCGAGCGCACCAGGGTGAGCAGGGCCTGCTTGTTCTTGGCCTCCAGTTCCGCCTCGAGCTCGTAGGCCTTGTCGAAATGATCCTCAATGGCGCGCTTGGAGCGGCCGGTCACGAAGATCATCTCGGTGATACCAGCGGCCATGGCTTCTTCCACGGCGTACTGAATCAGCGGCTTGTCGACCACGGGCAGCATTTCCTTCGGGCTTGCCTTGGTAGCCGGCAAAAAACGAGTGCCGAGACCGGCTACCGGGAAGACAGCCTTGGTGACACGGGTTTCCATATCAGGTTTCCTTATCATTTCGGTGTACACAACCCTGCTGGGAGCGCAAAGCTCATGCCGGCAAGCGCTGAATTTGATCCTGCAGCTTGACCAGCGTCTGTTCGAAGTCCGACAGACGCTGGGTTTCTTGCGCGACAACGGCGGGAGGCGCCTTGGCGACGAAGCTTTCATTGGAGAGCTTGCCGCGGCATTTCCCGATTTCGGCGCTGATGCGCTCTATTTCCTTGGCCAGCCGCACGCGTTCCGCAGCCACGTCGATTTCGATCTTCAGCAGCAGGTGGTTGCCGCCGACGATCGCCACCGGTGCGCCGGCACCTTCGGCCATCAGAGCATTCTGGTCTTCGAATACCTTGACCTCGGAAAGTTTCGCCAGCGCCTGCACATAGGCCTGGGCCGACGTCAGGAAGGCGCTGTCGCCCTCGGCGTACAGCGGAATGCGCTGCGCCGGCGAGATATTCATCTCGCCGCGCAGGTTGCGGCAGGCATCGACCACGGCCTTGAGCTGCGCGGTCCATTGCTCGGCGGCTTCGTCGATCTTGGCCATGGCCGGCAGCGGATAGGCTTGCAGCGCCAGCGTCTCGCTGCCGTCGCCCTTGGCACGGCCGGCAAGCGGCGCCACCTTCTGCCACAGCTCTTCGGTGATGAAGGGGATGATCGGGTGGGCCAGGCGCAGCACCGTTTCCAGCACGCGCAACAGCGTGCGGCGGGTGGCGCGCTGCTGCGCGGGCGTGCCGTTCTGGATCTGTACCTTGGCCAGCTCCAGGTACCAGTCGCAGTATTCGTCCCAGACGAATTTGTAGATGGCGCTGGCGATGTTGTCGAAGCGGTACTCGGCGAAGCCTTTCTCCACCTCGGCCTCGACACGCTGCAGCAGCGACACGATCCAGCGGTCCGGCTGCGAGAAGTGCAGGTAGCCGTCGGGGCCGCAGTCATTGCTGCACGGGCCCATGCCGCAGTCGTGCCCTTCGGTGTTCATCAGCACGAAGCGCGTGGCGTTCCACAGCTTGTTGCAGAAGTTGCGATAGCCTTCGCAGCGGCCGGTGTCGAAGTTGACATTGCGGCCCAGCGTGGCCAGCGAGGCAAAGGTGAAGCGCAGTGCATCCGCACCAAAGGCGGGAATGCCTTCGGGGAATTCCTTCTTGGTCTTCTTCTCGATCTTGGGCGCGTCCTTGGGACGGCGCAGGCCGGTGGTGCGCTTCTTGACCAGGGTGTCGAGGTCGATGCCGTCGATCAGGTCGACCGGGTCCAGGGTATTGCCCTCGGACTTGCTCATCTTCTTGCCTTCGAAATCCCGCACCAGGCCGTGCACATACACGGTGTGGAACGGCACCTTGCCGGTGAAGTGCTTGGTCATCATGACCATGCGCGCCACCCAGAAAAAGATGATGTCGTAGCCGGTAACTAGTGCCGACGAAGGCAGAAAATGTTGCAACTCCGGCGTCTCGGCAGGCCAGCCGAGCGAGGAGAAGGGCACCAGGGCCGACGAGAACCAGGTGTCGAGCACATCGTCCTCGCGGCGTAGCGGGCCGGTGCTGCCGGCCGCGCGCGCCCGGGCCTGCGCGTCTTCCTCGGTGCGGGCGACGAAGCACTTGCCGGACTCGTCGTACCAGGCCGGGATCTGGTGGCCCCACCACAGCTGGCGCGAGATGCACCAGTCCTGGATGTTCTCCAGCCACTGGTTGTAAGTGCTGTTCCAGTTTTCCGGGATCAGCTTGATCTCGCCGCTCTTCACGGCATCCAGCGCGACTTCGGCAATCGAGCGGCCCGGGTTGAAGGTGCCTTCCGGCGCCGGCTTGCTCATGGCAACGAACCACTGGTCGGTCAGCATCGGCTCGATGGCGCTGCCGGTGCGCTCGCTGCGCGGCGTCATCAGCTTGTGCTTCTTGACCTCGGCCAGCAGGTCTTGCGCCTCGAGGTCGGCGACGATGCGGGTGCGCGCTTCGAAGCGGTCCAGGCCAGCGTAGGCAGCGGGCGCATCGGCGACGATCTTTGCGTCCAGCGTCAGGATCGACAGCTGCGGCAGCTTGTGACGCTGGCCCACGGCATAGTCGTTGAAATCGTGGGCGGGCGTTACCTTGACCACGCCGGTGCCGAATTCGCGATCGACGTAATCGTCGGCGATCACCGGGATATCGCGGCCGGTCAGCGGCAGGCGCACCGACTTGCCGATCAGGTGGGCGTAGCGTTCGTCTTCCGGGTGCACCATCACCGCCACGTCGCCGAGCATGGTCTCCGGACGGGTGGTGGCCACGGTCAGGTGGGTCAGGCCGTGCACGGTATCGGGCTCGGCCAGCGGATAGCGGATGTGCCACATCGAGCCTTCTTCCTCGACGTTCTCCACTTCCAGGTCGGACACCGCGGTGCCCAGCACCGGATCCCAGTTGACCAGGCGCTTGCCGCGGTAGATCAGGCCCTGCTCATACAGGCGCACGAACACTTCCGTCACCGCCTGGGACATCTCAGGCGACATGGTGAAGTACTCGCGGCTCCAGTCGATCGAGGCGCCCATGCGGCGGACCTGGCGCGTGATGGTCGAGCCGGACTCTTCCTTCCAGGCCCATACCTTCTCGATGAATTTCTCGCGGCCAAGATCATGGCGCGACACGCCCTGCGCTTCCAGCTGGCGTTCCACCACGATCTGGGTGGCGATGCCGGCGTGGTCCGTGCCGGGCACCCACAGCGTGTTGGCGCCGGTCATGCGGGCATGGCGGGCCAGCCCGTCCATGATGGTCTGGTTGAAGGCATGGCCCATGTGCAGCGTGCCGGTCACATTCGGCGGCGGCAGCTGGATGCAGAAGTCCGGGCGGTCCGGATCTAGGGTCGGCTTCGCGATGCCGCGCTTCTCCCACTCTGGGCCCCACTTGGCCTCAATGGCGGCGGGTTCGAAGCTCTTGGCAAGGGACTGGTCTTGGGCGGTCATGCTCGGATGTCGATGATTACGTCGGATTCTGCGGGCCAGGCGGGCAAGGGCAACGCGCCGGGAAAACGTCAAATTATAGGGGAGGCCGGTGGAGGGTGCGCGATTTCGGGCCGGGACCGGTGCGCCGGCAACGATTCGTGCCTTCCCTGCCGTGCCGCCCGGCCTTGCCGGAAGGGGGTGGAAGGTGGGATGGCAGGGGAATTGTGCTGCCTTCGCATCATGGCACCACGCGCACCGAAGCGCCGCGGTGGCTGGCGGGTACCCCGGTATAATTCGGGGCACTCCACAAGGCCTCCCCGATGTCCGACCTGCTTGCCAATCTCAATGCCGAACAACTAGCCGCCGTCACTTTGCCTGACGAACCGGCGCTGATCCTGGCCGGGGCGGGCAGCGGCAAGACGCGCGTGCTGACCACCCGCATCGCGTGGCTGATCCAGAACGGCCGGGTGTCGCCGGCGGGCTTGCTGGCGGTGACGTTCACCAACAAGGCCGCCAAGGAGATGATGACGCGGCTGACCTCGATGCTGCCCATCAATACGCGCGGCATGTGGATCGGCACCTTCCACGGCCTGTGCAACCGCATGCTGCGCGCCCATTACCGCGACGCCGGCCTGCCGCAGACCTTCGCCATCCTCGACAGCCAGGACCAGCTCTCCGCGCTCAAGCGCCTGCTCAAGTCGCTCAACGTCGACGACGAGAAGTACCCGGCCAAGAACCTGCAGTACTTCATCAACAACGCCAAGGAGCAAGGCCTGCGCCCGGCCGATGTGGAGGCCAACGACGACTTCAACCGCCGCTTTGTCGACCTCTACGCCGCCTATGACGTGCAGTGCCAGCGCGAAGGCGTGGTCGATTTCGCCGAGCTCCTGCTGCGCTGCTACGAACTGCTGCGCTACAACGACGCCATTCGCCAGCACTACCAGCATCGCTTCCGCCACGTGCTGGTGGACGAGTTCCAGGACACCAACGTGCTGCAATACCGGTGGCTCAAGATGCTGGCGGGCTTCGGCACGCAGAGCCCGGCCGCGGTGTTCGCCGTGGGCGACGACGACCAGAGCATCTACGCCTTCCGCGGCGCCAATGTCGGCAACATGCGGGACTTCGAGGATGAATTCCGCGTGCGCCACATGATCAAGCTGGAGCAGAACTACCGCTCGCACGGCCACATCCTGGATTCGGCCAACCACCTGATTGCCCACAACGCGCGGCGCCTGGGCAAGAATCTGCGTACCGATGCCGGTCACGGCGAGCCGGTGCGGGTGTTCCAGGCCGGCTCCGACGGCCAGGAAGCTTCCTGGCTGGTGGAAGAGATCCGCGACCTGATCGCGCAGGGCATGAGCCGCTCGGAGATTGCCATCCTCTACCGCAGCAATGCGCAGTCGCGGGTGATCGAGCATGCGCTGTTCTCGTCGGGCATCCCTTATCGCGTGTACGGCGGCCTGCGCTTCTTCGAGCGCGCCGAAGTCAAGCACGCGCTGGCTTACCTGCAACTGCTGGAGAACCCGCGCAATGACGCCGCCTTCGGCCGCGTGGTGAATTTCCCTGCGCGCGGCATCGGCGCGCGTTCGCTGGAATCGCTGCAGGATGCGGCGCGCCAATACGACTGCTCGCTCGCAGAGGCGGTAGCCTACGTGCCCGGCAAAGCCGGCAGCACGCTGGGCGCCTTTGTGCGGCTAATCGAGCAGATGCGTGCCGAGACGCGCCGCATGACGCTGCCGGAAACGGTGGAGTACGTGACCAACACCAGCGGCCTGATCAACTACTATCGCGGCGAGAAAGAAGGCCAGGACCGCATCGAGAACTTGCAGGAACTGGTGACGGCGGCGCAGGCGTTCGTGACGGAAGAGGGCTACGGGCTGGACGCGCTGGCCAGCGCGATCCCGGTCGGGCACGAGGGCGCGCAGTTGCCGGCGCTGGCCGACGGCGACCAGGCCCAGCAGGTGCTCGATCCCGAAGCGCTGCCGGCCGTGATGACGCCGCTGGTGGCCTTCCTCACCCATGCTTCGCTGGAAGCCGGCGACAACCAGGCCCAGGCCGGCCAGGATGCGGTGCAGATGATGACGGTGCACGCCGCCAAGGGGCTGGAGTTCAACGCGGTCTTTATCACCGGGCTGGAAGAAGGCCTGTTCCCGCACGAGAACAGCGCGAAGGAATCCGACGGGCTGGAGGAAGAGCGCCGCCTGATGTACGTGGCGATCACGCGCGCGCGCGAACGCCTCTACCTCTCGCTCGCGCAAAGCCGCGTGCTGCACGGGCAGATGCGTTACCACGTGCGGTCGCGCTTCTTCGAGGAACTGCCCGACGCATCGCTGAAGTGGCTCATGCCGCCGGCGCAGGCCTATGGCGGCGGCACCCAGCAGCGCCGCCAGCAGAGCGAAGGCGGCTGGGGCCGCGACTGGTTCAAGCGGGCGGAGGACGTGCCCTACTCGGGCACCCAGCCCACCGGCGGCATGGACACCGGCAACGGTTATGCCGACGCCAAGCGCCAGGCCGGCGCGGGCCTGCGCATCGGCCAGAGCGTCTTCCACAACAAGTTCGGGGAGGGGGTGATCACCGGGCTGGAAGGCGAGGGCGAGGGGGCGCGCGCCAATATCAATTTCAAGCGCCACGGCGCCAAGTGGCTGGTGCTGTCGGTGGCCAAGCTGGACCCGATCGACTGAACGGCCTGGCGACCGGGGAGGCGGCTAGTCCGAACTTTGAGCGCGCGGCGCACATAATGCTTTGATTTCTCACGGTTATGTGAGCGCGAGCGAGGCGATTACTGGGTACAGGCGACGGGGCTGACGTTGAGCAGACGGAAGGCCTTTTCTTGAATGGGCGTCGGCCGCGTGATCATGACGATCTTCGCTTGCGGATTGAGCGGTGTGTGACAGACGTTGTACGCGAGCGTGGCTAGATCATCGAGCAAGGTGCGAAAGCTATGGACCGGCAAGCCATCCTCACCAAGCCTAGTGGCGTCCTTGGCTCTCGCCTGGTCCGAGCGTCGTGC
>JYOD01000080.1:0-548 GCA_000955785.1 Burkholderiaceae bacterium 16
CCGCACTCGACTGGCTGGGAGACGCTCAGGAAGGCATCGAGAAGCGGCTGGCCCGGCAGCATCTGAGCGGCAGTACGCTGGTGCTCTATGACCTCACTTCCACGTGGGTGACTGGACGTTGCTGCGAACTTGCCGCCCACGGCTACAGCCGTGATGGCAAGCGCGACGATCCCCAGATCGTGTTCGGTCTGGTGTGCACGCCTGAGGGCTGTCCAGTGGCAGTCGAAGTCTTCGCTGGCAACACCGCCGATCCGGCTACCGTGGCCTCGCAGGTGGACAAGCTCAAGAACCGCTATGGCATCGAGAAGCTCGCGTGGGTGGGCGACCGGGGCATGCTCACGCAGGCGCGCATCGATACGGTATTGCGCCCGGCTGGCCTGGACTGGGTGAGCAGCCTGCGCGCGCCGCAGATGGCCGCGCTTGCCCATGAGAAGGGACCCTTCCAGCCGTCGCTATTCGATGAGCGCAACCTGCTGGAGGTGACCAGCGAGGCGTTCCCCGGCGAGCGGCTCATCGTGTGTCGCAATCCGCTACTGGCCGAGGAGCGC
>JYOD01000080.1:572-82373 GCA_000955785.1 Burkholderiaceae bacterium 16
CGCAACCGGCTCAAGGGCACCGAGGCGATTGCCCTGCGCGTGGGCCGCGTCATCGATCACTTCAGGATGGGCAAGCACTTCGAGCTGAGCATCACCGACTCGAGCTTCACCTGGGAGCGCAAGGCCGAACAGATTCAGCAGGAGGCCGCACTCGATGGCCTGTATGTGGTGCGTACGAGCCTGCCGGCAACGGATCTGCCGGCTGAGGCAGCCGTGGCGGCCTACAAAGGGCTGGCAGTCGTGGAGCGGGCCTTCCGTTCGCTCAAGACGGTCGATCTGCAGGTGCGCCCCGTGTTTCATTGGAACGCCGCGCGCGTGCGCGCTCACGTCTTTCTGTGCATGCTCGCTTACTACGTCGAGTGGCACATGCGCGAAACGCTAAAGCCGATGCTGTTTGACGATGAATACGTCGAGCTCGCGCGTGCGGCCCGGCCTTCGCCGGTCGCCAAGGCACGGCGCTCGGACCAGGCGAAAGCCAAGGACGCCACCAGGCTTGGTGAGGATGGCTTGCCGGTCCATAGCTTTCGCACCTTGCTCGATGATCTAGCCACGCTCGCATACAACGTCTGTCACACACCGCTCAATCCGCAAGCGAAGATCGTCATGATCACGCGGCCGACGCCCATTCAAGAAAAGGCCTTCCGTCTGCTCAACGTCAGCCCCGTCGCCTGTACCCAGTAATCGCCTCGCTCGCGCGCACATAACCGTGAGAAATCAAAGCATTATGTGCGCCGCGCGCTCAAAGTTCGGTTTAGCGGCCCGCGAGGCTTTCCAGCGGCTGCCACTTGCCCGACACCACCTTGTAGATCGTGATGCCGCCTTCCTTCAGGTCCCCATGGTCGTCATAGGCGATTTGCTGTGAGGTGACGCCGGCCATTGCGGTCGACGCCAGCGCGGGCAAGTAGCGGTCCGGCTCGGTCGATCCCGCCTTGATCATCGCCTTCATCATGGCCATCGCGCCGTCGTAGGCATAGGGAGAATACGTCTGCACTGGCGAGCCGAAGCGCTTTTCGTAGCGTTGGCTGTAAGCCTTGCCACCCGGCATCTGGTCCAGTGGCAAGCCCGCCAGCGAACAGATGGCACCTTCTGCCGCCGTGCCTGCGAGGCGGATGAAATTGTCGGTCTTCGACATCTCGCCGGAAACCAGCACGGATTTCATGCCCAGCTCGCGCAACTGCTTGGCCAGCGGTGCCGATTGCGCTTCCGCGCCGCCGTAGAACACCACTTCAGGGGACAGCCGCTTCAGGTTGGTCAGCACCGCCTTGAAGTCGACCGCCTTGTCGTTGGTGAATTCACGGCGGACGATGGTGCCGCCCGCCGCGCGCGCAGCCTTCTCGAATTCGTCCGCCAGGCCCTGGCCATAGGCCGTGCGGTCGTCGATGATGGCGATCTTCTTCGCCCCAAGCTTGGAGACCACGTAGGCACCCACCACGCTACCCTGCTGGGTGTCAGAGGTCATCATGCGGAAGGTGCTCTTGAAACCCTGGCGCGTGTACTCTGGCGCCGTGGCCATGGAAATCTGCGGCACGCCGGCGCGGCTGTACACAGCCGATGCCGGGATGCTGGTGCCGGAATTGAAGTGTCCGAGCATCCCCTTGATGCCGCCATCGACCAGCTTCTGCGCCACCACCGAGCCAGTTTTGGGGTCGGCCTGGTCGTCTTCGGCGGCGAGAGCAAAACGGAGCTCGCGCCCCCCGATCTTGGGATGGCTGGCGTTGAAGTCTTCCAGCGCGAGCGTCACGCCGTTCTGCATATCCTTGCCGTACTGCGCCTGGCCGCCGGTCATGGGTGCGGCAAAACCAAGCTTCACTTGCTGGACCTGCGCCTGTACAAACGGGCTAGCTAACGCCAGCGCGGCTGCGGCGCAGGCGCTTAACGTGATGCTTCGATTGCATTTTTTCATCTATTTCTCCCTGTCTTATTGATGGGTGGTGCTACGTACGCGGTCACGGAATCCCAGCGTCACGCCGAGGAAGCTGACGGCCGCTGCCGCGATGACATAGATGGCCGGCGCCATGGCGCTGCCGGTGGTGGCGATGAGCCAGGTAAGGATCAGCGAGGCGAAGCCGCCGAAGGTCATCACCGCGACGTTGTAGGCGACTGAGAGCCCGGTGGACAGGATCTTGGTGGGGAAGATCTCCGAGAACGCAGCGAGGATGGGGCCGGTGTATCCGGCAATCAGCACGCCGAACACTGCCTGGAACAGGATCAAATTGAACTGGGTCGGCGCCGACACCACCAGTGCGAATATCGGATAGGCGAACAGCAGGATCCCGCCGGAACTGAAAGCCAGAAGCTTGCGGCGTCCGATGCGGTCCGACCAGGCGCCGACGAAGGGAGACAGTACGGTAATCATGAGGCCGCCTACCACGCCGGCGATGAAGGACATCGACTGCGGCATCTTGAGCGTCTTGACGGCGTAGGTCGGCATGTAGAACAGCAGGACATAAATGCAGACTGTCCACAGGATCACCATCGAGAACGTGGTGAAGGTCTCGCGCGGATAGTTCAGCAGTACTTCCGAGAAGGGCTTCTTGACCTTTTCCTTGTTGGCGAGAAAAGCAGGCGTTTCATCCACACCGCTTCGGATATAAAAACCAATGGGGCCGATCAGGATGCCGAGCAGGAAGGGAATGCGCCAACCCCACGCCTTGACCTCGGCGGGCGTGAGCCACAGCGTCAGCACGGTCCCCGCGAGCGCTCCGAGCACCACCGCGAATCCGATGCTGCTCTGGATCCAGCTTGCGTAGTAGCCCTTTTGGTCTTCGGGTGCATGCTCGGTCAGGAAGGCCGTGGCGCTGCCCATTTCCCCGCCAGCCGAGAAGCCTTGCAATAGGCGTGCGATGATGATCAGCACAGGTGCGGCGATGCCGATCTGTTCATACGTCGGCGCCAGCCCGATCAGTGCCGTGCCGGCCGCCATCAGCAAGATGGTCAGGGAGAGAGCCGCCTTGCGGCCCACGCGGTCGGAATACATGCCAATCAGGATGCCCCCGATCGGTCGGACGACAAAGCCCACGCCGAACGTGGCCACCGACAGCATCAACGAGGTGAGCTCGTTGCCGGTGGGGAAGAACAGTTGCCCGATGGTGATGGCAAAGAAGCCATACACCATAAAGTCGAACCACTCGAATCCATTGCCCAATATCGTCGCTGTGATCGCGCGCCGGCGGCGTCCGGCCTCGTCTGGCGAGGCCGCTATCGATGCTGTCATCTCCATTTTTGTTTCCTTTCCTTTGGCCGTTTGATTTCCGCCGGTCACTGACAATCCTGACCGGCCTGTAGCGGCTGCTTGCAGCGCTGTAGTGCATTCAATAGCAGCGCGGGTGGCATTCCTATCTACGTTTTGCAGGAATGTTCGAGGCAGTCGTCCATCACTGAATAGGAGTCGTCAATTCTGGTGCGCACGGGTGCATGCTCGTGGTGCGATTCTGGCGGCGGGAACGATCACGTAGCTTTGACCGGTTGCCTCTCCAAAGGGTTGAAGGCTAGGGAAACGGCGGTCGCCGCGTGCGAGCAGGTCCCGCAGCTCGATCGATTCTGGAAGAACTTTGCTTGCACCCCTCTGCGCTTCGATGGTGCGTGTTCTGCATCAAGAACGGGAAATCGCATTTCTTTGCGAGAGGCTGTGCAATACATATGAAAGGAATGCCCTCATTCCCTATCTGATGCAGGTAGTCGTCTCGCAACGCCGATCCTAAGATGTTATCGACCCCCCGCTATGGGGCGACGGCGATCCTGAAACGACGGAATTCCAGAGAACGAGAGGACAAGTGATGGCAGTGGATATGAACAAGCAGGCGGCGCTCGCGAAAGCACGCTCGGAACACGTTGCACGCGGTGTGGTGACGGCCCACCCGATCTTCATCGAGCGCGCGCAGGGCTCGCACGTGTGGGATACGGAAGGCCGTAGCTATCTGGATTTCGTAGGCGGCATCGGCGTGCTGAATGTCGGCCACAATCACCCGCGGGTGGTGGAGGCGGTGAAGAGGCAACTCGACCGGCTGAGCCATGCGGCATTTCAGGTGGCCGGCTACGACGTCTACATCGATCTGGCCGCGCGTCTGAACGCACTGATCGGCGGCGACGACGTCTACAAGACCGTGTTCCTGACGACCGGTGCGGAAGCTGTGGAGAATGCCATCAAGATCGCGCGCGCTCACCGCAATGCGCCGGGCGTGATCGCGTTCCGTGGAGGCTTCCACGGCCGTACGTTGCTCGGCATGACGCTGACCGGCATGAGCACGCCTTACAAGCAGAACTTCGGGCCGTTTGCCGGCGACGTCTATCACACGCCGTATCCAGATCCGTACCGCGGCTTCAGCGGCGACGATGCGCTGCATGCCCTCGACGAGTTGTTTGCTACGCAGATTGCACCCGAGCGCGTGGCCGCTATCATCATCGAGCTGGTGCAAGGCGATGGCGGCTTCCTCGCCGCGGGCGAGGATTTCCTGCGCAAGCTGCGCGCCCTGGCCACGAAGCACGGCATTGTCCTGATCGCGGACGAGATCCAGACCGGCTTTGGACGCACCGGCGAGCTGTTTGCCTTCCAGCAGGCCAACATCAAGCCTGACCTGGTCACCGTGGCCAAGAGCCTGGCGGGTGGATTGCCGCTGTCGGCCGTAGTCGGCCGCGCCGACATCATGGACGCACCCGAGCCGGGCGGCCTGGGTGGTACCTATGCCGGCAGTCCCCTGGCATGCGCCGCCGCGCTCGCCGTGCTCGATTTGTTCCAGGAGGACGGGTTGCTGGAACAGGCCAATCGTCTGGGTGACGTGCTGCGCACAGGCCTGGAGGAACTGGCGCAACGCCACGCCGAGATTGGTACCATTCGCGGTGTGGGGCCGATGCTGGCCCTGGAGTTCGTCAAGAACGGCGATCCTATGCAGCCCGATCCCGTCTTTGCGCAGCGCGTCATCGACGCTTGCCGTGATGGTGGCCTGCTGGTAATCAAGTGCGGTGTGCATCGCAACAATGTGCGTCTGCTAGCGCCGTTGACGACGATGCCTGACGACGCGCGCGATGCCGTGGCGATTATCGGGCGAGCCATCGAGACGGCCCGCGCGCACTGAAGCGGAGCGGGCTCGCCCACAATAGCAAGGACATCATGGAAAGCGAGATTGCGGCAAAGTTCGCTGGCAAGACGGTACTGACGATCGACGTCTACGGCACGCTGATTGATTGGGAGCGGGGTATCTGCGATGCGCTTGGCCCGATCCTGCGCAACCGGGGGCATTCGATCGGGGATGACGACATGCTGGAGCGCTATGCCTGGCACGAGTCCGCCCTGGAAGCCGGTCCCTACATGACTTATCGAGAGATTCTCGAGGAGTCATTGCGGCATATCGCCGGGGACCTGGGCTTCGAGCCCAACGAGGTCGAGCTGGACGCATTCTCGCATTCGGTGGGTGACTGGCCTGTTTTCCCGGATTCCCATGACGCGCTGGTTGCGTTGCAGCGGCGCTTCCGGCTCGCAGTCATCACCAACGGTGACGATGAGTTTTTTGCGTTGTCCAACAAGCGCCTGGGAATCGAATTCGACCATGTCATCACCGCGCAGCAGGCGCGCAGCTACAAGCCCTCGCTGAACAATTTCCATGTGGCACTCGGCCGTATCGAGACACCGCGGTCGCAGATTCTCCACGTCGCGCAGAGTCTCTTTCACGATCATGTGCCGGCGCAGGCGCTAGGCCTGCAGACGGTATGGATCAATCGTCGTGTCGGCAAGCCAGGATTTGGCGCGGTGCCCAAGGCCAATGCGATTCCGGACGCGGAGTTCCCGGACATGCGGTCCTTCGCACTGGCCATGCTGTGAAGTGCGGCGGAAAACCACGACACGGTTATTCCGCAGTGCTTTTTTGATAGCGGCGCAGCCGCGATAGACTCGCCCGCTCACGAAAATCATGGACATCTCGACGGCACTGGATTCGACAGTTCTGCGCAGCGCACGCGTGGTGGCAGGACAAGGTGCCCTCACGAACGAGATCCGCTGGGTCCATATGGTGGACCACCCAGACATCGCCGCATGGGTTCAGGGCGGGCATTTGTTGCTGACCACTGGCTACAACTGGCCGCACGACGAAGCGTCGGCCCGGGCGCTGATCCGCGCGTTGCGCGAGCGGGATCTGGCGGGCGTCGTGTTGGCTGTGCCGAATTTCCTCGAGCATTTCCCCGAAGGGTCCGTGGAGGCTGCCAACGAAGTTGGGCTGCCGCTTCTCGAACTCGACTGGGCCATTCCGTTCAGCACGATTACGGAGGAAATCCATTCCAGCATCATTCGCCGCCAGAGCGAACTGATTGAACGCTCCGACGAAATACACCGCGCGCTGACTGATGCCGCGGTGATGGCCAACACGCTTGGCGACCTGGCACACGCGCTGGGCAATCTATTGGATCGCAAGGTCAATTTTGTCGATACCGACGGCCTGCTGCTGGGGTCGAGCGAAAGCGAGCAGAGTGATGGCGCGCTGGCAAAGAAGGAGCGCGCCTATTTCCGCCTGCTGAACAATCGTCTCATCCTGCGCCAGATACTGGATAGCGTGAGCCCGATCCTGATCGAAGCGCAGCCGGAGGCGGGCATGCCGCGCAGGCTCGGTTGCCCGATCCGGATCCGCGGCGAGATGGCTGCCATCGTGTTCGTCGACGAAGGCGACAGTCCACTTGGCGAACTGGAGATTCGAGCGGCGGAGCGTGCTTCCATCATCGGCGCGCTGCATCTCGCGCATATGCGGGCACTGCATCTTCAGGAAGAGCGCCTCGGCTACGCGCTCGTCGGCACGTTGCTCGAGGGCAAGTTCGAGGAAACCCCTTCGGCACTTGAGCGTGCCCGCGTGGGTGGATGGAATCCAGCGGGCGAGTACCGAGTCTGCCTTGTGTTGCTTGACGAACCACTGCCGCTCTCACGGGAGGGTTTTTTGCGCCGTGAGCGTTGGGTTGAGCGCTTGCGCAAGTATCTTGATGGTCTTGGCGAGCCGCCGTTGATCCTCGTATCCTTGAACCAGATCACCTTCCTGTTGTCATCGCAGTTTGATTTGGAACCTCTTTGGCGCGTGCTGGGCAGCCGTGGTGCAGCGCTGGCTGTGAGCCGCTCGCATAGCGATGTGGCCGGTATGGCTCAGGGCGGCAAGGACGTGCAGTCGCTCCTGCCGCTGCTCAAGCCTGGCAAGCTGCATCACTTCCAGGAAGTGATGTTCCCCAGGGCGCTGATGGGCGATGCAGGCGCGCGTGAGCTGTTCATTGGTAGCAAGCTAGGTCCGCTGATGGCGGACAAGAAGAATGAGTCGCTGCTGGAAACGCTCGAGGTGCTCTGCTCGGAGGGATTCCAATTGGCAAACACCGCCCGCCGACTCGGCATACACATCAGCACGCTGCGCTACCGCGCGGAACGCATCGAGACGCTGCTGGGTACGCCGCTGGAAGATCAGGGAAACCGTTTCGAGCTGCAGGTGGCGGTTGCCCTGTATCGGCTCTCCGAAGAATAGGGCGCATGCCCTCTGTGGTATGGCCTTGCCATCATCCGGCTCGGTGCGCGATCGCATCGGCCATCTCATTGAATTTCAACGACCAGGAATCATGCATGAGTGCATATGAAGCATTTGCGTCCGTCGACATGCGTGTCGGCACGATCGTTCGGGTGGAACTGAACGAAAAGGCCCGCAACCCGGCCTACAAGATGTGGATTGATCTGGGGGAACTCGGGACGATGACGTCGAGTGGGCAGTATGTGAATCGCTACCAGGCCGAGGAACTGGTCGGTAAGGTTGTGGTCTGCGCCACCAACCTGGGTGAGCGCCGAATCGCCGGTTTCATGTCGCAAGTGCTTGTGATGGGAGTAGAGTCCGAGCCGTCGGTGGTGAATCTGTTGGCGGTGGACGGCAGCGTGCCGAACGGCAGCAAGGTGTTCTGAGTCCTGTGAATGCACTATGGCCTCCCGCCAGGCGGGAGGCCATAGTGCATGGCTTCAAGCCGGCATCAGCCGATCTCGAAATGCAGGGTCTGCGATTCCAGGAACTCGTCGATGCCGTGGTGTGAACCTTCGCGGCCCAGCCCCGACTCCTTGACGCCGCCGAATGGTGCCACCGCCGAGGAGATCACACCGGTATTGATGCCGACCATGCCGTACTCCAGTGCTTCGCCGACGCGGAACACGCGGCTCAGGTCGCGGGAGAACAGATAGGCAGCGAGGCCGTACGGCGTGTCATTGGCGCGGCGGATCACCTCTGCCTCACTGTCGAAGCGGAAGAGTGCCGCCACCGGACCGAAGGTCTCCTCGTTGGCCACCAGCATCGCGTCGGTGGCGCCGGCGACCACGGTTGGTTGGAAGAACTGCTCACCGCGCTCCGTCGATTTGCCACCCAGCATGACCTGCGCGCCCTTTGCCACCGCGTCGCTGACGTGGCTCGCCACCTTGTCCAGCGCTGCCTTGTTGATCAGCGGGCCGATGGTCACGCCGGCCTCGGTGCCAACGCCGACTTGCAGCTTCTTCACTTCTTCCACCAGGCGCGCGGCGAACTGATCGTAGATGCCGGCCTGCACGTAGATGCGATTGGCGCAGACGCAGGTCTGGCCGCTATTGCGGAACTTGCTGGCCATCACGCCGGCCACGGCCGCGTCGAGGTCTGTGTCGTCGAACACAATCACCGGCGCATTGCCGCCGAGCTCCATGCTCACACGCTTGACGGTGTCCGCGCACTGGCGCAGCAGCAGCTTGCCGACATGGGTCGAGCCGGTGAACGTCAGCTTGCGCACGATGGGATTGGACGTGAGTTCGCCGCCGATGGCTTGCGGCAGGCCGGTCACGATGTTGAGCACGCCGGCGGGGAAGCCCGCGCGCTTGCCCAGTTCGGCCAGCGCGAGCGCCGAATAGGGCGTCAGCTCCGAGGGCTTGACCACGACGGTGCAGCCGGCGGCTAGTGCCGGCGCCAGCTTGCGGGTGATCATCGCATTGGGGAAATTCCAGGGTGTAATTGCCGCGCAGACCCCCACCGGCACCTTGCGTACCAGGATCCGGCGACCGGCCTGCGTAGCCGGGATGGTTTCGCCGTAGGCGCGGATACCTTCCTCGGCAAACCATTGAACGAACGACGCACCGTACAGGATCTCACCACGGGATTCCGCCAGCGGCTTGCCTTGTTCCAGGGTCATCAGCAGCGCCAGGTCGTCCACGTGCGCCAGCATCAAGTCGTGCCACTTGCGTAGCATGGCCGCCCGCTTGTGGGTGGTCAGCGCGCTCCAGGCCGGCAAGGCGCGATTCGCGGCCTCGATGGCTGCGCGGGTGTCCTGCTCGTCGCAGTCGGGGATGGTACCCAACTTGGCGCCGGAGGCGGGATCGACTACGTCGAGTGTTTGGCCGGAGCGGGCATTTGCCCACTCACCGCCGATAAATGCTTGCTGGCACAGCAGTGCCGGGTCCGTCAAATTGATCATGTCGAAATCCTGGTGAGGCGGCCGCGGCCGCCGCGGCGCTGCCTGCCGATCGCATGAGCCGTCGGCAGGCACGTGAGGGGAAGCCCTTCAGCCCTTCAGTTCTTCCTGATGCGCACGTGCCAGCGCGGCCATGTTCTCGAAGCGGAAGTCATACTTGGGCGTGCCCGGGGGAGGCATGGTCGCACCCCAGCCCTTGTCGGCGTGGCGGCGATCGATCCAAGCGGAGGCTAGGCCAAAGCCGTTGGCAGGCGCGTGGTCGTGGAACAGGCTCTGCGCGGTGTGCAGGATGTCCGCCTTCTCAAGGCCGTGATCCTGCTTCAAACGCGCGAGCATGTATTCGAAATTGCGCGGGCTCGGTTTGTACGAGCCGATGTCCTGGGCGCAGTAGATCGCATCGAACTCCACGCCAAGTCGTGCATTGCTGGCGCGGAAGGAGACGCGGTCGACATTGGACAGGATCACCAGCTTGAAATGCTGCTTGAGGTAGCGCAAGGCTTCCGCCGAATCGGGAAACGCGGGCCAGTCGTGCACCGATGCGCCAAAGATGTTGGCTTCCTCGTCGGTCACGCCCACGTTCCAGGTGTTGGCCAGGCGGCGGTACACCACACCCAGCAGCACCGAGTAGGCCAGGGCCGGCGTCAGGATCTCCTGGTCGGCTTCGTGCCTGGCGTAGACCTCCAGGATCTCGTCACGCGACTTGGCGGTCAAGCTAGCCTTCTCGATCAGCGGCCGCAGGCCGTTGAAGATGCCGGTCTCCCAGTCGATCAGCGTGCCGTAGCAATCGAAGGTCAGTACTTTGAAGTCTTTGAGTTTCATGGTGGCTCCTGGTTAGAGAGTGTCTGCGACTGCTTTGTCGAGGGAGAATCGCAGGATTTGGATCAGTGTATCCACGTCGGCCTTGGTGTAGTTGAGGGCCGGAGCGAATCCGAGGATGTCGTCGGAAAAGGCGCGGAATACCAGGCCTTCCTCGAGCGCGTGAGTCAATACGCGCTCGCTCAGTCGATGGTCTTTCGAAGGCTTTTGCCTGGAGGCTTTATCGGTCGCCAGTTCGACGGCCGCCAACATGCCGCGTCCGCGCACCTCGTCCACGTAGGGCAACGCTTCGAGTGCCTTGAGCTGGTTGAGGAAGTACTGTCGACATGGTCGGTCTTCTCTGAATAGGATTGGGCGGTGGGCGAGGAGCGTCTGCTGGCTACGCAGCAGTGTTGGCGGCGCTGTCCAGTGTAGGCAGGACCTTGCCGGGATTGAGCAAGCGGCGGGGATCGAGCGCGCGCTTGACCTTCCAGGCCAGCTCAAGCTCAGTGCGGCTGCGCACTGTCAGCAGTTCGTCGCGCTTGGCCACGCCCACGCCATGCTCGGCCGAGATCGAACCGGCAAGCGCGGTGGCGGCATCGTCGATGATGCGCGTGATGGCTTCGCCGTGGACCTGCAGGTAGGCTTCGGCTTCCGTCTGAGTCGGGCGCAGCGGGTTGAAGTGGACGTTGCCGTCGCCCATGTGCCCATAGACGATCATGCGGGTGCCGGGCGCTTGGTTCAGCACCGCAGTCGTGGTGGACGCGATGAAGCCGGGAATGCTCGACAGCGGCACGGAGACATCGCAGCGCACGCTTCCGCGCGCCTGGGTCTGCGCATCGGAAATCTCTTCGCGGATCAGCCAGAAGTCGGCAGCCTGGCGATCGCTGGAGGCGAGTGCTGCGTCGGCGATCCAGCCATGTTCGCCGGCGTCGGAAAGCGCGGCGCAGAATGCGTCGTCCGCGCTCGCCTGGTCGGCCGTCGACGAAGACTCGACCAGCACGTACCAGCCGTGCGTGCCCGGCAAGGGCGACGCCTGGCAGCCGATATGCGCCAGCACTAGGTCCATCGCGTCAGAGGAGATCAGTTCGAAGGCGGTGACGTCATTGCCGAGGCGCGCGCGGAGGTAGCCGAACAGGGAAAGCGCTGAGGCTGGATCGGGGACGCCGAGGAAGGCCATGCATACCGAGCGGGGGCGGGGAAACAGCTTGAGCACGGCTGCCGTTATGATCCCCAGCGTGCCTTCGGTGCCGATGAACAGGTGCTTGAGGTCGTAGCCAGCATTGTCCTTGCGCAAGGCACGCAGCCCATCCCAGATCTCGCCGTTGGGAAGCACGACTTCCAGCCCGAGCACCAGATCACGCATGTTGCCGTAGCGAAGCACCGCCGTGCCGCCGGCGTTCGTAGAAAGGTTGCCGCCGATCTGGCAGCTACCTTCCGAGCCGATGCGCAGCGGGAACAGACTTCCGGCCTCCTCCGCGACGCCGCGCGCCCGGTGCAGAGTCACGCCGGCTTCGAGCACCATGGTTGCGTTGACCGCGTCCACGGAGCGCACATTGTTGAGGCGAGACAGGCTGAGGATCAACGACTGGCCACTGCCATCCGGCACGCTGCCACCCAGGAGTGAAGTATTGCCGCCTTGCGGCACTACGGAGATGCCCTGCTCATAGCAGTACGCCATAACCGCGCTGACCTCGGCCGTGCTACCCGGCCGTACAACCGCCATTGCCTTGCCGCGGTAGACACGCCGGTAGTCGGTGGCGTAGGGCTCGGCATCCTGGCCGGCCAGTACGTTGGCTGCGCCGACGATGGTGCTCAAATGGTTGAGGTGGTTTTGCGGCATGTTCGCGCTCCGGCGTCTAGCTTGTAGCGAATCAGTTGGGTGGTGTGGGTGTGGCGCGGCGATGCACAATTTCAAGCCGCTGCACCCATTCCGATATGACGCAAGCTTATTGCCAGAACGCGCAGTGCGATATGTACGAGTAGTAGGGATTCACGTGGCAGCTTTCCCCTGTTTTGCACGATAGTGTCGTGGTCGCTGGAGCTGAATCACGTGAGGAATATCGTGCTGTCACTGGGACACCTCGTGCTTGCGATTGCCTTCCGGGTCGAGCGCGCATGTGTATTTGAAGATCCGTCTCCTGCCGATCCGTCAATGCAACGGATTGACGGGATCGTTCAGCCGACGCGCGTCGGCGGCCGCGGCAGAGTCGAAAACGGCCCATCAAGGGTGCCCGCCGGAATTCGACGTCTCCGCAAAACGGACTTGTGTAGGTTGCGTTTCGCAACTATATTGCTTGCGAAGCGCAACTTATGCGAGCCCCGTCATGGATCTTGTCGACGTTCCAGCCAAGCCCCGAGAAACGACGATACTGGAGCTCCGGGACTTTTCCCGAAGACTGGTTCGTGAACTCGGTTTCATGCGAACGACGTTGGCCGAGAGCGATCTTGCCCCGTCGGCTGTTCACGCGATCATCGAGATCGGGGCGACGCCGGGCATCAATGCGAAGGATCTGGGCAATATCTTGCGCCTGGACAAGTCGAACACCAGCCGGCAGGTCGCCAGGCTGGAAGCGGGCGGACTTGTGGAGCGCCAGACTGCAAATGAAGATGCGCGTTCGTCCGAGCTGTATTTGACGGACGCAGGGCAGAAGCTCCGGAGAAAGATTGACCGGTTCGCGACGGATCAGGTCTCCAACGCGCTTCGACGCATGGTTCCTGCCGACCAGCAATCCTTGGTCCGCTCTCTCGCGCTGTACGCCGACGCACTTGCACGGGACAACTCGGTCAAAGCCACTCCCGAAGATGCCTCGCCCACGCGGATTCTGGAAGGCTACCAGCCTGGCTGCATTGGCGACGTCGCGAGCTTGCACGCCCGCTTCTACTCGGAGCACTGGGGCTTCGGCGCTTTTTTCGAGAAGAAGGTGGCAACGGAGCTTGCCGAGTTCGCCGGTGCGCTGCCGGCTAGCGGCAAGGCGCTATGGCTCTACGCCGAAAATGGTCGATTTCTTGCCTCGTTGGCAATCGACGGGGATGACAACGCGGGCGTAGCCCATTTGCGATGGTTCATTGTGGACGATTCGTTGCGTGGCTCCGGTATCGGACGGCAACTGATGTCTCGCGCGATGAGATTTGTTGACGAGCGCTTTAGCGAGACATACCTCTGGACGTTCAGAGGTCTGGATGCAGCGCGCCATCTATATGAGTCATTTGGCTTTCGGTTGACCGGCGAATCGGAGGGGGCGCAATGGGGAACGGAGGTCATCGAACAACGGTTCTGTCGTCGCTCAGCCAGACCCTGACACTAATTCGAAAATAGACGACAGCGAGCGGCCAGCAAGCCATGCGCTTGTGGCAGCGATCAGGCCGCTCATGCCGAGCGGCCTGGTAGTCAGTCTTGCGCAGTGGCCCCGGGAAACCCCTTCCAAAACCAGTCAAAAAATAAACCGTGTATTAATAAACGTCGACTTATGCCCAAGCACAATCTCATCCAACAGCGCCTTTGACCCGCTGGTCGCCTTAGCCGCGATCATGGTCCGGATCGAGAAAGCCCGCAGCGCATCGCTAACCGACAAGGTCCCCTCCGCGGAATCCTTCCTCCCCGTAAACGGAAACACATCCGGCCCCCGCTGGCACTGGCAGTTGATATTCACCCGGCAAACCTGATTGACAAGCGGATCCACCAGCCGCGCGATCTGTTCGGGATCGGTCCCGAAGATGCTGACCTGCTGGCCATAGTCGGACGACTCGACGTAATCCAGCGCCGCGCCGACATCGTCGAACGGCACAACCGGAATCACAGGCCCAAACTGTTCTTCGCGGTACAGCCGCATACGTTCGCCGACGGGATAGACAATGGCCGGCAAGACCAGCGAGGCACAGGTAAGGCCGCCGCCGGGATTCAGCACCTCTGCGCCCTTTGACAGCGCATCGGCAATGCAATCCGCGATAAAGCGCGGCTTGTTGGCGTCCGGCAGTGGCGTAATGGAGACCCCGGCCTCCCACGGCATGCCGATCCTGAGCTGGCCCGCCGCCACAATGAGTTTGTCGAGGAATGGCCTCGCCACCGACCGGTGCACCAGCAGCGTCTTCAGGGCCGTGCAGCGCTGGCCGTTGAACGAGAGCGCGCCCAGGATGCACTCCTTGACCGCGAGATCGAGGTCCGCGTCAGGCAGCACAATGGCCGCGTTCTTTGCATCCAGGCCGAGCACGGCGCGTAGGCGGTTCGTCTTGGGATGCAGTTTCTTGAGCTGGTCCGCCACGCGCGATGAGCCGATCAGCGCCAGCACGTTGACTTTGCCGGAGGCCATCAGTGGCGGCACCACCTCTTCGCCGCGGCCATAAACGGTATTGACGACACCTGGCGGAAAGGCTTCGCGGAATGCCTCCAGGATTGGCGCGAACAGCAGCGTGCCGAACTTCGGCGGCTTGAACAGCACCACATTGCCCATGATCAGGGCCGGGATCAGGGTGGTGAACGTTTCATTCAGCGGGTAGTTGTACGGGCCCATGCACAGCACCACGCCCAGCGGAGCCCGGCGCACCTGGGCGATCGTTTCCTCGACGACCTGGAAACGCGAGTTGTTGTTGTCGAGTTCCTTCAGCGCATCGATGGTCTGCCGGATATAGGCGATGGTGCGATCGAATTCCTTGGCCGAATCGGCTGCCGACTTGCCGATCTCCCACAAGATCAGCTTGACGATCTGCCCGCGCATTGCCAGCAGGCGCCGGGTGAAGTCCTGCACGTGCGCGATGCGGGCTTCGACCGCCATGGTCGGCCACAGCCCGGTACCCGACGCATAGGCGGCGACCGCGGCATCGAGGGCCTCGAGGCTCTCCTTGACGGTGGTGACCGGAAAGCTGCCAACCTCCACGGGGCTCAGCTTGCCTTGGCCGTCGCGTACATGAACCGGCGACATAACGGTGCGACAGGGGCCTTGCCAGGTTCGGATTTCCCCGTTGATGAGGATGCCGCGCTGGTGCAAAGGCGCGTCCAGGCGCTGGTCGGCCGGGATGTCGGCAAGCAGGGGGAAACAGCGGGCTAGGTCGGCTTGGGTCGTGATGGAGGACATGATCGAGCTGGAGGCCAGAGAGGTGGGCTGTCACGCGGGAAAGACGAGGCGCAACAGATTGGTGGATCCCGGGGTGCCGAACGGCATGCCGGCGACGATGGCGAACGGTTGCTGGTCCGAGGCGAATCCTTCGCGCTTGGCCACTTCGTTGGCATGCCCGACCATTTCCTCGACGCTGTCCGCGTCATGGGTATGGACGGGGTGGACGCCCCATACCAGGGCCAGCCGCCGCGCGGTTTCCACGTGGGGCGTCATGCCCACGATCGGCACATTAGGGCGCTCGCGGGCGACCCGCAAGGCGCTGGCGCCGGACACGGTGTAAGTCACGCAGGCAGTCAGCGGCAGGATGTCGGCGACGGTACGGATCGCCGCGCCGATGGCGTCCGCGGCCACGGCATCGCGCCTGGTGGCGATGGCGTTCATGGTGTCGCGCTGCAGCTTGTCGCGCTCGGTATTGCGGATAATGCGTGCCATGATCTCCACGGCTTCGACCGGATACTCGCCCGATGCGGATTCGGCCGATAGCATGACGGCATCCACCCCGTCGTACACGGCGGTGGCGACGTCCGATGCTTCGGCGCGCGTCGGTGCCGGGGCACTGATCATGGACTCCAGCATCTGCGTGGCCACCACCAGCGGCTTGCCGGCTTCGCGGCAGAGGCGGGTGAGGCGTTTCTGGATCGCCGGCACTTCCTCGGGCGGCATTTCCACGCCCAGGTCGCCACGGGCAACCATGATGCCATCGGCCGCGGCGACAATCGCCTCGATGTCGGCAAGGGCCGCAGGCTTCTCGATCTTGGCCATGATCGATATGTTCTTGCCGGCGATCGCACGCACTTCCTCGATATCGCGTGCCGACTGGACGAAGGACAAGGCCACCCAGTCCACACCAAGCGTCATGCCGAAGCGCAGGTCGCGGTGATCCTTCTCCGTCAGCGCCGAAAGGTTCAGCGCGCAGTCCGGCACGTTGACGCCTTTGCGGTCGGAGACGTTCCCACCCGTCTCCACCGTGGTCTCCGCGAAGTCCGGGCCGGCTTCGCGCACCCGCAGCCGCACGCGCCCGTCGTCGATCAGCAGGGCGTGGCCGGGCCGCAGCGCTTCGAAGATTTCGCGGTGCGGCAGGTGGGCCACTTGCTGGCTGCCCGGCACGGCATCCAGCTGGAGGCGGAACGATTGCCCGGCGGTCAGCCTGACCGGGCCGCCCGGGAAGGTGCCCAGGCGCAGCTTGGGGCCCTGGAGATCCAGCAGCACGCCCGCGGGCCGGCCCGTGAGGGATTCCATTTCTCGGATCATGCCCAGCCGGGCCTTGTGGTCCTCGTGGGCGCCATGGCTGAAATTCAGGCGGAAGGTATCGGCACCGGCCTTGAAGAGCTGGAGAATCACGTCCGGGGTGGAGGAGGCGGGCCCAAGCGTGGCTACGATCTTGGTGTGTCGCTCGCGTCGCAGTGTCATTGGCGGACTCCCTCGAAAGCGGGGCACGGGATGACAAGCGGGCGGGTGTCGGGGATGGCATCGGTATGGGTCATGGCGGTGTGTGCGTCAGGCAGTTGTGGATGGTGGATGGCTATGACTGGCGTGCGATCTCGTCCAGCAGTGCCGCCTCCATCGCCTCGATCGGCGCGCGTGCGCAGCCGGTGTAGAACTCGACCTGGGCGCAGGCTTGGTGCAGCATCATGCGTGTGCCGTCGATGGTGCGGCAGCCGAGCGCGGCGGCATCCAGGATCAGCTTGCTCCTGACCGGGATAAACGCGGCGTCCATGACGATCAGGTGGGCGGCGAGCTGCCCCGCCACGGGGTTGACATCGGGTGCGCGAAAGCCGGCGGCCGTCGCGTTGGCGAGCATGTCGAAGTCCGCCGCGCGGAAGTCGGACAGCGCGCCGCCGAAGCGCAGGCCAAGTGAACCGGCCAGTTCCTCGCCGCGCGCCGCGGTGCGATTGAATATGGTCACGGCGGCGCCGGCCTCGCGCAGTCCATAGGCCATGGCACGCGCCGCGCCGCCCGCGCCCAGCAGCGCGATGCGCTTGCCCGCCAGTCCGGTCACCTCCTGGAAGGCCTGCACGGCGCCGATGCAGTCGGTGTTGTAGCCGGTCAGCACGCCATCGACATTGTTGATGGTATTGACCGCGCCGATGGCGCGCGCGGTCTCGTCGAGCCGGTCGAGGTGAGGGATCACGGCCTGCTTGTGCGGCATCGATACATTCATGCCGCGCACGCCCAGCGCCCGGATCGATTGCACGGCGCCGGGCACGTCCTGCACGCCGAAGCACACGAAGGTGTAGTCGATCTCCAGCGCCCGATAAGCGGCATTGTGGATGCGCACATTGAAGGTGAAAGGCTCGCCCATGATCGAGCCGCACAGCGTGGGAATGGAACTGGGCATTGCGGATGGTCCTTGCGGGGAAAATTGAACGGTTGCCTAAGCAGCGATGGCTGCAAGGTCGAAGCGCGCGGCGGGTTGCCGGCCGGCCAACGCGTCCAGCAGATTGCGGGTGGCCAGTTCGGCCATGGCACGCCGGGTCTCATGCGTGGCCGAGCCGATATGGGGCAGGGCTGTCACTCGCGGATGGCAGCGCAGCGGAGAATCCTGCGGCAACGGCTCGGTGGCAAAGACATCGAGCCCGGCCGCGCGCAGGTGGCCGCTGTCGAGCGCCGCGAGCAGCGCGTCTTCCTGCACGATCTGGCCGCGGGCGCCGTTGACAAAGATGGCCCCCGGTTTCATCAGCGCGAACTCGCGCCGCCCCATCAAGCCACGCGTGCCGTCGGTCAGCGGCAGCGTGACGGCGACGATATCGGCTCGCCGCAAGGCGTCGTCGAGGTCCGTCCGGGTGGCGCGTCCCACGAGATCCGGCGGTTCCGCGCCAGTCTCGTTGACGTAGAGCACTTCCATGCCGAAGCCAAGCGCCGCACGGCGTGCCACCGCCTGGCCGATACGCCCGAAACCGAGTATCGCCAGCGTCTTGCCGTGGACGTCCCAGCCGAACAGGCTTTCGCCGATATTGGCGGCCCAGCGGCCTTCGCGCACATGTGCGGCAAGTTCGACCAGGCGGCGGCTGGCTGCCATGATGAGGGCGAAGACGGTGTCGGCGGTGGTTTCTGTGAGTACGCCGGGCGTATGGCAGAGCGCAATGCCGCGCCGGCGCAGGCAGGCGAGATCGTAGTTGTCGACGCCCACCGAGATACTGGATATCACTTCCAGCTGGCCGGCTTCGGCCAGCTCGTCCGCGCCGAGCCTGACGCTGGAGCCGATCAGGCCGTGGGCGTTGGCCAGCGCGGCGCGGAAGGCCGGCCGTTGCGCCGGCTGGCGCGGGTCGGCGACGATCGCGTCATGCTCCGCTTCGATCCGGGCGAGCAGGTCGGGCGGAATGGGACGGAACACCAATACATTCTTGCGCATGGGAAATCCTTGCATTGACTTCACAGGCTGCTGGCCGCCAGCAGGGCATGGGTCGGCAGGCCTTCGGTATCGCCGCGCACCTGCACCGCCCGCGCGCCGATCCATGCGCCGCGCCGGACGGCGTCGGCCGCCGGCCGGCCTTCCAGCAGCGCGCTGATGACGCCCACGGCGAAGCCGTCGCCTGCGCCAACCGTGTCGACGACTCGCTCGACGTTGAACGCCGGGACATGGCCGGTGCCGGCTTCGCCGTCGAAGTAGGCGCCTTCCGCGCCCAGCTTCACGACTACCAGCCTGGCGCCGCGCCCACGGTAGAAGGCGGCAATGCGTTCCGGCTCGGCGTGACCGGTCAGGAAGCGGCCTTCCTGGATGCCGGGCAGCACCCAGTCGCACTGTTGCGCCAGGTCGTTCAGCGTCTCGCGCATCAACTCGGGCGTGGCCCACAACGCGGGCCGCAAATTGGGATCGAACGAGATCGTGCGGCCGGCAGCCCGCATGGTGGAGATGGCCTGGCGCGTGGCGGCCTGCGTACCTTCGGCCAGCGCGGGGAACACGCCCGTGACATGCAGGTGCCGTGAGCGCCGTAGCCACTTGTCGTTCAGATGCCCCGGGTTCATGCGGCTTGCGGCCGAGCCGCGGCGGTGATATTCCACGGGCGGATCGCTGCCGTCGTCGACCCGTCCCTTGAACTGGAAGCCAGTGCGCTCGCCGGGCTCGCACACCACCTGGCTGCAATCCACGCCTTCCCGCTGCATTTCACCTAGCAGGTAGCGCGCCATCGAATCATCGCCCAGGCGGCTGGCCCATCCGACCTTCAGGCCCAGGCGCGACAGGCCGATGGCCACATTGGTCTCGGCGCCGGCGGTGCGCTTGTGGAAGGTCTGCACGCCTTCGAGCGGCCCGGCTTCACCGGCCACCAGCATCAGCATTGCCTCGCCCAGCGTCACCACATCAAGATCGGGGCTCATGCGGGGATCTCCACCGAACGCAGCAGTTCGACATGGTTGCGGGTGACCTGCACCAGATCTTCGCCTTGCAGCGGAAACTCGAGGGCGCGCGCAACGTCGGCGGGCAGGCGGCGCAACACGCTGCGCCATGGCGCAGCCGATTGGTCCAGCGGCACCGCAATCCACTTGGCAGGCGTGCGCAGCACGCCCTTGCAATGCACGTAGCCCACCTGGGAGGCGAAGACCTGCGCGGCGTCGAGCGGATCCTCGCCCGTCCAGTGCCAGTTGCCCATGTCGAAGGTCATCGGCACCGTCTTGCCGAAGGCCGTGGCACGCGCGAAGAAGTCGCGCAGCGGGGGGGCGGTACCGGCGCTGGCGGTCTGGTCGTTTTCCACGACGAGTTCGATGCCCTCGTGCTCCAGCCAGGGGAGCAGCCCTTCCAGCTCGATGCCCTCGCGATAGCCGCCCAGCGACATCTTGACCCGGCTGGCACCGATCGCCAGCGCCGTCGTGAAGGCGCGGTCGAGCGCGGCGGCATCGAGGCTGCCGGTTTCGCTCCAGAGGCCTTCGGGGCTAGACCAGACCACGCTTAGCCCGTGCTGTTCGGCGACCGCGCGCTGTTCGCTGACTTCATCCCTATGCCCGCGCTGGAGTTCGCCGCGGTATTCCACGCCGTCCGCACCGGCCGCCGCGGCAATCCGCGCCAGCGCAGCCTGTCCATCGCGGCGGGCGAGGTCGGCGCCGTAGGCCGTGAGTGAAATCAGCACCGGCGGCCGGGAAGAACAACCTTGTCGCTGCTGGTTCATTTCAGTGCTCCCGCGCTGAGGAATTGCTGCAGTTCCGGTGTCCGCGGCTGCGCGAACAGCGCCTTAGACGGGCCCGCCTCATGCACCTTGCCCTGGTGCATGAAGATGGTGGTATGCGCCATGCGGCGCGCGAATTCCATCTCGTGCGTCACCAGCACCATGGTCATGCCCGAGGCGGCCAGGTTTTCCATGACGCGCAGCACTTCCGCCGTCAGCTCCGGGTCGAGCGCGGAGGTCACCTCGTCGAACAGCATCACCTTGGGTTGCATCGCCAGCGAGCGGGCGATGGCCACGCGCTGCTGCTGGCCGCCCGAGAGCTGCTCGGGGTAGCAGTCCTTCTTGTCCAGCAGGCCGACCTGGGTCAGCACCTGGTCGACGATGCCGTCGATCTTGTCCGCAGCCATCTTCTTGACGATGGACGGCGCCAGCGCAATGTTCTCGCCCACGGTCAGGTGCGGAAAGAGGTTGTAGCTCTGGAACACCATGCCTACGTCGCGGCGCAGGTCGAGCAGCCGCTTCCTGTCGTGATCCAGCTTGTGCCCGGCGACCGTGATATTGCCGGCGTTGATTGTCTCCAGCCCGTTCAGGCAGCGCAGCATGGTGCTTTTGCCGGAGCCGCTGCGGCCGATGATGGCGACCACCTGGCCCGGTTCGATGGCAAACGACACGCCCTTCAGGACTTCGACGGGGCCATAGGATTTGTGCACGCCTTGTGCTTCAACGATGGACATGGAGCCTCCTTTCCATGCGCCTGGCTGCCGACGAAAGCGGGAAGCAAAGCGCGAAGTAGATAAGTGCGACGACGACGACGACCGCGAAGGGCTGGAAGGTCGCGTTGTTGATCAGCTGGCCGGCGCGCGTGAGTTCGATGACGCCGATGATGGAAGTGATCGAGGTGTTCTTGACCAGCTGGACCGAGAAGCCTACGGTAGGCGGCAGGGCCAGCCGGACGGCTTGCGGCAGCACGACGAAGCGCAGCTGCTGCCAGCGGGTGAGGGCGAGCGCTTCGCTGGCCTCCCACTGGCCCTGCGGCACGGCCTCGATGCAGCCGCGCCAGATCTCGCCAAGATAAGCGCTGGCGTAGATCGACATCGCCAGCATGGCCGCGACCATCGGCGACAGCTTGAGCCCGAGCACGGAGAGGCCGTAGTAGCTCAGGAACAGCACGATCAGCACCGGCGTACCTTGCACGATCTGGATATAGACCGTGCTGGCGAGGCGGAGCAGGGCGCTCCTTGAGGTCCGCGCCAACGCCACCAGGAAGCCGGCCAGCGTGCCGCCGACGAAGGCCAGCAAGGTCACCCACAGCGTCCAGCGTGCTGCCAGGAGCAGGATTTCAAGATGATTCCAGGAGAACTCGGTGATCATTTCGCGCTCCCTGCAACCGCCGGCGTCAGCTCCGCATGCGCCAGGGGCGCAACGCGGGCAGTGCGCGCGATCTTTCTGGCGCGCGCCACCACGCGGCGCCGCCTGAACACCAGATTGCCGATCAGGGCGAACGCGGCGCGCAACAGCAGTGCCAGCCCGATGTAGATGAACATGACGAGGATGTAGCTCTCGAAGGTGCGGAAGGTTTGCGAATCGATCTGGCTGGCGACCGCCGTCAGCTCTTCCACCGAGATCGCCGACACCACGCTCGAGGTCAGCATCATCAGCGTGAACTGGCTGGTCAGCGCCGGATAGACTTTCTCGAACGCCGGCACCAGGGCGACGTGGCGGATCAACTGCCAGCGCGTCATGCCCAGCGCGGCGGCGGCTTCGAGCTGCGAACGGTGAACCGCCTGCAAGCCGGCCCGGATGATCTCGGTCGAGTAGGCACCGAGGTTGACCGTCATGGCAATCACCGCGGCGGTGATGGCATCGATCTGCAGGCCAACGGTAGGCAGGCCGAAGAAGATGATGAAGAGCTGGATCAGGAAGGGCGTGTTGCGGATCGCCTCGACGTATACCCTGGCGGCGCGCTGGAGCCAGGGGCCGCCAAAAGCGGCCGCGATGGCGCCGGCGGTACCGACCAGGGTGCCAAGCAGGATCGAGCCGAAACTGAGCGCCAGCGTCATGGCCGCGCCGTCGGCAAAGCGATCCAGCTGCGACAGCACCGGGGTCCATTCAAATTGATAGTTCATGCGGGTCTCCTGGCGCGCCGGCTGACGCTGGCGCGCAACGTCGGACTTGCCGGGGTCAGAACGTTTGCAGCGCGGGCAGCGCCTTGCCGGTCCACTTCTGCGCAATGGCGTCGAGTTCGCCATTGAGCTTGACGTAGGAAATGGTGGTGTTGAGCCACTGGCGCAGTTCGAAGGCGTCCTTGCGCACGGCCATCGAGTTCGGTTGGACCGAGAACGCGAACTTGGCGTCGAACTTGCCGGCGCCGCGTGCCTTCATGATTTCGTTGCCGGTGGTGTTGGGCAGGGCAATGGCTTCGACCTGGTTGCTGATCAGCGCCTGCGCGCAGGTGGCGTCGTCCTCGAAGCGGACGATATTCATGCCGGGCACCGCCAGCCGGGTCAGTGCCGTGTCCTGCGTGGTGCCGCGCGTCACGCCGACCTTCTTCTTCCCAAGCTCAGCCAGCTTGGCGTACTTGGCCGCGACCGGCGCGAAGATGGTCAGCTCGAACGCACTGTAGGGCGAGCTGAACATGATGGCCCGCGCCCGCTCCGGCGTCGGCGCCAGGGTGGCGACCAGGAAATCGACCTTGCCGGCTTCCAGCGCCGGAATGCGGCTGGGGGAGGTGAGCGGCACGATATCGACCGGCACGCCGAGGTACTTGCCCAGCAGGTTGGCCACGTCGACATCGTAGCCGGCGGGCTTGCCGGTGGCGTCCGTGGTGCCGAAGGGCGGCGCGCCCGTCACCACGCCGATGGTGACCTTGCCCTTCTTGACGATCTCGGCGACGGTCTGTGCCTGGACCCCGGCCGAGGCGCTGGCCAGGACCAGCAGCGTGAGCACGGGCGCGGCAATGTGGCGCAACAAGCGTTGGATAGTCATCAATGTCTCCTGCACGTTCTGTGGAATATGTCGCTGGCGTCGCAGCGTTCGGCAAGCACGGCTTCTGAAACCGGTTTCAGAATTATAGGAAACCGGTTTCAGAACTCCAGCAGTGGAAACCCTTACGGGCAAACCGAGCTTGGGCAAGTGAAGAAACGGGCGCGTGCGTGCGCCCGCTACCCAGGGGGCAGCGGGTCTACGCGCGCTTCACGCGCGCACGCCGGCGGGCGAGAGGATAGGCGTTAGTCGCGGCGGGTGGAGCCGCGCTTGACCAGGGTACCGGGCAACAGGACCTGGCGCGGCGCCAGCTGCGCGCCTTGCAGGCGCTCGATCAGGCAGTTGGTGGCGACGCGTCCGATATCGTCGGTGGGCTGGGCGATGGTGCTCAGGCCGGGGCCGACCAGGGCAGCCCATTCCGGATCGTCGAAGCCGATCAGGCCGAGGTCGGTGCCGAGCTGCCACCCCAGCCTGGCGGCGGCAGCGGCCACGCGCAGCGAGATCACCGCATTGGCCGCGAGCACGGCCATGGGCGCTTTGCCCGCACCCTTGCGCAAGGCGCGCAGCGCTTCGTCCAGGGCGTCGTCGTCACCGGTACGGGCTTCGAACACGCTTCCGTCAAGTGAGTCCGCATGCTCCGCGATGAAGTTCTGGAAGGCCCGGGCCCGCTCGTTGCGCGAGCTGATGGCCTTGATCGGCTCGCTGATGAAGAGCAGGCGCCGGTAGCCGGCTTCGAGCAGATGGCCGGCAGCCTCTTGGACCGCGGAAAGGTTGTCCAGGGCGACCAGGTCGACTTCCGCATCGCCCACTTTCCGGTCGACCAGCACTACCGGTTTGCCCAGCTGCGCCGCATCGGCGAGCGCGCCGGCGTCGTGGCCCAGCGTGTGCAGGATGAAGCCTTCGACCCGGTAGGCCGACAGCGAGCGGATGGCTTCGCGTTCCAGCTGCTCGTCATTGCCCAGGTTGAACAGCATCACCATGTAGCCCGCGTCACGGCAGGCCTTTTCCACGCCGCGCAGCACGGCCACGGAGAACGAGTTGGAAACATCCGCCACCACCAGCCCGATCAGGCGCGACTTGCCGCGCTTTAGCGCCTGCGCCATGGGACTCGGGCTGTAGCCCAGCTCGCGCACGGCCGCGGCGACGCGTGCCTCCACGTCGGCGGACAGTTGCTCGCCGCCCCGATTCAGGTAGCGCGATACGGTGGCTTTCGAAACGCCCGCATAGTCGGCAACGTCCTGGATGGTGAGTTTCTCAGCGGGCTTCAGGTTGGGCGTGGGTTGAGTCACAGGGCGTGGCATGGGAGAAATCGGTCTCGGTGAAACCAGTTTCACGATTATGCATCGGGCGTCACCGAATTTGCCAGCACCCCGGCTGCGCGGGCTGGCGGATCTCGCCCACGCTGCGCATCGTTTCGATCTTGCCGCTCCCCTAGCCAGCCGCCAGCAGGATCTCGTCGGTATGCACAGCCCCGGCGCGGGGACGGTGTCGCCCACGCCGGGGCCGATCTTGGTGGGCGTATCCCGGTCGGCGCCGGTGATGCCCATCATGCCGCCCATGGCCTGGGAGACCACATCGCAGGCTGGCCAGTGCGCGTAAGGGCTTTCGCCGCTGCGGGGGGCGCCGGCCTATTCGGGCTGGATGCCGGCGATGGCGATCAGGCGTTTCCAGATCTGCTGGTCTTCCACGATCACCTTGCTGACCTCCGGCCCGGCGGCCGGATACGGCGCGCTGCCTCGGCTGGCGTAGTGCGCGATGGCTTCCGGCGAGTTCACGAACTCCAGCGTCAGGCGGGTGAGCCGGTCCACGATCGCGGGGGGCGTGCCGGCCGGCGCGAACAGGCCCGTCCAGTTGATCATGGTGAGTTCCGGCATGCCGGATTCCGCGATGGTCGGCACGTCGCCAAGGACCGATACGCGGCTTGGACCGACAACCGCCAGCGCCCGCATCTTGCCGGAGCGGATATGCGGCGCCACGGCGGATGCATCGACGCCGGCGTAGTCGACCACGCCGGCCATGACATCGGTCAGCAGATTGCCTTGCGTCTTGTAGGGGACGTTGACGGTCCGGATCTTTGCTGCTTCCCCGAACGCAGCCATGATCGTCTGGTAGCCGGAACTGCTGGTGCCGTAGTTCAGGCTTCCCGGCCTGGCTTTGGCGGCCGCGGTCAGATCGGCGATGGTGCGCAAGGGCGAAGAACCCGGCACCACGATGGCGGCCGGCAACGCGGACATGCGCGCCACAGGGACGAAGTCCTTGCGCGGGTTGTAGGGCAACTGCTTGTACAGGAACGGATTGGCTGCCATCGCGCCGGAGCCCGCATAGAGCAAGGTGTAGCCGTCCGGCGCGGCTTTCGCCACGTAGTCGGTGCCGATGATCATGCCCGCGCCGGGCCGGTTCTCGATCACGACACTCTGGCCGAGCTTCTGGCCAAGGAACTTCGCCAGCAGGCGGGAGTAGTCGTCCAGGCCGGTGCCGGGGCTGGTGACCGAAACGATCTTGATCACCCGTTCGGGATAATCCCGGGTCTGGGCGCTCGCCGGCAAGCCAAGGCCGTATAGGCTGCCGATGACAGCCAGGCCGATGAGGCGGCGCCTGGCCGGTAAGGGAATCATTGTCATGCTTGTCTCCTGCATTCTTGTTTGTTTTGATGGCAGCATCGAGCCGGCCGTAGCCGGCGTGTCAGGCCGCGCTGGCCTGGGGCTTTGCAATCAGCGCGTCCACCGCGACGACGCCGTCCGCGCTGCAGATGAGCGGATTGACATCGAACTCCGCGATCGCCGTGCGTTGGTCGGCGGCAAACTCCGACAGCCGGACGATGGCGTTGGCGAGCCCATCGATATCGACCGGTGGGGCGCCGCGGAAGCCCTGCAACAACGGATAGCCGCGCAGCTGTTCGAGCAGGCGGTGTGCCTGCTGCGTGGAGCACGGCGCCATGGTGGTGACCGTGTCCTGCATCAGTTCCACCAGGACGCCGCCCATGCCGACCACAAGGAGCGGGCCGAGTTGCGGATCCACCTGCGCGCCGACCAGGATCTCCACGCCGGCCGGGACCTGCCTTTGCACCAGCACGCCTTTGATGGCGGCCTCGCCCGCCACCTTGCGCGCGTTCGCCATGATCTCGCGGTAGGCCGTCACCACGGCGTCGGCATCGCGCACACCGATGCGGATCACGCCTGCCTCGGCCTTGTGTGGGATGTCCGCGCTTTCGACCTTGAGGACCACGGGATAGCCGCAGGCCGACGCCGCCTCGATCGCTGCCGCCTCGCTTGTCGCCAGGTGTTCGCCAACCACCGGTACCCCATACAAGGCCAGCACGTCCTTCGATTGCCGCTCGGTCAGTACCCTGGCCGGCGTGGCCTCGATCATCCCGCGCGCATCGCGAATCACGGATTCGTGTGTCAGGCGGGGCGGCCGTTCCTCGTTGCGCTGCGCCAGCCATTGCTCGCGGGCGTGCCAGGCTGCCAGCGCGGCGAAGCAGTCCGACGCCGAGCGGAACAAAGCGAGCCTGGGAAGGTTCTCGGCCATCGCGGCATTTGGCCCTTCCAGCCATTCCGACAGCCACAGCCCGCAGGCCATCTTGTCGTGCCTCGCCGCCAGGTCGTTGAACAGCTGCAGCCGCCTGACGTTGGGCTCCCCCGTGACCGGCAAGGGCAACACCACCGCGCCATAGGCCGGGTCGCTGAACATGGCTTCGCCGCATTCGACAAAGGAGCTGAAGTTGTTGGCTGCCTCCGCGGTGACGTCGCACGGGTTGCGGGCCGCGCCGAAATCCGGGATGCAGCGCTCCAGTACGGCGCGTGTCTGTTCGGCGGGCTGGGGCAGGGCCACCTGATGATGCTCGGCTTCGTCCGCCGCGATGATGCCGGCCCCACCGGAGATGGACACGATCGCGGTGCCGGCGGCGCTCGGCCGTGGCGCCTTGGCGAAGAACGTGGTCGTGGGAATCAGTTGTTCGAGCGTTTCGACCTGCACCACGCCCGCGTGGCGGAGCGCAGCGGCATAGGCGCTATTGGAGCCTGCCATCGAGCCTGTGTGCGACAGAGCCGCCTCGGCCCCCAGTTTGCCGCGGGCCGTCTTGTAGACCACCAGCGTCTTGCCGGCGTCGGCGCAGGCTTGCGCCGCCTGGACGATGCGGTTTGCGTCGGACAGTCCCTCGAAGATGCAGGCAATCGCGGCGCAGTGCGGATCGCCGGCGAGAAAGGAGATCTGGTCCGCCACGTCGATGTCCCCCGCATTACCGCAGGAAAACACATGGCTGAAAGCCGTACCGTGGTTGACGGCCTCCTGCATAGCGAAGGCGAGCGCGCCGGACTGGCTCACCACGCCGATCGCATGCGCCGGCAGCGGTGTCGTGCGCGGCGCAAGGTCGGCAAAGGAGACGATGGCGTTGTCGACGTAGCTGGCGTAGCCAATGCAGTTCGGTCCGAGCAGCCGTACGCCGCTCTCGCGCGCCAGCCGGATCAGCCTGAGCTGCTCTTCGACGTGTTCGGACTTGCCCGTCTCGGCGTAGCCGGAGGCGAACACCACCACGCCCCCGACGCCAAGCGCGCCGCACTGGCGCACGATCGGCCCGACCGTGTCGCGCGCCGTGGCGATCACGACGCAGTCCGGGGTCTCGGGCAGGTCGGCCAGCGAGGGATGGCAGACTTGCTCCCCGATACGGTCGTACTTCGGATTGACGAACATCCTTTGCCCGCCGAAGCCGCGCAGATTACCCATGGCACGGCCGGCGAAGGCGCGTTCGTTGGGCGTCGCGCCGACGATCGCGATGCTGCGGGGATGAAATATGCGCCGCAGATCGGCATGGGTGTACAGCGTGCGTGAAGCCATCGATTTTTCCATGTTCAGAAGGACTCCGGAAGGCGATCGCGCCCGGCAAGCCGGCCGGCGCGGCAGCAGGTCGTTATTGCGCGCCAGCGCGCCGGTGTTCCGGCCACAGCACCTTGACCGCTTCGCCGTCGATGCGGTGGGTGTGGCAGCTGTCGACCAGCGACGGCCGTGGCATCCGGCTCTGCCCGTCGGCAGGCCGGCGGCTGCCGCGCTCGGTGCGCTGCATAGCAAAGAGGGTCTGCATGGCGGTAGTGGCTAGTACGCTGACCAGCTCCGTCAGGTGCGTGCAACCTTGCACGCCGCCCAGACGCGCCTTGACCTCGCGTTTGAAGCCCGGGCCGATCCGCATGCCGCGCAGTGCCGCGTAGGCCGTCTCGATCTCGGGGCAAAACTTGGTCGGACCGTTCTCGATGCGCGCCGTCGCAGCCTGGATGACCAGATCGCGGTCGACCGTCAGCACGATGCGCATGTCATGGATAGGCGTGCCCGGCGGCACCGTCTTGAAAATAAGGTCGGTGCCATCCGGACTGATGTCCTGCAACTGTCCTTCGATATCGAACAGTCCATCGCTGCGCGCAAAGCCGGAGGTGGCAATGTGGCGGTAGTGCAGCGGTTTTCTCCAGGCCGGAGTCGATGTGGATTGACTCATGAGTGCTTCGCCCCATATTGGTTGGAATCCGTTGGCGTCCTCCCTTGCCATCCGCGGCCAGGGAGGACGCACGCTGACAGGCACTGGCGTGCCAGGCGGTTCAGGGCAGGCGGCGCATGATCGATTCCGCGACGCAAACCGGCTTGTGCAGGCCCTGGCACTCGACCGTCATCTCGACCTTCATCTGCGCGCCGCCGCCGGCCAGCGGATCCCAGGACAGCAGCTTGAAATGCGCGCGAACGAGGCCGCCGACCCGCACGGGGGCGGGAAAGCGGACCTTGTCGAGCCCATAGTTCACCCCGGTGCGCGCGTCCAGGATCTTGTAGGCGGTAGCGGTCAGCGCCGGCAGCAGGCTCAGCGTCAGGAATCCATGGGCGATGGGGCCGCCAAACGGGCCGCCCTTGGCGCGTTCCGGGTCCACGTGGATCCACTGGTGATCGCCGGTCGCGTCGGCAAACAGGTTGACGCGCTCCTGATCGACGGCGAACCAGTCGCTGATGCCGATGCACTCGCCGATGTGGCCTGCGAGATCCGTGATCTTTTCATAGGTCTTCATGTTTATTGTTCCTCCGGCGTCAGCGACGCCTGCAATGCCGCCGCGCAGGCGGCTTCGTGCCGGTCAGCGTTGCCGAACAGGACATCGGCGACGACGGCACGCTTGTAGTAGTGGCCCACGGTGTACTCCTCGGTCATGCCGATGCCGCCGTGCAACTGGATGGCCTGGCCGCACACGGCCTTGGCGGCACGCCCGATCAGGGCCTTCGCCTGGGACATGGCGCGCTGGCGCGCGGCATCGTCGTCGTTGGCGAGGGACGCGAGCAAGGCGAACAGCATCGAGCGGGAGACTTCCATCTCCGTCGCCATGTCCGCGATGCGGTGCTGCAATGACTGGAAGGTGCCGATCGGCACGCCGAACTGCTTGCGGATCTTCAGGTAATCCGCGGTGAGCTCGATGGCCTTCTCCATGACGCCGACCAGCTCGGCGCACAGCGCGGCGGTGGCGTGTTCCAGGCCATGCCGGAGCGCGGCCGCACCGTTGCCGGGCTCGCCGAGCACGGCGGCCGGGCCCACCTGCACGCCATCGAAGACCAGCTCGGCCGCGTGGCTGCCATCATGCAGCCGCATCCCGCGCACGACTAGGCCCGGGCTGTCCGCTTCCACCAGGAACAGGGTCGTGCCGGAATGCTCGCCGGGCTGCGGCGCCAGCCTGGCCGACACGATAAAGGTGTCCGCCACGGTGCCTCCCAGCACCAGCGTCTTGGTGCCGCGCAGCGCATAGCCGTCGCCGGACGCATCGGCGCGCATCGCGACGGGTTCGGGAAACCCGTTTGATTGCGCTTCGCTGTATGCCAGCGCGAACCTGCGCGCGCCATCCGCCAGTTGCGGCACCAGCCGGGCAAGTTGCGCAGGCCGGGCGGCCGCCACCAGCGTCTGGGCGGCGAGCACGGCGCAACCGATATAGGGCTCCGCCACGAGTCCCCGGCCCAGTTCGTGGCAGATCAGGGTGGTATCGATGACCGTTCCGCCAAGGCCGTCATGGTCTTCCGGCAACGCCGCCGCCAGCCAGCCGTTGCCGGCAAAGGTGCGCCAGTGCGCTTCGATGCAGCCGGTACCACCCTTGAGCAGCTCAGTGCGATGTTCGAAGCTGTAACTCCTTTCGACGAAGCGGCGCACGCTGTCCTGCAGGAGTTGCTGCTCGGAATGCAAATTGAAGTTCATGATCGCTCGGTTCTTAGAGTTGGAACAGCGTCTTGGCGATAATGCCGCGCTGGACCTCGCTGGTGCCGCCGTAGATGGTCGAGGCCCGACGGAAGAACATCTCGCTGGCCAGTCCGCGTCCGGGCCACTCCGCCGGCATGCGCGCACCGTCCGTTTCTTCCTGCGCGCTTGGGAAGGCCACCGCGCCGTAGTCGCCGAGCGACTCCACCACGAAGGTGCTCATCCTCTGCTGCAGCTCGGTGCCGCGCACCTTGAGCATCGAGCCCATGGCGTGGGCGCCCGGGCTGTGATCCTGCTCCAGGGTGGCAACGCGCTGGACCATCATCGCGATGGCGCTCACTTCCGCCTCGAAGCGCGCCAGCTGCAAGGCGAACTCGTGCCGGCTCCCCAGCGTGCGCGTGCCGGCGCGCTGGCTGCCCGCGAGCTGCCTGAGCTGCGTCAGGTAGCGCCGCAGGGTCGGCAGGTCCGCCGCCGAGGCGTGCTCGTTGTTGAGCAGGAACTTGGTGATCTTCCAGCCTTCGCCTTCTTCTCCGATGCGATTCGCGACGGGCACGCGCACGTTGTCGAAGAAGGTTTCATTGAGGTGGTGGCGGTCGTCGATGCTGCGGATCGGCCGCACCGTGATGCCGGGCGTCTTCATGTCGGCCAGCAGGAAGGTGATGCCAGCCTGCTTCTTTACCTCGGTATCGGTCCGGACCAGCAGGAAGATCCAGTCGGCCCGGTGCGCGTAGCTGGTCCAGATCTTCTGGCCGTTGATCACATAGTCTTCGCCATCGCGCTCGGCGCGGGTGCGCAGCGACGCCAGGTCGGAGCCCGAGCCGGGCTCGGAGAATCCCTGGCACCAGGTACGGTCCGCATTGAAGATCGGCGGCAGGTGCTCGGCCTTTTGCGCCGGCGTGGCGAATTCGTTCAACACCGGCCCGATCAGTTTCTGCGCGGCGCCATCCTGCGACGGCGCCCCGGCGGCCATGCACTCCTCGTCGAAGGCCAGCCGCTGCAGCACCGACCATCCGGTGCCGCCGTGCTCTTTAGCCCAGTAGGGCGCGCCCCAGCCCTTCTGGTTCAATATGCGCTGCCAGCGCATGAGGTCCGCGTTGGGCGAGCGTGTGCCGGTGCGTACGGGCGCCACCAGCTCGGCCGGCAAGTGATGGCGCAGGAAATCGCGCACCTCCTGCCGGAACGACGCGAGGCCCGGATCGGGTTGAAAATCCATTTTGCTTCCTTCTCATCTGAAATCCATCACGAAGGCGCATGTACCAGCGCCTTCGCCCGCCGCGCGGCGCGCGGCTCGTCACATCGTTCAGACGTGCAGGATGGTGGCGACCGCGGCCGCCCCGTCCAGACCTACCTGGCCACCGCCGTTCTCGGCCAGGGCGAGAACGGCGTTGTCGCGCTGGCGCGGACCGGCTTCGCCACGCAGTTGCTGGGTCAGCTCGACCAGTTGCGCGACGCCGGTGGCGCCGATCGGATGGCCCTTGCTCAGCAGGCCGCCGCTCGGGTTGACGGAGATCTTGCCGTTCAACCCGGTCTCGCCGCTGCGCAACATGCCAAGGCCATCGCCGGGACGGCACAGCCCCAGGCTCTCGTAGTACATCAGCTCGGACGGCGCGGAGGCGTCGTGCACTTCCGCCACATGGATGTCGAGCGGATCGACGCCGGCCTGCTCATAAACCCCGTACGTCGCCCGCACCGCGCAATGCGCGAGGCTGGCGTCGGGCGTGCCGGAAACCAGTACCGAACCGCCCACCCAGACCGGGCGCGCAGCGGTCATGCGCTTCAGGTACTCGGGCGAGCACAGCACGACGGCGCACGCACCGTCGCCGATCGACGAGCACATCTGCAGGGTCAGCGGGTCACTGATCATGCGGCTTGCCAGCACCTCTTCGACCGTCGTTTCGGTCCTGAACTGGGCGTAGGGATTGAGCGAGGCGGCTTTGCGGCTCTTGACGACGATCTGCGCGATATCCGCCGCTGTGGCGCCGGTCTCGGCCATATACTTGCGCGTCTTCTCGGCGTAGATGTCCATGAAGATCGAGCCGCTGCCCGATCCGACATGGGCTGGCTTTTCTTCCTCGAGGTCGACCGCCCTGGCCAGCGCGCCGAAGGAAACGCGCTTGTCCTCGTGCGTCATCCGTTCCGCGCCCACCACCAGGGCCACCTGGGCCTGGCCGCTGCGCACCGCGTTCCACGCGAGATGGAAGGCCGTGCTGCCGGTTGCGCAGGCGTTCTCCACATTGAAGACCGGCTTTCCCATCAGGCCGGTGAAGCGCAGCGCGGCCTGGCCGCGAATCATTTCCTGGCCGGTGATAAGGCCGGCCACGGCGTTGCCGAAATACACCTGGTCGACGTCCGGCGCCTGCAGGCCGGCGTCGTCAAGCGCGGCCTTGACAGCGCTTGTCGCCAGCATCCGTACCGTCTGGTCGGGGAACTTGCCGAAGCGGGTCATGCCGACGCCGACGATTGCACAAGTCTTTTTCAATTGGATTCTCCACTAAGTGAAACGAAGGTCGTCAGAAGATGTGCCGCATCCCGAGGGTGACGGCGAACTGGCTGTTCTTCCCGGCGCCGAGGTAGTAACCGGTGCCCAGGCCGCCCACCGAGGTATCAAAATTCAGGCCGGCGTTCTTCGAGTAGGCGGTGGCGAGATACAGGCTGGTGCGCTTGGTGAAGAAGTACTTCGTCGTAAACATCACCTGCCACGGGTTCTTGATGTCGCCGAGCATGGCCCCGTTCACCGGATTGGTGACCTGCCGCACGTCGTCGTAGTAATAGGCCAGCGTGGATTCGAGTTGCGGCGTGAAGGCGTAGGTGCCGCCGACCCAGTAGTAGTTGTCGCGCAGAATCTCGACACCCGCTGGATTCTGGCTACGGCCCCAGCGGTAGCCCGCCACCAGGCGCACCGGGCCGGACGCATACTTGCCCGCCACCGCGGCGCGTTTCGCCTTGCCCGGGGGACCGCCGGCCGTCGTGGCGGCGTCGACCTCGTCGTAGGCGAGGCCGATGCCGAACGCGCCTGCCGCGTAGCTTGCGGCGGCGCCATAGGCAGCGCCGGAACGGAAGTTTCCCGGCACCTCGCCCGCCGTTGCGGGCACGGTGGTATCGATGCCGAAGGACCAGTGCGCGGCGACTTCAAGCGGCCCGAAGTTGGCGCCATACTTGACGACGTTGTCCTCGCGGTAGTACCGGCCGAGGTACGCCACCACCGGCTCGTACTGCGGCTGGTAGAAGCCGGCCTGGTAGTTGGCCAGGACATCGAAGATGGAGGTGTACTGGCGGCCGAAGGTCAATTTGCCATACGGGCTGTCAAAGCCGACGTAGGCCTGCCGTCCGAACAGCCGGCCGCTGTTGGCCATCTTGCCGTCATCGGAGCTGAAGCCGCTCTCCAGCACGAATACGCCCTTGATCCCGTTGCCGATGTCCTCCACGCCGCGCAGGCCCCAGCGCGACCCACCGATGCCGCCGGTCAGCATGGCGACGCGATGCGCCGCCGGGCCGGCCGGTATGGTCGCACCGGTGCTCGACTGGTTGTTGACGTACTCGATGTTGGTATCGATCAGGCCGTAGAGGGTCACGGACTGCGCGCTTGCCGTCCCGGCAAGCGCCGCGCCGGCTGCCAGCAGGGCAACCCGGGCGCACCGCATGTGTTTGGTCAGCTTCATGAATGTCTCCGTTTCTATTTTTGTATTCGCCGCGCCTGACGCTGGTTTGGGTCGGGCTCTGGATCACTGCATGCCGATACCGGCCGCGACACGGCGCACCCGCATCGCAGCCGGCGCTCAATGTGGGTCAGACCGGATCCCACGGAAAAACGTCACGCGACAGTTCCAGCGCATAAAAGGAACCCTGCAGCATGGGAATGGCGCGCTCGATGCACGACTGCACGGTCCAGCCTTCGCTGGCATGCGCGGTGCGGATCGGGCGCGGTTGCGAGAACAGGTAGATTTCGTTGTTGCGCACGCCAAAGACCTGCCCGGTGATCTGCTTGCCCTGGTTGCTCAGCAGCGCCAGCGTGAACGGGGCGATCTTGCCGGCTTCCAGCGTCATGTTGATCTTCATGCGTTCCGCGGCCTCCGGCGTGGTGGTCGGGATGCTGCCGACCATGCGCGTGAAGGCGAACGGCGCGATGCAGTTCGAGCGGACATTGAATTTCTGCATGTCCACGGCGATGGACTTGGACAGGCCGACGATGCCCAGCTTGGCGGCGGCGTAGTTGGCCTGGCCGAAGTTGCCGATCAGCCCGGAAGTCGAGGTCATGTGCACGAAGGCGCCGCCTTCCTGCGCCTTGAAGTGCGGCGCCACCGCGCGCGACACGTTCCAGCTGCCCTTGAGGTGCACCCGAACCACCGCGTCGAATTCTTCCTCGCTCATTTTGTGGAAGATGACGTCGCGCAGGTTGCCGGCATTGTTGACCACGGCATCGACACGCCCGTACAGGTCGAGTGCCTGCTGGGCGATCTTCTGCGCCGAACTCCATTCCGCCACGCTGTCGGTGTTGGCGCTGGCCTCGCCGCCCGCCGCCTTGATCAGGTCGACGGTCTCCTGGGCCGGGCCGGCGCTGCCGCCGGAGCCGTCCATATTGACGCCGAGATCGTTGACGATCACGCGGGCACCCTGGCGCGCCGCTTCCAGGGCGACGCCCCTGCCGACGCCCGCACCGGCGCCGGTAACGATGATGACTTTCCCTTCAAGCAGACTCATGGTTGAAACTCCTCCAAAAACGAACGAAAAAAGGACTGGCTGCCCTAATGGTTCAGGCCCAGGATGCTCACCGCCGCAATGCCCTGGTAGGGCACGCCGCCCAGGTTGTGCGTCAGGCCCGTGGTGGGATTGGCGAGCTGGCGCTCGCCGGCGCGGTCTTGCAGCTGGTTGTAGATTTCGTAGGCCATGCGCAGGCCGGAGGCCGCGATCGGATGGCCGAAGCATTTCAGGCCGCCATCGACCTGGCATGGCACGCCGTTGCCGTCGCGGTCGTAGAAGCCGTCGAGCACGTCGTGCACCGCGCGTCCCGGTTCGGAGATGAACAGGTCTTCCATCGTCACCAGCTCGGTGATCGAGAAGCAGTCGTGCACTTCGATCAGCGACAACTGCTTGCGCGGATCGGTGATGCCGGCTTCCGCGTAGGCGCGCTGGGTGGCCATGCGGGTATTGCGTACGTGGCTGCCATCCCAGGCGTTGGTGGTGGACTCGATGCCCGAGCTGATGCTGAGCTGGATCGCCTTGATGGTGACCATGTCCTTGCGGCCGAGTGCGCGGGCAATCTCCGGCGTGGTGACAATGGCTGCCGCTGCGCCGTCGCTGACGCCGCAGCAGTCGAACAGGCCGAGCGGGTCGGCGATCATCGGCGCGGCCAGGATCTGCTCCATCGATACCGGCTTGCGCAGGTGCGCCTTCGGGCTTAGCGCGCCGTTCAGGTGGCTCTTCCAGGAAACCCGTGCCAGCGCGCGCTTCAGGTCTTCCTTTGAAATGCCGTGCCTGGTGCGATAGCCGTCGGCCAGCTGCGCGAAGCCCGCGGGCGCCGATCCCAGCGGCAGCCACAGGTCGTTCATGGTGCCTTTGTACGAAAACGGCAGGCCGCCATAGCCGGTGTCCTTCAGCTTCTCCGCGCCTATCGCCAGGGCGAAATCGACGGCGCCGGAGGCCACGGCATAGGCCGCGCCCCGCAGCGCCTCGGTGCCCGTGGCGCACATGTTCTCGGTGCGGGTGAACGGAATGCCGTCGAGCCGCAGCGCCAGCGAAGCGGGGATGGCGGAGTTGCCGATGTTCACCGCGTCCAGGCAGGAGCCGAACCATGCCGCCTCGATTTCCTTGCGCCCGATGCCGGCATCGAGCAGCGCTTCGTCGAACGCCTCGGCCAGCAACTCGTGGGTACCCACGTCCCAGCGCTCGCCGAAGCGCGAGCAGCCCATGCCGATGATGGCGACCTTGTCCTTGATACCGTTTGCCATGATGTTGATTCCCCTTATGCCGACACCGGCGTGGCTTTCCAGAAATAGCGCGGATAGTTGCGCGCCTTGTCGACGTCCTTGATGCGGAACGCCATCTGCAGCGGCGTGCCGACATCCAGGCCCTGCGGCCCGACATCGACGATTTCCATCAGCACCCGCGCATCGTTGTCGAACTGCACGAAGCCGACGTAGAGCGGCGGCGATGGGTGGTAGGAAAGCCAGTCCGCCGTGCTGGTCAGCACTTTGGCGGGTACGTCGTACAGGTGCGTGCGCGTGAATTGCGATGCCGGCGCGTTGCAGCTCTCCTTGACGCAATAGGAAAGCTGGGGGAATTGCAGGGTGCCGCATCGGGTGCACTTGCCGGCGACAAAACTGGCGAGCTGAAGCGAGGACCGGTACTGTTCGGTGAAGGCGGTCTTGACTGGTTTCTCGGCGCGCATGCCCCATTCGAGGTCGATGGCGTTCCCATACGACAGCATGCGCAGGTAGGCGTCGTGGACCTGGCCGCCGGCGATGGCCCTGGCCACGCCGCGGCGCGGCTTGAAGCCGAGGATGGCCTCGGTCACGCGCAGCACCAGCACGTCGCAGCCCTGGCCGAAGCCGGCGACAACGATCACCTGGCCCGGCTGCGCGCGCTCCAGCGCATCGGCCAGCATCAGGCAGGCATGCGCCGCGCCGGCATAGCCGCAGTGTTCGTCCAGGTGCGTGCTGAGCGCTTCGGGTGCAAAGCCGCAGCGCGTGGCCACCATCGCGGCCGCGCCCTTCAGGGCCGATGCCAGGATGAAATGACTGACGCCCCTGGGCTCAACGTTCGCCTGGGCCAATGCCTGGCCGACAGTGTCGGGCACGACCTTGCCGTAGCCCTCGTCGCGGATCCAGCGCTCTTCCCAGTAGTAGTCGTATTTCCCGTCAGCGGCGCGGAAGTGGTCGACGAACAGGTTGGTGCAACTGGCGCTGCCGATCAGGCCCGCGAGGATGTTCTCGCTGCCCAGCGTGAACGCTGCCGCGCCTGCGCCGTAGGTCAGCTCTTGCGAGCTGGCGGGCTTGCCGGCAGGGTGGTCGCTCGCGATGAACAGCGCCTTGCCGTCCGCGGCGCGCAGCTGCGCCAGCAGGCCCGCCACGCCGGCGCGCTGCGACTGGCCGACATCCTGCGTGCGCACGCAGGACGGCAGGTCGAGCGCGCCCGCCACGATGCTGGCGCTTTGCAGGTCGCCGAAGGCCGGCCGCGTGGTGGCCAGCGCCAGCGCGGCGAAGTCATGGCGAGGGAGGTGGTCAAGCGCGTCGCGCGCGGCTTCCACGGCCATCGTCACGCTGTCTTCGTCCCAGTTGCAGAAGGCGCGGTGGCCTTTGGCCAGCGCGGCATTGGCGGGTGCCATCCAGCGGTGCGCGGCGGCAATGGCGGCGCGCTGCATGCGCAGGCGGGGTACGTAGCCGCCGTATCCGGTGATTCCGTAAGGTGTCGTCTTGGTCATGATGTGGGTGCTGTTGTGGCGGCGCGTTGTCGGGCGCGGTTCCCGTGGTTTATGGTTGGCTCGCAGGTGACAGCGTGATTGCGTCTCCGCGCGAGACCGCCTGGTGCAGCAAGGTCATTCGCGCCATTTCGCGCAGTGGGACGGCCGTGGCGTTAACCGCCATCTGCGCGAAGGCACGATGGCTCAGGGTTGCTGCCCGGGGCTGGCCCGGACTGTCAGGCAAATAGGCCATCACGGCTGGGTCTGGTCCGCCCGCGACCATGGGAACAGGCCCGATGCCCGCCGCCAGCGCACCCGAGAAATCGTGCCCGCCGGCGTGGCCGGCTGGCTCCGGACACGCAGCAAAGATGCAGCCCCGCAGCCCGCCCGCACCGAGCATCGCGGCGCTGACGGCCTGGCATTCCTGCGTGGCGATGGCTACCCGCGCCCCGGTGTCGCTGGCACTGCGGGCCATTGCCGCGGGCGCGGTGGCCGGGTTCACCGCCACCACCACCGCATCGCAGCGCAGCACGGCGTACCAGGCAATGGCGAAGTGCGGACCGTCCTGCATCGCCAGCAGGATCCGGTCGCCGCGCCGCACCTCGAGGTGCTGCTGCAGGTAGCCGGCCAGGCACAGGGAAGCGCGATGCAGTTCGCCGTAGCTGATGCGCTGCCCCTGAAATGCAATCGCGCACTTGTCGTGATCGCACCGCGCGCGCGCCTCGAGGTGGCTGAACAAGTGGCAGTCCTGCGCGTCGGGCGAAGCCGTGTTGCGGGGGGTGAGGACAGGCATATCGCTTGCCGGAGGCATCGTTGCAGGCCCAGGACTCATTCCGGCTGGATGCCGGCGATGTTGATGAGCCGCTTCCACATCTTCTGGTCCTCGACGATGGTCTTGGCCAGCTCCGGACCGGTGGCCGGGAATGCCAGGCTGCCGCGCTCGGCATAGTGGGTCTTGGCTTCCGGCGAGCTGACGAATTCGAGGCTCAGACGGGCCAGCTTGTCGATGATGGGTTGCGGCGTGCCGGCCGGCGCGAACAGGCCGGTCCAGCTGGCGAGCTGGACACCCGGCACGCCGGCTTCGGCCAGGGTGGGCACGTCAGGGAGCAGAGCCATGCGGCCCGGACTCATGACCGCCAGCGCGCGCAGCTTGCGGGCCTGGACTTGCGGCACCACGGACGCGATGTCGGACAACCCGTAGTCCATGGTGCCGCCCATGAGGTCAGTCATCATGTTGGCCATGCCCTTGTACGGCACGCTGACAGCCTTGATCCCGGTGGCCTCGTTGAAGGCGGCGATGGCGACCTGGGAGGGCGCGCTGGCTGTGCCGTAGTTCAGCTTGCCGGGATTGGCGCGGGCGCCGGCTACCAGCTCGGCCACGCTGCGGTACGGCGAACTGGCTGGCACCACGATGGCGACCGGCAGCAGCGACAAGCGCGCGATGGGCGTGAAATCCTTGCGCGCATCGTAGGGCAGGTGCTTGAACAGGTTCGGGTTGGCCGCCATGGTGCCGGAACTCGCCAGCAACAGCGTGTATCCATCCGGCGCCGCCTTGGCCACGTACTCGCCGGCCATCATCATGTTGGCGCCGGGACGGTTGTCCACCACAAAGCTCTGGCCGAGCTTGTCGGCCAGGTACTTCGCCAGCAGGCGCGTGTAGCCGTCCGCGCCGGTGCCTGCGCTCGAGACGGACACCACCCGCACCATCCGCTCGGGGTAATGCTGCGCGGCGGCCGGGAAGGCCAGCGCCAGCAGGGAGCCGAATGCCGCGATGCGTCGCCTGGCGAGTGAGGTGAGTGGGGTCATGCAGGTCTCCTGTCATTCGTTGCTTGATGGATAGGCGCCTCAAGCGGCGCCGGAACCGGTTCCCGCATCCAGGCGGGAAGGACACATTCGCCCGTGTCGCCGTGTTCCTGTGTGGCTGAATGATTGACTTGGCGGGGGGGAAGGGCACTCCCCAGGCCGGGGGGGCGGCGTGCGCCGGGCGCCGATCGGGTGGCGCAGGTGTTTCGTATGAAACGGCAACGCGGCCGGGTTTGCTCGACGGCAATGGGGTTGCCGTGCGTCAGTGATGGTGGACCGGATTGATCTGCGATGTGCTGCCGGAACCCGCACGTGGCGTGCGGATCCCGCGGGCGCGAACCGCCCGTTGCGCGGTTATGGCCGCTAGGCGGGCGGCTGTGCGTCGGCCAGGTCGCGCAGGCGTGCGGCGGCGCCGCCACGTCCGCTCACGCCGAGCTTGGTGTAGATATTCTTGAGGTGCCACTTCACCGTTTCCGGCGACAGGTTCAGCACCAGCGCGATTTTCTTGTTCGGCATGGCCTGCGCCACCAGGCCCAGGATCTCGCGCTCGCGATCGCTGAGGGCTTGCGCGGGAGACGCTGGTAAGCCTTGCCGGGCGCCGGCATCGTGCGGCGTGGCAGCGGCGGCGGACAGCAGGCGTTGCACATAAAACGTCAGCACAGGATCGAGCGCGTTCGCGTCGAGCAGTGCGCCGAGCGCGCGCGGCAGTTCGCCCGATATATCGAGCAGGGTACGCACCAGGCCGAGCCGGTGCCCGATCTGCAGTGCCTGGCGGAAATGCGGCAGGGCCGCCCGCGCATTGCCGAGTTGTTGCTGCGCGATCGCCAGTTGCAGCCACAGCGTGGCAAGCCGAACCTGCTGGCCTCGCTCCTGGCATGCCTTGATATAGGGTTCGAGACGAGCCACGGCGCCGGCGAAATCGTGCACGTAAAGACACATCTCGATACGGGCGCGCTCCACGCCATAGGCGACTCGCAGGGCTTTCCCGGCCTTGGTGGGGGCGTAGCCGCCGGCAAGCGTCTCAAGACGCTGCAGCACGACGCCGGCCCGTTCCATCTCGCCCTGGTCCAGGTGGCGGTGCAGGCGCAGCCCGAGCGCGCCGACGAGCAGGCGGTCCAGACCGAAACGCACGGCATAGGTTTCGAGGCGGTCAAGACAGGCGCCTGCCTCCGCGCGGCGGCCCGTCAGCCATAGCGATTCCGACAGCACCACCAGCGCGCGCATCACGGTGTCGGGCAGCGAGACGCGTTCCAGCACGTCGATGCGCGGCTCCAGCAGGCGCAGCGCTTCGTCAAAATCGTTCATCTCGTAAAGCGCATCGGCCAGCAGTCCCGCTGCCATGCACGACAGGCCCACGTAGGCGGCGCCGCGCTGGTCGGCCTCGCGCAGCGCCTCGCGCACAATTCTCTCGGCCGGGACGATGCTGCCCTCCAGCGCCAGGCTCATCGCACTGATGCAGCGGCCCAGCAAGCGGCTGCGCGGCGCGCCGGGGCGCTCGCCGGTGTCGTCGAGCACAGCCCGCGCGCGGTCGTACTGGCCACGATAGACGTAAGCCCAAGCCAGGATATTGCTGCGGCCGGTCCAGGCAAAATCGCTTGCATCGTGGGGAATCTCGCGCACCGCGTCGAGCAGGGCGTACACCGTATCGGTATCGTCCTGCTGCAGCGCGAGTCCGCAGCGCAGCAAGGTGATGGCATAGCACTGGCCAGCGTCAAGACTGGCGCGCTGCGTCTCCATGCGCGCCAGGCTTTCCCCGAGGGCGTCGAACTTCCTCGTGTACAGCTGCAGGTAGGCCGATGCGACGAGGATGCCGAAGCGCGCCTGCACCTGTTCCGCCGGCAAGCGGCGCAACAGGCTGGCCAACTGGCCGAGATCGCCACTGGACAGCAGCTCGTAGGCACAGGACTCCACCATGGCGGCCGCCGCACCGGCGTCGCCCGCCAGCACTGCGTGGCGCACGGCATCGTCGATATGGCCGCGCTCGCCAAACCAGTGCCATGCGTCCACGTGAAGCGCGCGTTGCGCGTTGTCCGGCCAGCCTGCCACGCGCGTCAGCAAGACCTCGCGCAGCAGAGGATGCAGGCGATACCAGGTTGCCCGGTCATGGCTGCCGATCTGCGTGATGAAGAGATTTTGGTTCTCCAGCCGCGCCAGCCGGATCTCCATTTGCGCGGCATCGCCGGGCTGTCCCAGCATGCTGGCGCACAGCGAGGCGCAGATGCGGCTGCAGACGGCTATGCGGGTGAGCATGTCCAGGTCGTCGGGCGCCAGCCGCACCAGGACTTCCTGTTCGAAATAGCTGGCGAAAGTGCGCGCATCGCGCACCTGCATGAGCGGGTAGCTGCCGCCTTGCCGGGTCCGCAGATCGACCGCAAACAGTTGCAGGCCTGCTACCCAGCCGTCGGTGAGCGCGTGCAGGGCGGCGGCGTCACGCTTGTCGACGACGCCCAGGCGTTCGCACAGGAACTGCTCCGATTCGTCGGCGGTAAAGCGCAGGTCGCGCATGTCGATTTCGGTCAGTTTGCCTTGCGAGCGCAACCGTTCCAGCGATAGCGGTAGCGCACTGCGCGAACAGAGCGCCAGGTGCACGTGCGGGGGCGCGTAGTCCAGCAGCCACTGCAGCGCCTGGTAAATGCGCGCGTCGTCGATGTGGTGCAGGTCGTCGAGCATTACCACGATTTCGCGCCGATGCCTGGCAAGGCCCTGTACCAGGCTGATAACCCAATGCTCGATGGCGGCATCGTCGGTGTCGCGGCCGATCAGCAGGGATGCCTCGCGCACGATCGCGGGATCTGTCTCGCCGATACTTGCCAGCAGGCAATCGAAGAAGCGGCCCGGTTCGTTATCCTCCACGGCCAGCGAAAGCCAGGTGACGTCGTAGTCGAGCGACAGCAGCGTCCTGCGCCATGCCAGCAGCGTGCTGGTCTTGCCACTGCCGGCCTGGCCCTGCACCACGACGCAGCGCTGGCGCCGCGCTTCCTGCAGGCGCGCGGTCAGTGCCTCGCGGGGGATCAGGTTACGGGTAATGCGAGGCGGCATGACCTTGGTGCTGGCAATGGGCTCCACGGCGGTGCCCGAAACTTCCGGCGATGCCGTGGCGGCGGTTGGCGACAGGGCGGGGCCGGCGCGTTCCTCCCCGGCGGAATCGGCCGGATGTGTTGCATCGTCACCGGTACTTAATGCCTGCGCGGAAGCTTGCGCCGCCGTGGGCTCCATCTCGGCCACCCATATGAAAGGCTTGCCTTCGCTGCGCGGAGGATGCGCGTCGAGCGCCGCCAGCAGCAGGGGCACCCCCGGCGCCCCGGGTCGCCGCGGCTCCGCGGCCGTGGCACGGAAGAATCGCTGCAACATGCGCAGCCACGATGTCGGATTCGGCGCGAAGTGTGCTTCGATGCGGGGATGCCGTGCCAGCCACTTCAGCACGGCGGCATGCTGATGCGTCGCGTAGTTATCGGCGATCAGGTGAACGGTCCTGCCGGCCGGGATGCCGCGCTCGATCTTGCGCAGGAAAGCCAGCCATTCGGTTTCGATCCGATGCGGCTGCGGCTGCGCGAGCACCTGCATATTCTCCTGCGTCCGCTTGAGCGCGGCCAGCAGGCGCGTGATGCCGGCGGGCCTGCCGCTGTGTGCAGTCTCGCCCGCCTGGGCCGCCTCCGGCGCCGGCATTGCCCCGGCGCTGGCGCATAGCACCAGAGCGTGCTCGGACTGCGCCATATACAGGCCCACGACTTCCGGTTGCCTTCCGCCCAGGCCGAGATCGGCCGCGACGCTGCGTTTTTGCGCGGAGGGTGGTGCCAGCCCGGCCGCCCGCCAGTGCCGCGAGATGCTGGCGGCACTGACCCCGAGTTCTTCCGCCAGCTTGCGGGTACTCCAGGGGTCGGGCGAATCCGGCCTGCCCAGCGTGGTCAGTGCCATCAACCGGGCTATATCGACTTTTACCGGAGGCGCGCCACGCGGCAGGCTGGCCTCGATACCAGCGAGCCGCCGCTGCGCATACCGCTCGCGCCAGCGCGAAACCTGCACGCGGCCCACGCCGAGCTGGTCGGCGATGTCCTTGCTTTGCATGCCGCCAGCCGCAAGCAGCACCATGCGCGCGCGCTGCGCAAGGCGTGTGTTTTCCTCGCCGGCATGCAGCAATTGTTCCAGCTCGGCGCGCTCCGCGTCCGTGAGAACAATGTCAGGTGCTACTCGCATTCACGCACTCCATCAGGCAGCCAGACGTTCCTTAAATCGGGGCGCAGTAGAACATAACTTCCGTTTTGCCTGCAACTCTCCGTAACCATGATAGACGCGGAAAAGGCGGGGTGGCGCGCTGGCGCTGTCCCTCCCACCCCGAACGAGTAGTGCCAGGGCAGGGGTGGGCGATTAGATTGATCCTGTCGAAACATCAGGACGGATACCCGTTCAAATTCCTGGAGAGACACATGAGTTTTTCGCAAGCAGTGGTCGGCTCGGTCGGCTGGCTGACCTTGAATCGTCCCGACAAGCTGAACAGCCTGACCCGCGAGATGGTCGAGGGCATGACCGCGCAGCTGCAGGCCTGGCGCGACGATCCCGCCGTGCGCGTCGCGGTCCTGACCGGTACCGGACGAGCCTTCTGCGCGGGCGCCGACCTGAAGCAGGGCGCGGCGCCGCCCGCACCTGGCGAGAAGGACTCCCTCGACATCATCGTGGCGTTCTTCGATACGCTGCGCGCCTTTCCCAAGCCGGTGATCGCGGCGGTCAACGGCCTGGCGCTGGCTGGCGGGCTGGAAGTGGTGCTGGCCTGCGACATCGTTCTGGCCGCCGAAAGCGCCCGGCTGGGCGATGCGCACTCGAACTACGGCGTGTTTCCCGGCGGTGGCGGCGCCGCGATCCTGCCGCGCAAGGTGCCGGACAACGTGGCCCGCTACCTGCTGTTCACCGGCGACTCGCTGAGCGCGGCAGAGATGAAGGGCTATGGCCTGGTCAATGAAGTCCTGGCCGATGCCGAGCTGTGCGATCGCGCCCAGGCGCTGGGCGACAAGCTGTCCAGGAAGAGCCCGCTGGTCCTTGCGCGCATGAAGCGCGTGGCGGCACAGGCCACCGACAAGACGACGGCCGATGCGCTGCGCCAGGAGGTGCTGGAGCTGCGCGATCACAAGCGCTCGTACGACATCCAGGAAGGCCTGCGCGCCTTCGCCGAAAAGCGCGAGCCTCAGTTCAGGGGCTATTGATCCCATGCCGCCGGCTTCCCGGCGGCGCCAAACCGAAAGCCAAGAGTATCGACCATGACCTATCAACTTCCCACCGAAGACCAGACCCTGGCGGTCGAGAGCTTCCGCAAGTTCCTGCAGGCTGAGATCAAGCCGGTCGTCAAGGAGTATCGCGACCGCTTCATCCCCAAGGAGACGATGCGCGAACTGACCCAGAAGATCGCCCAGTTCGGCTTGCCCGGTTGCACGCTGCCCGTCGAGCATGGTGGCATGGGCCTGTCGTTTACCACGCATTGCATGCTGTTCGAGGAGCTGGTTGCCTGCTCGTGCGACCTCGCGCTGACCGTGATGATCAATAACGGCATCGCCCGGCGCCTGCTGTCGGCCAGGCCTGAGATCCGCGACCGCTACCTGCCGGGCATGCTGGCCGGCAAGCTGTTCGGCTGCGCTGGCATCAGCGAGCCGGACGTCGGCTCCAATGTGGCCGAGATCAAGACCCGCGCGGTACGCGACGGCGACCACTTCATTGTCAACGGCGAGAAGACCTGGATCACCAACGGCGTTTACTCCGACTTCCTGATCTGCACCGTGCGCGGCGAAAACGGTCTCTCGCACATCGTGATCGATCGCGAGGAACATGGCTACGAGGCGCGCAATATCCAGAAGATCGGGCTGAACTCGCAATCCACCGCGCAGATCTTCATCACCGATGCGCGCGTGCCCGCCACCAACCTGATCGACGACGAAGGCGCGGGCCTGAAGAACACCATGAAGATGTTCGAGCACGCGCGCGGCCATGTCGGCATGCTGTCGGTCGGCATCATGCGGGCGGCGCTCGAAGAGTCGATCGCCTATGCCAAGGAGCGCAAGCAGTTCGGCAAAGTCATCGCCAGCCACCAGCTGATCGCCGCCAAGATCGCGGACATGGCGATGATGCTGGACGCAGCCCGCCTGATGTGCATGCGCGTGTTCGGCATGATGGATGCCGGCGTGCGCTGCGACCTGGAGGCTTCCATGGCCAAGGCCTTCGCCACCGAAGCCGCCGTTCAGGTGTGCCGCGATGCTGTCCAGCTGCACGGCGGCAACGGCATTACCAAGGAGTTCAACGTGGAGCGCTATCTGCGCGAAGCCATCATCATTCCGATTCCCGACGGCACCACGGAGATCCAGCGCTTATTCATTTCGCGGCGGTTGACAGGGATTTCGGCGTTCATCTGAGGGAGGCGCGACGAAGGCCAGCGCTGGGGGGCGTCGGCCTTTTCCTTGCGCGCTTATCCGACGGCTGTGCCATCCTCGGCGCAGAAGCCGGCCAGCGCCTCGCGGAACTCGCGGCAAAGCGGGGAAAGATAGCCATCGGTGCGCCAGAGCAAGGCCACTTCCGGCTGACGCAACACATCCTGGCCGGCGATCACGCTGAGGCCGCGGCCTTCAGGCTGCGCTAGCGTGCGCTGCGGTACCAGCCCGAGCAGGTCGGTGCTCCGAAGGAGCTCGGCGATGGAGATGCCGGCTCCCGTCCATTCCACGGCAACCACGGGCGGCGGCAATCCCCACTGGGCCAACTGGTCTGCCAGCACCTGGTACAGGCTCGACGAGGCTTGCGGGAGGGCCCAGCGCTCCTGCGCCAGGTTCTCCAGCGTCCCGAGTGCGCCCAGCCTGGGATGGCCCGTGCGTGCGACGATCTGCAGGCGCAATGGCCCCAACGGAACGTGGGAGACATCGCGCGGTACATCGGCGGTCATGCCCCCGCAGGCGAAATCCACTTCTCCCGACTGCAGGGCCAGAATCGAGCCCAGGCTCAGGCGCGTTTCGATGGAAAAGGTGGCCAGCGGTCGCCCGGTAAGGAAGCGCGCGATCACCGGGGACAGCAGCCAGGAAAAGAGATAGGGCGTTGCCGCCAGCCTGATCTTTCCCGAGCGCGCCGCAGCCTGCGCCTCCACTTCGCCTTCCAGATCACGGGCCGCCAGAACCACGTTTCTTGCCCGCGCCAGCAGCGATTGACCCACCGGGGTCAGGGTCACGCCACGGGATGTGCGCTCGAACAAGCGCATGCCGGTGTCGGCCTCGAGCCGCGCCAACGCCTTCGACAAGGCCGATTGCGTCTGCCCGAGATGCTCCGTTGCGCGGTGCAGGCTCCCGTGCTCGGCCACCAGCAAGAACACCCTCAAGTCATCGATTCGCATGGCACTGCCGACCGGTAGTTGGAATGCGCTTGAAGTATGCCGGAATGGAATCACCCCGCACAAGCGGGGAATCACTGACGCGCTTTGTAGTGGTTAGAGTGAATCCCCTATGCGCGATGCACGGGATCGCATCGACATCGCCACGATAACCTGGAGACTGCTGATGAATACAAGTACGGAATCCCTCGATCCGGCCCTGATCGATCAACTTGGCAAGGACGTGCAATGCCATGAGCTCCAGCCCGGACGGCCACCGCTGTTCATTGAGCCGAAGGGTGGTGAGTTGCTGGACCGGGCACTGTTTCGCGCCTGGACCCGGCGCGTGAAGCCCGTCCTCGAACAACTCATCACCCGGCATGGCGGCATCGTGCTGCGCGGATTTCCGACGCCGGAGACCGACGACTTCGCAGATCTCATCGAACAGTTCCCGCCGTTTGAAGATGGTTATGTCGGCGGGCGCGCGCCGCGCACGCAGATCAGCGGCAAGGTGATGGAGGCGACAAGGCTGGAAGCCAGCGCCGGGCTGGGCGTGCATTCGGAAATGGCGTACCGCCGCCAGTATCCGAAGCGCATCGCCTTTTTCTCGCGGCGCACGGCGCCCCAAGGCGGCGAGACCACGATTGCGGACGCGCGCAGTTTTGCATACGACATGGCGCCGGAGTTGGTTGCAAAGATCACTGAGCTTGGCATTCGCTCGGCGCTGAACTATGGCCCCAGATCCGAGGCCGTTGAGCAGTCCTACGCCGACATGGACCGGCACGGCTGGAACCATGCCTTCAACACGGAGGACCCGGCCGAGGTGGAATCGCTATGCGCCGCGCGCGGCCTCGAACCGTTGTGGCATGACGACGGCTCGCTGACCGTGTTCACCACGCTCGACCCGTTCCTGTGCCATCCCTTGACCGGCAGAAAGCTCTATCGCTCGGGGCTGCACAGGGCGCACACGGCGACCGAGGTCCTGAGTACCGAAATCCGCAAGAACCACAAGTACCCGACCGGCATGTTCCTCGGCAAACAAGCGCGCCTTGACCCGTCGGAGGTCGATCACATCAACGCGATCTGCGACAAGGCAACCATCAGCTGGCCATGGCGCGACGGCGACGTGATGCTACTGGACAACCTACAAGTATGGCACGGCCGCAATCCGTACGAGGGCCCGCGAGATGTGCAGGTCGCGCTGCTGGAATGACGACATCTGGCCGGCAGTGCGCCAGTGGCGGAGGCGGGCGCCTCGCCTGTGGCGTGCCGGCTTCCCAAGACCATCAATAAATGAATGCAGGAGACAAACCATGCATACAGTCAATGGACTCAGGCGCTTCGCCGGGGCCCTGGCCACCCTGGTGCTTGCCACGTGTGGCGCGAGCCTAGCCCACGCCGCTGAGCAAGCGTATCCATCGCACCCGGTCAAGGTCGTGGTGCCTTCGGTGCCGGGTGGGCCCATCGATGCCGTGTCGCGCCTGGTCAGCAACAAGCTATCGGCGCGGCTCGGCACGGGTTTCTACATCGAGAACAAGCCCGGCGGCAATGTCCAGATCGGCACCAGCTACGTGGCGAAGTCCGATCCGGACGGCTACACCCTGCTGACAACGGCACCGGCCCATATCATCAATCCGCTGCTGTACGGCAAGCTGCCCTATGACCCCGTCAAGGACCTGACCGGCGTGGCCATGATGGCCAAGGTGCCGCTTCTCGTCGTCGTCAATGGCGAGCTGCCCGTCCATTCGGTTGCGGATCTGATCGCATGGGGAAGGGCTCATCCGGACCGGCTGCGGTATGGCAGCTCCGGCGCTGGCTCCAGCGCGAACCTGGTTGGCGAACTGCTTTCCATGAACGCCGGCCTCAAGCTGGAACATATTCCGTACAAGGGCGCCGCGGCCGTCCTGCCTGACCTGCTGGCGGGCCGCCTTGAAATCATGATCGACACGCTGCAGTTGTTCGCCCCGTACATCAAGGCCGGCAAGTTGCGCGCCATTGCCTTCACCGGCGCGGCCCGCATGCCGGCAATGCCGAACGTGCCAACGCTCGCGGAATCGGGCTATCCGGACGTTGTAGCCAACTCCTGGCTTGCCATCGTCGCGCCGGCCAGGACACCACAGAACGTGATCGACAAGCTGGCGCGCACGGTGGGCGACGTGCTGAAGGAACCGGACGTGCGCAAGCAGATCAGTGACTACGGCATGGAACCGGACACCATGACGCCGGCGCAGCTCAACCGCTACTTCGATGCGGAAAGCCAGCGCTGGAGCAAGGTAGTCAAGGCAGGCAACATTCGAGTGGAGTAAGGGACCAAGGAGTGCAGATGACCGACGTAATATCCATGCCGCGCGAAGCCGTGCGGGCCAACGTCAGCGAGACGGAATGGGCCTCCCGCGTGCAGCTCGCCGCCTGCTATCGGCTCATGGACCGGTACGGCATGACCGACCTGATCTACAACCACATCACTCTCGGGATACCCGGCACGGAGCATCTTCTCATCAATGCGTATGGCTACCTGTATTCGGAAATCTGCGCGTCGAACCTGATCAAGATCGACCTGGACGGCAATGTGCTGCTCAGCCCGCAGGATGAGCACGGCTACGAGGTGAACCGCGCCGGCATGGTGATCCATACGGCAATTCACAAGGCCAGGCCGGATGTGGGCTGCGTCATCCATACGCATACCCGGGCGGGGATGGCCGTGTCCGCCATGAAATCGGGCCTGTTGCCCTTGACGCAGACCGCGCTCAGGTTCTGCGGAAAGACCGCCTATCACGACTTCGACAATCCCGTGGTGGAGATGGGGCAGCAGGCAGGGCTCATTCACTCTCTCGGCCACCATGAAGTCATGGTGCTGCGCAACCACGGGCTGCTGGCGGTCGGTCCGGGCGTGGCGGAGACGTTCAATCGCATGTACTGGCTGGAGATGGCCTGCAAGGCCCAGGTCGACGCCATGGCCTCGGGCATGGAACTGGTCATTCCCTCGCAGCACGTGATCGATGAAACGCGGGCCGTGATGGACGCGCGCGCAAACACGTTCGGCAAGCGGGAATGGCCGGCGCTGCTGCGCCAGGTGGAACGCATCGATCCCGGGTACAGGAACTGACAAACGAGCAGGCGAGCAGGCGAACACACGCAGGTGCTGCCCGGAGAGGGCTGCACCTGCGCCACGCCAGCGAATCACTCAGGCTGCAGGCCTGAGACCGCTATCATGCGCTTCCAGATGGCTTGATCGGAAATGACCGTCTTGCCCAGTTCAGCGCCGGTTCCAGGGTTCGGCATGGTGCCATGGGTGGCGTGATGAGCCATGGCGGTCGGCGAGGTCGCGAATTCCAGGATCAGCCGCTCAAGCTTGCTGACGATCGCCGCTGGCGTGCCCGCCGGCGCGAACAGCCCGACCCAACTGATCCTTGAGATGGCATCCGCCATGGCGGCGTCCTGCATGCCGGTTTCCGCGAGCGTCGGCACGCCCGGCGCCTGCGGCAGCCGCTTGGCGCTCAGCATGGCAAGCGCGCGCAGTTTGCCCGACTGCAGCTGCGGCAGGATGTAGGAAGCCTCGACGACGCTGTAGTCCACCACGCCGCTGATCAGGTCGGGCAACAGGCTGGCCGCGGACTTATAGGGAACATTGGCCGATTTGATCCCTGCTGCCTCATTGAAGGCCGACACAATCACCCGATAGCCCGTACTGACGGTGGCGCAGTTGAGCGAGCCCGGCTTCGCGCGCCCTGCGGCAACCAGCTCGGCGACCGTCTTGAAGGGCGAGGTGCCCGGCACTAGCAATGCCAGCGAAAGCGAAGAGACGCGGGCCAGCGGCACGAAGTCCCTGACCGGGTCGTAAGGCAGGCGCTTGAACAGGAAGGGATTGGCGGACATCGCGCTGGACGCGGCAAGCAGCAGGGTGTAGCCGTCGGGCGCTGCCTTCGCCACGTAATCGGTGGCGATGATCATGTTGGCTCCGGGGCGATTCTCGACCACAACGCTCTGCCCAAGGGCCTCACCAAGGTACTTGGCCAGTTGACGGCTGTAGTCATCCAGCACCGTGCCCGGGCTCGTGATCGAGACGATCTTGATATACCGCTCTGGATACTTCTGCGTCTGCGCCCTCGCCGGCGACGCAAGTGCCAGTAGCGCGCCGCCGGCGGCGGCGAAGCCGATGATGCGTCGTCGGGTCCGTGAATCCGGGGTGTCCATGCGTTCTCCTCGAGTTTTCTTATGCGTGATCGGCACGGTGTCTGCCCGTCGGGGGATCGGCGGGCCGACATCCGGACGGCGCCATCCGGATGTCGACGCCTTCCCAACCTCAGGCCACCCGCCGCGTGCGTCCCTTCCAGTACTTCTCCCGCACCTGCCGGCGCTGCACCTTGCCCACGACGCTGACCGGCAACTCCGGGACGAACGCGATCGCCTTGGGCGCCTTGAACCGGCCGATGCTGGTCTTGACGTGCTCGATGAGTTCTTCCTCGCTGACCTCAGTGCCTTGCTTGAGCACGACCTCGGCGTGAACGGCCTCGCCCCATTGCTCATGCGGCACGCCGACCACGGCGGAGATGGCGACGGCAGGATGCGAGTTCAACGCGGCTTCGACCTCGATGGCATAGACGTTGAAGCCGCCGGTGATGATCATGTCCTTCTTGCGGTCCACGATGAACAGGAAGCCATCCTCATCGACATAGCCGAGGTCGCCGGACTTCCAGAAGCCGTTCTCGAATTCAGCGGCCGTTCCCTCGGGGTTGTTGAAGTACCCGGGAATGATCCCGCGGCCACGTAGCCAGATCTCTCCGGTCTGTCCCGGCGGGAGCTCCTTGCCGGCTTCGTCGACAACCCGCAGTTCCGTGCCCGCGATCACCCGGCCCGCGGAGCCCAGCCGTTCATCCGTGGCGGTGGCGTGATCGGCCTTGGTCAGCGCGCTCACACGCTGGATGCACTCGGTGGAGCCGTACACCTGCACGAAGATATTGCCGAAGCGCTGCTGCAGCTGCCGCAACTTGACCGGGCTCATCGGCGCCGCGCCATAGAAGAGGGTGCTCAGGCTGGACAGGTTGTAGGCCGACGCCTGCGCCATGTCCAGCAGGCGGTAGAGCAGGGTGGGCACCATCATGCCGATGGTGATCTTCTCGGTTTCGACGTTGCGGCACCATAGGTCCAGGTCGGGCATGTTCTGCGTGACCGTGCAGCCGCCGCGGAACAGCGTGGGCAGCATGCCCATGCCCGAGCCGTGGCTGATCGGCGCCATGTGCATGTAGCGCGTGCCGGCGTCCAGCCAGTGCTCGTCCACCGCATAGAACGAATCGCGGTTGGAGAGCCAGTTGTCCATGGTGTACTGCGCGCACTTGCTCTTGCCGGTGGTGCCGCCGGTGAAGCGGTACACCAGGATGTCGCTGGTGGTGTCGCTTTCGATGCCGGGATCCGTATCCTCGACGCCTTCGAGCAAGTCGCTGAAGCAGGACAGGCCGTCGCGCGCGGTTGCGGGCGGGTCCATGCAGACTACCTGGATGCCGCGCTCGCGCAGCATATCGAAGTAGCGGTCGAGCAGCGCGTTCTCAAGGAATACGACCTTGGGGCGGATGAAATCGATCTGCCAGCGGTGCTCGTCGATGGAGTCGCGGTAGTTGGTCCAGGCGACGGCGGCCTCGCCCTTGAGAGCGGTCCAGGCATGCAGCAGCGACAGGTTGTCGTTTTCGAGGATGCACATGTAAATGTCGCCACGGCGCAGCGACAGCCGCTCGCGCATCATGTTGACGACACGATTGGTGTAGCGATGCAGCTCCGGGTGGGTGAAGCGCCGGTTGCGCTCAATGTTGACCAGCGCTTCGCGGTCGCGATGGAGCATTGCCAGTTGCCCGGTCAAGCGGGCGAAGTTCATCTTCATTCTTGTCTCCGTCATGCAAATGTGGCGCATGCCTGGCGTTTCATGCGCCAAATAGTCTGTTGGCAGTGCCCTGGCCCTTGCTGGCGCCGCACCAGTGTTGTCAGCGCGCCAGCCAGTCGGCGAGTACGGCGTCGGTATGCTCGCCGCGACGGGGAATCGCCCCCGGCGCGCCGGCGGGTGTCCCGGAAAAACGTGGCGCCGGATTCGCCTCCAGTACGCCGCGCTCGCGCGTGTAGACGCCGCGCGCCTGCATATGCGGATGGTTCGCCGCTTCGTCCGGGCTCAGCACCGGCGCATAGCAGGCGTCGGTGCCTTCCAGCAGCGCGCACCAGGCATCGCGGTCGCGGCTGGCGAAGAGGACAGCCAGGCGTTCGCTGAGCTGGGGCCAGGTGGCACGGTCGTATTGATTATCGTAGGCCGGATCGGCATCCAGGCCGAGCTTCTCGCGCAATTGCAGGTAGAACTGCGGTTCGACCGGACCGATGGAAATATGGCGGCCGTCGGCGCAACGATAGGTCTTGTACCAGTGCGAACCGTCCAGCAGGCTCGTACCGCGCGAACCATGCATCCTGCCGGACGCCATCAGCCCGTGCAGCAACGTCATCATGTGGGCGCTGCCATCGACGATGGCGGCGTCGACGACCTGGCCCTTGCCGGTCGTGCGCGCGCTTGTGATGCCAGCCAGCAAGCCCACGGCGAGGTACATGGCACCGCCGCCGATATCCCCGACCAGGCTTGGCGGCGCCACCGGGGCTTCGCCGGGCTGGCCCGCGTACCAAAGCGCGCCGGACAGCGCGATGTAGTTGATGTCGTGTCCGGCGGCATGGGCGAGCGGCCCATGCTGGCCCCAGCCTGTCATGCGTCCGTACACCAGGCGCGGATTGCGTTGCAGGCAGGGTTCCGGGCCCAGCCCCAGCCGCTCCATCACGCCGGGGCGCATGCCTTCGATCAGGGTATCGCACTGTCCGACCAGCTCCATCACGGTGGCCACGCCAGCCGGCGTCTTCAGATCGATGGCCACGGCGCGTTTGCCGCGCCGCGACAGCGCATGCTGGCTCAGGTCCGGCTCTTGCGCGCCGGTTTGCGTGCGATCGATCACGACAACGTCCGCGCCCAGGTCGGCCATCAGCATGCCGCAAAATGGACCGGGACCGATGCCCGCCATCTCCAGAACCCGGATGCCGGCCAGCGGGCCGACCCTGTTTGATTTCATTGTGTTGTCTCCATATGGATTGGACCCCGAACCAGGGGGTCGCGCCGCGGCCTGTCAACGAAAGGACGGCTCAGGCATGGGGCCCGGCATGCGGGCCCGCGCCACGCCGACCATGCGGCGGTGCGCTGCCCAGAACAGGACGCGCAGGGAAAAACCCCGGGGCCCCGCCATGGCCTGCCTGCATTCATCCGCATGCAGTTCCACCACAATCCCGAGTTCCGCCGCCGCCGCGTAGCAGAGGATCTTCAGGCGCGGGTCGCTGGCGCGAATGCGGCTGTCGATCATCTGCCGCAGCGTCAGGCTGTAGGCATGGGGGTCGCCGCCACGTGCCGAACTGGCCGCGCACTGCTGCAGGTGCCGGCTGAACTGCCGGACTTCCTGCCGCAGGTCGATGAGCCCCTCCATGCGGGATGGGGATAGCTGTGGCATATCGTCAATCCCGCATCGGCGCCATGCCGCGGGCAGCAGGGCGCATGGAAGTTGCCATCATGGCAGCACGTTGCGCGGGTCGTCCTTCAGCACCAGCTGCCAGGCTTCCCGTGCTATGGGCGCGCTCTTTTCCTCCATCACATGGGCCAGCAGACCGGCCGAGCGGCCCACCAGCGACAGTCCGCGCGCGATCAGCGGATCGAGGCCCATGGCCGCGACCACGGCCGCGATCGCACCCACCGCATTGAGCGGCAGTGGCTTGTTCTGCTCCTTGGTCAGCACCTGGCCGATGGCGTCCATCAGGCGCCAGTGCACGCCGTAGTAGCCATTGGCGCGCGACAGTTCGCGCAGTGTCGGCACGCGCGGATCGCCATCGACGTGGATCGGGTGGCCGACGCCGTAAATGGCACGGCGCTGTTCCTTGTGGCGGCGGATCACGTTGCGCGCCGCCTCGAGGACCTGCTCATCGGTGGCGTCGTTGGTCAGCTCGCGGGCGCCCTCGATCAGCATCTCCGCGCCGTTCTGCATGGTGCCGAGGAAGACGCTGCCGGCGCCCAGCAGGCCCGCGGCAACCGCGCCCTGGAGCGCCTCGGGTGCGCCAATGTAGGTCAGGCGCGCCGCCAGCGAGCTGGGCGTGATGCCGTGGTCGGCCGTGGTCACCAGCAGGGCATTGACCATGACCTTTTCCTGCTGGCTGGGCAGGCGCGCCAGGGTGGTGTGGAAGATCATGTCGACAAAGTCGAACTTGCCGATGATCTCGGTGGCGAGGTTCAGGCCCCGCACCATGATGGTGTCGGTGGTCGTGTAGCCGATTTCAGTCTTTACCATTGGGAAGGCTCCATTCCTTGATACGAGAGGACAGCGTCCAGCGCGGTCACTCCTTGTCCTTGCGGCCGGACCGCAAGCGGGTTGATTTCCAGTTCGTCGACCTGGCTGGCATGCCTGACGACGAAGTCGCTCAGCTTGACCAGCGCATCGACCAGCGCGTCGATATCGCACGCGGGCTGGCCACGATGGCCATTGAGCAACTCGTAGCACCGGGTCTCGGCGATCATCTGCCGCGCCGACTTCGGCGTTAGCGGCAGCAGGCGCCGGCTGACGTCCTTGAACAGTTCGATGCTCACGCCGCCCAGCCCGAAAGTGCAGATGTGGCCGAACACGGGATCGCGGTGAATGCCGACCACGGCTTCCACGAAGGGTGAGGGCAGCATGGGCTCCACCAGCACACCTTCGATCTCGCCGGGCGCGCACGCCTTGCAGCCGTTGGCATGTATCGCCTCAAACGCGGCCTTGGCGTTGCTTTCGGATGCAATACCCAGGCATACGCCGCCGATATCGGTCTTGTGGGTTATCGCGGGGCTGACGATCTTCATCACCGCCTTGCCGTTCGCCACGTCGCGGAAGGCCTGCGCGGCCTCGTCGGCGGAGCGGGCTACCACGCCCTCAGGCACGGGGATGCCGGCCGCTTCCAGCAAGGCCTTGGTCCTGGCTTCCGACAGGTTCGCCGTGGTTTTGGCTTCGCCCACGGCGCCAAGGGGCAGCCACGCCTGGTCGAATTCGGCGCGCCAGCGGCCATATTCGATAAAGCGCTTGACGGCCAGCACGGTGTTGCCGATGGCGCGCATGGGCATCAGGCCGCCATCGATCATGGTGCGGTGGCCTTCGCCCGTGCGGTCGCTCATCCAGACCGGCACGATGGGTGTCGTCACTTCGCCCTGCACCTTGACCAGGCTTTCGCCGAGCAGGACGGTGGTCTGGCCGTACTCGACCGGAATCGGCACCATCACCAGGTCGGTATTCGGATCGCTCGCCGTCGCCTTCAGGGTGGCGTAGCTGACTTCCGAATTGACCAGCACTTCCGCCGTGACGTCGACAGGATTGTCGACGGCGGCATAGCCGGGCAGTGCCTTCTTCAGCGCGGCGATCGTCTCGGGCGCGAACTCGGCCAGCTTCAGGCCGGCGGTGCCGACCATGTCGGAGGCGAGCGCGGCGGTGCCGCCCGAGAAGCTATATACGGCAAGCTGTTCGCGGCCGGTGGGCGTCGCCCTGGACAGCAGCGAGGCGACATCGATCAGCTCGTCGATGTCATCGACCTCAATGATGCCCAGCTCGCGGAATACGGCGGTGTTGATCTCGGCGGAGCCGGCAATGGCGGCCGTATGCGACTGGGCCGCCCTGGCGCCGTACTCGGACTTGCCGACCTTGATCGCCACGATCGGCTTGCCGCGGCGGGCCGCGTGCAGCGCGGCGGCCATGAAGCGGGGACCGTTGCGCACGCCTTCCAGGGTGGTGACGATGACCTTGATATCGGGCGCGTCCGCCATGTAGTGGATGAAGTCGCTGACTTCCAGATCGACTTCATTGCCGCCGGAGCACCACAGCCCGATACCGACGCCGCGGTCCATCGACTGGATGAACGAGCGTCCGAGCCCGCCGCCCTGCGTGGCCACGCCGATCGGGCCGGGGCGCCGGTCAATGCGCCAGGCCGGCGAGAACGTCAGGCCAAGGCGTGCGTTCATATTGTTCAGTCCCGGGCAATTCGGACCGTAGATCCGCATGCCGGTGCTGTGCGCGATCTCGCGCATCCGCGCTTCCACCGCACGGCCGGCCTCGCCGGTTTCGCCGAAGCCAGAGGTGAAGACGATGGCGAACTTGACGCCAATCTTGCCGCAGTCGCGCAGCGTGTCGAGGACGGTGTCCGCGCGCACGGCCAGGATGGCCAGATCGGGGGCTTCCTTCAGGTCCAGCACGGAAGCCACGCAAGGCCGGCCATGGATTTCCGTGCGGCCCGGGTTGACCAGGTGCAATGCACCAGTGAATTCCGAGTACTTGGTCAGGTTTTCCAGCGTGCGCCCGCCGATGCTGTCGGGCTTTTCCGACGCGCCGACCAGCACGATCGATTGCGGCAGGACCAGCCTGGACAGGTCGGTGAAGCTCAGCGGCGAATGATCATTACCTGCGCTCATTGCGCTTCCCCGGGGTGGCGGCGCTTGAACAGGCAGGTGGCGGCCATTTCGGCCACCACTTCGCCGCGTTGGTTGATGCCCTTGCGCAGGAAGCCGACGATGCCGCGGTCCGGGCGGCTGGTGGCCTTCTGCTCCACCACTTCGATATCCACGTGGATGGTGTCGCCGATGAAGGTGGGCTTGGGGAACTTCAGGCGGTTCTCGAGCACGCTGAATAGTGAGCCTTCGAAGAATTGGTTGGGAATCGAGCGCGAAGTCAGGCCGGCCATGAACGACGCCACCAGCATGCCGTGGGCAATGCGCTGGCCGAAGATGGTGCTCTTGGCGTGCTCGGCGTCGACGTGAACCTTGTTGAAGTCGCCGGTCAGCGCGGCAAAGGCGGCGACGTCGGCTTCGGTGATGGTGCGCGACGAGGTGGTGTACGTCATGCCGGGAGTCAGGTCTTCCCAGTAAAGCGTGGTATTTGCGATCTGTTCGAGGATGGCGGGTTGGGGCATGTCTGGTGTCTCCGTATAGCGTGCCAGGGCTCAGGTCAGGGCGCTGATGCCCAGGATTTCGCGGCCGATGATGAGGGTCTGAATTTCCGTGGTGCCCTCGGGGATCATGCCGCCGCGGGTGTCACGGAAGATGCGCTCGATGGGGTATTCGGTGGCGTAGCCCATGCCGCCATGGACCTGCAGCGCGAGGTTCGCGACTTCGAAGGCGGCTTCCGTCGCATACAGCTTGGCGATCGAGCATTCTGTGCGCGAGTTACCGTTCTGCATGGAGCGTGCGGCGCGGTAGCCGAGCGCGCGCGCGGCCAGCGTCTTCATGGTCATGTCGACGATGTGCTTTTGCACCAGCTGGAACGAGCCGATGGGGCGGCCGAACTGCTTGCGCTGCAGCGCATACTCGGTCGACAGGTCTAGCGCGGACTGCGCCGCGCCTACCGCGCCCATCGCCACGTTCAGACGGCCGAAGTTCAGGCCGATGAGGATCTGCTTGAGGCCGTGGCCTTCGCGGCCGAGCAGGTTGGCGGCCGACACTTCGGCATTGTCGAAGGAAAACGCGGCCGTGCCGGTACTGCGCGCGAACATCGTCTCGACCGGGCGGATTTCATACGGCGTTTCGTCCCGTTCGACCAGGAACAGCGACAGTTCGCCATTGCAGGTCTCGCTGAACGTACGCGCGACGACGATGCCGAAGTCCGCGAACAGGCCGTTGGTGATCCACAGCTTGCTGCCGCTCAGCACGTAGCGGTCGCCGCGCTTGTCGGCCCGGGTCTTGATCTCGGCCACATTGGAGCCGACGTCCGGCTCCGAGATCGACACGAAGGTCTTGCGCTCGTTGCGCAGCAGCGGACGCATGAAGCGCGCCTTCTGGTCTTCCGTGCCGTAGGCGTTGATGATTCCGGAAACGATATTCAGGCCATTGAGCAGAATGCGCAGGGATAGCCAGCAATAGCCGGCTTCTTCCATCATCACGGCCCATGTCAGGTAGTCCAGGCCCAGGCCGCCGTCGGCTTCCGGCAGGTAGCCGCCGAGATAGCCGAAGTCCGCCAGGCCGCCGATCAGCTCGTGCGGGAAGCGCTTGTCGGCCTCGGCCTGCTGGATGCGCGGCGTGAAGTTCTCTTTCAGGTAGCGGCGGATATTGTCGCGCAGCAGTTGCTGGCTCGCATCCAGTCCGTCGACGTCAAGCATCGGCTCAGCCATAGCGGCCTCCGGTCACGAAGAGGGTGGTGCCGGTGATGTAGCGGGCATGCTCCGACGCCATGAAGGCCACCGCGCCGGCGATGTCGCTGGTCTGGCCGGGGAAGGTCACGGCGTTCTTCGCTATCACGTTCTCGAGGATGGTGTCGTAGTTCGGCAGGCTCTTGATGTATTCGGTCTCGATATAGCCCGGGGCGATCGCGTTGACCGTCACGCCTTTGCGCGCCTGCTCCAGCGACAGCGCGCGGGTGAAGCCGACCAGCCCCGCCTTGGCGGTGGAATAGTTGGCCTGGCCCGGGTTGCCGAACAACGCGCGCGAGCTGATGTTGATGATGCGGCCCCAGCCCTTCGCATGCATGAACGGCAGCGCGGCACGGCAGCAGTGGAACGCGCCCTTGAGCGTCACGCCCAGCACCAGGTCCCAGTCGGCCTCGTCCATCTTGAGGATGGTGCGGTCCTTGACCAGGCCGGCGTTGTTGACCAATACGTCGATGCCGCCGAAGGCTTCGTGGCCCGCGGCCATCATCTTGCGTACCTGCTCTTCATCGCGCACATCGCACTGCACCGCGATGGCCTTGCCGCCGGCGGCCTCGATGCCGCGCGCGGTCGCGTCGGCCGCGTCCAGGTCAAGGTCGCTGATGACGACGGCCATGCCTTCCTGCGCCAGCATGCGCGCGGTCTCGGCGCCGATGCCTCGCGCCGAGCCGGTGATGACCGCGACGCGATCTTTCAGTCCTAGGTCCATCTTGTTGTCTCCACTCTTTATGGGTTGGGTTCAGCTGTCGGTCAGCAGCGAATTCCGGACTTCGCGCAGTGCCGCCAGGTAGTTTTCACGATGCTTTGCGATGCGTTCCGCCGGGCCCGCCAGCGAGATCCCGACCGGCTGGTCGCCCAGCCATCCCGCGACTGCCAGCGCGGTTACGCCCTCGGTGCCTTCGTCGCGCGCCTCGTACCAGCCGAGTTCGCGCCCGCGCGCCAGTTGCGCCATCAGCGGGTCGATGTCGACCACCGTATGCGGGGTGACGGCCCTGCGTTCGATGCTTTCCAGCCTTGCGCGCGCGGCCTCGGGCGGAATCAGGCCAAGCATGGCCTTGCCCAGCGCGGAGGCGTGCAGGGCAACGCGCTCGCCTACGTCCAGGATGTAGCGCAGCGGCAGCCGGCTTGGCTGCGCTGCGGCGACCTTGACGGCGGTGGATTCGAGCACGCCGAAAAAGGCGCTTTCATTGGTTTTTTCCGTCAGCTGTTCGACCGCCTCCTGGGCCAGCGTGGTCAGCGGGTCGTTCTCCCGGATCTGGCGCGCGGTCTCGAACAGGCGGCCGGTGGGGTAGAAGCGGCGCGTGCGCGACGTCCGCATCAGGTAGCCCAGCGAATGCAAGGTGTGCAGCAGGTCGGAGGAACTGCTCTCGGCGACCGCCAGCAGGCGCGCCATGTCGGAGTTGGAGAGCTCGCGTTTTTCGCGGGCAAACACCTCAAAAACGGCCATGGTTCGGCTGGCAGCTGGGATCAGGGTGGGCATGCTCGGGTTCCTGGAAGATGATTGGCTACGATATATGGGATAACTATACGGGATTTCGTAGTTAGGTCAAGAAATAAACCGCTTGTAAATACGATATGCAGAAGTACACTACGGCAATTCGTAGAAAATTCGCTATCAATTTGCGAGAAAAGAGGTGTTGTTAGCACATTTAGTGACGTAAACACCATATATAGGAGGCTGACGAATGATTTGCCATTTCAAACTGAGCTCGCCACGTCCGGTGCGCCGCGCATGGGGCGTTGTCCTGGCCTTGTTCACAACGGGCTTGTGCTGGTCAGCTTCGCCGGCGTCGGCGCAGGCGGCTTACCCGTCGAAGCCGGTCACGCTGGTCGTACCCGGGCCGCCGGGCGGCATCACCGACCAGCTGGGCCGGCTGGTGGCGGCCAGAATGACTAGCGATTTCGGTGTCAGGGTCATCGTGGACAACCGCCCGGGCGCTGGCGGCAATGTCGCAAGCGAGATCGTTGCGCGGGCAGAGCCCGACGGCTACACGATCCTGCTGGGTACGCAAGGCACCATGGCGACCAACCAGTACCTGTACAAGTCGCTGCGCTTCGACCCAGCCAAGGATTTCGTTGCGGTCCAGGGCTTGATGTCCGTGCCGAACATCCTAGTGGTCAACAGCCGCTTGCCGTACCAGTCCGTCCAGGAACTGGTGACTTTTGCAAAAGCGCATCCCGGCAAGCTGACCGTGTCATCCGCGGGCAACGGCACGGGAACGCACCTGGCCGCCGAACTGTTCCAGGCGCAGGCCGGCGTAAAGTTCGTGCATATCCCGTACAAGGGCAGTGCGCCATCGATCAACGACCTGCTCGGCGGGCAGGTCGATTTGACGTTCGACTACCCGGCGTCGACGCTTGCCCAGGTCCAGGCCGGCAAGCTTCGCGCACTCGCCGTGACCGGATCCACGCGGTTGCCGTTCCTGCCGCAGGTGCCTACCATCGCGGAGGCCGGCTATCCCGGTGCGCAGTCCACCTCCTGGATTGGGTTGTTCTTTCCCGCACGCACGTCGACCCCGATTGTCATGAAATGGCAGACCCAGGTGGGGCGTTTGCTGGAAGACAGCGGGGCCGTGGAAGCGATCAACAAGATGGGGGGAATGCCGCTGTCCTTGAGTGGCGAGCGGTTTGCCAGCTTTGTGCAGGCGGAGCGCATCAAATGGAAGGCAACAATCCAGCATTCTTGTGCGACCATCGATTAAGGGCGCAAGCGCCGGCTGGCTGCCGGAAGCTGAAATCGCGGCTCGGCGCGCGCGGCAAAGCGGGCGGGTCCAGGCTTCTGGTTTTTTTGCGGCCGCCGGCCCGCCGCGGGGCCATGCCTGGGTGGTTCGGACGGGTTTGACCGCCGGCGCCATGAAGCGCGGAATGCCCATCGCATTGGGCTTCGGTCTATTCGTTTATCCGCTCCACTAGCGCGCTAGTCCGCTGTTTTGGGAAGCGCCGCTGGAAGCGGCATCCTTTGTGGACGGACCCAAGCGCTATCGGATCGCGCCCACGCCGCGCATCGTTTCAATGTCTCCCTTCCCATAGCCGGCCGCCAGCAGGATCTCGTCGGTGTGCTCGCCCAGCATCGGCGCGCGATGGCGCACGGCGCCCGGCGTGCTGCTCAGCTTGATCGGCACGCCGGCAATCTTCACCGGCGCGGCCGAGCCGGGCTGTTCCACGTCGACCAGCATCTCACGCACCCGGTAATGCGGATCATCGAAGATCTCGGCCGAGGTGTAGACCGGGCCGAACGGCACCTTGCCGCCCAGGCATTGCGCGATCTCCTCCTTGGTGCGCACGGCGGTGAACGCCTCGATGGCGTCGATGACGCGCTGGGCGTTTTGCACGCGCGCCGCGTTGGTGGCGAAGGCTTCGTCGCCGATCAGTTCGGGGCGGCCGATCGCCAGCGCCAGCTTTTCCCAGAAGGCGTCATGCGCGCAGGCGATGGAAACGTAGCCATCGCGGGCGCGGAACAGGCCGAACGGGCAGAGCAGCGGATGGCGGTTGCCTTCGGGCGCGGGCACGGCACCGGTGTAGGAGGTCTGGTAGACGATTCGCTCGCACATGGCCAGCACGCAGTCCGTCATGGCCACATCGACGAACTGGCCTGCGCCGCTGGCTCGGGCGCGATGCACGGCGGCGAGGATGCCGATGCACAGCATCAGCGCGGGGACGGTGTCGCCCACGCCGGGGCCGATCTTGGTGGGCGTATCCCGGTCGGGGCCGGTGATGCCCATCATGCCGCCCATGGCCTGGGAGACCACATCGTAGGCTGGCCAGTGCGCGTAAGGGCTTTCGCCGCTGCGGGGGTCGCCGAAGCCGCGCACGGTGCCGTAGACGAGCCGGGGGTTGGTCTCGCGCAGCACCTCATAGGACAGGCCGAGCCGCTCCATCACGCCGGCGCGGAAGTTCTCCACCACGATGTCGGCGCCGTCGACCAGCCGGCGCACGATGTCGCGGCCGGCGGCGCTCTTCAGGTCGACGGCGATCGACCGCTTGTTGCGGTTGACGCTCTGGAAGTAGCCGCCGAAATCGCGCACGGCATCGTCGTCCCGGAACGGGCCGGTGAGCCGCGTGCCGTCGCCGGCCATCGCTTCCACCTTGATCACCTCGGCGCCGTGGTCGGCGAGGATCTGCGTACAGAAAGGCCCGGCGAGCATCTGCGTCAGGTCGATGACGCGCAGGCCGGAGAGGGCGCCGGTCGCCTGTGCGGGCTTATCCATGCAGGGTTTATCCATGTCTTGCTCCACTGCGCTCATCACGCGGCAACCTTGCCCAACAGCGCATCGGAAATGATGCGCATCTGGATCTCGGACGTGCCTTCGAAGATCTTGGTCAGGCGGGCGTCGCGCCAGTAGCGTTCCGCGGCGAAATGCGTGGTGTAGCCGGCGCCGCCGTGGATCTGCAGGCCTTCGCTGGTGACGCGTTCGGACATCTCGCTGGCGAACAGCTTGACCATGGCGGCTTCGGTGTCGCAGCGCGTGCCCTCGTCGATCTTCTCGCAGACCGAGTAGAGCAGGGCGCGAGAGGCTTCGATCTGGGTCGCCATGTCGGCCAGCTTGAAGCGGATCGCCTGGAAATGGCCGATGGGCGAGCCGAACTGCGCGCGGTCGCGGGCGTATTGCAGTGAGTCCTCCAGGCTGCCCTGCGCCAGCCCGATCGAGCGCGCGGCGGTGTGGGCGCGGGCGGTTTCCAGCCCTGCGGTGGTGAGATAGAAGGCCTTGCCTTCCTCGCCGACCATCTTGGAGGCCGGCACGCGGCAGCCGTCGAAGGCCAGTTCCCAGGTGGTCCAGCCGTGGTAGCCGATCTTGGGAATCACGCTGCCCTTGACGCCCTCGGGCAACTGGCCGCGCGGCTTCTCCACCATGAAGGCGGACAGGCCGCGGTGGCGGGCCTTGGGGTCGATGACGGGGTCGGTGCGGCAGGTTACGAGGATGAAGTCGGCCTCGTCGGCGAAGGTGCACCAGTACTTGCTGCCGGTGATGACCCACTCGTCGCCGTCGCGCACGGCGCGGCAGGAGATATTGGCTACGTCCGAGCCGGCATTGGGCTCCGACAGCGAAAACGCGCCGAGGAATTCGCCGCGCGCCATGCGCGGCAGGTAGTCCGCCTTCTGCTCGGGCGGCAGGCCTTTGAGCGCGCCGATCAGTCCGTTGCCGCGCGCGATCAGGCTGCCCACGCTCATCCAGCCACGCGAGAGTTGTTCCGCCACCAGGCAGTACTCATAGGCGCCAAGGCCCAGGCCACCGTACTCCTCGGGAATCAGGATGCCGAAATAGCCCATACCTGCCATCTCATCGATCAGATCGCGCGGGATCTGGCCTTTCTCGGGGTCCAGCCTGTTGGCGATCGGCAGCACACGCTCCATCGTGAATTGCTGTGCGGCTTCCTTGATCATGCGCCGCTCTTCGGTCAGTCGTTGCACCTTGCGCTCCTTTTGGTGTTCGGTTTGCTGTGATGTCGTCAGTTTGTACGTACATAATGTGCCATTGCCAGGCCGAAGGTCAAGATAAATGACGACAATCTCTCCATTTAAGGTCGGTTTATATGGGCTTTAAGCCAGAAGTGCGTTGATGCTCCGGGCTTGACAATGCTGAATTTGCAAATCACTATGTACGTACAAAACCAATGGCAAATGTCACGAGTGACGGTTTTGCCGCCTGGAGAGCGCGATGGGTAAGAACAGATCTGGCAACTACTTCGAGGACTTCCGGCTGGGGATGACGTTGCGTCACGCCACGCCGCGCACGCTGACGGAAGGAGACCGCAGCCTCTACATAGGGCTGACCGGCAGCCGCGGCGCGCTGTACACCGCGGACACCAGCGCCAGGCTGGCGGGACTGGAGCGGCGCCCGCTGGAAGACCTGCTGGTCTTCAACACGGCCTTCGGCAAGACCGTGCCGGACATTTCCCTGAATGCCGTGGCGAACCTCGGCTATTCGGACGTGCGCTTCCTGGCCCACGTCTATGCGGGCGACACGCTTGCCGTGGAAAGCGAGGTCATCGGCCTGAAGGAGAACTCGAACCGCAAGAGCGGCGTGGTCTATGTGCGCTCCACGGCGAAGAACCAGTCGGGGCGGGACGTGCTGACCTGGATCCGCTGGGTCATGGTGCACAAGCGCGATCCTGCCGCGTCATGCGGCGCCACCGTGATCCCGCCGCTCCAGGCTGTGGTGGTGCCGTCGCGCCTTGCGCGGCACGGGTACACGGCGGGCGTGCAGGACATCTGCATGACGACCGGCGTATCCGACTTGTGGGACGACTATGAGGCCGGCGAGCGGATCGACCACGTTGCCGCGATGACGGTCAACGACAGCGATCACAGCATCGCCACGCGGCTGTACCAGAACACGGCTAAGGCCCATTTCGACGGCTTCGCCATGGCGTCCACGCCCGGCGGGCAGCGGCTGGTCTACGGCGGCCACATCATCTCGATCTGCAAGGCGCTGTCTTATGACGGCCTGGAGAACGCGCTGTCCATCCTCGCCGTCAACGGCGGCAGCCACGTCAATCCCACCTATGCCGGCGACACCATCTGCTGCGCGACGATGGTGCTGGAAAAGCTGGATCTTGCCAGCGGCCACGTTGGCGGGCTGCGGCTGCGCACGATCGGCGCAAAGAACATCCGCAGCGCCGCGGAAATCCGGTTTCCCGGCCTGGAGGGCGGCAGGGCGGAGCATCCGTCGAATGTGGTGCTCGACCTCGACTACACCATCGCCATCCCTCGAACAGCACAGTAAGAAGCACAACAATTGGAGAACGTCATGACCACCGCCACCCATCCAAAACTTGCCCTCTTTGCCGGCGAAAAGGCATTCCCCGCACTGTCCGCCTGCGAACACTTTGCCGGCAGCGAGAAGTTGATCGGCAAGGCCATGGACCTGCAGGTCGAATACGGCCCGGTGTTCGATATCACCTGCGACTGCGAAGACGGCGCCGCCGCCGGACAGGAGAGGGAACACGCGGCCATGGTCGTGCGCATGATCAACTCCGACCGGAACCGCTTCGACAAGGCGGGGGTCCGCATTCACGATCCCGCGCATCCCGCATGGCGGCAGGACGTGGACATCGTCATCGGGCAAGCCGCAAGCCGGGTGGCATACATCACCATCCCCAAAGCGACGAACCACGAGCAGGTGATGGAGGTGATCGACTATATCGGCCGTAAAACCCGCGAAGCCGGTGTGAACCGCGTGGTGCCGGTCCACGTCCTGATCGAAACCCACGGCGCGCTGCGGGACGTATTCCATATCGCAGCGTTGCCGCATATCGAGGTGCTCGACTTCGGCCTGATGGACTTTGTCAGCGGCCATCATGGCGCCATTCCGGCCGCGGCCATGCGCAGCCCGGGCCAGTTCGAGCATGCGCTGCTGGCCCGCGCCAAGGCCGACATGGTGGCTGCCGCGCTGGCCAATGGCATCGTGCCCGCGCACAACGTCTGCCTGAACCTGAAAGATGCCGAAGTCATCGCCAGCGACGCAAGCCGGGCGCGCACGCAATTCGGCTTCCTGCGCATGTGGAGCATCTATCCGGCGCAGATCCAGCCCATCGTCAACGCCATGCGGCCCGACTTCACGGACGTGGCCGATGCATGCGAGATCCTGATCGCCGCGCAGGATGCCGACTGGGGGCCGATCCAGTACAAGGGCGAACTGCACGATCGCGCGACCTACCGCTACTTCTGGAGCGTCCTGGAGAAAGCGAGAATCACCGGCATGCCGCTGTCGCCTCAAGCCGAGGCGCGCTTCTTCAAGGAGGGCGCCAGCGCTTAGTACAAGGGCGACGGTGCATGCGAATGTGCGTACAATGTGCGCACAGTTTGCGATGCAAACGCCTCATCAATACCGCAATTCGCCCATGAGCGCCAGCCCCAAAGACACCCGGCCCGAGCCCGCCGGCACCCACACCCGCTACGCGGAGCTGGCCAGCACGCTAGTCACCGATATCGTGGACGGCCGGCATGTGGTCGGCAGCCTGCTGCCCACCGAGCACGAACTGGCGCAACTGCACGGCGTGAGCCGCCACACGGTTCGCGCCGCGCTCCAGCGGTTGCAGGACCTCGGCTACATCTCCCGCAAGAAGTCCGTGGGGACCATGGTCGAGAGCGTTAATCCCAAGGCGTCGTTCACCCAATCGTTCGGCACCGTGGAGGACCTGGTACGGGTCGCGGCCACGGAAGTCCGCGCCATCGAGGACGTGCGCACCGTCACGCTGGATCGTGCCGCCGCCAGGCACTTGCAGGCGCCGGTGAAGAGCGAATGGCTGGTGTTCTCCGGCACGCGCGTAGCCGCGAAGAAGGGCGGCATGCCGGTGGCATGGGCGGAGATCTACGTCGACACCGCGTTCTCCCGCATCAGCCAGGCGATCCGCGACAATCCCGACGTCCTCGTCAGCGCCCTGATCGAGCGGGAATGCGGCCAGTCCATTGCGGAGATCCGCCAGGTCGTGACCGGGATGCTGATCGAGGAACCGCGGGCCAGCAAGCTGGGCGTGCCCGCGAACTCCGCCGGTTTGCGCCTGATCCGCCATTACAAGGGTGCCGGCGGCCGGATCCTCGAAATTACCGACACCATCTATCCCGCGGACCGCGTTTCCGTGGCGTTTCAACTCAGGCGCACCCAAGGCTAGCGGCTGTCCCCGAGGCCATGCAAAGCGGCCCGGCAGCCTGGCGGCACGGGGAGCTGACAGACCACGCTGCGGGAAGATTCGCGCACTATACTTTTCCTGCACCCGACGAAGAAGCCGCTTCCAGGCAGGCTGCCGGGGGGCAATGCGCTGGCAGCCGCCGTGCCGGCAAGAGCACTGCATCGCGCGTGGTGATGAGGTTACGCAATGAACTGCATTGTGACTCGGGTATTTGCCGCAGTTGTCATTGCCGGCTGCGCCGCGCCCCCACCGCCGCCGCCCTTAGCCGCACTCGACTACAAGAGCCGTGCCCTGAGCCGTACCGACGGCGGCTTGCGGGTGTCGGCCGCCGTTCTTTCGAATGAGGAAAGCGCGGACGTGTATCGGGTTCCGCTCGAGAGGCTGCAGATACAGCCCGTCTGGATCGAGGTCACCAACAACGACGACCGGGGCTATTACCTGATGTCGTCGGGTCTTGATCCGGGATTCTTTCCGGCTTCCGAGGCAGCCGAGGCATTTTCCCAGGGCGGCTCGCCTGACGAAAAGGCCAGCGTCGACCAGCGCTTCCGCCAGCTCGCTTTCCGCAATCCGGTCCAGCCCGGACAGACCGTGTCGGGGTTCGTGCTGACAAACGCCAGCGAGGGGGCAAAGCTCGTCCAGTTGGACCTGGTTGCGAGCGGGCGGGCAAAGACATTCGCGATCCTCATGGTCGTTCCAGGCTTCCATGCCGACTACCATACCAGCGAAGTCTTCCGGCGCGAGATCTATCCGCCCGAGGAAATCGTGGACTACACGGATGACGAGGCCTTCCGCATGGCACTCGAGGCCCTGCCGTGCTGTGTCACCAACAAGGATGGCTCGAAGAACGGCGACCCGCTCAACCTGGTGGTCGTGGGCGGCATCGACGATGCGTTTCCCGCGTTCGTGCGCCGCAGCTGGCGGCCGACCGAGCAGAAGTGGTCGGGCGCGATCACAAAGATGATCGCCTCGGCGCTCAAGGGCGAGCCCTATGTCAATGCGCCGGTGAGCGATCTGTACCTGTTCGGACGCGCGCAGGACCTGGCATTGCAGAAGGCGCGCGACAACATTCACCAGCGCAACCATCTGCGTCTCTGGCTTAGTCCGATGCGCTATCACGGCAAATCCGTGTGGGTGGGCCAGATCAGCCGCGATATCGGCGTGCGTCTCACCATTCACTCGCCAACGCTGACGACGCACAAGGTCGATCCGGACGTGGACGAAGCGCGCACGGCGCTGGCGGAAGATATGGCCTATTCCCAGAGCCTCAACAAGATCGGGCAGGTGAAAGGCGTGGGCGCGGCGCCGCGAAGCGCCCCGCGCGAGAACCTGACCACGGACCCGTATTTCACGGACGGATATCGCCAGGTGCTGGTATTCGACCGTAAGCCCACGTCGCTCTCGGCGATCGAGTTCTTCCCGTGGAGCGGGATCTATCAGACTGATGCCGCGCGCCAGGGAGCGAAATAATGAGCGTGTTGCCGCTGTTGCATCCTGCGCTACGGTACGCGGCGGGCATGGCGATCCTCTCGCTTGCCATGGCCGGCTGCGCGACATGGCAAGCGCCTGCCAGTGCCGACGACGCCCCGCTACGCGAGCGCGCGGTGAGCGAAACCAAGCAGGGCGTGCGCGTGAGCGCGGCAGTGCTGGGCACGGAAGACAGCAAGCGCATGTTCGGCGCCGACATCAACAAGACCAACGTGCAGCCCGTATGGTTCGAGGTGCATAACGGAACTTCGCAGCCGTTGTGGCTGTTGCGCTCGGGAACGGATCCCGATTACTTTTCGCCGCTCGAAGTCGCGTGGTCCCTGCATGGCACGTTCAGCGGGGCAACGAATGCGCGCATTGACGACTACTTCAATAAACTCGGGTTCAAGAATCCGATTCCGCCTGGGACGACACACGAGGGCATCCTGTTCACCAATCCCGACCGCATTACGAAGCTCGTCAATGTCGATTTGTTCGGGACCAGGACGCTGATCCCGTTCAGCCTCTTCGTGCGTGTGCCCGACGATATCTCGGATGCGGGTTTTGCGCGGTATATCTTCCAGTATCCGGATTCCGCGGTCACGGACTACAAAGACCTTGCCTCGCTGAGAGCCGCACTCGAACGATTGCCGTGCTGCGCCACCGATACGCGCGGGGCGGCGCAGGGCGATCCGTTGAATGTGCTGATTGTCGGGGAACTCGGTGACATCGGCGCGGCGGCGGTGCGGCGTAGTTACCGCCGCGATTCGCGCGAGGGCGATACCGGTCAACGGGTCTTCGGACGCGCGCCGGACGCCGTGCTGCGCAAGCAGGCGCAAGGCGGCGCGCCGTCGACCTGGGTACGCGTGTGGCTGGCGCCCATTCGCTTTCAGGGTCAGCCCGTTTACATCGCGCAGGCAGGCCGGCCTGTCGGCGGACGCTTCGCGCCCGCCGACATGGCAAAGATCGTCCTGCACGAGGATGTCGACGAGGCCAGGAACCTCCTGATCCAGGACATGATGTATTCAGGCGGTCTCGACAAGCTCGGATTCGTGAACGGTGTCGGTCCGGCGCGGCAGGCGCAACCACGGACAACGCTGGATGGCGCCCGCTACTTTACGGACGGGCTGCGCGCGGTGCTGTTCTTTGCGCAACGGCCGCTGAGTCTTTCCGACGTGGAAATTCTCGACTGGGTACCGTACCTGGAGGGGCGCGGAGCCGCTTCACGCCAGGAGAACGGCAATGCGCGCAAGTGATTCGGTCCCGGAGCCGCCGCAGGCCATAGCCGGGCAGCCGGCTGGCGGCTTCCGCGCGCGGTTGACCGGCGGCGTCTTGCCGGGAGTCATCGCGGCTTGCCTCGTGCTCGGCGGATGCGCGTCGAAGCCGCTGATCCCTTACTCCGCCGATACGCCGCCTTTGGCACTGCTTCCCGCATCGCAGTCCGGCGTGCAGGACAAACGGGCGCGTTTCCGCGAGATCTACTGCGCGGTGCTGCGGGCGCGCGGACCGGAGCTTCCCGATTACCGGCCCTGTGAAGACGCGCTGAACCGCATAGGCGCCGAGCCCGCCGGCACCGGCAAGCCCGTCGATCTGGGAGAGTCCCGGCGGCACCTGATCGCAGTGGTGGTGCCGGGCATCGGCTATGAATGCTTCGAGCCGTGGCTGAATGCGCCCGGTACTGTCCCGAAGCACCTGCGGGAATTTGGCTATGACGGCATGCTGCTCAAGGTCGATGCGCTGTCGGGCTCGGCGAATAACGCGCGCCAGATCCGCGACTCGATCATGGCCATGCCGCTGACCGAGGGGGCACCGCGCCTGGTGCTGGTCGGATACTCGAAGGGTGCGCCTGACATCCTCCAGGCCGTGGTGGCGTATCCGGAGATCCGCAGCCGCGTGGCGGCGGTGGTCAGCGCAGCCGGCGCGATCGGCGGCTCGGCGCTTGCCAATGACGCCGAGCAATACCAGGCCGACATGCTGCGGCATTTTCCGGGCGCAACCTGCAATTCGGGAGATGGCGGCGCGGTGGAGAGCCTGCGGCCCGCGATACGCAAGGCATGGCTGGCGGGAAACCCGTTGCCCCGCGAAGTGCGCTACTACTCGCTCGTCACGCTGCCGCGGCCGGAGCGCATCTCGTCGATCCTGACTTCGAGCTATGACAAGCTCGCGCGTATCGACGGGCGCAACGACAGCCAGGTAATCTTCTACGACCAGATCGTGCCCGGCAGTACGCTGATGGGCTACGTCAATGCGGACCACTGGGCGCTGGCGGTGCCCATCGCCCGGACGCACACCACCATCGGCTCGATGTTCGTGACCCAGAACGCCTATCCACGCGAGGCACTGACGGAAGCGGTGCTGCGCTTTGTGGAGGAGGACCTGGCGGCGCCGGGTTCGGCACCCGGCGGCATGTGACATGTGCCCTACCGTCTCGCGGAGCCGGACCCCACCATCCCGGCGGACTCAGGCAGGCGGCGTGCGGATGGTCCCGGCAGGGCATGGGACCAAGAAGCCGTGCGCGGGTGCCATCCATGCGATGTCGTCGCGGGGCAGTGCGGCCAGGGAGTCGATCTGGACATCCATATCGCCGCCGGTGAACAAGGTCCTTTCCTCTTCGAGGAGGTAGCACAGGTGGCCGGATGCATGGCTGGTGGCATGACATACCCGCAGCGTGCAGCCCTCGGCAATGGCCAGGCGCTCACAGTGCCGCAGTTCGCGCCCGGGTAGTTGCGCGCCGGTAGCCGCACTGAGCTTGCGCGCAGCGGGCGCGTGGTCCGTGTGTGTCCGGGTAGACAGTATCCGGCGGATCGGCCCCGGCGCCGCGGCGAGCACCGCCTGGATATGCGCGTCGTCATCGGGGCCGGGATCGATCACGGCCCATGTGTTGTCGTTGCCGCCTCCCACCAGATAGGTGTTGGTGCCGAGGCCGCCAGCCACGTCACTGCCATCGCGGGCGGTAATCCGCCAGATGCGCGCGCCGAGGCGCACCGCAACGCCGGGCTCGATGATGCAGCGCGCGTCGCCGCGCCCCTCCGGATCGATATGGCCGAGTTCGGCGTAGCAGGGTTCGTCCGGCATGACCGCGCGCAGGCCGGCCTCGCCGCGCCCCAGGCGGGGCATGATGCGGGCAATGCCGCTTAGCGCAGCGGCATGCTGGTAGCAATCCTGGGCACGCTCGAAGCGGGCGATGGCCGCCAGCGTGCGCCGCGTGGGAGGCTCCAGCTTGAGAGCGCTGGCAGGGTCCAGGAGCTCCGCCGGACGCTTCCAGCAATGGCCGGAGGCCTCCTCGCCGTCGTGCGCGGCGGTCTGGCCGGCAGGCGCGATCGCCACGAAGAAACGGGTGTCGAAGCGCTTGGGCAATCCCGGTGGCGTCAGCCAGTGGCTGAAATACGCCAGACGGTCGACCGCGAGCCGCAGGCCCAACTGCGCGCAGGCGTGCGCCAGCCCGAGTCCATCGTGCCTGGCGGCGTCGCGCAGCAAGGCGCGCTGTGCCTCCTCCAGTTGGTCCAGCGCCAAGGGCTGTCCCGCACTGTCGCGGGCGAACAGCAGTCCAGCCTCCTCGAAGCATTCCCGTACCGCCGCCAGATAGAAATCGAGCCCGCCCGCGTCGACGCCAAGGCGCTGGCTTGCGGCGTGGTCATCGAGACCATCGGCGTAGGCATGAAGCCACTTGTCCTGCGCATCCAGCGTGCCGCCGGGATACACATAGGAACCGCTGCTGCGATCGCCGGCACGTTCGGCGCGGCGAACCATCAGTACTTCTATCCCTAGCGGGCCATCGCGCAGCACCAGCAAGGTCGCGGCGTTGCGCAGCGAGGGGGAAGGCGCGGCGGGTGGTGCGCTTTCGTGGGATTGACTCATGGCGGGGGAGATCCTCGATTCGGTGTTGCGTGGCAATGCCTCGCGGGAGTGGTATGGCAGGGCGGCCGCCAGGCCACCCCTGCCGCGTAGTCAGGATATGTCCTTGAATTCGATCAGCAGGTCCTTGGCGGCAACGCGGTCGCCGGGGCGCACGTGCACCGCGGCGATTTCGCAGCCGCGTTCGGCGGCGATATGCGTCTCCATCTTCATCGCCTCCAGCGAGACCAGCGCGCTGCCGGCGGAGACCCGCTGCCCCGGCTGGACCGCTACCGTCACCACCGCGCCCGGCATGGGTGCGGCCACATGCAGCGGATTGGAGGGGTCGGCCGCCGGGCGGGCCTGGCGCGACGGCCCCGCCTGCACCACGCCGCGCCGCTCGACGCGGGCGGTGCGGGACTGCCCGTTAAGCTCGAACTGGACCTTGACGATGTTCTCCTCCGTGTCCGGGTGCGCCCCCTGCAACATGATCAGCAGCGTCTTGCCGGGCGCGATGTCGACCGCCACCTCCTGCTGCGGTTGCGGGCCGTAGAAGAACGCGGGAGTGGGCAGGACCGATGTGTCGCCATAGGCGCGCCTGTGCTGGAAGTATTCGCTGGTCTGCCTGGGATACATCAGGTAGGACGCCAGTTGCCGGTCGTCCAGCGCGTGCTCGCAGGCGCTTTCGCCTTGCGCGCGGGCTTGTTCCAGGTCGACCGGGGCGAGGTGGTCGCCGGGACGGTAGGGTTCGGGGGGATCGCCCTTGAGCACCTTGCGCGACAAGCCGGCGGGGAAGCCGTCGGGCGGGAAGCCCAGCTCGCCCTTGAACAGCGAGACCACCGACTCGGGGAAGGCGATCTCCCTGGCGGGATCGCATACCTGCGCGGCGCTCAGGTCGTTGGCGACCATCATCAGCGCCATATCGCCCACCACTTTGGAGGTCGGAGTGACCTTGACGATATCGCCGAAGAGGTGGTTGACCTCGGCGTATGCGCCCGCGATCTCGCTCCAGCGATGTTCGAGCCCCAGCGAGCGGGCCTGTTCGCGCAGGTTGGTGTATTGCCCGCCGGGCATTTCGTGGCGGTAGACGTCGGCGGTGCCGGCGCGGATCTCGGACTCGAAGGGGGCGTAGTAGCGGCGCACGCCTTCCCAGTACATCGATGCTTCGTGCAGGCGATCCAGGCTAAGGCCGGGATCGCGCTCGCTGCCGGCCAGCGCGGCGGCCATGCTCGACAGGTTGGGCTGCGAGGTCAGGCCGCTCATGGCGTCGAGCGCGCCGTCCACGGCGTCGCAGCCGGCGTCGATCGCGGCCAGCACGGAAGCCGCGGAAATGCCGCTGGTGTCGTGGGTGTGGAAGTGGACCGGCAGGCCGGTCTCGTCCTTGAGCGCCCTGACCAGTGCCGCGGCGGCCTGCGGGCGGCAGATCCCGGCCATGTCCTTGATGCCCAGCACATGCACGCCGGCGCGCTGCAGCTCGCGCGCGATGCCCACGTAATACTTGAGATCGTACTTGGGCCGTGCCGCGTCGAACAGGTCGCCGGTGTAGCAGATCGCGCCTTCGCACAGCGCGCCGCTCTCGCACACCGCGTCGATCGCCACGCGCATATTGCGCACCCAGTTGAGCGAGTCGAACACACGGAAGAGGTCGACGCCGGCGCCGGCCGCCTGCCGGACGAAGAAGCGCACCACATTGTCAGCGTAGTTGGTGTAGCCCACCGCGTTCGAGCCGCGCAGCAGCATCTGGAACAGGATATTCGGCACGCGCTCGCGCAATTGCGCCAGACGCTGCCACGGGTCCTCCTTCAGGAAACGCAGGGCCACGTCGAAGGTGGCGCCACCCCAGCATTCCAGCGAGAACAGCTGCGGCAGTTCGCGCGCATAGAAGGGTGCGATAGGCAGCATGTCGGCGGTGCGCATGCGGGTCGCAAACAGGGACTGGTGTGCGTCGCGCATGGTGGTGTCGGTCAGCAAGACCTGCTTCTGGTCCAGCATCCAGCGAGAGAATTTCTCCGGCCCCAGCTCGCGCAGCCGGTCGCGTGTGCCGGGCGGCACCGCGCCGGCACTGTCCACCCTGGGGCGCTGCGGCCTGGGCAGCGGCAACTGGGGCGGCGTGTGTCCCACCATCCCCGGGTAGCCATTGACGGCCAGCTCGCCCAGGTAGCGCAGCAGCTTGGTGGCGCGGTCGCGCCGCTTGGTAAAGGCCAGCAACTCGGGCGTGGTGTCGACGAAGCGCGTGGTGACCTCGCCGCTGCCGAAGGCCGGGTGGTTGATGACGTTTTCCAGGAACTGCAGGTTGCAGGCCACGCCCCGGATGCGGAACTCGCGCAATGCACGGTCCATGCGCCGGATGGTTTCCGCCGCCGTGGGCGCCCACGCGGTGACCTTGACCAGCAGGGAGTCATAGTAGGGCGTGATGACGGCGCCGCCATAGGCGGTGCCGGCGTCCAGCCTGATGCCGAAGCCAGCCGCGCTGCGGTAGGCGGTGAGTTGTCCATAGTCGGGCAGGAAGCCGTTCTCGGGGTCTTCGGTGGTGATGCGGCATTGCAGGGCGTGGCCGTTGAGCGGGATCAAAGCCTGCGCCGGGACACCCGCGCCGCGCACCACAGTGTGCCCGTGCTCGTCCAGTTCGTCTTCGATCCGGCCGATGTGGCCGCCTTCCGTAATACGGATCTGCGCCTTGACGATGTCCACGCCGGTGATCACCTCGGTCACGGTGTGCTCGACCTGGATGCGCGGATTGACCTCGATGAAGTAGCTCTGGCCGGTGTCGGCATCCATCAGGAATTCGACGGTACCTGCGTGGCTGTAGCCGACCGCGCGCATCAGCCGCAGCGCCGCCTCGCACAAGGCCTCGCGGCCCGCGTGGTCGAGATAGGGGGCGGGCGCGCGCTCGACTACCTTCTGGTTGCGCCGCTGCACCGTGCAGTCGCGCTCGTACAGGTGAACCAGGTTGCCGTGGGTATCGCCCAGGACTTGCACCTCGACGTGGCGCGCCCGGCGCAGCAGCTTCTCGACATAGACCTCGTCGTTGCCGAATGCGGCCAGTGCCTCCCGGCGGGCGGCGGGCAGTGCGGTGCCGAGATCGCTTTCGCTCTCCAGCACCCGCATGCCGCGCCCGCCTCCGCCCCAGCTCGCCTTGAGCATCAGTGGATAGCCCACTTCCGCCGCCAGCCGCTTGCACTCTTCCAGGTCGTGGGGCAGCGGCGTGGTGGCGGGCATCACCGGCACGCCGGCGGCGATGGCCGCATTGCGGGCGGCGACCTTGTTGCCGAGCGTGCGCATCACGTCCGGGGACGGCCCGATCCAGCGGATGCCGGCATCGATCACGGCTTGCGCGAACTCCGGGTTCTCGGAGAGAAACCCATAGCCGGGGTGGATCGCATCAACCCTGGTCTGCCGGGCGATGCGCAGGATGTCGTCGATGTCCAGATAGGCGGCCAGTGGCTTCTTGCCCTCGCCAACCAGGTAGCTCTCGTCGGCCTTGAAGCGGTGCAGGGCGAGACGGTCTTCCTTCGAGTAAATCGCCACGGTGCGGATATTCATCTCGGCGGCGGCGCGCATCACGCGGATGGCGATCTCCGAGCGGTTGGCGATCAGTAGAGATGTGATGGGGACGTGCTTCATGGCGGTGCCTCGGGGGGGAGCTTGTTTTTGGTATTTGGTGGTGGGGCTATTGGTGGATGACTGCAACTGCAGCTACAACTGCAACTGCAAAGGCTTAAAGTCAAAGGCGGTTTCAACCCCCTGCGGGGGACGACCTACTTTTTTGTCTTGCCAAAAAAGTAGGCAAAAAAGGCGCCATACGGCCTGGTACACCTTCACGGCTCGCTTCGCATCGCTTGGGGGGCTCGCTTCGCATCGCGTCGGTGTGGCCCGCCAGGGCCACACAAAAAACAGTTGCTTATTGGATGTTACTGGGTGGAGGCGCGCGGGAGGACCGGGCCGTCCATGCGTCTCCTGGTGCACGTGCAAGCCGGGGCGGGGTGCGCGCAGGAAAAAGTATATGAGCATGGGCGGACGGCGTGCGCTCTGATTCGCCGGAGCGTCATCGCCCGGCGGTGTGCAGTGCCGGCGCTGCGGCTGGTTCATGGCTCATGGCGAGTCCGCGAGCAGGGCGCGCAGTTGGTTCTTTGCCACTTTCTCCAGAGTGGACCGGGGCAGGCTCTCAACCAGCCTGATGTCATGCGGATGCTTGAAGCCCGCCAGTTGCGCCTTGCATGCTGACAGGATGCGCTCGACCAGGGCCTGGCCGGTGCTGGCGTTCGGGATCACGAAGGCGACCGGGACTTCGTCGAGCATGGGATGTTTCCTGCCGACGACGGCGACTTCCGCCACGCCCTCGACCAGCGCGATGACGCGCTCGATTTCCGAGGCCGCCACGTTTTCCCCGCCGACCTTGAGCATGTCCTTGGCGCGGTCCGAGAAATACAGGAAGCCGTCGTGGCCGAGGCGGACCCGGTCGCCGGTGATGAACAGCCCGTCGTCGCGGAAGGCGGCCGCCGTCGCCGCCGGGTCGCCCGCGTACTCCAGGAACAGGGAAACCCCGCGCTGGCCACCCACATAGAGGTTGCCTGTCTCGCCGGGGGCGACTGGCTGCCCGTCATCGTCCAGCACGTGGATCGCGTAGGCCTGGGACGGCCTGCCCATGGACATGGTGGCGTTCGCGAGGTGCGCGGAACCTATCGTGCCGTGAGTAATGGTTTCGGTCATCCCCCACCACCCGATCGTCCTGACCCCGAAGTACGCATCCGTGGCCGGCGCGCAGACGCCGCTGCCCCAAAGGCGGTAGCTGTGGCGCGCGGGCCTGGGCTGGGTCAGCAGCGCCCGGACGCAGAACGGCACCATCGACGTCCAGGTGCAACCGTGCTTGACGGAGACCGGCCAGAAGCGTGACGCGGAGAACCGGGGTTGCACCACCACCGTGGCGCCCACCCAGAGCGCGGCCGCCACTGAATAGATCTGCGCGTTGGTGTGGAACAGGGGGAGGTGGACCAGGTGCACGTCCTCCGGCCGCAGGTCCTCGTGCATGGCCGACAGGCGCGCGCCCCAGAGCGCGTTGGCATGGGTCCAGAGCACGGCCTTGGGGCGGGCCGTGGTGCCGGAGGTGTACTGGATGCCGAATGGCGCCATGGGATCGTGTGGGCGCTCGACCAGCCGCGCGGGATCGGCGGAGATGGCGGCGAAGGGCTCGAACCGGGAGAGGTCCGACCCGGCGGTGGCGCCGCAATCCGTCCCGGTGACGGCCAGCCAGGCCAGGGATGGCGCCGCGGCCTTGACCATGGCGGCGAAGCGCGGCTGGGTGATTGCGCCGACGGCGCCGCTGTGACTGGCGAAGTACGCGAGCTCATCGGCGCTCGACCGAGTGTTGGTCGACACAGCCACGGCACCTGCGTAAGCGCAGCCAAGCCAGGCGATGACCGCCTCCGGGCAGTTGTCCAGGTGGACCAGCACGCGATCCGCTGGCCGCACCCCGCGCGCCTGCAGGCCAGCCGCGAAGCGGCGCACGCTGTCGCCAAAGTCCGCATAGGTCCAGGTCCTGCCCTCGCCTTCAAAGGGTTCCCAGATCAGGAAGGGATGCGCGCCGCGACTGGCCGCCCGCTCGTCGATAAGGGTGCGGATGTCGCTGCCTTCGAAAGGCGTTAGCGGTTTGGGGCTCGTTTTGTCTGCGTAGGGCATGGCGTTCGGGCTTTCCATAGATGGGCATATTGGTGAAACCCGTTCAGTGTTGCGACCGCCGCGTGCGTGCGCCTCGTCCAAAGCGACGAAACCTGTCTGGTTGGCGTGAATCCGTGCAAGCTTGCCGTATGCCCTGGCGAAAAGCGGGGTGGGCCGGATTCCGGCCCATCGATCTGGCAACAACGAATGACCGGAGCCGGGCGCTTCCGGACCGCTACGTTCCCCTCCCTTGGTAGGGTCTGTGCGTGCTTTGCCGAGCCGCTACCATGGCTTGCGCCGCCGTGCGGCGGATGGAATATCCAACACCGGAGAACAACCATGCAAGCAACGGAGCCACTCCTGCAATGCGAACAATGAATAGACGAATATTCCTGCTCAGCCGGCTCACATCCGGAATCAGCCGGTTGTTGGTCCTGCACTTTTCGCTGCTTGTCGCGCTCACGTTTTCCGGTACCGCGGCGGCCCAGCCACTCAGTCCGGAAACGCAAGGCCGCATCGATTTCACAAGCTATACGCCGAAGACAATGTTCGACCTGGCACGCGAACGGCGTCAGAACTGGACCGAGCAGAAGGTCCGCGGCGACTTGTATCTGCCAAAAAGTGGAACCGGGGTTGGAACTGGAACTGGTGGAGAAAGAGTGCCCGCCATCGTGCTCATGCATGGTAGCGGCGGGGTCGAGTCCAGCATGACGCAATGGGTGGAAGCCCTGAATGGGATGGGCGTCGCGGCCTTTGTCGTCCACGTGTTCGACTCCCGGGGTGTCAGTCGCACAGCGGAAGACCAGGCGTTGGTGCCGCACGCCGCAGATCTCGTGGATGCCTTCCAGGCGCTTCGATTGCTGGCGAGCCACCCGGGCATCGATGCCGCGAGGATCGGGATCATGGGATTCTCGCGTGGCGGAAGTACTGCTTTCGAGGTGGCGGAGGAACCGCTGCGGCGCGCCGTCATTAAAGACGATCTGAAGTTTGCGCTGCATATTCCGGTCTATGCGGGATGCAACCAGGTCTACTGGTCAGCGCAGATAACGAAAGCACCGATTCTCAATCTGGTGGGAGCGGAAGACGACTACACGACCGCCGAACCCTGCGAGCAACTGGCCAAGCGATACGCCGACGCCGGGGCATCTGTTCGCACCATCAAATATGCCGGAGCGGCCCATTCCTGGGACGGCATGTATGCAGTGCACTATCTTCCCGGAGCGACATCCGCGGCCTCTTGCGGCGTGGTGCGATGGGATATCGAGCCCTGGAGGATAACGGCGGAGCGCACGGGCGAGATCATCGATCCTTCCAGACTGAAGGCGTTTTTTGCCGAATGCACCAGGCTGGGCGCACATGTCGGACGAAACGAATCCGCGTTCCAGCATTCGCGCAGTGACATCAGGGCGTTTGTACGGGAAGTCTTCTTCGCCGGCAAGTGACACCAGGGCGGTCGGGGGCTGCGCCAGAAGGCCGGCCGGGCGGACATGCCCAGCCGGCGGCTTTGGCGGAGGCGCGGCAGGCACGCGTGCAAGGGCAACGAATTTGCACGGTGCCACGGCGCTACCCCGGCAAATCAGCTCTTTGAGAAATTCAGTGCCGGCGGCGCGTTATTCGGCTTGAACGGCGAGATCGAGAGCGTCTTCCCGTTCAGGTCGAAATGCGCCAGGTCCACGACGCGCAGGGTCTGATCCTGATAGCTCTTGATGTAGTAGCGCTTTGCCCTGAGATCGGCGATCGACGACCATTGCGTAAATTCGAGCTGCCCGCCTTTGGGCGCCGTGGTAATGGAGCCCACCGGAATATCGAAATTATTCAGGATATGTTCTGCGAGCTTGATCGTTTGCGGGCCATCAGGAAGTTGTTTGGCCGACGCGACATAGCCGAGGGCCCGGATGAAGCGGGACGGCGGCGTGGGATCGCCCGGAATGCCAAGAAGACCGGATCCCTGGCCAAAAGGCTCGAAGGTTTGCCCGGCAATCTTCATCGGGTCGGCATCGACAGGCGAAATCTTTACGTAATTCCTGACATTGTTGAGGTGCCAGTCAAAGGTTGGCGAGTTGGTGAGGACGCCGAGCGGGTTGTCGTAGACTTTGAACTGGCCCCCGATAGGCTCGATCACGATCGACGCACCGGTCGCATCATGCAGAGGAAAGTGGAAAGGCAATGCCATGTCCAGCACTGGCGCCTTGATGTCGACGATTGACACATTGTGGAGTGCCGCCTTGACTTCGGCGACAGTCGCAAAGTTTGTCAGCACCCAGGTCAGGAACTCCCAGGACGCGATGGACTTGGCCGGATCGGCCTTCGCCGGATCGGTATAGCCGGCGAAACCAGGGAAGTAGAGGTTGCCGCCCGCAAGACCCTTCTCGTTCATCCCGTCGGCGAGCACCGGCTGACCGCCCGACATGACGCCCACCACAGCGTAACGCGACTTCCAGCGGATGCCAGGCTTGTTGCCCGGACCGGTGCCAACATACTCGTAATTGCGAGGCACCACGACGACATCCGGCTGCAGCTCGAAGGCGTACTCCATGGTACGCGCATAGACGGGCGTGCCGTCCGCCGCTTTCAGCAGAAAATTGGTGCAGGCATTTGCCTGTGCGCCAATGGCGATCAGGCATGCCATTGCAGCCGCCTTCATACGACCCGAAACTTTGTGTGATTTATACGCCACGATTACCCCTTATTTTTATTTGAAGCTTGCCTGTTAGAACAACACTGACGTCTCGCGTTAGCCGGCACCGTTGGTACGCCAAGGGCAATCTGTCCCAGTCTCCAGATCATTGCCAAAACGGTGCATTGGCAGGCATGCGCATCATAGCGCATGCGCAGAAATCATCACTAAGGAAAGTCTGATTTATTCAGCG
>JYOD01000081.1:0-42289 GCA_000955785.1 Burkholderiaceae bacterium 16
CGGTTAGTACTTCAGCAGCCTGTTAGTTGGGTTGCGATGTCGGCAAAATGGAAAATAGGCGCATGCGTTGCGCCCTGCGAGGCAGCGATCGGCGGGGCTATGGACGCACCGTTGGCGCGCAACGCTGTGCGTAGCTGAAGATCCGTTGACGTATTACTGGTGGCGAGAAGGCGAGGACTAGTGGGCCGCCCTACCGCGCCAAATACCCCGAAGCCCCACAAATCCACCCCAGATGCAGTTCCGTCTTCGGCAGCCTCTTCGCGCTGTAAAAGCAGTTAGGCCTCGCATCCAACCCAAACAACGCAGCGAATGCCCGATAGTCTTCAAACCACGCATTCGTCGGGCTGAACGAGTGAACGAGCATCACCGCGTGATCCGCGTTAAAGCGTTCCGCTCCCAGGATCGCGGAGGCGGCTCTGCGCAGCAACTGATACCGGATCGATAAGGGGATCTCCAGCAGGCCGAGCGTTTCGGCGAGGAAGTCGAGGCGGGTGCGCCGTCCCGGCGTCCCCGATTCCAGCCACTCCGCCAGTGTGCGGTCGAAGGGTTCGCCAACTTTGCCTTCCACAGCGAAGGAAATCAGTTGGCCGTCGCATTTGCCCAGTACCCGGATGTCGCTCTGCGATTTGGTGGTGCGGCGCGCAAGCGCGGCCTGGTGCTCCGGGGGGGCGGGCAGCATGGCTGTGCCTCGCAGGACCGGGTAGGCTTCGATGGCATTGGCGACTTCCGCGGGAAAGCCATCCGCTTCCTGCCAGCAATGCGCCAATGTGCGAGAGGTGTAGCGGGTTTTCCAATGCTTCACCAGATCTGCAAGAAAGGGAGCCCAGTTATCGGCCGCGGCGGTTGGGATGTAGATCCTGCTCATCTTTTTTCCCCTGCTGGAGAATCGCCTGTGGCGTCGACTCAGCCCACTAGCATGAGACGACGCTAGCACTGGCGGCTGGCGCTTTATGTTCGGTTGCCAATATAGGGCGTGTGCTGAGAAGCGCTGTGCGCGCCTCATTGAGGTAGGTGCATGCTGAACTGCCGTACGCATGGCAGATCACGAACCGAGTGCCGACTTGGATTGGATCCGAGGGATCACTCGAGCGCGGTGAGGGAATGCACAAAAGTGAGTCATGATGCCTAAGCGCTTTGACACGGTGCACCTGCTGCAATAACTGTCACTAAACTGCCAAGAGGACCAAGACGCCTGTCAGCGTCGCCCACCGTAGGCCGCTGGTACCGCGCAAGAAGGAGAACTGAACATGAACGCCGATCAACTCAACACCGATGCGATCGATGATGCTGTCCTGGGGCTGCTCTACCTGACCCTGCATGACGATGACCGCGCATGGAAGGGCTTTGACTGGGAGGCTTTGAACCGGATCCACGAACGGGGCTTCATTGCGAACCCCGTGAACAAGTCGAAGTCGGTGGCCTTCACGGAGCAGGGGTTGCGCGAAGCCGAGCGGCTCTTCAGGAAGCATTTCATTCTTCCTGACGCCGGCACTAAGGAGTAATGAGGGCGCGCATCGGAAATGCTCCGTCACCGCGGCGCCGGCTGGCAGCGCATGGCCGCTTGCGGTAAGGTGCGGGCTGGTCGAAAAACTCTGCGCTATTGAAATGGCTACCCAGAAAACCACGACTACCTGGATCGATGTCAGGACGAAACTGGCCGAGCTCGACCGTGCCGGCCTGCTGAGCCTGGTGCAAGACATGTACGCCGCCAGCAAGGACAACCAGGCTCTCCTGCATGCCCGCTTCGGGCTCGGGGGCGACGTGCTCAAGCCCTACAAGACTGTCATTGCCCGTTGGATTTACCCTGATTTGTTTAAGAACCAGCCCACATCGGTTGCCAAGGCGAAGAAAGCGATCTCGGACTATAAGAAGGCTATAGGGAAGCCGGAGGGGCTGGCCGAACTGATGGTGTTTTATTGTGAGCAGGCAGGTGAGTTCAGCAGTGACCTCGCTTTGGACGATGCTGGCTACCTGGATGCGCTGGTGCGGATGTTTGGGCAGGCCTTGGCCGCCATTGATAACCTGCCTGAGGCACAACAGCAGCCGCTGCGAAAGCGCCTTGAAGCTGTAAGCGACCTCTGCCGGGACATTGGCTACGGCGTGGGCGACGGGATGGGCGGACTCCTTGCCGAGTTCGGCGTAGATGAATGAGTGCGATCCCCTAGCCGCGCTTCAGGCCGAAAACGCTCGCCTGATTGCGCTGCTGCAAAAACACGGCATCGAATGGCGCTTGCCCGTCGTGCCAGTGCCGCCAGTCCCCGAAGCAGAAACCTCGCGCCTATCCACCGACGACAAGGTCGCATTGTTTCGCCGCCTGTTCCGCGGACGAACCGATGCCTATCCGGTTCGTTGGGAAGGCAAAACCACTGGCCGCTCTGGCTACGCTCCGGCATGCGCCAACGAGTGGCGCACGGGCGTTTGCGACAAGCCGCGCATCAAATGCTCGGACTGCGGCAACCGTCTGCTAATCCCGCTGTCGGAATCGGTCATCTACGACCACCTGGCCGGTGAGCACACCGTAGGGGTCTATCCCCTGCTGGAGGACGACACCTGCTACTTCCTCGCCGTGGATTTCGACAAGGCCGAATGGCGGGACGATGCCCGCGCCTTCATTCAATCCTGCGGCGAACTGGGCGTACCCGCCGCTCTTGAGATCTCCCGTTCCGGTCAAGGGGCGCACGCCTGGGTTTTCTTCACCCATAAGGTTTCGGCACGCGATGCCCGCCGTCTTGGCACGGCGATCATCAGTCATACATGCGCGCGCACGCGGCAACTGAAGCTCGAATCGTATGACCGATTGTTCCCGAACCAGGACACGATGCCGAAGGGCGGATTTGGAAACCTGATCGCCCTGCCGCTTCAGAAGAGACCGCGGGAGAGTGGCTGCAGCGTGTTTGTCGACGCCGACTTGCAGCCCTATCCGGATCAGTGGGCATTCCTGTCGTCTGTCCGGACGATGGCGCCGCACGACATCGAGCCCGCTATCCTGCTTGCCACTGGTGGAACTCATCCGCTGGACGTGACGTTCATTGACGAAGAGGATTTGGGGGCACCGTGGAAGTCCGCATCATCCACGACAAGCAAGCTGTCCCTGCCGATGCCGGAGTCCCTTGCCGTGACGTTGGCGAATTTCGTCTACTTCGAGAAGTCGCGCCTGCCGCAGCCGTTGGCGAACCGCCTGATTCGCCTTGCCGCATTCCAGAACCCGGAGTTCTACAAGGCACAGGCCATGCGGATGTCAGTGTGGGACAAGCCGCGCGTGATCGGTTGTGCGGAGAACTATCCTCAGCATATCGCGCTGCCGCGCGGTTGCTTCGATGCCGCGCAGGAGCTGCTTCGAGACCATGGCATTCGTCCTGATATTTGTGACGAGCGACATAGCGGTGCCCCTCTTGAGGTGAAGTTCGCCGGCGTGCTGCGACTGGACCAGGAGGCAGCCGTGGCTGCCATGCTGCACCACGAGGCCGGCGTACTGTGCGCGCCGACCGCCTTTGGCAAAACCGTGACGGCAGCAGCCATGATCGCGCGGCGGGGCGTCAATACCCTGGTGCTTGTGCATCGCACCGAATTGCTCAAGCAGTGGCAGGAGCGCCTGCAAGTCTTTCTCGGCGTCGGCAAGGATGTGTTGGGCACCATTGGTGGAGGCAAGGCGAGGCCAACCGGCAAGATCGATATCGCCGTGATGCAATCGCTATCCCGGCAGCATGAGGTCAATCCGCTGGTCGAGACCTACGGCCACGTTATCGTTGACGAGTGCCACCACGTTGGCGCGGCGTCTATCGACGCTATCCTGCGGAAGGTCAAGGCGAAGTACGTGCTTGGCCTGACCGCAACGCCGGTCCGCCGCGATGGCCAGCAGCCGATCATCTTCATGCAATGCGGGCCGATCCGGTACACAGCAGCGAGGCCTGCCAGCGCACCGCACGATCTGGAGGTGGTGCCGCGCTCGCTGAATGTGCGCATCGACCTGCCGCTGGCGGCCGGCATTCAGGACGTGTTCAGGCACCTCGCCCAGGATGCGGCCAGAACGGCTGCGATTGTGGCCGAAGCCGCAGACGCGTTCGCACAGGGCCGCAAGGTATTGGTGCTGACGGAGCGCACGGAGCATCTCGACGCCATACGCACGCTGTTGGAGACGAAGGCGCCGACGCTGTTCGTGTTGCACGGGCGGATGTCGAAGAAGCAGCGCGCCGTCGTGATCGGCGAACTGGATGCATTGCCTCCGGAGGCTCCCCGCATTCTGTTGGCGACAGGCAAGCTGGTAGGCGAAGGATTCGACCATCCACCGCTTGATACGCTGGTACTGGCGATGCCGGTTTCATGGAAGGGGACGTTGCAGCAATACGCTGGCCGGTTGCACCGCGAGCACGCCACCAAGACCGATGTGCGCATTATCGACTTCGTTGATAGCGGGCATCCGGCGCTGTTACGGATGTGGGAGAAGCGGCTGCGGGGCTATCGGGCGATGGGATACCGGATGGCGCCGGGCTGAGGTTGGCCGGGATGCCCTATTTCGATACGCTCGCCCTGTAAGTGCTCTGTTGTACGTGCCTGCGGATGCATTGATCGACTACCTGCCGCCACTAGGCGAGTTGGCCCATCAGGTTCGGAGACCTCCAGGAACTGATTGCGTAAGGTGCCACCCTTGACACCCCCCAACCCCCCATGTTCCAATCCGCTCACATTCTGATTTGGGTCGACGCCCATGCCAACCTGCCTACCCGGGCAAGGTGGATCGCGAGAGCGGATGTGGTTCCTTAGTCGTTGAGGAACAACCAAGCGGGCACTGCGTCGACCCTCCTTGCACGGAGGGTTTTTTGTTTTCTGCCTCAGTCATTGATCGCGAACTCATCCAGGCTTACCTGGAGACGCACTATCACGTCCACGGCGATGCGCCCGCCACGTTAAGGGTCGGCGAGCCCAATGCGCCGCTGGCGGCGTTGCACGATGCGTCCGGCGTTACATGCAGCGCCTTTATCACCGCCTGGAACCCGTTCAGCCAGCAGGCTTGCGACGATGCAACCAATGCACGCCGCCAGGCGGCGCTGTCGTGCGAGCTGACGCGGCGCGGACTCACGTTTGTCGATGGCATCGGCCAGCATCCTTCGAACGAATGGCCGGGCGAGGCTAGCTTCCTGGTGCTTGGTATTCCGCTGGAAGACGCGAAGGCGCTCGGCACCGAGTTTGAACAGAACGCGATCATCTGGTCCGGCGCCGATGCCGTGCCTCAGTTGATTCTCTTGCGATAAGCGGAGGTGACATGAAGCAAGACCTGCCTGTGATCCAACCTGCTTCCAATCCCGTTTCCAAGCCGACTGCGCGCAGCCGCTTCCGTGGCTGCCTGCTCGGCGGCGCTGTCGGCGATGCGCTGGGCGCGCCTGTGGAGTTCATGACGCACGCGGAGATCCTGGAGCGCTTTGGTGACGGCGGCATCACGGAGTACGCGCCGGCCTATGGCGGCGTCGGCACCATCACCGATGACACGCAGATGACGTTGTTCACCGCGGAAGGTTTGTTGCGTGCCTGGGTGCGGGGCGTCGGCAGCTATCCGGACGCGGTCGCGCGCGCCTATCTGCGCTGGCTGCATACGCAGGGGATCCGGCCCGCATGGCATGCCGATCTCATCCTGGCCGAGCCGGGATGGCTCTGCCAGCAGGCTGCGCTGCGCAGCCGCCGCGCGCCGGGCAACACTTGCTTGTCCGCGCTGGAAGCGATGATGAAGCTGGGTGAGCCGGCGCGTAACAACAGCAAGGGCTGCGGCGGCGTCATGCGCGTGGCGCCGGCAGGTCTCTTTGCATGGGGAAATCCGGATCATCGATCGCCTCGCCACGCTTTTGATCTTGGGGCCGCGCTTGCCGCTCTCACCCATGGACATCCAACGGGATCGCTGGCGGGCGGCGTGCTGGCCGCGCTGGTCCACGAACTGGCTGACCGCGCGACGCTGCGCGATGCCTTGCGGACGGCCAAGGCATGCCTGGCCGCGCAACCGGACCACGAGGAAACGCTGCTGGCGATCATGCACGCGGAGCAGCTTGCCGGTTCCGACGTGGCGCATGAGGATGCCATCGCCCGTCTCGGCGAAGGCTGGGTGGCTGAGGAGGCGTTGGCGATTTCCATCTACTGCGCGCTCGTTGCCCGCGATTTCCGTCACGGTGTCATCCTCGCGGTGAATCATGACGGCGACTCCGATTCGACCGGCGCCATCACGGGCAACTTGCTGGGCGCGCTGTGGGGCGAGGAGGCGATTCCGCACGAATGGCTGGCGCCGCTGGAGCTTCGGGAAGTGATCGCGGAGCTTGCGGATGACCTTAGCGACTTTCCAACTTGGGATGTCGGAATGGATTCGGACCTGCCGCAACCCGACATGAACTGGCAACGCCGACATGGATAAAGAGAAGGAACTGAAGCGGAACAAGGGCCGGGCGCTGGCGTTGCTGCTGGTTGCGACGGCCGTGTTCGGGGTGACGGCGTTCCTGCCGCCGGGCCTGGGGGTGAACTGGATCAAGGCGATCGCCGAGGCGGCAATGGTGGGGGCGCTGGCCGACTGGTTTGCCGTGGTGGCGCTCTTCAGGAAGGTTCCGATTCCCTTTGTGTCGCGGCATACCGCCATCATCCCGAGCCACAAGGACGAGATCGCGGACAACCTGGCGGTGTTTGTCAGGGAGAAATTCCTGGACCCCGACTCGATCGTGGCGCTGATCCGGAAGCACGATCCGGCGCAGCAGGTGGCGGAATGGCTGACCAGCCCCGCCAATACGGACCGGCTTGGCGCCTATGCGGTCAAAATGCTGAGCGGCATCCTCGAGGTCATGGAGGATGCGCGCATCCAGGGGTTCATCCGGGATGCGATCCACGCCGCCATCGACAAGGTGGACCTGTCGAAATCCGCGGGCGCGATCCTGGATAGCCTGACCAGGAACGGCAGGCATCAGGAACTGCTCGATGAAGCGATCCTGCAGTTGCTCAAGCTGCTGCGGGAGCCCGGGACGCACAGCTTCATCTCCACCAGGATCATCGAATGGCTCAAGAGCGAGCATCCGGTGAAGGAGAAGGTGCTGCCGTCGGAGTGGATCGGCAACAACGGCTCGGAGATGATCTCCAACGCGATCCGGAGTCTCCTCGACCAGATCGGGAAGGATCCCGGCCACGCACTCCGGCGGAACTTCGACGAAGCCGTGGTGAGCCTGATCGGGCGTCTCAAGAGCGACCCGGCCTTCCTGCAAAAGGGTGAGGAGATCAAGCAGTTCGTGAAGAACGACGAAATGCTCAATGCTTACACCAGTGCGCTGTGGGGCGAGTTGCGCAACTGGCTCAGGCGAGACCTGGACCGCAGCGATTCCCTGCTGCGCGGCAAGGTGGCCGCTTCCGGCCAGTGGATGGGGAAAACGCTGGCGCAGGACCCTGCGTTGCGCAATTCGTTGAACGGGCATATGCAGGAGGCGGCGCGGAATATGGCGCCCGACTTCGCCCAGTTCCTCACCCGGCATATCAGCGATACCGTCAGGAACTGGGACGCGCGCGAGATGGCGCATGTCATCGAACTGAATATCGGCAAGGACCTGCAGCTGATCCGGATCAACGGAACGATCGTGGGCGGGCTGATCGGATGCGGGCTCTATCTGGTGTCTCACCTGGGTGAGATCATGCGCGTGATTGCGCATTAGGCGCCGGGCGGCGCTGCCGTTTTCGCCCCGGCCGTGCCGTTGCCGGCAACGCATCGCTGCGCATTCGTGGTTCAATACACGCAGTACATATTTCCCGCGCAGTGAACCATCATGACCCTGATCGACATCAAGAACCTCCAGCAAGCCGCGGCCGCATTCGGCGAGGCGCGCGGCTGGGGCAAGTACCACAGTCCCAAGAACCTCGCCATGGCGCTCAGCGTGGAAGTGGCCGAACTGGTCGAGATCTTCCAGTGGAAGACCGAAGGCGAAGCACGGGAGATCATGTCCACCGATGAGCGCGCGCATGTGGAGCAGGAGCTGGCGGACATCACCATCTACCTGGCGCAGTTGCTGAACGCCCTCAACGTGGATCTGGATGCGGCGGTGAAAGCCAAGATGGAGATGAATGCGCTGAAGTATCCGGCGAAGGCCGGCAGCGCGGATTGAAGTGAGGCGGCGCCAAGGCGAGGGCGCCGCCCTTGTCATGCCTCAGCGCGCCGCGTCGTCCTTCTGCCCGCCCAGGCGCGGATTGGGATACTCGCACCCGATTTCGACCCGGCCCTTGTACTCCCGGGCGACGATCCACGCGCCGCGCGTGCTTTCCCGGGCCAGGCCGCGGCCGGCCACACCGCGCAGCCCAAGCTGGCTCGCCACGGCATTGAGGTCAGTGGCATCGGTGATCCCATAGGCGGCGTAGTTGCCAAACTGGTAATCGCCAAAGCGCACGTCCCGCGCCGCCAGACCGGCGATGGTGACGGCCTTGGGCGCGTGCCATACGGCCGAGGCGAAGCCGCTCAGTTCTTCGTTCTTGTTCCAGCCGGGCAGTCCGTCTTCTTCGAGCGCATCGACATAGGCGGCCACGCCAGCGGCCGCGCCTTTGCATTCGAGTAGCGCGGGCAGTGGAGGCATGGTTGCCGCGTGGCTGGCGGCCGCGCCGGAAAGGGGCAGCACGGCGAGGGCGAGACGGAGAAGGGACCTTTTCATGTTGTTGTTGGTTTTTTGTTGTGCGGGAAAGCGTGGCGGCGCGCATCAATGCCTGCCGCCAGGGGGAGCACACCCTAGCGCGATGTGAAGCGGGCCGTCAAGGATTGGGATTGCTCTCCTGCATGGCGCCTCGTCGTCGGGCCAGGGAGCGGAGAGCGCAGCCAGGATCTGCTTCTGGAGCTTGACGTTGACCGCGCCGAAGCGTAAACGAGATCGACGCCGGGCCCGAGCATCTGGAAGCGGGCTGCGACGTCCTGTTGCAAACGATGATCGAATCCGCCAACCTGCCATAAAGCCCGTCATGAAGATCCTGATCGCACGCCTGAACCACGAGACCAATACCTTTTCGCCGGTGCCGACGCCGCTGTCGTCCTTCGCACCCCGCTATGGCGAAGACGCTTACAGGGCCAGCAAGGGCACGCGCACGGCCATCGGCGCCTTCATCGACCTGGCGGAAGCGGCGGGCGCCGAACTCGTGGTGCCGGTCGCGGCCGGCGCCAACCCCAGCGGGCGCGTCGCGGCCGATGCCTACACCGCCCTGTGCGATGCCATCGTGAGCGCGGCGCCCGGCTGCGATGCGGTGATGCTTGACCTGCACGGCGCCATGGTCGCGGAGAACAGCGACGACGGCGAGGGCGAGTTGCTCGCGCGTTTGCGCAAGGTGCTGCCCGATGCGCCGATCGCGATTGCGCTGGACCTGCACGGCAACGTCACGAAGGCGATGATGGCGCACGCGGATATCGCCGTCAGCTTCAAGACCTATCCGCACGTCGACATGTACGAAACCGGCGAGCACGCCGGCCGCCTGCTGATGCGCATGCTGCAGCAACAGATGCGGCCCGCGCTCGCATGGCGGCGTTTGCCGATGGTGACGCACACGCTGCGCAGCAACACCGGCGAGGGCGCCATGCAGCGCGCGGTGGCGGCGGCCCGGCAGGCCGAGGCCGGTGGCATGCTGGCGGTATCGGTGCTGGCCGGTTTCGGGCTGGCGGATATCGCGGCGCCTTGCATCAGCGTGCTGGTGGTGGCCGATGGCGATGCCGCGGCGGCACAAGCCGTGGCGGACAAGCTCGCGGCGCAGATCTGGAACGAGCGAGCCGGCTTCGTCTATGAAAGCGAGCCGCTGGCGGACTCCATTGCGTGTGCCGCGCAACTGGCGGCTGCCGACGGCAAGGGGCCGGTGCTGTTGCTGGACCACGGCGACAACTGCATGTCCGGCGGCACCTGCGACGATATGGCGGTGCTGCGGGAAGCGCTGCGCCAGGGCCTGTCCGGCATCGCGGTGGGGCCGGTGTGCGACCCGCAGGCGGTGGCCGCGCTGATCGAAGCCGGCGTGGGCGCCAGCGTCACGTTGCCGGTGGGCAACAAGGTGCCGCTTAGCCAGCTTGGCGTCTATCCCGCGCCGCTGACACTGAGCGGGCGCGTCGCTGCCATCAGCGACGGCGAATACGTGATCAGCGGTCCTACCTACCCCGGCCTGCGCATCCGCATGGGCCGCACCGCGCTGCTCGATACCGGCGCGGCGCAGGTGGTGGTGACGGAGACGCCGCAAGAACACTGGGACCTCGGCATTTTCACCCACATCGGCGTGGACCCGCTGACGCAGCGCTTCCTGCTGCTGAAATCGCGCATGTACTGCCGCCCGGTATTCGTGCCGATCGCAAAGGCTGTGGTCGAGTGCGATGGCGGCGGTGTGACGAGTTCGCGCTACGCGCAGTTCCCGTTTCAGCGGCTGGCGCGGCCGGTGTATCCGCTGGATGCGGATGTCGCCTGGCGCGCATAGCCGCGGATTGCTGTCGGGGCGCCGCCCTATCCATGCCTTAGCGCGCGCTGGCGAACCGCCTGTGCCGGCGCGTGCAGGTTCAGGCGGGGCGCCTTGTGCCAGCGGCGCGTGAGCGCCGCGCAGTTGCTGGCGCCGGCTTGTCCGGGCCGGATGCAGGTTCATCGAACGCATCGGCCGCCAGCAGCACGCCCGCGGAGACGATGTATTCCGCCGCGCTTTCAATATCCCCTTGCAGTGCGGCCCTTGCCGCCACGCCATCCTTGCGCTTGAGCGCAGCGACAAGCCGCGCGTGATGATTGACGGCCACCTGCTCGCCCACGCGGCGCGAGCCGGAGCGAAGGTCGTGATTCAGGATCGGGCCGATGCGCAGCCATAGCGCTTCGATCATCTGCAAAAGCATCGGCATGCCCGCGCCCTTGTAGACGGCGAAATGCAATTCCTTGTTGACGGAGATCAGCCGCGAGCTGTCCGGCCTGGACCGTGCCATCTCTTCCGCGAAGCGGTCGTGCAGGGCAGTGATCTGCACGATCGCGGCATCGCTCAGGCGCTCGGCCGCCTGCTCCGTCGCCAGCCCTTCCAGGTTGACCCGGATGCTGGTGATCTCCCGGAACTGGCTCACGCTCATGACCGGCACGCGCAGCGCGCGGTTCGGCGTCAGTTCCAGCGCCTGCTCCGCCACCAGCCGGTGGACCGCTTCGCGCACCGGCATCACGCTCACGCCCAGCGCAGCGGCGGTGCTGCGCAGCGAGATCTGTTCGCCGGGCATCATGTGGCCGCTGATCAACAGCTCTCTCAATTGCGCATAGACGTCTGCACTCAGCGTCTGGCGCTTCAAAGGGGTCACAAGTTCGGGTAGGGACATGCGGAAATCATAGCACATAGGGTATTCCCGATTTGCGATCTGTGATCACAGATATAACATGGCGCCAATAGAGGAATATCGCCTCATGGATGGAGCTGACGAATATGTGGAATGACAACTCTCTGGCGGGCAAGCGGGTCCTGGTGACCGCGGGCGCTGACGGCATCGGCCTGGAAATCACCCGCGCCTTCGCGCAGGCGGGCGCCAGCGTGCTCGTGTGCGATGTCCAGGGCGCCAGCCTTGAGCGGCTGGCGGCCGAGTTGCCGGCGGTGCATGGCTGCCGGGCCGACGTGTCGGGCGAGGCCGACGTGGCGGCGTTGTTCGAGACCGTCGACCGCACCCTCGGCGGCCTGGACGTACTCGTGAACAACGCCGGCGTGGCGGGCCCCACCGGCGGCGTGGAGACCCTGGCGCTGGCTGACTGGGAGCGCACGCTCGCGGTCAATATCACCGGCCAGTTCCTGTGCACCCGCCTGGCGGTGCCGCGCCTTCGCCGGGGAAATAACGCCGCCATCGTCAACCTGTCGTCGGCTGCCGGCCACCTGGGCATGCCCGGGCGCTCGGTCTACTCGGCGTCCAAGTGGGCGGTGATCGGCTTCACCAAATCGCTGGCGCTGGAACTCGGCGCGGACGGCATCCGCGTGAATGCCATCCTGCCCGGCGCGGTCGATGGCCCGCGCATTCGCGCGGTCATCGCGGCAAAGGCCGAAGCGCTGGGCAAGCCGCTGGAGGAAGTCACGCGCGCCTACACCTCGCAAGCCGCGCTGGGGCGCATGGTGACCGCGCGCGACATCGCCAACATGGTGCTGTTCGCGTCCAGCGACCTGGCCGCCAACGTCACCGGCCAGGAACTGGTGGTCGATGGCCTGACGCAAGCCCTTAGCTGAGCGCACCTCCCACTAACCGATTTCATACGGAGCCCGCCATGGCAGCCCGATCCAAAGCCATCATCACCTGCGCCCCTACCGGCGCGATCCACACGCCCAGCATGTCGCCGTACCTGCCGGTGACCGCCGACGAAATCGCGGCTGCCGCCATCGACGCGGCCAAGGCAGGCGCGGCCATCCTGCACCTGCACGCGCGCGATCCGAAGGACGGGCGGCCGTCGCAGGATCCGGAGCTGTTCCGGCCGTTCCTGTCGAAGATCAAGTCCGCCACCAATGCCGTGATCAACATCACCACCGGCGGCAGCCCCCACATGACCGTGGAGGAGCGCATGCTCCCCGCCACCACCTTCAAGCCGGAACTGGCATCGCTGAACATGGGCTCGATGAATTTCGGCCTGTTCCCGATGCTGGATCGCTTCAAGGAGTTCACGCACGAATGGGAGCGCGAGCATCTGGAGAACAGCCGCAACCTGATCTTCAAGAACACCTTCAGCGATATCGAGAACATCCTGAAGATCGGCAACGCCAACGGCACGCGCTTCGAGTTCGAGTGCTATGACATCAGCCACCTGAACAACCTGAAGCATTTCCTGGATCGCGGGCTGGTCAAGGCGCCCGTGTTCGTACAGTCGGTGTTCGGCATCCTGGGCGGCATCGGCGGCGATCCGGAAGACCTGATGCATATGCACCGGACCGCGAACCGGTTGTTCGGTGACCAGTACCGCTGGTCCATCCTCGGCGCCGGGCGCAACCAGATTCCGCTGGCCACCATCGGCGCGGCGATGGGCGCCAACGTGCGGGTCGGCCTGGAGGATTCGCTGTGGATCGGCCCCGGCCGGCTGGCGGCTTCGAGCGCCGAGCAGGTGCTGCGCATCCGCAGCGTGCTGGAAGCGTTGAACATCGATGTCGCGACGCCCGACGAGGCACGCGAGATCCTCGGCCTGAAGGGCGCGGACAACGTGGCGTTCTGAGTGCCGGCGCCGCCTTGCGCGGCGCCACGCTGCTGTTGCTGTTGCCTTCGAAAACAAAACATATACCGCCGACAGGAGACACCATTCATGTCTACCACCTATGTGCAAACCGCACGAGAAGCGCCGCTTGCCGATCAGCGCTCGCTGAACGCGCTGCTGTTCAGGAAGCTGATGCCGCTGCTGGTGCTGGCTTATGTGATCAGCTTCCTCGATCGCACCAATATCGCGCTGGCGAAGAGCCACATCGCGGTCGACCTGGGTATCTCCGCGGCGGCTTACGGCCTGGGCGCGGGCTTGTTCTTTCTCAGCTACGCGCTGCTGGAAGTGCCCAGCAACCTGATCATGCACAAGGTGGGGGCGCGCTTCTGGATCACGCGCATCATGATCACCTGGGGATTGCTGTCCACAGGCATGGCCTTTGTCAGCGGCGAGACCTCGTTCTACGTGATGCGCCTGTTGCTCGGCGCGGCGGAAGCGGGCCTGTTCCCCGGCGTGATGCTTTACCTGACCTACTGGTTTGGCCGCAAGGAGAGGGCACGCGCGACCGGGTACTTCCTGCTGGGCGTATGCATCGCCAATATCCTGAGCGGACCGCTCGGCGGCGCGCTGCTGCAAATGGACGGCGTGCTGGGCTGGCGCGGCTGGCAGTGGATGTTCGTCCTGGAAGGCCTGCCGGCGGTGGCGTTCGCATTTGTCGTGTGGAAGAAGCTGCCGGACGGCCCCGCCACCGCGACCTGGCTGTCGCCCGAAGAATCCCGCGAGGTGGAACGCCGCCTGGCGGCGGAGCAAGCCGAGGAAGCGGCCGCCGGGCACGTCGGGCATTCGTTCCGGGGCTGCCTGGCCGATCGCCAGATCTGGCTCGCGATCTTCGTGTACTTCTGCCACCAGATCAGCATCTACACCGTGATCTTCTTCCTGCCGGGCATTATCGGCACCTATGGCAAGCTGTCGCCGCTGCAAATCGGCCTGCTCAATTCCGTGCCGTGGATCGCGGCGGCCATCGGCGCGGCGGCGCTGCCGCGCTTCGCCAGCAACCCGCGGCGCTGCCGCCGCATGCTGATCGCAGGGCTAGCCGTCATGTCCGCCGGCCTGCTGCTCGCGGCCTATGCCGGCCCGGTGGTGGCCATGGTGGGCTTCAGCCTGACGGCATCGATGTTCTTTGTGGTGCAGTCGGTCATCTTCCTCTTTCCGTCGTCCCGTCTTGCCGGCGTGGCGCTGGCTGGCGGGCTGGCGCTGGTCAACACCTGCGGGCTGGTCGGCGGCTTTATCGGCCCGTCGGTGATGGGGGTGATCGAGCAGACCACGGGCAGTACGAAGAACGGCCTGCTGATCATCGCGGGGATGCTGGTGCTGGCTGCGATTGCCAGCACCCGGCTGCGCCAGGGTCAGGAAGGGAAGGCCGCCTGAAGCGTGTTGCATTGCGGGATGCGCACGGTGTGACCGATAGTGCATCCGTTCCGGGTGGGGAGTGCGATCGCACGCGCACTCCCCGCAGGATTTCCTACACTGCAAGACGTTCGCATACTCCGCCAGCGGTCCCCTCGCTAGCCTGCAACCATGCCACGTCTTGTCTTTGCCGCCGCCATCCAGCGCCATGTCCCCAGCCCGGAACGCGAAGTCTGCGCGGCTACCGTGTGTGCCGCGCTGGAACTGGCTTTCAGTGAGCAGCCGGAACTGCGCGGCTATATCCTGGACGACCAGGGGCAGTTGCGCCGGCACCTGGCGGTGTTTGTCGATGGCTCCGCCATCCGCGACCGCCGCCGCCTGAGCGACCGCGTGGGCGAGAGCAGCCAGATCTTTGTGGTGCAGGCGCTGTCTGGCGGTTGACAGCGCAAGCTGCCGTTGGCAACAGGCAGACAACAGGCCGCTGAAGACAGGAGCCCAGCATGGACGATCAGCTTCTCGTTGGCACGCGCAAGGGCTTGCTCATCTTGCTGCGCGACAGCGCCGGCAACTGGCGGCAGGAGTCGGTGCATTTCCTGGGCGAGCCGGTCAGCATGGTGCTGGCCGATCCGCGTGACGGCAACTTGTACGCCGCACTCAACCTCGGGCACTTTGGCGTCAAGCTGTGGCGGCGCAGGGCGCACGGCACGGAGTGGGGCGTGTGCTCGGTGCCGGCTTATCCGCCTCAGCCGGAGCCGGATCGTCGCCACGAATCCGCACCCGACGGCGTACCCGCCGCTGCGCGAACGGGAGATAAGGCGGAGGCCAGCCCGCCCGCCCCGGTGCCATGGTCCTTGCAGCAGATCTGGTCGATGGAAGCTGGCGGCACCGATGAACCCGGCGTGCTGTGGGTTGGCACCCTGCCGGGCGGGTTGTTCCGCTCCGGCGACGGCGGTGCGACCTGGGCACTGAACCGTCCGCTCTGGGACCGCCCCGAACGCAGCGAGTGGTTCGGCGGTGGCTACGATGTGCCGGGAATCCATTCAATCTGCGTGGATCCGCGCGACAGCCACCATGTCACGGTTGCCGTATCGTGCGGCGGTGTCTGGCAGACCCGGGACGGCGGCAAGAGCTGGAGCTGCACCGCCAGCGGCATGGTGGCCGACTACATGCCGCCGGAGCGGCGCGAGGACGGCAATATCCAGGACCCGCACCGCCTGGTGCAATGCGCCGGTCATCCGAATGCCATGTGGGTGCAGCATCATGGCGGCATCTTCCGCTCCGGCGATGGCGGCACGCACTGGCAACGTTTGCATGCCCAGCCGTCGAGCTTCGGCTTTGCCGTGGCTGCGCATCCGCGCCGGCCCAATACCGCGTGGTTCGTGCCGGCGGTGAAGGACGAGTGCCGCGTGCCGGTGGACGGCAGGCTGGTGGTCACGCGCACGCGCGACGGCGGGGCCAGCTTCGATGTATTCTCCGACGGACTGCCCGACGCGCCGGCCTATGACCTGGTCTACCGGCACTGCCTGGCGGTGGACCATAGCGGCGACCGCCTCGCCATGGGCTCCACCACCGGCGGCTTGTGGATCTCGGAGAGCGGCGGGGAACGCTGGAAGCTGTTCTCGGCGCATCTGCCGCCGATTTACTGCGTGCGCTTCTCCCAAGTCTTTCCCGCGCACTGACGCTGTCGGGCGATAGTTCGGCTGATGGATCGACTGCCAGACAAAGGATGCGAACGCATGGCTGAAGCAAGCGCGAAGACAACCGGAAGAGCCGCCAGGACGCCCAAAGCAGCCAGCGGCGCCATCGCACGCATCGGCATCGGCGGCTGGAACTTCGCCCCATGGCGCGACAACTTCTATCCCGCCAGGCTGGCGCAAAACCGAGAACTCGAATACGCCAGCCGCCAGCTCACCGCTATCGAAATCAACAGCACCTACCACGGCACCCAGAAGCGCACCTCCTTCGCCAAATGGCGCGACGAGACCCCCGACGGCTTTGTGTTCGCGCTCAAGGCATCGCGCTTCGCCACCAACCGCCGGGTGCTGGCGGAATCCGCCGAGTCCATCGAGCGCTTTATCGATAGCGGCATTGCCGAGCTGGGCGGCAAGCTTGGTCCCGTGGTCTGGCAGTTCGCACCCACCAAACAGTTTGACCCCGAAGACTTCGAAGCCTTCCTTGCGCTGCTGCCCGCCTCGGTCGAGGGCCGCAAGCTGCGCCATGTGCTCGATGTGCGGCACGAGAGCTTCATGACGCCGGACTATCTCAAGCTTGCGCGCAAGTACAAGGCCGCCACCGTCTTCACCGATTCGGACAAGTTTCCATCCTTCGCCGATCTCACCGCGGATTTAGTCTATGCGCGGCTGATGCGCAGCAGCGAGAAGCTGAAGTCCGGCTATGCGCCCAAGGCGCTCGATGCGTGGGGCGAGCGGGTGCAGGCCTGGGCATCTGGCGGCATCCCGGAAGACCTGCCGCGGGTGGACGGCAAGGCGGCGGCGAAGCGCAAGCGTGAGGTGTTCGTTTTCTTTATCAACGGCGCCAAGGAGCGCGCGCCTGCGGCGGCGCAGGCGCTGCTGGGGCGGCTGGGGTGGCAGGCGCCACCATGGGAGGCCGATGCCAGGGGTGCATGATAGACGATGGAGGGGCGCCAGCCCGTTATAATCCGGCATGAACTCAAGTCCTACCCAATCCGCAGCGCCCGCCGCTGCCGGCGCCTCTTTCTCCACACTGCCCCTCTCGCCCGCCACGCTGGCGACGTTGGAGCAGCTCGGCTACCAGACCATGACCCCGATCCAGGCCGCCAGCCTGCCGGTCGCGCTGGCCGGCCAGGACCTGATCGCGCAGGCCAAGACCGGCAGCGGCAAGACCGCCGCCTTCGCGCTGGCGCTGCTGAACCGGCTGGACACGCGCCGTTTCGACGTGCAGGCGCTGGTGCTGTGCCCCACGCGGGAGCTGGCCGAGCAGGTCACGCAGGAAATCCGCCGCCTGGCGCGCGCGGAAGAGAACGTCAAGATCCTGACGCTGTGCGGCGGCTCGCCGATGCGCCCCCAGGCCGACAGCCTGGCGCATGGCGCACATATCGCCGTGGGCACGCCCGGACGCATCATGGATCACCTGGAGCGCGGTACGCTGCACCTGGATGCGCTCAACACCCTGGTGCTGGACGAAGCCGACCGCATGCTCGACATGGGCTTCTTCGACGACATCGCCTATGTGGCGAGCCACTGCCCCAAGGAGCGCCAGACGCTGCTGTTCTCGGCAACCTACCCCGAAGGCATCGCCCGGCTCAGCCAGCAGTTCCTGCGCAAGCCGCGCGAGATCAAGCTGGAGGAGCAGCACGACGACAGCAAGATCCGCCAGCGCTTCTACGAGGTGGAAGACAGCGACCGCCTCAACGCCGTGAGCCTGTTGCTCAACCATTTCCGCCCGGTCAGCACGCTGGCCTTCTGCAACACCAAGGCGCGTTGCCGCGACCTGGTCGATCTGCTGCGCGCGCAAGGCTTCGAAGCCCTGGCCCTGCACGGTGAACTGGAACAGCGCGAGCGCGACCAGGTACTGGTGCAGTTCGCCAACCGCAGCTGCTCCGTGCTGGTTGCCACCGACGTGGCCGCGCGCGGCCTCGACATCGCCCAGCTCGAAGCGGTGATCAACGTCGACGTCACGCCGGACCCCGAGGTCTACGTCCACCGCATCGGCCGCACCGGCCGCGCGGACGAGGACGGCTGGGCGCTCTCGCTGGCCAGCATGAACGAGATGGGCCGCGTCGGAAATATCGAACAGGCCATGGGCGCCGAGATGGAATGGCAGCCGCTGTCCGAGCTGACCCCGCCCAGCAACGAGCGCCTGCTGCCGCCCATGGTCACGCTGCAGATCCTCGGCGGGCGCAAGGAGAAGATGCGCCCCGGCGATATCCTCGGCGCGCTCACCGGCGACGCGGGCTACGCCAAGCACCAGATCGGCAAGATCAACGTGATGGACATGTCCACCTACGTGGCGGTCGAGCGTTCGATCGGCCGCGAGGCGATGCGCAAGCTCAATGACGGGACGGTAAAGGGCAAGCGCGTGAAAGTGCGCATGCTGACGGAATAACGGTGGCGGCGACGCTGCGGTACCCGATGCGCGGGTGTGGGGTGCGCACAGGCATGGCGCAAAGCCATTGCCGCGTATCCCGATGAAAACGCCTAAGCGGCTGCAGCCGCTGGTCGAGGACGGCCTGGTCGACGAAGTGGTGCGCCAGCTGATGAGCGGCAAGGAAGCCACGGTCTACGTCGTGCGCTGCGGCGGCGAGATCCGTTGCGCCAAGGTCTACAAGGATGCCGCGCAGCGCAGTTTCCGGCAGGCCGCGACTTACCAGGAAGGGCGCAAGGTCAAGGGCAGCCGGCAGGCGCGCGCCATGGAAAAAGGCACGCGCTACGGGCGCAAGGTGGCCGAGGAAGCCTGGCACAACGCCGAGGTGGATGCCTTGTACCGCCTCGCCGCCGCGGGCGTGCGGGTGCCCAGGCCGCATCTGTGCTTCGAGGGCGTGCTGCTCATGGAGCTGGTGGTGGATGCCGATGGCAATGCCGCGCCGCGCCTGAACGATGTGGCGTTGAGCCCGGAGCTGGCGCTGGAATTCCACGCGGCGCTGATCGGGCAGGTGATCCTGATGCTGTGCGCCGGCGTGGTGCACGGCGACCTCTCCGAATTCAATATCCTGGTGGATGCCGAGGGCCCGGTCATCATCGACCTGCCGCAAGCGGTGGACGCCGCCGGCAACAACGATGCCAGCGTGATGCTGGAGCGCGATGTGGACAACCTCGCGTTCTACTTCGGCCAGTTCGCGCCGGAACTCAACGATACGCAGTACGGCAAGGAGATCTGGGCGCTTTACCAGGCCGGCCTGCTGCATCCGGGCGTGAAGCTGACGGGGCGGGTCGAGGTGGATGACCGGCCGGTGGATGTGGAAGCCGTGCTGCAGGAAGTGGAAGACGTGCGCCTGGAAGAAGAAGCGCGCCAGCGGTACCTGCAGAGCGCGGAGTGACCGGGGTTTGATCGTGGCGCGGCGGGCCTGATGTTCGCCCGCCGCGCCTCCCCGGCCCAGCGCATATCAGTGCACCGGCATCAACCGATCCGTACTACATACCCCTCTTTCGGCTCGCTCCCACTTGCCACCAGGCTGGCGATCCTCTCCTGCGCCGCGCCAAAGCCCTGCTCTTCGATCAGCGACAGCCAGCCGTTGCCCGGCGCCTTCACGTGATCGATAAACGCGCGTTGCGCCGCATTGAAGCGCTGGTTCACCCCTTCGGGCCCCCAGTCGGCATTGCGCTTGCGGATCTGCACCGGCGCAAAATAGAACTCGGGCTTGGGTCCGGGCAGGCCGGTGTCGCGCAGGAAGTCCGTGTTCTGCGCCGAGCCGGCGAAGCAGTCGTACACCAGTGCGCTGCCGAAGAGATGATGCACGCGCGCGCGCAGCGCTTCGTCGCCGGAGAAGTCTACATATAGCGTGGGCTCGTCGTTGGCAAGCGTTTCCAGCGTGTCGTAGCTGACCACTTCCGCGTAGCAGCCCAGGCCCTCGACGAAGGGGCGGTTGCGCCCGGAGGTGATGGCCGCCAGCGAGATGCCGGGGAGGTCGCGCAGGCAGAAGGCGGTGCCGTAGGCCGTCTTGCTGGAGGCACTGGACACCACCAGCCGGGTCGCGCCGAAGAAGCGGTTGTCCTCAAGGAAGTCGGCCAGCATGAACGACGTGATGAACAGAGGCCGGTATAACATCTGGTAGTTTTCCAGCTCCGGCGCGTAGGCGGCGTCGTTGACCACGCGGGTGTACTGGTTGTAGGCGGAGGTCAGCGGCCTGCGATGCTCGCTGCCATCGTAGAAGCCGCGCCCGGTGACGCGCTCGGGCTGCATGCGGATATGGCTGGCGATAGGGAAATAGCCATAGAAGCGCTCGCCCGCCTCAACGCCGGGAACGCCGCTGGCGACCACGTCGGCGAAGCCCCACACCGGCATGTGTCCCCATTCCTGTTGCCCGGTGGGAAAGAACTGCCAGTATTTCATGGCGTCGCCGAAGGCGGCGTAGGTGATGTTGTTGGTGGTGAGCGCGAAGCGGTCGATCTTCAGCAGGGCTTCGCCGGGGGCGGCGTCGATGCGTTCCTGGCGCGCTTCCAGCCGGCTTTCGTTTAGGGCATGCTTGCGAGTCAGCAGGCGGATTACCCTGAGCGATTGTTCCGCATTGTCGCCTTGGCCCGTGTGTTCCATCTTGTCTCCTTAATTACCGTCGAGTTCGATGCCACCAATGTATCGCCGCAAGCCGGCCGCCGGGTTCGGAAACGCGGGTGCCGCGTCCGGTGCGGCGCCAGCGCCGGCCAGGCCGCTGAAACGCCCGTCGCAGCGACGCGCGCGCTTTACCGTGAACGCCATTTACGAGGCCTTTGTTCGGATATGGCGCGTGCGCGGCTGGGACGGCGTGACCACGCGCGCGGTGGCGCTGGAAGCCGGTTGCTCCGTGGGTACCCTGTACGAGTACTTCCCCAACAAGGAGGCGCTGCTCTCCGGCTATGTGCGGCACACCATCGAGTCGATGCTGGCGCGCATCGACGCCGAGGCGGTGAACGCGGCCGGGCTGGACTGGGCCACGCGCATCCGGCGCCTGGTGCGGCTGACCTGTGGCGCGGACGATGCCGCGCTGGAAGGTTTCGAGCACGAGATGCTGATGCTGGAAGCGCGCATCGCCGAGACCAAGCATCATCGCCGCGTGTTCGACGAGTTGTGCGCGGCCTGGCAGCGCGCGCTGGCGGCGTGCCCGGATCTGCCGCGCGCGCCGGATGCCGCCATCGTGCAGAGCCTGCTGCAAGCGGTCTGGGGTGCGCGCCGCTATCGGCTGCTGCTGCAGGCCGACGAGTCCTCGCGGGCGGCGTGGGTGATGCAGATGGAGCGGCTTTGCCTGCTGGCGCTGGGAGATGCGCCGTCGCTGACCGCCGTTGTTACTGATCGCTCCTGAACCCCACCTTCTTGTGCGTGCCATCGCAGAACGGCTTGTTGCCCGAGTGACCGCAGCGGCACAGCCAGGCCTCTGTCATGCGGTTGACGGTTCTGCCGGTGCCGCTGATGACTTCGAGATTGCCCTTGATGCGCAGCGGTCCGTTGGGAATCGGGTGGATATCGAGCGGCCCGTCGCGTTGCGCCAGCGGCGCCGATTCCACGGTGGCGGGCTCGCCGCTGGCGGTGAAGCCCGCGCCGGCGTGGCTGGTGTCGCAGAAGGGTTTGTTGTGCGACGCGCCGCAGCGGCACAGCGTGAGGCGAAAGCCGGCGGGCTGGCCGTCAATGGTGATGGCGGCGCGCAGCGCCAGCGGGCCATTCTCAAGCACGCGCGCCACATTGACCAGGGGCGCGGCCTCGCCGGGGGAATCGTCGCGCATCTGGTAGCCGATGGCGCCCGACGGACAGTTGTGCGCGATCTCGGCGATTTCCTCGGCGGTGGCGTTGTCCGGGTGGATCCACTGGCCCTCCACGCCGGGCACGAAGACGTCCGGGCGGTCCAGCGTACAGTGGCGCGAATGGATGCAACGGCTGTCGTCGAAGAGGACGATGACGCGCTTTCCGGCAACGGACTCGGTGGCCATGGCTGGCCCTCCTGCGCAGTGCGCGCTCCATGTGGTGCGCTCCCTCTCCTTTATAGCGCCTGCCGGCGGGTTTGCGCAGCGCTTTTCGGCAGCTTTGTCTTTTTACAAAGATTCGTGTGCGTCACCCTGTAAGGCGCGCGCGGAGGATGCTAATCTGAAAGCTACAGGCAGCGGCGCACGCGCAGGTGCCCTGCCAGGCGCTCCCGCATTCCGCGCGGGTATGGTTTGCAATCCTTTGGGATCGAACAAGGAGTGGGTATGAAAACTGCAAGGCAGGTTCTTGAGTCCAAACCAACACAGGCTATCTACAGTATTCCTCCTGGCGCCACGGTTTATGCCGCGCTGCAGTTGATGGCGGAGAAAGGCATCGGCGCGCTGCTGGTGATCGAGCGCGGCGAGAGCCAGATCGTCGGCATCCTGAGCGAGCGGGACTATGCGCGCAAGGTGATACTGATGCAGCGCACGTCGCGGGAGACGTTTGTGCGCGACATCATGACGTCGGCGGTGATTTATGTGCGGGGGGATCAGAGTACCGATGAGTGCATGGCGTTGATGACGCAGCATCGGTTGAGGCACTTGCCGGTGATGGATGGGGACAAGCTGATCGGGATGTTGTCGATCGGGGATCTGGTGAAAGATATTATTTCGGAGCAGCGGTTCATTATTGAGCAGCTGGAGCATTACATTACGGGGACTGCGCATCCGCAGGTTTAGTAGGAGGCTGGCTGACGTCAATGTCAAAGGCTTGAAGTCAACGGCAGTTTCACGCCCCCTTCGGGGGCGACTTACTTCTTGTCTTGCCAGGACAGTGAAGGAAATCCCTCGGCGCGGGTGTTCCCCTTGGCAGCCTGGATCTGCTGTCCAGGCGTGGCGTGGCGGTCACGGACGAGAAGATCCGGTGGCGACGTCCGATGCCGGGCGCAAAGCTGCGGGCGGAGTCGTTGCGGGCGCTTTTTCGAGCCAGGCCTCTACGGCCGTTCAGGGGAGAAAGCGGCCGAAGCCAGGTCGGTGGACGGAAGCCAACCGGGAGCCTCACCGAAGCGTACAACAAAGGCGTATCCTTTGAGTACGGTGCCGGATGCAGCGCGCGGCCAGGCTGGCAAGATGGCCTTCAGGACGTTTTCAGTCACGGCACAAAATGTACCGCGGTGGCGACATGAAGCGTGTTCACGCACTGATTGTGACTTGCGCCATGTTGGTTGCCTGTGTATCGACGGGCGTCGACGTGAAGCAGGAGCAATTGTCGGACTTCATGCTCGGTTTCTCCACCCTTGACGACGTGACGGCGCAGCTTGGGGCGCCTACATCCCAGGCAGCACTGAATAACGGATCAACGATACTGATCTATTCATTTGCGACCTCCCACACCCACCCTGAGAGCTTTATTCCGTTCATTGGTCCGCTGTTTGCCGGAGGAGAGATCAGATCCTCCACGGTCCTTTTCGAGTTTGACGAGAACGGTGTCCTCAGGAGTCAACGCAGGGCAACGTCAAGTGGTGTTTCAGGGTTGAGCGTATTACCTCCTGGTGTGCTGCAATAGGAGGTTGCCGTCATGGAACGGTCCGCGCAGGCTTCACTTCATCTGACAGCTGAAGCCTATCCTGCTGCTTAAAACTCCCGAATCAATGCCTCTGCCATCGGCCACGTGCCATACCCGTCAGCCGGCGAGAGATGGCCAACGTCGCCAGCGTCGACGAAGCGGCTGCCCCAGGCCTGCGCGAGCTCGCGGATTCGCTCGAACTTGCCGATCGGGTCGTTGCGGCTGCCGACGACGATGCTTGGAAACGGCAGGCGCTCGCGCGGCACCGGTGTCCAGCCATTCGTTGCCAGCGTCTGCGGATCGGAGTAACCGGCTGGCAGCGGCGTGTCGTAATCGGGGGGCGCGGCTAGCAGCGCACCCGCGATGTCGCGTTTCGTTTGCTGCGCCCAGTGAACGGTGATCAGAACCCCAACGCTATGGGCAACCAGGATGATCGGGCCATCGATTGCGCTCACGACGCGATCAAGGTTGGCTACTCGCGCGCTGCGCAGCCTCTTGTCCTGGTCGATCTGGGGCACGATGTGTACCGCGCCTCCAATTTCCTGAATACGCTCAGCCAGCAGCGTTTGCCAGTGATCCGGCATGTGATCGCGAAGGCCAGGGACAATCACAACCGTGGGCAGCTTTCTGGAGGTCATTGAATTCAAGTTCCTCGTTAAGATTGGATGTCTTGCCGAAGCTGTCATCCAGCATCCGGCATCCGGCAGTGGCGAGCCGTCGAGCGTGGGGGCGCGATGGCCGGCGTGCGCGACGTCTTCAGAAGGGACGATCGCCCTTGATGGTGGCGCGTTCCATCCTGCGCGGCGCCGGCCAGTAGTCGCTCACCGCGTAGTGCTGTGTCGCCACGTTGTCCCAGATAGCGACACTGTTCGGCTTCCAGCGGAAGCGCACCTGGTACTCCGGAATCGCCGCCTGGCTGAGCAGGTAGTTCAGCAGCAGGCTCGCGCCCGGGGTCTTGTCCTGCCCGACGCGCACATTCTCCGGTGTATGGTAGTTGATGAAGTGTGTCGCGAACGGTCCCACGTACAGGATCTTTTCTCCCGTCTCAGGGTGCGTCCTGACCACCGGGTGGTCCACCAGCGGGTTCTTTCGCACCAGTTCCTCCCGCTCCTCCGTCGTCATGATCGCGCCAAACGAATGCTCGATCCCGTGCTTGGCACGCAGGCCCGCGATCTTCTGCTTGATCTCTTCCGGCAAGTTCTTGTACGCGTCCACCATGTTCACCCAAATGGTGTCGCCACCCACGTCGGGACACGAAATGCAGCGCAGCACCGCGCCCTTGGGCGGGCTCGCCCGCCACGACGCATCGGTGTGGTAGGTGTTCTCGAAGTGGTCCCGCTTGTCACTCTTGTAGATCTCGATCAGGCCAGGGTATCCCGGCACCGTATTGTTGACAGGGTGGTCTTCCAGGTCACCGAAGCGCCTGGCGAACGCAACATGGTCGGCGCGCGTAATGTCCTGGTCGCGGAAGAACAGCACCCGGTGCTTCAACAGTAGTGCCTTGATCTCCGCGAACAGCGAATCGTCCCGCGCCACATCGGCGAGACTCACACCCGACAGTTCGGCACCAATCGAGCAGGTGAGTGGATTGATATGCATAGCGAGTTTTCCTTTGGCGTATGAGTTTGACAGGGCCGCCAGCGGGCAGCGGATAGCTTGGATTTGATTGTCGGCACTAGCCACCTCACGCGCTTGACCCATCGCGCCACAACTTGGCGAGTCGCGCCAATGCCCTTCCCGGGGCCAATTCGCACAGGTGGGGATTCGTGGCCTGGCGATCAGTTGTAACTGGCCAGTTTCAGTAGTTAATCAGCAAGGAGCACGATCTTGCCCATGTGCTGACCGCTCGCGATGTACGCGTAGGCGTCGGCGATCGAATCCATCGGGAAGGTTCGGTCGATCGGGAGGCGGAGCTTGCCTTTGCGGAAAAACGGCAACAGGTCGCGCGCGCACGCCTGGACGCAATCGAGACGTTCCTGCTCGGTGCGCGTGCGGAACGTCGCCCCGATCAGATTCAGGCGATTCAGCCACAGCAGGTTGATATCGACCTGCGCAGTGCTTGCCCCACCCAGTCTCGCGAGATTGACAAGGCGCCCCTTTACCGCGAGGCTCTTGATGTGGTCCTCGAATACCGTGCCGCCGATAGTATCGATGATGACGTCCACGCCACGCTTGTCGGTGGCCGCCATGATGGCTTCCACTTGCGAAGCACGGGATGCATTGATGCCGACATCCACCCCGAAGCCGGCGAGGCGGTCCAGCTTTGCCGCCGACCGCGACGAGGCGATCACGGGGCTGGCACCCAGTGCGGCCGCAATCATGATGGCGGCCATGCCGACACCGCCGGAGGCGCCATTGATGAACACCGATTGGCCTGCTTTCAGTTCGCCGTTGGTGATCAGCGCGTCATGGGCGGTGATGAACACATTGGGGAAGGCGGCTGCATCGGTCCACGAGACATCCTCCGGGACCGGCATCAGCGCCAGCGGAGCAGCGACAACATATTGTGCGTGGCAGCCGCGGCCATGGCCCATCACCCGGTCGCCTTCGCGCCAGCCGCTGACTTGCTCGCCGACGCGGACGACCTCGCCCGCAAATTCGACGCCAGGGGTCATCGGGTTGCCTGCCCGATGCTCCCGCATGTACTTGATCTCGCCATAGTTGATGCCCGACGCAAAGACTCGGACCAGTACTTCATTGGGACCTGGATTCGGAACGGGAATATCCTGCACCTCGAGCCGGCCACCGTCGGCGCCTGGTATTACGCGTACTGCTTTCATCCTATCTCCTGTTTAATGGCCCAGGAGATCGGACAAATGCACGGCCATCGCTCCCGAGCCCTGGCGCTCAGGGATTCTCGGCAGTTCCACTCTCTGCCGCTTGACGGGACGCGCCACAACTTGGCCAATCGCGTCAGCAATGCATTGGTGGGAATCGAGCACACGGCGCGTTACGTCAGGTGCCTGCAGACGAGGGATGCCGGCAATAGCCGTGCATGGGGCAGCCGTCAGTCAGACGGCGTGTATTGATGGCGAGTATTGATGGGTGGTGCCTGGCCCGGGGTATCGATGCGGATCAGCCGGTCAGGGGGAGGGCCACAGTAGTGACAAGGCCAGCCCCGATCACACGAGCAAGTCGCCTCGCCAGCGAGTCGGCGACTTGCCAAATTGCGCGCTGAACCAGCGAGAGAAGGTGCTTACCTCGGAGAATCCAACCAGGAGCGCGACCTGGGACACGGGATATCGCTGGTCCCCAAGGTAGCGGATAGCCAGGCCGCGCCGGACGTCGTTCACCAGGGAGGAGAACTCTTCGCCTTCCTGCTCAAGCCGGCGTTGCAGCGTGCGGGCGCTCAGTCCGAGCCTCTCGCCAACCTTGTCAATGCCGCTTCGCCCCTGCGGCAAGAGCAGGTGGACCGCCCGACGCGCATTGGACGCCATGGAAACCTGTCTGCCGAGCGAATTCTGGTCAAGCAACTCCTTGGCGTAGCGGGAGAGGTTCACGTCGCCCAGCGGATTGCGCCGGTCAAGGTCCTGACGGTCCAATATGATGCCGTCGAAGTCGCAGCCAAATTCGACTCTCGTGTCGAACAGCCGATGGTGGATATGAAGACTTGCGGGCGCAAGATGCGAGAAGTGTACGCTGCGCGGCTTCCACCTTCCCCCAAGCATCGATTTCATCAGGCACAGCAGCGCGCCGACCGAAAGCTCGACAGGCTGCCGGCCAGGATTCGGCCTTTCCGTAATCAGCTGCTGATGGACGATGGCGATATCATCGATTTCCTCAACGTGGACGGTAACGGATTCGCTCAGAAGGTGACGATACGTCTCCAACTGCCCCAGTGCATGACGCAGCGTCGGCTGGTGCTGGAGCAGCAGGCTGACGGGACCGAAATCGGACAGCCGCCAGGCTTCAGCCATCAGCAGGCCGACGGACGTGCAGCTGGACGCCTGCTCGGTGGATTCAAGCACCTTTGCCAGCCATGATTCCGGAACATGCAGGTCCGGCGAAAGGATACAAGACCGGTCGGCCCCGACGTGGTGGATCATGCGCTCCGGGTCGACACCCAAGGTCCGGGCAATCTCGGAGTACTTGACCAGAAGGGCGCTGCGAATCAGAGTACTCATATGATCACTCAGGCAAATCCTTTGGCGGCTGAATCCTTCGCCGCCCAGGCGAGGAGCAACTGCGCATGCCATCCATCACCGGCCGGCGGCGCGGCGTTGTTGCCGCAGAAGGTATCCAAGCGTTTGGGCTGTGTCAAGTCACCTATATAGTAGTTGGAATAAACACCTGCGCTTCACAGCGCATCACCTGCCGCCCGAGTTCCGTCCACTGCCTTCGTCTTGAGAGCAGTGGACCCGCTCCCACCGTCCTGCCTCCTGCCGGCAAGTTGACAACGCCCGCCGCCCGGATTCGCGCTCAGAACGTCTTGCGCAGGAAGCCCTGGTTGCCGCCGTTGCGATTGGGCGCGAAACCGTTCGCCTGCAGGGATTCCTCCACCGTGTCGTAGAAAACACCGATCCTGGAGATCTCGCGCGCCTGCTTTGCGGTGGCGATCTCGCGGCCGAACTCGCGCGAGAAGCGCACCAGTTGCTCGATCTGCTTCACGGTGCTGATTTTCTCCGTGCGCGACTGGTTCCACAGGCAGTCCTCGGTGCCGCAGCGCACGTGCAAGCCCATGGCAATTCCCATCATGTTGACCGGCAGCACGTTGCGCACGTTGCTTTCCACCGTGACGACCGCGCCATCGGGCACCGCGCGCATGAAGTTGCCGAGGCTGTAGATATTGGGCGTATCCATGCCGCCGGCGATGGCCACCCAGTTCATGACCAGCGGGCCTTTGTAGAAGCCGCGGCGCATCAGCCGCTCCACCGACTCGAAGCTGTTGAGGTTGTAGCACTGGAATGCACTCTGGATGCCCTTGGCCGTCAGGCGGCGGACGTGCTCCTCCACCCATCCTGGCTGCGCAGGCACTGTCATTTCCTTGTAGGCGTTGAAGATGGCAGGGTTCGCGCGCGAGGTGCCCTGGAAATCCGCATCTTCGGCCTGGTCGGTGACGTTCATCTGCGAGGTGTTGACGGTCACCGTGACCTGGTCCGGCGTGGGTTCCAGGTCGGCCAGCATGTGGCGGGTATCGTCAGACAGCCACTTGGCGGCCTGGCCGTCGTTTTCGGGGGCGAAGGAGATGGAACCGCCAACCTGGATGATCATCTCGGGCACCGCCTTGCGCACGCCGGCGATCAGTTCGTTGAACTTGGACAGGCGCTTGCTGCCCCGCCCATCGAGCTCGCGCACGTGCAGGTGCAGCACCGTGGCACCGGCGTTGTAGCAGTCCACCGCCTTCTGGATCTGGTCTTCCATCGTGACCGGGATGTCCTCGGGAAAGTCTTCAGGCAACCAGCCGGGTGCATAGGGCGCGGCCGTGATGATCAGGGGCTGCTGGTTTTCGGGGAAAAGGTGGCCGTCGAGGAAATTCATGGTGGTTCTCCAGGGGGAAGGGCTGCTGCCGGTTTGGTCCCCTGAGTATCTTGAGCACCAGCAATTCCCGCTTGCTAATCCGGGACATTCATTTGCTTACTTGGGACAAGGGCCAGCCGGCACATCGGTTGTCGCGATCCGCAAGATTCTGTCGTGCGATGCAAAGCGCCCGGAGGAGCGAGCCCACTAGAATTTGCTCGAAGGCCATATCAGAGCCGGGCCGCAGCATCGAAGCATGCCGGTTGGCCCAGGAGCCAAGAGACTCTACCAACACAATAGGAGCGAGACATGCAGCTTCCCGACGACTCTCCACATAGGGCGCCAAGTCTATCCCGCCAGGGTCCTTGCCGCCGGAAGTACCCGGTCGCCACAGCCGGCAAGCAGCTGGCACCACGAAAGGAACTGCGATGAAGCGCGTCCCCCTGATTGCACGCCAGACGCTGGCGCTCGCGATTGCAGTTGTTCCACTGCTGTCGACCGCGCCAGCGGCGAATGCCGCCGAGTGGCCTGCCAAGCCCGTGCGGATCATCGTTGCCGCACCTCCGGGCGGCACGGCCGATATCGTGGCGCGCCTCTTCGCGCATGCGCTGCAAAGCCCGCTTGGACAGACTGTGATCGTCGACAACAAAGCCGGCGCGGCGGGAACCATCGGCGTCCATGGCCTGCTGTCGGCACCACGGGACGGATACACATTCCTGCTGATTCAAAAGGGCATTGCCTCGGAAGTGCCCCACGCCATGCATGTGTCTTACGATCCGTTCAAGGACATTGTTCCGATTGCGCAGCTTACCCGGCAGGGTCTCGTGCTCGTCGGCCATCCCGGCCTGCCCGCGAAAAACCTCGGCGAACTGATCACGTATGTCAAAGCGAATCCGGGTAAGGTCGACTATGCGAATTTCGGTGTCGGCCTGCGTGGCCAGACCATCGGCGTGCAATTCAATCGTCTTGCTGGACTGACGACGGGCACCGTGAGCTACAAGGGGTCGCCACCTGCGCTGCAAGACGTGATGGGGGGGCACGTTCCGCTCATGTTCGACGGTCCGGCAACTTCGCTTCCATTCATCAAGTCAGGGAAGCTCAGGGCATTTGCCATTGCCTACCCCAAGCGGATTCCCGCGCTGCCTGATCTTCCGACCTTCGCCGAGCTGGGATTTCCAGACCTCAAGGAAGTCAGCTGGATGGCGCTCTGGTCGGCGCCAGGCGTACCGCCAGCCGTGGTGGCCAAGATGCGCGACGCCACGCTCAAGGCAATGCAAACGCCCGAGATCCGGCAGAAGATCGAAGACCTCGGTATGGAGGTTGGTTCACCGGCTACCAGTGAAGAGCTTTCCGTAGACGTGCGTGAATCCTACGAACGGCAGGGCAAGCTATTGCGCTCGATCAACTTCAAGCCCGAATGATGATTCAGACGCCGAAGCGCTGGCGGGGGCTCAAGCAGAGTATCAAGAAAGAGGGGGAGTAAACCATGTTGCACGCAAGGCCGGATTTTCCACCGGCGCACGTAAATTCCGGTAAGGGGTCGAGCGGGATTGTGTCGCCGATTGTGTCGCCGGAAACGTCCCTCTGGTACAACCTGGAAGTCTCCGCGCGGCGTTTTCCCCGCAAGACCGCAATCCACTGCTATGGCTATGCGGTCAGCTTCAGCGATCTGCATGCGCAAGCGATGGCCATTGCGGGATGGCTTCAGCACGAAGCCGGCGTCAGGAAAGGCGACCGGGTGTTGCTGTATATGCAGAACTGCCCACAGTTTATCATTGCCTACTACGCCATCCTGCGTGCCGGGGCGGTTGTCGTGCCGGTCAACCCAATGAACAAGGCCGACGAATTCCGTCACTACGTGATGGACAGCGCGGCCCGGGTGGTCGTGTGTGCCGCGGACGCTTTCGATACAGGGATTAGCGAGGACCTGCTGTCGGCTGGCCATATTCAACGCGCGCTGATGACCCGCTATGCGGAAGAGCTGCCTGCTGCCGATGCAGCCCCCGAGCCTTCGCTGCCGGCATGGATGACGGCGGAGTACGAACTGCCTGCGTGGGCTGCTGGCAAGGTGTCGCTTTGGTCTGACGCGCTTGCAGCGCGGCACGTCCCCGCAGGACATGACGCCGAAGCCGACGACATGGCTGTCATGCCCTATACCTCTGGCACCACGGGCGCGCCCAAAGGGTGCATCCATACGCATCGATCCGTCATGCACAACGCGATCGGCAATGGCATCTGGTCGGCGTGCGGAGCCGGATCGGTTGTCCTTTCGGTATTGCCATTGTTTCACGTGAGCGGCATGCAGCATGGCATGAACGCGCCGATCTATTGCGGGGCTACGATTGTGATGCTGCCACGCTGGGATCGCGAGGCCGCGGGCCGGCTCATCTCGCAGCATGGCGTCACACACTGGATGGGCAATCCAACCATGGTGATCGATCTCCTTGCAAGCGCGAATCTTGAGCGATTCAATCTCGCAACCCTGCGCCACGTTGGAGGCGGAGGCGCGGCCATGCCGCAAGCGGTCGCTGAACGCCTGAAACAACAGTTTGGGCTCAGTTATCTGGAAGGATACGGGCTGTCGGAAACAATGGCCGCAACACACAACAATCCGAGCCATCGGCCTAAACAGCAATGTCTCGGTTTGCCGACCTTCGATACCGAAGCCCGCGTAATCGACCCGACGACGCTCAAGGTATTGCCGGTCGGCGAAGTCGGCGAAATCATCGTCAGCGGACCGCAGGTATTCAAGGGCTATTGGGGAAAGCCAGAGGCTACACGGGAGGCCTTCATCGAACTGGAAGGACGAACCTACTTCCGGACCGGCGATCTGGGCACCGTGGATGGGGACGGGTACTACTTCATCACGGATCGCCTGAAGCGGATGATCAACGTGTCCGGATTCAAGGTATGGCCCTCTGAAGTCGAGAACCTGCTATACAAGCACCCCGCTATACAGGATGCCTGCATCATCGGCTCCCATGACGCCTATCGCGGGGAGACAGTGAAAGCCTTGGTGGTGCTCAAGTCCACCGCGAAGGGCACAACGCCGGAAGAGATCATCGATTGGGCCAGGAAAAACATGGCGGCCTACAAGTATCCACGGGTGGTGGAATTCGTCGATGCACTGCCCAGGTCCAGCACGGGCAAAGTGATGTGGCGACAGCTGCAGGAGCTGGAAAAAAGCCGTAGCGCGGCCAATGGAAAGTCATAACGCAACGAGCAATGCGCAGCACGGGCGGCGCATCGTCAGGGTGCGCCGAGGCGTTGGCGGAATCTATGCAACACGTCGGTAAACTGATTCGCAGTGCCAGCCTGAACGGCTACATCGAGCTGGTGGAATCGCTCGGGCGCGATCCCCACGCCTTCCTGCGAGGGGTGGGGCTGTCGGCGCGGCTGCTCGAAAATCCCGAGACGCCAATCCCCAGCCACGCCGTGCGCGAATTGCTCGAAGTCACCGCGCGCGCCACCGGCGTGGAAGACCTTGCCCTGCGTCTGGCGGCGCGGCGCACCTTTTCCAACCTGGGGCCCATCAGCTTGGTGCTGAAGGAAGAGCCGACCCCGCGGCAGGCGCTCGACACCTTGTGCCGCTACCTGAAACTGCTTAGCGCTACGCTGATCACTCGTATCGAGGACGCCGGCCAGTCCGTCATCATTCGCGAAGAGCTTCTGCCCAGCCCTGGACTGGCCACGCGGCAGGCGATGGAACTGGCGGTTGGCGTGAAATTCCGCATTCTGCGCGAGCTGATCGGTCCCCAGTGGCGGCCGCTAGAGGTTTGCTTCACGCACCGCCCGCCGGTCGATGCGTCGGCGCACCGCGCCTTCTTCGGTCGCAGCCCGATGTTCAATCAGCCATTCAACGGCCTGGTCTGCGCGGCGGCCGATCTGCAGATGCCGCGCACGCCCGACAATCCGGGCGCTGCGCGCTTCGCGCGGGACTACCTGGAGGCGGCGCTGCGGCACCGCGATGAAGGCGTTCGCGAATCGTGCCGGGAGCTGATCCTTGCCTTGCTCCCGGGAGGACGCTGCACGACCCAGCAGGTGGCGCATCTTCTGCGCGTCGATCGCCGCACGCTGCACCGCTACCTCAGCGCGGAAGGGCTGACATTCTCAGTCCTGCTCAAGCAGGTGCGCTCGGAACTGGTGATGCGCCACCTGCAAGAGAGCGACCTGCCGATCGGCGAGGTCGCCGGGCTGCTGGGCTTTTCCGCGCAGAGCAGCTTCAGCCACTGGTTCCACGCCGCCTTTGGCTGCAGCGTCTTGGACTGGCGCAAGCGGCTGGCTGCCGGGTCGTGACCACCGCAGGCACCGCTTACGCTGGAACTGGTACGGCAAAAAAATACCAACTCCCTTCCGCATGCGGCTCCTCGCCAATTTCCTGCCCGATAGCGGGGTGAACGGGGAAAAAGCAGCCATGATGCGGCAAGACGCTCACGCCACGCCGCATCACAAACCAACTTAGCGCCGCACTCGATATTCAGTCTCCGCATATAATTATGCGTTCACTGAATTGGCCTTTCCCGAGCCGCCCATGTGGCCTTTGCTGCTACCGGCAGCACCTCCATCGCGCAGCACTGGGTACGCGTTCAATCAGCTGAATTCAATTTTGTGGCCATGTTCCACGCTGTAAGCGGACAAAGGGTATGACTTGTCTGCCGTTGGGCGCGACGCTGGCTACTCATGCTTACGTGCCGGCTGCCTTTCGATGTCTGTTTCTGCTTCGCCTTCTTCTTCCGTCGCCCCCCCTGCCCCTACCCTGAGCCACCAGGCTATCATGCGCGTGATTGGCGGGATCGTCCTGTGCATCCTGCTGGCGGCACTGGACCAGACCGTGGTGATCCCGGCCGTGCCGGCGATTGCCAACGACCTGAACGGCTTTGGCCACTTGTCGTGGATCGTGACGGCCTACCTGATCACTTCCACGGTTTCCACGCCGCTGTACGGCAAGTTGTCCGACACATACGGCCGGCGGCGGCTGCTGATGCTGGCGATCGCGCTGTTCATCCTGGCTTCGGTGGCGTGCGCGATGGCGGCGTCGCTGGAGCAGTTGATCCTGTTCCGCGCGCTGCAGGGCATTGGCGGCGGGGGCCTGATGTCGCTGGCGCAGGCGGCCATTGCCGATGTGGTGGCGCCGCGCCAGCGCGGGCGTTACCAGGGCTACCTGGCTACGGTGTGGGCGGTGGCTTCCATCGCCGGTCCGCTGGTCGGCGGCTGGACTTCGGATCATCTCTCGTGGCGCTGGCTGTTCTGGATCAATGTGCCGCTGGGACTGCTGGCAATGTTCATGTGCCATCGCGGCCTGAGCCAGTTGCAGGCGCGCGGCGGCGCGGCGCGGGTGGACTGGGGCGGCGCGTTGCTGTTGACCGTTTCCATCGTGGCCTTCCTGCTGGCGATGAGCTGGGGCGGCGATGTCTATGCCTGGCTGTCGCCGGAGATCGCCGGCCTGGCCCTGCTGGCCGTGGCGGCAACGGCCGCGCTGGTCTGGCAGGAGCGCCGCGCCGCGGATCCGATGTTGCCGCCGCGGCTGTTCCGCAATCGTGCTTATGTGTTGGGCGTGGCGGCGTCCGCGATGGCGGCGCTGAATATCTTCCTGTGCATCTTCGCCTTGCCGCTGCATTTCCAGCTGGTGCGCGGCGCAGATGCTTCGGAATCCGGCCTGCTGGTGGTGCCGTTCCTGCTGTCCACGGTGGCGGGCAACTTTATCGTGGCCGGGCTGGCGCCGCGCCTGGGGCGGATGCGCGGCATCCTCACCGGCGGTTTCATCGCGGCGGCGCTTGGCCTGCTGGCGCTGGTGGCGGTATCGCCCGGCACGCCGCTGGTGCTGGTGCTGCTGGCGATGACGATGGCCGGCGTGGGGCTGGGCATGGGGATGGTGGGCACCCTGATGACGGTGCAGAACGTGCTGGAGCGCCGCGATACCGGCGCCGGCACCGGCGCGCTGCTGGTGCTGCGTTCGCTCGGCAGCGCCTTTGGCGGTGCGCTGGCCGGCACCTTGCTGACGCTGGAGTTCCGCAACGCGCTGCAGTCTTCCGGCGTGATCCAGGCCCTGGACTTGGGCGCGCTGCGCCACGGCAGCGAGGCGCTGGCCCATCTATCGCCCGCGGTGCGGGACGTGCTGACGGGCGGCGTGGAGTCGGGCTTCCAGCTGATCTTTGCCGTAGGCGCCGTCGCCGCCCTGCTGGCGCTGGCGATCGTGCGCCGCATGCCGGACGTGGAGCTGCGCAGCAGCGTGACCGAGCACGCGGCCACGCTGGCGATGGAGTAAGCGGGCGGGAGGCGGCACGGGCCGCATCGGGCACAACGCCCGCATCCAATCGGCGGCCAACGGCGTAAACTACGGACAGACCACTTCTGGAGTTCCGTTCATGCGCCGTCTTCCCGTTCAGCGCTCACGCGCATTGCAACGTACCGCCTTGACTGGCGCCTTGATCCTAGCCGGTGCCGCCGCTGTCGTCGCCACGCCGCGTCTCGCGCGGGCCGCGGATGCCCCGGCCGCCGGCGCGGCGAAACCGGCCGGCGCCTGCCCGGCATCGCTGAACTTCAAGTTCCCCCGCTTGCAGGACGAGGCACCGCAGGACCTCTGCCAGTACGCCGGCAAGGTCGTGGTGGTGGTCAACACCGCCAGCTACTGCGGCTTCACCCCGCAGTACGAAGGGCTGGAGGCGCTGTACGCCAAGTACCGCGAGCGTGGGCTGGTGGTGCTGGGTTTCCCCTCGAACGATTTCTCGCAGGAGCCCGGGTCCTCCAAGGAGATCGCGGACTTTTGCTACAACACCTACGGCGTGAAATTCCCGATGCTCGGCAAATCGCATGTGCGCGGCAGCGATGCCAACCCCATGTACGCGCTGCTGGCCAGGCAGTCCGGCACCACGCCGAAGTGGAATTTCTACAAGTACCTGATCGACCGCAACGGCCAGGTGGTGGGCAGCTATAACAGCATGACCAAGCCGGACGACCGGCAGTTCGTCGGCAAGATCGAGCAATTGCTGGACGGCGCGCGCTAGGCAAACGGCGTCGTTCCAGAGCGGCGCCCGCAGGCGCGGGTACGGGAACGGCGCGCCGTTCCGCGCTCCGGCGTGGCCGGACCCGCTGCATCGGGGGCCGATTCGACCGCTTATTGACCAGCGTCAAGCCGCGCAAGCGCCGCCATCGCTACTTTCGCCGCTTTGGGGAGAGACAAACGATGGCCATCACGCTATACGACGCCGGCGGGCATACGTGCCTGCTGTTTTCCGACCTGGTCGAGGAAGAGCACGGCGAGGTGGTGCAGACCAACCAGTTCCTGATCGTCGATCACGGCCACGGCGCGCTGATCGATCCCGGCGGGCACATGACCTACGGCGAGTTGTACCTAGCCATCAGCCGTTACTTTCCGCCCAAGCAGCTCGACTATGTGCTGGCCTCGCACGCCGATCCGGATATCGTCGCGTCGCTCGGGCGCTGGCTTACGGCCTCCGGCAGCCGCATCCTGATCTCGCGCGTGTGGGCGCGCTTCCTGCCGCATTTCTGCCAGGCCGGCAAGACGGAAGGGCGCATCGTCACCATCCCCGACGCCGGCATGCCGGTGCCGCTGGGCAACTGCACGCTGCTGGCGGTGCCGGCGCATTTCCTGCACTCGGAAGGCAACTTCCAGTTCTACGATCCGGTCAGCAAGATCCTGTTCTCCGGCGACCTTGGCGCGGCCATGACCAGCGCGCGGGAGGCGGGCGCGGTGGTGGAGGATTTTGCCGCCCATACGCACGCCATGCTGCCATTCCACCAGCGCTATATGAGCGGCAACAGCGCCTGCCGGCTGTGGGCCAATATGGCGCGCGAACTGGATATCGAGTGGATCGTGCCGCAGCACGGTCCGTCATTTCGCGGCAAGGCCATGGTGGCGCAGTTCATCGACTGGGTGTCGACGCTCGAGTGCGGGCTGGACCTGCTGAGCCAGGACAATTACAGGCTGCCGCCCTTCACCGCCGCGGCAGCCTGATCCGCGCCATCAGTCGCGCGCCAGCCCTTCGGCCACCAGCGCCTCTTGCACCTTGGGGCGCGCCGCCACGCGCGACAGGTAGGACTGCAGCGCGGGATAGGGGTTGAGCGGCATGTGCAGGATATTGGCCCAGTTGACGATGGCGAAGCAGTAGGCGTCGGCCACGGTGAACTGCTTGCCTGCCAGGAAATCGCGGGTGGCCAGGTGCTTGTCGAGTTCGGCGAAGCGCATGGCCACCTTGGCCTTGCATGCCTCGCGCGTGCTCTCGGCGGTTTCCTTGTGCCACAGCCATGGGCTGAAGACCTTGTGCAGCTCGGTGGAGACCAGCGTCAGCCAGCCCACCGCTTCCAGGCGCTCCCTGGTGCCGGCCGCCGGCAGCAGCGCCCTGGCCGGAGCGAGGTCCGCCACGTATTGCAGCAGCGATGCCGCCTCGGTATGGCGCGAGCCGTCGTCCAGCTGCAGCAGCGGCACATAGCCGCGCGGGCTCACCATATAGAAGTCATCGCTGCCGTGCTCCGGCTCGGCCAGCTTGTGCGTGGCCAGGTCGACCTTGGCGAGGGTGAACGGCAGGCCGGCTTCGCGCAGCGCGATATGGACGGCCAGCGAGCAGGCGCCAGGGGTGTAGTAGAGCTTCATCGGGTTGTCCTTGGAGGTGGGATGGTTCGGCGTTTCGGGTTTCGCCGCCACGGCTTGTGGTGGCTGTGCAGGCAGTCTAGGATTGCAGTCATGCAATCACAATGCGCGTGAACGCAAGTCATGACTGCAAATTTGCAATGAACATGCCATATCAACTTTCCTCTCCCGACCTGGACATCGTGCTTGCGCTGGTGCGCGGCGCCACGCTGGCCGAAGCCGGGCGCCGGCTCGGGCTCGATACCTCCACCGTGTTCCGCGCGCTGCAGCGCATCGAGAAAGGCCTGGGCCGGCGCCTGTTCGAGCGCAGCCGCTCGGGCTACCTGGCGACGGAACTGGCGCAGCAGTTCGCCCAGCATGCCGAGCGCATCGAGGCCGAGCTGGAAGCGGCGCGCGCGCACGCCTCGGTAACGGCGGGCACGGTATCCGGCCTGGTGCGTATCACCACCACCGATACCGTGCTGCACGGCATGGTGCTGCCGGCGCTGGCGCCGCTCGGCCGCAGCCATCCAGGGCTGAGCTTTGAGCTGATCGCCACCAACGAGCTGGTCAGCCTGACCAGGCGCGATGCCGACATCGCCGTGCGCGCCACGCGGCAGCCGCCCGATCACCTGATCGGCAAATGCCTCGGCCGCTTGCGCGTGGCGGTGTTCGTATCGCGCGGACTGGCCGAGTCGGCTGGCGTGCCGGTCCCGGTGCCGGGCGCGCCGTTCGACGCGGCCGCGCTATCCACCCTGCCCTGGATCGCGCCCGATGAGGCCATGCCCGATCACCCTTCGGTGCGCTGGCGGCGCAAGCACCTGCCGCGGGTGACGCCACAGTACCGCGTCAACAGCATCGCCGGCGTGGTGGAAGCGGTGGAGGCCGGGCTTGGTGCCGGTGTCGTCTCGCTGATGATGGGCCGGCGCAGCGGCAAATTGGTGGCGCTTAGCGGCCCGCTGGACGAGTGCGAGACGGACCTGTGGCTGCTGACGCATCCCGAGTCGCGGCATCTGCGGCGCATCGCCACCGTGGTCGGCCATCTTGCGGAGCATGTCAGGCTCGACGATTGAGGCGGGCCACGCTGTCTGCGGCTTACGCTGATGCCAGTGCGGCGGGAATGGCGCTCGCGAGAAAATCGTAGACCGCGCGGATGCGCGCGCTGCCGCGGATCTCCCGGTGCACGGTGAGCCAGACCGGCAACGGCGGGATCGTCAGCTCCGGCAGCACGATCCGCACGCGCGGATCCCCGGCGGCGATATAGCGCGCGGCAAAACCCACGCCCAGTCCGGCGCGGATCGATTGCCACAGCACGATATCGTCGTCGCTGCGCACGCCGAACGCCTCGCGCGAGACCTCGACTCCCATGGCGCGGAAGCCGCGCAGGATGGCGTCCCCGCGGTCATAGCCCACCAGCTCGTGGCGCAGCAGGTCCTGCGGCGTGCGCGGCACGCCCTTGCGGCGCAGGTAGTCTTCGTGGGCGCAGGCGCACAGCGGCACGCTCGCCACCTTGCGCGCGATCAGCGAGGCCTGGCTGGGCCGCACCATGCGGATGGCGATATCCGCCTCGCGCCGCAGCAGGTTGCTGACTTCGTTGGACGACACTACCTCGATGGCGAGCTGCGGCTCGCGCAGGCGCAGGTCCGCCAGCAGCGGCGGCAGCAGGAAGCTCGCCACCGCGCGGCTGGCCGACACGCGCACGGTGCCCGCGATGCCCGCCTGGCCGCGCGCCAGCGTGCGCGCCACCGCATCGGCGCCCTGCTGCATGGCGCGCGCATGCCCGGCGATGGCGCGCGCGGCGTCGGTGGGCTGCAGGCCGTGCCCGGTGCGCTCGAACAGCGGCACGCCGAGTTGCGCCTCCAGTTGCGCCACATGCCGCCCCAGCGTGGGCTGGCTGCTGGAAAGCCGCCGCGCCGCGCCCAGCAGGCTGCCGCTTTCCATCACCGCCAGGAAGGAGCGCATCAGCGCCCAGTCGAATTCTTCGGCCATGTTTTCTCTCTTTCCTTGCCTCTCACGGTATTCAAAAATGAATTCGTGAGTTACCAGGTCATGCAATTGTGAGGTAGCGGGGAATCGCCCACAATGGTCTTCATCGGGCCTGCCTGTCAGCCACGCCATCCCGGCGGGCTGCGCGGGACGAGCGGCAGAGCAAGGAGAACATCGTGAGCGAAACCGTATTGATCCTCGGCGCCAACGGACGGCTCGGCCGCACCCTGGTGGATGCCTTTGCCGCCGCCGGCTGGAGCGTGCTGGCGCAGGCACGCCGCCCGCTGGCCGGCGCCGTGCCGCAAGGCGTGCGCAGCCTCGCCATCGACGTTGCCGACACCGCGCAGTTGAGCGCCGCCGCGCGCGGCGCCAGCGTGGTGGTGAACGCGCTGAACCCCGTCTACACGGAATGGGAGCAGCACGCCGAAGCGCTCGCGTGCAGCGCAATGGATGTGGCGCAGGCACTGGGCGCTCTGCTGCTCTTCCCAGGCAACGTCTACAACTACGGCGAATCCATGCCGCCGCTGCTGCGCCCCGGCACCGACGAGCGGCCCAGCGCACGCAAGGGCCAGATCCGTTGCCTTATCGAGGCGGCCATGCGCAAGCGCGCCCCGGCGCTGCGCAGCGTGGTCATCCGCGCCGGAGACTTCTTTGGCGGGCCGGGGCGCGGCTCATGGATGGACCTGGCGATCGCCAAATCGCTCGACCAAGGCAAGGTCGTCTACCCAGGCCCGCGCGACTGCGCGCATGCCTGGGCCTACCTGCCCGACCTGGCGCAGGCATTCGTTGCCGTGGCGCAGCGCCAAGCGGACCTGCTCGGCCATGCCGTACTGCATTTCGCGGGGCATACGCTGACGGGCGGGCAACTGGTGAGCGCGCTGGCGGAAGCCAGCGGCATGCAGCAAGCGCCGCGCGTGGGCGGCATGCCCTGGTGGCTGATCCGCGCCGGCGGCGCGGTAGTGCCGATGTGGCGCGAACTCGCGGAGATGGCTTACTTGTGGAAGGTGCCGCACGCGCTCGACGGCTCCGCGCTGCAAGCGCTGGTGGGCGAGTTGCCGCGCACGCCGCTCAGGCAGGCGCTGCGCGAGAGCCTTGGCGAACTGGGTTTGCGGGTGGCGGCCTGAGGGCGGTACGTGCTATTGCGCCATGGCCTCGGCGCGCGTAATGACGCTGCCGAAATGATGCAGCCACAGCTTTACGCCCAGCGCGCCGGAAGGATCGAGAGACGAACCTACGGTGAGGTCGGAAAGCAGCGTGGGCTGCAGCCCGGCATCGAACAGCGCAAATCCCGCCGCCAGCACGCATGTTTCCGTCTGGATGCCGGCGACAAGCACCCGCTCGGGCGCCAGTTCGCGCAGATACGCGATCGCATCGCCGGATGGGAGATAGCCATGCTTCACGAACACGCGATCCGCCGGGATCAGGGACGCATCGCCAGTGCCCGGTGCCCAGCCAAGCTGGCGCATGAATGGCGTGCGCGCTTCGTCATGGTGCTCCACGGTTGCCACCGAGGGCATCCGGCCCACCAGTGGCAGCAGGCCATCGATCAGCCATTGCGGCGGCGAGAAGGTGGGCTGGACATCGACGATCAACAGGGCCTGTCGCAAGGTAATCTCTCCGGCGGTCGCATCGGAATGCCTGGCCGACGAATTATACGAGCTGATCGCGACGGCCCCGTCAGGCGTCACTGTTGATCCAGCATCGCCGCCAGCGTCGGCGGCAACCCGTGATTCGGCTTGCGCGGAGGCCGCGCGAAGCTGCCCTCGGCGGCGCCGACAGGCGCCAGCACGATCAGGCTCTCGCAATGGCGGATCGCGCTCGACACACCATCCACCACCGGCACCGGAATCCGGTCCTTGAGCGTGCGCGCCAGTCCGGCCAGCGGCGCCCCCGCCACGATGATCACATCGGCGCCATCCTCCCGCACCGCCTTCAGGCTCAGCTCCTCCAGCCGCGCGGCATGATCCTCCTGCACGCTGCCGATATCGCGCAACGGCTGCTGCAACGAACGCACGCTGGCCAGCCGCGAGGTCAGCCCGTTGGCAGCCACGCACTCGCGATACCAAGCCTCGATCCGATGCGAGATCGCGATAATGGAAAAACGCTGCCCGAGCAGGCAAGCGCTAGCCAGCGCCGCCTCCGTCATGCCCACCACGGGCACATTGAACAATTCCTTCAGCCCCGCCAGCCCCGGATCGCCAAACGCAGCCACCACCAGGCCATCGAACTGCCCCTGATGCTCCGCCGCCACGCAAGCCGTAGCGTAGCCCCCCACCAGCGCCTCGAAACGCGTCTCGATATAAGCCACGCCAAACTGCGCCGTCGCCATCTTTAGCGAAGTCCCAGGCGAAGCCGTACGCGCAGCCTCCGCGCGAATCAACTCGGTAACGCTCTCGGAAATATTAGGATTAACAACAAGAATACGCATGATCAAATCCGGGAAAATGCCACCACAACCAGGCCCCCAGGGGCCATCCCCCAGGCGATGCGAAGCGAGCCGTGAAGGTGTACCAGGCCGTATGGGGCGCCCCATCCGGCGCGCCTTTTTTGCCTACTTTTTTGGCTCAAGACAAAAAAGTAGGTCGCC